>CAWAJE010000057.1:0-23953 GCA_963782215.1 uncultured Actinomycetota bacterium | reverse complement strand
ATTTGAACCCGTGTAGACGGATTTGCAGTCCGTCGCCTCGCCTCTCGGCCAACCCACCGTGGGAGCTTTGGCATTTTTTCTCCGAGCGGACGACGAAGGCTCCGAACTCGCGACCTCAACCTTGGCAAGGTTGTGCTCTACCAACTGAGCTACGTCCGCTTGCAACCACCGGTTTCCCTGCGGTGCGTGGGAAACCATAGCGGATGCTGGTGGGCGATACTGGGTTTGAACCAGTGACCTCTTCCGTGTCAAGGAAGCGCGCTACCACTGCGCCAATCGCCCTAAGGTGGTGCTGTTATTGAGTTCGAGGTGGGTACGGGATTTGAACCCGTGTAGACGGATTTGCAGTCCGTTGCCTCGCCTCTCGGCCAACCCACCGTGGAGGCTTCGGCATTTTTTCTCCGAGCGGACGACGAGGCTCGAACTCGCGACCTCAACCTTGGCAAGGTTGTGCTCTACCAACTGAGCTACGTCCGCTTGCAACCACCGGTTTCCCTGCGGTGCGTGGGAAACCATAGCGGAAGTGCGCACTGGCACAAACTCGGGGTGCGTCCCGCGTGGCGCGGACCCGGAATCCCCTGTGCACGCGGGCTAAAATCTGCCGCATGCACACCTGGGTCAACGGCCGTCTGCTCGAGGATCCAGAGGCTCCGGCGATCGGAGTCACCGATCACGGCCTCACGGTCGGGGACGGTGTCTTCGAGGCGATCAAGGTGGTCCAGGGCCAACCGTTCGCGCTGACCCGGCACCTGCAGCGTCTCGAGCGCTCGGCTGCCGCGCTCGGGCTCCCGGCCCCGGACACCGCCGTACTGCGCAGCGCGATCACCGAGGTCCTCGATGCCGAGCACCTGGAGCTGGGACGGCTCCGGATCACCTTTACCGCCGGTGCGGCGCCGCTGGGCTCAGGGCGTGGCGATGCCACCCCGACGATGGTGGTGGTGGCAGCGCCGATGCAGCCGGCTCCGCAGACCACGGCGGTCCACCGGGTTCCGTGGCCGCGCAACGAGCGGGGAGCGCTCGCGGGCGTGAAGTCGACGTCGTACGCCGAGAACGTCGTCGCCCTGGCTGAGGCGGCCAGGCACGACGCGACGGAGGCGATCTTCGCCAATCTTGCCGGTCATCTGTGTGAGGGGACCGGCTCCAACGTGGGGTACGTCGTCGGGGGAGAGGTCCGCACTCCGACGCTGGCCTCGGGTTGCCTGGCCGGGGTGACCAGGGCCCTGCTCCTGGAGTGGTACGACGTGGTGGAGATCGACGAGCCGATCGAGGTGCTCGACGAGGCTGACGAGATCTTCCTGCTCTCCACCACCCGTGACGTGCAAGGGGTGCACCGGCTCGACGGCCGTGACCGTGAAGCGCCCGGTCCCGTGACGCGTGAGCTGATGGAGTGCTGGTCCACCAAGGAGGCCGAGGGCTGCGATCCCTGACCCGAGTGCCGAGAGGCAGGCTCAGACGGTGAGCATCTGGGCGAGCTCGGCGTCGAAGTCCACGAACGAGCTCTCCTGGCCCTCGGGGACCGACGCGAGCATCTGGTGGACGAAGGAGCTGACCTTGCGGGAGCAGGCCTGGACGAGCAGCTCGCCGTCGGGGGAGCAGAGCTCGACGATCACCACGGCGGTGCCGTTGGAGTTCAAGCAGGGCCACACGTGGACGTCGCCGTCGCCGGTGGGCTCGTAGACACCCTCGATGAGCAGCTCCCGGCCGAACGTCCAGAGGACTTCCTGCACGCCGGTGCGGAACACCATGGTGACGGCGTACGGGTCGGCCGGGTCGAAGACCAGGTCAGCGTCGATCGACGTGCTCTCGCCCTGCGGGTCGACGAACTCGAGCTCGACGTTCTCGGTGACGACTCGAGCGGTCTTCGTCTGCTTCATCTCAGTTCCCCTTTGATTCGATCAGGCGGCCCTCCACGGTCACCCTTCGCGCCCTCACGCGATGAGATGAGTTTGCGACGAGATTTGACTTGTGGACAGGGCAAGTTCCGATATGTCCGATTCGTCCCCCAAGTGGTCTAGGAAAACTGAGCGTCTGGTCTATTTTCTAGTCCCAATGGTCTAGTCAGGTGCCAGTCCAGTTTGGCCGACATTGGACAGCGGTGACCGCTTCGTGAGCGGCATACGCCGCCAGGCGATGGTCCCGGCCGGAGGGCAGCGCGCTCGAGCCGCGGCCCGGACGAGCGGGGGCCGAGTGTGCAAGCCCTGCTGCACCTGCGCTAATGTTTCCCGCGCACCACCGGGGCGATTGGCGCAGTGGTAGCGCGCTTCGTTCACACCGAAGAGGTCACTGGTTCGAACCCAGTATCGCCCACCCACACCGAACCGCCCCTGATCTGTGCAGACGCAGGTCAGGGGCGGTTCTGCTTTCCCGCAACCGCCTCGGTCCGTGGCGCAGGGTGGGCAAGACCGAGCCCATGGACCGCGTCCCCGGCACAGCAGCCGATCTTCAGTGGCTGGCCTCGACCGCGGATGGATCCGGAGAGCAAGGCGACGATCGACGGTGCCGCAAGACCTCGTCGCAGACAAAGGCACGAAGGGCGCTAATATCGCTGGATGGCGATCAGTCCGCAACCCGTGACCATTGACTCCGACGGTCTCCACGAGGCAGCGGCCGGTCGTGCCGCGGCCTGTCTGTTCCGCGGGATGAGCGAGCCGTCACGGGTGGCGATCCTGCGTCACCTGCTGCTCGGCGAGCACAACGTGACCGAGCTGACCCAGCACCTGGGCCTCGCCCAGTCGACGGTGTCGAAGCATCTGGCCTGCCTCCGCGACTGTGGGCTCGTGGACTCCCGTCCGGCCGGTCGAGCGTCGGTGTTCTCACTGACCCATCCCGACGCGGTGCTGAAGGTGTTCGCCGCGGCCGAGGAACTGCTCGCAGCCGCTGGCGACGCCGTGGTGCTGTGTCCCGCGTACGGCGAAGGGAGCGTTTGAGATGAGCACCCACACACACGCCGCCACCTACGTCGAGGACCCGACCCGGCGCAGACAGCTCGGTCGCCGCGCCCAGCTGCTGGCAGCCGCCTCGGTGTCCTACAACGTGATCGAGGCGATCATCGCGATCACCGCCGGGCTGGTAGCCGGATCGATCGCGCTGGTGGGCTTCGGGCTGGACTCCGTCGTCGAGGTCAGCAGCGGACTGATCATCCTGTGGCAGTTCCGCCACCCGCTGCCTGAATCCCGCGAGCGTCGAGCGCTGCGGCTGATGGCACTCTCCTTCTTCGCGCTCGCCGCCTACGTCACCTTCGAGTCGGTGCGCACCTTGATCAGTGGGCACGAGCCCGATGCCTCCCCGGTGGGCATCGGGCTGGCCACAGCCTCGCTGCTGATCATGCCGTTCCTCTCCTGGGCACAGCGCCGTACCGGCAGGAGCCTCGGCTCCAACGCCGTCGTCGCCGACTCCACCCAGACCCTGCTCTGCACCTATCTCTCCGCCGTACTCCTCACCGGACTCGTCCTCAACGCCACGCTGGGCTGGTCCTGGGCCGACCCCGTCGCCGGCCTGATCATCGCCGCCGTCGCCTCCCGTGAAGGGCTCCAGGCCTGCGCGGTGAAGGTTGCGCCTGCGGTCCGACCCTCACCGACGACCTCACCCCCGAAGCGGCTGCAGGGGGCGGCTGCGCCGACGACTGCTGCGCCGACACCGGATCGCGGGAGGCCTAGATCGGGGAGCCCTAGGCTGAGAGCCCAGGGACGACGACTGGACGGAGAGCGCGATGGTCGAGGTGCTCCTGGTGGGCCTCTCGGTGCTCGGGTTCGCGATGGTCTCCGGTCGGTTGACGATGGCGCCGCTGACGGCCCCGATGGTGTTCACCACGATCGGTCTTGTCGTCGGGGTCGGTGGCCTCGGGTGGTTCGACCTCGACCTGCGGGGTGAGGCGGTCTCGGTGCTGGTCGAGGCGACGCTCGTCCTGGTGCTGTTCACCGACGCGATCCGGATCGACCTGGGCGCGCTGCGTCGCGAGGCGCTGCTGCCCGGCCGGCTGCTCGGGCTCGGGATGCCGCTCACGGTGCTGGCCGGCACGGGCGTCGCGCTGCTCGTCGTACCCGAGCTCGGCCTGGCCGAGGCCGCCCTGCTGGCTGCGGTGCTGGCGCCCACGGACGCGGCGCTGGGTCAGGCCGTGGTCAGTGACCGGCGGTTGCCTGCGCGGGTGCGTCAGGCGCTCAACGTCGAGAGCGGCCTCAACGACGGCATCGCGGTCCCGGTGGTCACCGTCCTTCTTGCCGCCGTCGTCGCCGAGGAGGTGGGTGGGGCCAGCGACTGGGCCACGCTCGCGGCCCAGCAGGTCGGATTCGGCCTAGCGGTGGGCCTGGCTGTCGGAATCCTCGGCGGCTGGCTGCTCGACCGGCGGGTCGCGGCGGGAGCCGTGGAGGGGGTCTACCGGCAGCTCGCCGCACTCTCGCTCGCCGCCTGCGCCTACGCGTTGTCCTCGGTCCTCGACGGCAACGGCTTCATCGCCGCCTTCGTCGCGGGCCTGGCCTTCGGGCGGGTCGCCCGCCGGCAGTGCAGCGGCGTCCAGGACTTCAGCGAGGACGAGGGTGAGCTGCTCAGTGCGGTGACCTTCCTGATCTTCGGGGCGGTCGTGGTCGGCCCCGCCCTGGATCAGCTGAGCTGGCGGGTCGCGGCGTACGTCGTCTGCTCCCTGACCGTGGTGCGGATGGTTCCCGTGCTGCTGGCGCTCCTGGGCAGTGGCACCCGGTGGCGGACACGGCTGTTCCTGGGCTGGTTCGGCCCGCGGGGATTGGCCTCGATCCTGTTCGCGGTGCTCGTCGCCGACGGGACCGACTCGGCGGCGGGGGAGACGATCTTCACGATCGCGGCGTGGACCGTGCTGGTGAGCGTCTTCGCCCACGGCATCACCGCAGCCCCCTGGGCGGGTCACTTGGGTCGCTACCTCGGAGACCAGCCGGTGCCCGGCCACGAGATGGGACCGGCCCCCGAGCTGCCCACCCGTCGCCGGCTGGCACTCTGAGTCACGGGCGAAACCGGGTACGCCGCAGCGCCGCGCCGTCGCTACGATCGTCGGGGTCCTCCTCTCGGAGGGCGCAGCCCGGTGCCACCGCTCGACCTACCCCCCCAGGAGCCAGCCTCGTGTCCGACATCGACGTCGTTCTCGTCCACGCCGACATGCGTGAGGAGCGGAGCGTGGCGGCGGGCACCAAGGCGTGGGAGCTGTTCGCCGAGGCCCCCGAGGTGATCGCGGCGCGGGTGGACGGCACGCTGCGCGACCTGGCCCACGAGCTGAGCGACGGCAACCAGGTCGAGCCGGTCGCCATCGGCAGCGCCGACGGACGCGACATCCTGCGGCACTCGACCGCGCACGTGATGGCGCAGGCCGTGCAGGAGCTGTTCCCGGCCGCGAAGCTCGGCATCGGCCCGCCGATCGAGAACGGCTTCTACTACGACTTCGACGTGGAGACCCCGTTCGTCCCGGAGGACCTCGAGAAGATCGAGAGCCGGATGCGCAAGATCGTCAAGGAGAACCAGCGCTTCTCCCGCCGGCCGTTGTCCGACGACGAGGCGCGCGAGGAGCTGGCGGACGAGCCCTACAAGCTCGAGCTGATCGGGCTCAAGGGGGGTGCGGCCGACACCGACGCCGAGACCGAGGTGGCTGCGGTGGAGGGCGCCAGCGCCGAGGTGGGTGCCGGTGAGCTGACGATCTACGACAACATCAACCGCAAGGGCGAGGTCGCCTGGAAGGACCTGTGCCGCGGCCCGCACCTGCCCACCACGAAGCGGATCCCGGCGTTCAAGCTGATGCGCTCGGCCGCGGCGTACTGGCGTGGCAACGAGAAGAACAAGCAGCTCCAGCGCATCTACGGCACCGCCTGGGAGACGAAGGAGGAGCTGGAGGCCCACCTGCACCGGATCGAGGAGGCCGAGCGCCGCGACCACCGCAAGCTCGGCCGTGAGCTCGACCTGTTCAGCTTCCCCGACGAGATCGGCTCGGGGCTGCCGGTCTTCCACCCCAAGGGCGGTGTGATCAAGCGGGAGATGGAGGACTACGTCCGCCGCCGGCACATCGAGGAGGGCTTCGAGTACGTCGGCACCCCCCACATCGCCAAGGAGGGGCTCTTCCACACCTCCGGGCACCTGCCGTACTACGGCGAGGGGATGTTCCCGGCACTCGACGTCGACGGCATGGACTACCGCCTCAAGGCGATGAACTGCCCGATGCACAACCTGATCTACCGCTCCCGGCAGCGCTCGTACCGCGAGCTGCCGCTGCGCCTCTTCGAGTTCGGCAGCGTCTACCGTCACGAGAAGTCCGGCGTGGTGCACGGGCTCACCCGGGTGCGCGGCTTCGCCCAGGACGACTCGCACTCCTACGTCACCGCCGAGCAGGCGCCGGACGAGATCCGCCACCTGCTCAGCTTCGTGCTGGGTCTGCTGCGCGACTTCGGCCTCGACGACTTCTACCTCGAGCTCTCGACCCGCGACGCCAGCAAGGACAAGTTCATCGGCTCCGACGAGGACTGGGCGGTCGCGACCAAGGTCCTCGAGGACGTCTGCGTGGAGTCCGGCCTCGAGCTGGTCCCAGACCCGGGCGGTGCGGCCTACTACGGCCCCAAGGTCTCGGTGCAGGCGCGCGACGCCATCGGCCGGACCTGGCAGATGTCCACCATCCAGTACGACTTCAACCAGCCCTCGCCCGAGCGGTTCGCCCTGGAGTACGTCGCCGCCGACGGCAGCCGTCAGCAGCCGGTGATGATCCACTCGGCCAAGTTCGGGTCGATCGAGCGGTTCATGGGCGTGCTGGTCGAGCACTACGCGGGTGCCTTCCCGCCCTGGCTGGCGCCGGTCCAGGTGCAGGGCATCCCGATCGCCGAGCGGCACAACGACTACCTGGCCGACGTCGCCGGGCGGATGCGCGCCCAGGGGATCCGGGTCGAGGTCGATGACTCCGGTGACCGGATGCAGAAGAAGATCCGCAATGCCCAGCTGCAGAAGGTGCCGTTCATGGTGATCGCGGGTGACGAGGATGTCGAGGCCGGGGCGGTGAGCTTCCGCTACCGCGACGGGCGTCAGGACAACGGCGTACCCCTCGACGAGGCGATCGCCCGGGTGGCCGAGGCCGTGGCCTCGCGCGCCCAGGTCTGAGTCGTGGACGAGGCGCACACCCAGGACGGGGTCGGGCGGCCGGATGCGCTCGACCGGCTCTGGACCCCGCACCGGATCGCCTACATCCGCGGGGACAACAAGCCCGAGGACGACTCGGAGGGGGAGTGCCCCTTCTGCCGGATCCCCGGTCTCGACGACGCCGACGGTCTCGTCGTACGCCGCGGTGAGCTGGCCTACGCGGTGCTGAACCTCTACCCCTACGCGCCGGGGCACCTGATGGTCTGCCCCTACCGGCACATCGCCGACTACACCGAGACCACGGGCGAGGAGGCCGCCGAGATCGCCTCGCTGACCAAGCGCGCGATGCAGACCCTGCGGGAGGTCTCGGGGGTGCACGGCTTCAACATCGGGATGAACCAGGGCTCAGTCGCCGGCGCCGGGATCGCCGCCCACCTGCACCAGCACGTGGTCCCGCGGTGGGCCGGGGACCAGAACTTCATGCCGATCATCGGGTTGACCAAGACCCTGCCCGAGCTGCTCCAGGAGACGCGTCAGCTGCTCGCCGCAGCCTGGTAGGTACGGCCTGGTAGGTACGGCCTGGTAGATACCGGGCGTTGCGCGGCCCCGCGGCGGGGAGCAGTGTGGCTTGGACCGGCGGTGCTGCTGGGGCACTGCCCCGACCAGGAGGTTTCACATGCACGCACGCTCCAACACGATCTCCGGTGACCCCGCGGCTCTGGATGCCGGGATCGCCTACGTCCGTGACGAGGTGATGCCCGCGGTGACCGCGCTGGACGGCTGCACCGGACTCTCGCTGCTGGTCGACCGCGAGTCGGGCCAGTGCATCGTCACCAGCTCCTGGCAGACGCGGGAGACCAGGGACGCCAGCGACCAGCACCTCACACCACTGCGTCGTCGCGGCGGGGAGATCCTCGGGGCCGCGCCGCTGGTCGAGAGCTGGGACGTCGCCTGCATGCACCGTGACCACGCGTCGACCGAAGGCTCACACTGCCGGGTGACCTGGATGCGCCTGCCCCAGGGCGGCATCGATCGCGGCATCGAGGTCTACCGCTCCGCGCTGCTGCCGGAGATGGAGAGCATCCCCGGCTTCTGCAGCGCCAGCCTGCTCGTGGACCGTGAGTCGAGCAAGGCGTGCGCCACCACGACCTATGACTCGCGCGAGGCGATGGAGGCCTCCCGCGACCGCGCCTGGGCACTGCGCGACACCGGCGTCCGGGACGCGGGGGTGGACGTGCTGGACGTCGCCGAGTTCGAGCTGGTGCTGGCCCACCTGCGGCTGCCCGAGCTGGTCTGAGACGCGCCCGTCACCCGACCAGGTGCGGGTGACGGGAGGAGCGCCCCTGGAAGGCGTGGATCGCCGGGTTCAGCAGGTGCCCGTCGCGGATCTCGATGGCCCGGCTGATCGTCTCGTCGGCGGCCCAGGCGTCCGGACCGGCGAGCACCACCGGAAGGAACGGCAGCAGGGCCTCGCTGTTCTCCCAGGTCGCCGAGCTCCACAGGTAGGACGGACTGTGGTCCACGGCGTAGTAGTCGATCTTGCCGGCCACCGTGAACATCGGTGCGTCGAAACCGGTGGGACGTGCCCAGGAGAAGCCCATCGCCTCGTCGCACGAGACGTCCACGACCAGGCTGCCCGGGCGGAAGGCGTCCAGGTCCGCCTCGTCCAGGAAGGTCAGCGGCGCCGCGGTGTCCTGCAGCGTGCAGTTGACGATCACGTCGTTCTCGGCGAGATAGCCGGCGAGCGGAACCCGCCCGCGCTCGGTGATCACATGGCTGTCGTACGGCGGCTCGGGGTCGTGGTCGAACTGCCTGATCCGCACCGAGTGGATCGGCGACCCGACGGCCGCCACCCCCCGGTTGGTGAGCACGGCGACCTGGTGGATGCCGTGGGCGTTCAGTGCCGTGACGGCACCACGGGCGGTCGCCCCGAAGCCGATCACCACCGCCTGCAGCCGACGGCCGTAGTCACCGGTGGTCCCGGTCAGCTCCAGCGCCTGCAGCACCGAGCAGTAGCCGGCGAGCTCGTTGTTCTTGTGGAACACGTGCAGTCCCACCGACCCGTCGACGGTCCAGTGGTTCATCGCCTCGAAGGCGATCAGGGTCAGGCCCTTGTCGATGGCGAGCTGGGTGATCACGGGGTCCTGGACGCAGTGCGGCCAGCCCCAGAGCACGGCTCCGGCCCGCATCGCCGCGACATCGGCGTGCTGTGGCTTGGGCAGGAGTACGACGTCGGAGTCGGCCAGGATCTCCGCACGGCTCGCGAACCCGCCGACCAGACCGGCAAGCTCCTGGTCGCTGCGCCGGAAGCGGTGCCCGTAGTCGTGCTCGAGCGTGATCAGGGCGCGAAGCTCGGCCGGGATCCGCTCGAGGTGGTCCGGGTGAAGCGGGAGACGGTGCTCGTTCTCCTTCAGGGAGGTGCCGACGACGCCGAGACGCAGGGAGGCGGCGCTCAACGCTTCTTGCCCTGGGACTCCTTCAGCACCGAGGTCTCCTCCGCCTGGCCACGCTTGGCGGCCCGCTTCTCCTTGATCGACTTGCCGGTCTTCTTGGTCATGCTCTGTCGAGGCGACTTGTCGCTCATGGGGACCCTTTGGTGGGAAGCCTGAATGGCTGCGTGTCCTGACGGTACGCCCCTGCCTCGCGGGGTGGGCCTGCCCGGGCGGTAACCTCCTGCCCTGATGTTGGACAGGTTCAAGCAGTTCTGGCAGGGCGTCATGCTGGCGCCGTTCGTCAACCTCTTCCTCAAGCTGGGGATCAGCCCCGACGCGGTCACCCTCGTCGGCACGCTCGGCGTCTCCGCCGGTGCACTGGTGTTCTTCCCCCAGGGCAAGCTGCTCACCGGCGTGCTGGTGATCACGGCGTTCGTCTTCAGCGACCTGATCGACGGCGCCATGGCGCGCCTGTCGGGCCAGACCTCGGCGTGGGGGGCCTTCTGGGACTCCACGCTCGACCGGGTGGCCGACGCCGCGATCTTCGGAGGCCTGGCGCTCTACTTCGCCGGGCCGGGGGACAACTACCTCTACCTGTGCCTGTCGATGTACTGCCTCGCCGTCGGCAACCTCACCAGCTACACCCGTGCCCGGGCCGAGTCGCTCGGGATGCAGGCCAAGGGTGGGATCGCCGAGCGCGCCGACCGGCTGGTGGCCATCTTGGTGATGACCGGTCTCGGTGCCCTGTTCGACCTGCCGATCCTGATGCTGGTCACGATCTGGGTGCTCGCGGTCGCCGGCACGATCACGGTCTTCCAGCGGGTGGCGATGGTCCGCCGCCAGGCCCGACCGAGCTCGCCGGCAGCCACGGCCTGAGCGGCTTGCGACCACCCGGTCCGGTGACGGGAGGCCGGGCGGTCCGCCGTACGATGGCGTCATGACCGACGCTCAGCTCTCGCACTCCGACCACGACTCCTCGACGGCCCCCAGCTCCCTGTCCGGCACCGGCACCTCCCGCGTCAAGCGCGGCATGGCCGAGATGCTCAAGGGCGGCGTGATCATGGACGTGGTCACCGCCGAGCAGGCCAAGATCGCCGAGGACGCCGGCGCCGTCGCGGTGATGGCACTGGAGCGGGTGCCGGCCGACATCCGCGCTCAGGGCGGCGTGTCCCGGATGAGCGACCCCGACATGATCGACAGCATCATCGCGTCGGTCTCCATCCCGGTGATGGCCAAGGCCCGGATCGGTCACTTCGCCGAGGCCCAGGTCCTGCAGAGCCTCGGGGTGGACTACATCGACGAGTCGGAGGTGCTCACCCCGGCCGACTACAGCAACCACATCGACAAGTGGGCCTTCAACGCCCCCTTCGTGTGTGGCGCCACCAACCTGGGCGAGGCGCTGCGCCGGATCACCGAGGGCGCGGCGATGATCCGCTCCAAGGGCGAGGCCGGCACCGGTGACGTCTCCAACGCGGTGACGCACATGCGCACCATCCGCCAGGAGCTGCGTCGCCTCTCCACGCTGCCCACCGACGAGCTCTACGTCGCGGCCAAGGAGCTGCAGGCTCCGATCGAGCTGGTCCGGGAGGTCGCCGAGACCGGCAAGCTCCCGGTGGTGCTCTTCACCGCCGGCGGCATCGCCACTCCCGCCGACGCCGCGATGATGATGCAGCTCGGGGCCGAGGGTGTCTTCGTCGGCTCGGGCATCTTCAAGTCCGGCAACCCGGCCGAGCGCGCCGAGGCGATCGTCAAGGCCACCACCTTCTACGACGACCCCGACGTCGTCGCCAAGGTCTCCCGCGGGCTCGGCGAGGCGATGGTCGGGATCAACGTCGAGGACATCCCGCAGCCGCACCGGCTGGCCGAGCGCGGCTGGTAGCCAGGGACCCCACTGGTATAGCCTTTTCGGGCTATTCGGACTGAACCTCCTCGTAAATCTCCCAAAGCGGACACAGTAGTCCTGCCCGAGTCCCGGGCAGGATCACAGGGAGGGGATTGCGTTGAACAAGTCCACCAAGGGCGCGCTTGCCGCCAGCTCGGCAGCCGTGCTGTTGCTCGGAGGCGCCGGGTCGCTCGCGTTCTGGAGCGACAGCCAGGACGTCGGCAGCGCCAACATCACCTCGGGCGAGCTCGACCTGAGTGCACCCAGCTGCGCCGACGACCTGCTCGCGGGCACGCACGGCTGGCAGCTCGACGGCGGGGATGCCTTCGTCCCGGGGACCACCAAGCTGGTGCCCGGCGACACCGTGACCCGGGTCTGCGACATGACGCTGACCCTCACCGGTGAGCACGTCGGCGCCACCCTGGCGATGGATGCCGCCGCGCTCACCGACAACGGGGACAGCGCGCTCGACGACCAGCTCGCCCCGAGCGCGAGCTTCACCGTCGACGGCCTGCCGTACGCGCCGATCACCGCACCCGGCAGCCACACGGTCCAAGCCACGGTGAGCGTCACCTTCGCCGGTGCTGCCGCGACCGACGCCTCGCAGAACGGTGACGTCGACCTCGACGCGATCACGGTCACCGCGACCCAGACGCACTCCTGAGCCCGTCCGGAGTGAGGGAAGCCCGATGACCGCGAGGACCGTCCTCGTCGGCACCCGGCGGGTGCTGGCGTGGACGGTCCTGCTCGGCGTACTGGCCGTGATCGCGCTGGCCGTGGTGGTGCCCCGGGTCACCGGGGCGCGCCCGTACGTCGTACTGACGGGCTCCATGCGGCCCGCGATGCCGCCGGGGACCCTGGTCGTGGTGCGACCGGTGCCGACCACCGAGCTCACCGCCGGCCGGGTCGTGACCTACCAGCTCCGCTCCGGTGAGCCCGAGGTGGCGACCCACCGCATCGTGGCGCTGGGGTACGACGGTCAGGGCCGCCGGGTCTTCCGCACGCAGGGGGACGCCAACCCGGTCCCGGATGCCGCGTGGGTGCACCCCGAGCAGATCCGGGGGGAGCGGTGGTACTCCCTTCCCTGGGTCGGGCACGTCAGCGTGCTCCTCGAGCCGGACCAGCGCGAGCTGGTCGGCAAGGTGATCGGGTGGGGCCTGGCCGGCTACGCGCTGTGGGCCTTCACGGGAGCCGTGCGTGCGCGCCGAGCCCACTCCGCCGGGGCGATCACGTGAGCCACGCGCAGCGGGTCCGACTCAAGGCGCTCCTGGCCCTGGGCGTGCTGGCCGTTGCTCTCAGCGCGGGCACGTTCGCGTTCTGGAACGACAGTGCCTCGATCGGCGGTGGCAGCTTCACCTCCGCGACTCTCGACCTCCAGGTCAACAGCGGGGACAGCCACGTGACCACGACCCTGGGGATGACGGCGATGGTGCCGGGCAGCACCTCCGCGGAGGTGATCGTGGTCAAGAACGCGGGGACGGCGCCGTTGAAGTACCTGCTGCAGGCCGGGCTCACCGGGGCTGACGCAGCGGCCTACAGCACCTCAGGGGCGTTGAGGCTCACCGTCGTCCTGAACGGCACCCGGTCGGGGACCGGGAACAGCGCCACCTGCACGGGCGGCACCGTGCTGCTGCCCGCGACCTCTCTGACTTCCAGCACCTCGACACCGGTCCTCGGCGCCCGCGGTCCGCTCGCCGCCTCTGCCACGGAGTCGTTGTGCCTCCAGGTCCTCCTGGCCACCGACGCGCCCTCCACCCTGCAGGGCCGCACCGCGTCGCTCTCGCTCACCGCCCTCGGCACCTCGGACCTGAGCTGATGCGCGCCGTCCGAGCCGTGGCCGACCGGGCCCTGACGCTGCTGGCCGCCCTCGGACTGGTGTGCCTCGTGCTGGCCCTGGCCGGCCCGGCGTTCGGCGTGCATGCACTGTTCTTCCGCTCCGGGTCGATGGAGCCCACGATCGGCACCGGCGCGATGGCGCTTTCGGTGCGGGTGCCGGTCGCCGAGATCCGGGTCGGTGACATCGTCTCGGTCACCACCAGTGCCTCCGGTTCCCGGGTCACCCATCGTGTGGTCTCGCGCCGCGGCGACGAGCTGGTGCTCAAGGGCGATGCCAACGCGGTGCCGGACGCGGCGCCCTACCGCGCTGCCACAGCGGACCGGGTCGTGGCGCACGTGCCGCTGCTCGGCTACGCCGTCGGCTGGCTCGCCGGTCCGATCGGCCTGGGTCTGCTGGGCGTCCTGGGCCTGGGCCTGCTGGCCCTGGTGGTCCGTCCGGAGCTGCTCGCCGCCGCTGCTTCGGTGCCGGAGCCGGTCCGGGCTGCCCACCGCGGTCGGCGTCGGTCGTTGCTCTCCGGTGCCGGGGTGGTCGCGCTCGTGACGGTCTCGGTGGTCGGGCCCGGCCAGGTCCGCCCCGGGTGGGCCGCACCGTGGACCGACCCGGTCCCGGTCAGCGGCTCGTCGTACACCGCGGGCGTCGTGGGGGCGCCCGTGGTGAGCTGCACGGTCTCCGTCGGGTCGGTGCGCTTCGACTGGAGTGCGGTGGCCTCGGCGACGGGCTACCGCGTGCACTACGGCACCGGCGGTGGCACCTCCTTGCCGGTGGGCAGTGGGGTCACGACGTACTCCGTCAGCCTGTTCGGTGCGGGCACCTTCTGGGTCGAGGCGCTGCGGGCCTTCCCGTCCGCGACGTGGGAGTCGGCGTCGTCGAACAAGAAGTCCTACGCGATCACCGCGGTCGTCCTGGCCAGCTGCACCGACCCCTGACGCGCCGTGAGCCGAGCGTCCCGTCACGGTTAGGGTCGGGCCGTGGATCAGCCTGTCGTCGGAGTGCTCGCCCTCCAGGGTGACGTCCGTGAGCACCTCGTGGCGCTCTCGACGCTGGGCGTCACCGGCATCGCCGTACGCCGGCCGACCGAGCTCGCTCGCTGCGACGGCCTGGTCCTGCCGGGAGGCGAGTCGACCACGATGGCCAAGCTGGCCCGGACCTTCGAGCTCTTCGAACCTGTCCGACAGCGGATCGCCGAGGGGATGCCCGCCTTCGGCACCTGCGCGGGGATGATCCTGCTGGCCGAGCGGGTCGAGGACGGCACCGCGGACCAGGAGACCCTCGGCGGCCTGGACATCACGGTGCGCCGCAACGCCTTCGGGCGGCAGGTGCACTCCTTCGAGGGCGACGTCGCCTTCGTGGGCCTCGAGGACCCCGTGCACGGCGTGTTCATCCGCGCGCCCTGGGTGGAGGAGGTCGGTGCCGGTGTCGAGGTGCTGGCGCGGGTCGGGAGCGACCAGTCGGTCGAGGAAGCGGCCGTGGGTAGGATCGTTGCGGTCCGCCAGGGCACCGTGATGGCGACGTCGTTCCACCCCGAGGTGGGCACCGACATCCGCATCCACCAGATCTTCTGCGACCTGGTCGCAGCACACCGCACGGAAGGAACTCGCTGATGTCAGGCCATTCCAAGTGGGCGACGACCAAGCACAAGAAGGCCGTCATCGACGCCCGTCGCGGCAAGATGTTCGCCAAGCTGATCAAGAACATCGAGGTCGCGGCGCGCATGGGCGGGGGAGACCTGGCCGGCAACCCGACGCTCTACGACGCGATCCAGAAGGCCAAGAAGTCCTCGGTCCCCAACGACAACATCGACCGCGCCGTCAAGCGCGGGTCCGGTGCCGAGGCAGGTGGCGCCGAGTACACCACGATCATGTACGAGGGCTACGGCCCCAACGGGGTGGCCTTCCTGATCGAGTGCCTCACCGACAACAAGAACCGTGCGGCCATGGAGGTCCGGACCGCGATGACCCGCAACGGCGGCTCGCTGGCCGATCCCGGCTCGGTCTCCTACATGTTCAACCGCAAGGGCGTGGTGGTGGTGCCGACCCAGCAGGAGGGTCGCTCGGTCTCCGAGGACGACGTGCTCGAGGCCACCCTGGAGGCCGGCGCCGAGGACGTCAACGACCACGGGGAGTCCTTCGAGGTGATCAGCGAGGCCACCGACCTGGTCGCCGTACGGACGGCGCTGCAGGCGGCCGGCGTCGACTACGACTCCGCGGATGCCTCTTTCGTGCCGAGCATGCACGTCGAGCTCGACAAGGACGGGGCCGCGAAGGTGTTCCGCCTCGTGGAGGCGCTGGAGGACCTCGACGACGTGCAGAACGTCTTCGCCAACTACGACGTCTCCGACGACGTCCTCGCCGAGCTCGGCGACGACTGAGCACCCCCACTCCGCCGACCGGGCACTTACGTCCGTCCCTAGCGCGCCGAGCGGGCACTTGCGTCCGTCCCCAGCGCGCCGAGCGGGCACTTGCGTCCGTCCCTGGTACGCCGAGCGGGCACTTGCGTCCGTCCCTGGTACGCCGAGCGGGCACTTGCGTCCGTCCCTGGTACGCCGAGCGGGCACTAGCGTCCGTCCCTGGTGCGCCGAGCGGGCACTTGCGCAGACCGGCATCTACGCAACTGCCCGGTCGCTGCACCAACAGCGGACGCAACTGCCCGGTCGCCGCACCAACAGCGGACGCAACTGCCCGGTCGCCGCACCAACAGCGGACGCAACTGCCCGGTCGGCGTACTCACAGCGGATGCAACTGCCCGGT
Organism: uncultured Actinomycetota bacterium; assembly: GCA_963782215.1. Taxonomy (GTDB): domain Bacteria; phylum Actinomycetota; class Actinomycetes; order Propionibacteriales; family Nocardioidaceae; genus Marmoricola. The sequence continues at coordinate 7,981 of CAWAJE010000057.1, read as the reverse complement.
CGGCGTACTCACAGCGGACGCAACTGCCCGGTCGGCGGGACTGCGGGCGGACGCAACCCCCCGGCGCGTCGCGGCCACCAGGCGCGGGCAGTCCGGCTAGCGTGGTGCGAACAGGTGTTCGGACGAACGAGGAGTGACCCATGCGCGTGCTGGGCATCGACCCAGGCCTCACCCGGTGCGGGGTGGGCGTCGTCGACGGCAGCATCGGCAAGCGGCTCACCATGGTCGACGTCGGCGTCGTACGCACCGGCGCGGAGCTGCCGATCGAGCAACGGCTCTGCCTGATCGAGGCCGGTCTGGAGCAGTGGATCGAGGCCGTGCAGCCCGACGCGGTAGCGGTGGAGCGGGTCTTCAGCCAGCACAACGTCAAGACGGTGATGGGTACGGCGCAGGCCAGCGGCATCGCCCTGCTCGTCGCTGCGCGCCGCGGGATCCCGGTCGCTCTGCACACGCCGAGCGAGGTCAAGGCCGCCGTCACCGGCAGCGGCCGCGCCGACAAGACCCAGGTCGGCGCGATGGTGACCCGGTTGCTCCGGCTGACCGAGGCTCCCAAGCCGGCCGACGCGGCCGACGCCCTCGCCCTGGCGATCTGTCACATCTGGCGAGGGGGAGCGGCCAGCAGGATCGAGGCCGCGGTCGCCGCCCAGGCCGCGCTCACCGGAGGACGACGATGATCGCGTTCGTCCGCGGCCGCGTGGCCTCCGTGAGCCTGTCCTCGGCCGTGATCGAGGTGGGCGGGGTCGGTCTGGAGCTGCAGTGCACCCCGGACACCATCGCCCAGCTGCGCACCGGGGCCGAGACGCTGCTGCCCACGAGCATGGTGGTCCGCGAGGACTCCCTGACCCTGTTCGGCTTCGCCGACGACGACGAGAAGCAGATGTTCGAGCTCGTGCAGACGGCCAGTGGCGTGGGACCGAAGGTGGCGCAGGCGATGCTCGCAGTGCTGCGTCCCGAGGCCCTGCGTCGCGCGATCGCCTCCGAGGACGTGAAGACCTTGACCCAGGTGCCCGGCATCGGACAGAAGGGCGCCCAGCGGATCATTCTCGAGCTGCGCGACCGCATCGGACCCGCCGGTTCGGCAGGGCCTACCCGAGCTGCAGCACCTGCGCCGGACGACTGGCGCGCCCAGGTGCACGGCGGCCTGCTCGGTCTCGGCTGGTCCGCCCGTGAGGCCGACCGTGCGGTCTCCGAGGTCGCCCCCGAGGCGGGGGAGCACCCCGATGTCGCCGCACTGCTGCGCGCGGCACTGCGCAGCCTGAGCAGGGCGTGACCCGGTGAACGAGTCAGAGCTCGAGGCGGCCGAGCTGGCCTACATGGCGGCCCGACCGCTCACCGACGTCGAGGCCGACGGCGAGGAGCGGGTCGTCGAGGCGGCGCTGCGTCCACGCACGCTGGCCGAGGTCGTCGGTCAGGACCGGGTCTGCGAGCAGCTCAGCCTGCTCCTGGAGGCCGCCCGCGCCCGTCAGCGGGTGCCGGACCACGTGCTCCTCAGCGGGCCGCCGGGTCTGGGGAAGACCACCCTGGCGATGATCATCTCGGCCGAGATGGGGGCACCGCTGCGCCTCACCAGCGGGCCGGCCATCACGCACGCCGGCGACCTGGCCGCGATCCTCTCCGGGCTCAACGAGGGTGACGTCCTCTTCGTCGACGAGATCCACCGGATGACCCGACCGGCCGAAGAGATGCTCTACATGGCGATGGAGGACTTCCGTGTCGACGTGATCATCGGCAAGGGCCCGGGGGCCACCGCGATCCCGCTGGAGATCCCGCCGTTCACGCTGGTCGGCGCCACCACCCGGGCCGGACTGCTGCCCAGCCCTCTACGCGACCGTTTCGGCTTCACCGCGCACCTTGAGTTCTACGAGCCTGCCGACCTCGAGCGGATCATCCGCCGCTCGGCCGACCTGCTGGACGTCGAGCTGCAGTCCGACGGGGCGGGGGAGATCTCCCTGCGCTCGCGCGGCACCCCACGGATCGCCAACCGGTTGCTGCGGCGGGTCCGCGACTACGCGCAGGTCCGGGCCGACGGCGTGGTGACCCGCACCCTGGCCAGAGCCGCCCTCGACCTGTTCGAGGTGGACGAGTCCGGTCTCGACCGCCTCGATCGGGCCGTCCTGGACGCGCTCTGCCGCCGCTTCGGTGGTGGTCCGGTGGGCGTCAGCACCCTGGCCGTCGCCGTGGGTGAGGAGCGCGAGACCGTCGAGGAGGTGGCCGAGCCGTTCCTGGTTCGCCGCGGCCTGCTCGCCCGCACCCCTCGTGGGCGCGTGGCCACCGCTGCCGGGTGGGCGCACCTGGGCCTGGTGCCTCCGGTGGGCACCGTCCCGAGCGCCGACACGCCACTGTTCGAGCCCCCTGCGATCGCCTCCGCGCCGCCTTCGGTCCCTCGGGGTCAACCCGACCAGTGACCCCGGTTACACTTTCCCCTTGGTGCCGTAACCCGGCTTGTGCCGGTGGACATCTCGGTCGAACCGGGCGCCCCTTGGACTCTGTCCCCTCAGCTTGGAGTTGGTTTTCGTGCCTGCCTACGCGCAGTACCTGTCGATCGTGCTTCCCATGATCGGTTTCTGGGCCATCATCATCCGCCCCACCCGGTCGCAGCAGAAGCGCGTGGAGCAGCTCCAGCAGTCTCTCGAGGTCGGCCAGGAAGTGGTCCTCTCCGCGGGGATCTTCGGCACCGTCCGTGCGTTGAACGAGGCGCGTGTCGAGATCGAGATCGCTCCGGGGACCGTGATCACCGTCGCGCGCCAGGTCGTCGTACGGCGTGCCGCAGACGTCGAACCAGACGTCGGGTCGTCACGCTCGTCGGAGACCGCTGACCCGTCCGGCCCCACCGAGGACTGAGGAGACCCATCACCGTGGCGAAGAAGACGACCCGTCCGGGCCGCACGCTGCTCATCTTCGGGCTCACCATCGTGCTGCTCTACGGCCTGGCGGCACTCGGCCAGACCTGGAAGCCGGGCCTCGGGCTCGACCTCGAGGGTGGCACCCGGATCACGCTCTCCGCCATCCCCGACGGTGGTGCGATCACGCAGACCAAGCTCAAGCAGGCAGCGAGCATCGTCGATGCCCGGGTCAACGGCAGCGGGGTCTCCGAGGCCGAGGTCACCACGCAGGGTGACCGCAACATCATCGTGGAGATCCCCGGGCAGAACGCGAGCAACCTCGTCGACCGGGTCAAGCGCACCGCTCAGCTCAGGTTCCGCCTCGTCGTGGGCGGTCCCCAGCCCGGCACCCCGGAGGCCAGCGACAGCGCCTCGCCGAGCGCGAGCCCCTCGGGCAGCCCTTCGGCCACACCGACGCCGAAGGCGGGCAGCACCAAGACACCCAAGGCCTCCGAGGGTTCGGCCACGCCCAACCCGCGGCCGGCACCCTTCGCCGAGCCGGGGGACAAGAAGACCCCGAAGCCGACCGCCAAGGCGAGCCCAGCGAAGCCCAAGGCCTCGGAGCCCGCACCCGCCGAGCCCGCCCCGACCGACAACACCCCCACCAAGAAGGGTGCCTCCGTCGACGACCCGCTCGCGTGGTCGGAGAACCCCGGCACCGAGTGGCTGGTGAAGTTCGCGCAGTTCACCTGCCCCACCGCCGGTGAGGAGGCCGAACCGGTCGCGGACAACGCCGACGAGCCGATGATCGCCTGCAACGACGAGGGCTTGAAGTTCCTGCTCTCCAAGTCCGTGATCGAGGGCACCGAGCTGAAGTCCGCCTCGTTCGGGATCCCCCAGAACGGCACCACCTACGCGGTGAACCTCGGCTTCAAGTCCAGCGCCCGCAAGGTCTTCGGTGACACCACCACGGCGCTGAACCGCAACGGCGGCACCTTCGCGATCGTGCTCGACGGCAAGGTGGTCTCGTACGCCGGAGTCAACGAGCCGATCCTGGACGGCAACGCCCAGATCACCGGCGACTTCTCCGAGGCCGAGGCCAGCTCCCTGGCCAACTCCTTGAAGTTCGGCGCCCTGCCGATCAAGTTCGCCAAGCCGACCGTCGAGACGATCGGGCCCTCCCTGGCCGGCAACCAGCTCGCCGCAGGCATCCTGGCGGGCATCGTCGGTCTGGCGATCGTGATGCTCTACTGCCTGATCTACTACCGCGGGCTCGGCACCGTAGTGGTCGCCTCGCTGGTCGTGGCCGCGGTGACGACGTACGCCGTGGTGCTCGTGCTGTCGAAGGCGGCCGGCTTCACCCTGACCCTGCCCGGCATCGCCGGACTGATCGTGGCGGTCGGTATCACCGCGGACTCGTTCATCGTCTACTTCGAGCGAATACGCGACGAGATGCGCGACGGCAAGTCCATGCGGGTGGCGGTGGAGACCGGCTGGAAGCGCGCCCGGAACACCTGCCTGGCCGCGGATGCCGTCTCGCTGCTGGCCGCGATCGTGCTCTACATCTTCGCCATCGGGGTCGTGCGCGGGTTCGCCTTCGCCCTCGGCATCAGCACCCTGATCGACCTCGCAGTGTTCTTCTGGTTCACCAAGCCGATGGTGACCGTGCTGGCTCGGCGTACGTTCTTCAACACCGGTCACCGGTTCTCCGGCCTGTCCCGGGAGACACTCGGCATCGACGGCCCGGGCCGCGAAGCACAGCTCGTGGGAGGGCGTTCCTGATGGGCAAGATCAGCAGGCTGGGCAACTCGCTCTACGAGGGCGACGTCTCGATCGACTTCGTCGGTCGCAAGTGGCTCTGGTACGCCATCTCCGGCGTGATCGTGCTGCTGGCGGTGGGCGGGCTCTACTTCAAGGGCCTCAACTTCGGCATCGAGTTCGAGGGAGGCGTGGAGTACACCATCAGTGTCCCGGCCGACCAGGTCACGCAGAGCAACGTCGACAAGGTGCGGACCGCGATCGCGGACACCGGCATCGACCAGGCCTCGGCGCCGATCGTGAACACCTCGGGTGCGGACTCCATCCGTGCGCAGACCGAGGAGCTCACCAACGCCGAGGCTCAGCAGGTCAGCGAGGCGATCGCGGCGTCCATCGGCGTCAACGCCGAGCAGGACATCTCCAGCTCGGAGGTCGGCGCCTCCTGGGGTGCCCAGGTGGCCAACCGCGCCCTGACCGGGCTCGTGGTCTTCCTGATCCTGGTGGTCCTGTTCATCTGGGCCTACTTCCGTGAGTGGAAGATGTCCCTGGCGGCGATGGTCGCGCTGATGCACGACCTCGTGATCACCATCGGCGTCTACGCGCTCTCCGGCTTCGAGGTCAGCCCGGCCACGGTCACCGGGGTGCTCACGATCCTGGGCTTCTCGCTCTACGACACGGTCGTGGTCTTCGACAAGGTCCGGGAGAACACCCGTGACCTGCGCAAGGGCAACCAGACCTACGCCCAACGTGCCAACCTCGCGGTCAACCAGACGCTGGTGCGCTCGCTCAACACCACGCTGGTGGCGCTGCTGCCGGTCGGTGCGCTGCTCTACGTCGGTGTGGCCACGCTCGGCTCGGGAGCGCTCAAGGACCTCGGGCTGTCGCTGTTCGTCGGCATGGCCGCTGGTGCCTACTCCTCGATCTTCATCGCCACGCCGCTGGCGGTGCAGCTGAAGTCGCGCGAGAGGAGCATCTCCGAGACCGACGCGCGCGCTCGCGCCCGGGCACGCCGCAACGTCGACCGCTACGCCGAGGTGCCGGTGTTCTCCGAGGAGACCCCGCACCGTGAGGTCGGTCGGGGCTTCCAGCCGGACGCTGCGGACGGCTTCGGCGACTACGAGGAGTACGACGAGGACGACGACGTGGAGCCGGGTCCGGCCGCCGCCGGGGCCCCGGCACAAGCACCACCGCGTCGCCCCGAGGCCTCAGGTTCTGGACGCGTCGTACCAGCCTCGAAGAAGCCGGTGACCGAGTCGGGTTCCTCCCACCGCACCCAGCCCACGCGGCAGCCGCGCTCCAAGCGCAACAAGTGATGGCCTCCACCACGAGCCGGCTCGACGCAGGTGAGCTGGAGGCGATCATCACCCGTCTGGTGCGCGACGTCGTGGACTTCCCCAAGCCCGGGGTGACGTTCAAGGACATCACGCCGCTTCTCGACGACCACGCTGCCTTCCAAGCGGTCGTCGTGGCGCTGTCCGAGGCCGGTCGCGACGCCACGGGTGACGTGGTCGTGGACAAGGTCGTCGGGATGGAGGCGCGCGGTTTCATGTTCGCCGCCCCGGTCGCGCTGGCGCTGGGCGTCGGCTTCGTGCCGGTGCGCAAGCCGGGCAAGCTGCCCTGGGAGACTCGCGAGGTCGGCTACGAGCTGGAGTACGGCACGGAGACGCTGCAGATGCACGTCGACGCCCTCGCCCCGGGGGACCGCGTCCTGGTCGTCGACGACGTGCTCGCGACCGGCGGCACCGCGCAGGCGACGGTGCAGCTGATCGAGCAGGGTGGGGCAGTGGCGCACGCTCTCGCGGTGCTGATGGAGCTGAGCTTCCTGCCCGGCAGGGCCGCTCTCGGTGACCTGCCGATGACCGTGCTGCACACCGTGTGACCCCGAGTTGGACTGGTTGCCCGGTCGTCCTCCTACACTTGAGACATTGCTGGCATTAGCCCAGAAGGTAGTGAGATGGCCGAGGACCGGGTCGTGACTGATCCCGTGAGGGACTCCTCGGTCGCGCCCGAACGCGGATCGGCTCTCACCGGGCGCGGGGTCCGGGCCCGGCTCGCGCGGATCGGGAACAGCAAGCAGGTCGTCAACCCGGTGCTCGACCCGCTGTTCCGCACCGTCCGCGCCAACCACCCGAAGGCCGACCTGGCCCTGCTCGAGCGCGCCTACAACATCGCCGAGAAGCATCACCGCGGCCAGATGCGCAAGAGCGGCGACCCCTACATCACGCACCCGCTGGCGGTCACCACGATCCTGGCCGACATCGGCATGACCGAGCCGACCCTGGTCGCCGCCCTGCTGCACGACACGGTCGAGGACACGCCGTACACCCTGGACGCGCTGCGCGCCGACTTCGGCGACGAGGTCGCGGCGCTGGTCGACGGGGTCACCAAGCTCGACAAGGTCAAGTACGGCGACTCCGCGCAGGCCGAGACCATCCGCAAGATGATCGTCGCGATGAGCAAGGACATCCGGGTCCTGGTGATCAAGCTCGCCGACCGGCTGCACAACATGCGCACCCTGCGCTACGTCAAGCACGAGACCCAGGAACGCAAGTCGCGCGAGACCCTGGAGATCTACGCGCCGCTCGCCCACCGCCTCGGCATGAACACGCTCAAGTGGGAGCTCGAGGACCTCGCGTTCGCCACGATGAACCCCAAGATCTACGACGAGATCGTCCGCCTGGTGGCGGAGCGGTCGCCGTCGCGCGACCAGTTCCTCGCCCAGGTGATCACCCGCGTGGAGGAGGACCTGCAGGCCGCCAAGATCAAGGCGCGGGTCACCGGTCGGCCCAAGCACTACTACTCGATCTACCAGAAGATGATCCACGGCGGGCGCGAGTTCAGCGACATCTACGACCTCGTCGGGATCCGGATCCTCGTCGACTCCGACCCGGAGTGCTACGGCGTACTCGGCGTGCTGCACAACCGCTGGAACCCGCTGCCGGGGCGGTTCAAGGACTACGTCGCGATGCCTAAGTTCAACATGTACCAGTCGCTGCACACCACGGTGATCGGTCCCGCCGGCAAGCCGGTGGAGATGCAGATCCGCACCGTGGCGATGCACCGTCGGGCGGAGTACGGCGTCGCGGCGCACTGGAAGTACAAGGAGGAGAAGGGCGGCGCCGAGCTGGAGCCGACCGCCGACTCCGAGATGCAGTGGCTGCGGCAGCTGCTCGACTGGCAGAACGAGGTCGACGACCCGGGTGAGTTCCTGGACTCCCTGCGCTTCGAGATCAACAGCGCCGAGGTCTTCGTCTTCACTCCGCGGGGCGACGTGATCGGCCTGCCGATCGGCTCCACCCCGATCGACTTCGCCTACGCCATCCACACCGAGGTCGGTCACCACACCATCGGCGCCCGGGTCAACGGCCGGCTGGTGCCGCTGGAGTCGGCGCTCGAGCACG
>CAWAJE010000056.1:0-8147 GCA_963782215.1 uncultured Actinomycetota bacterium | reverse complement strand
GGCGCTGCACGCGAGCCAGGCCAAGGCCGCCGCCGAGGCCAAGTCGTGAGGCTCGCTCCGATCCGGCAGACCCGTGGCTCAGCCAAGCAGGGGCAGGGTCACGGAGGCGAGCACCAGCACGCCGATCGCGATCAGCAGCCGCTGGTCCCACACCGTGACCGGTGCGGGACGCTCCAGCCGGGCATCGTCGAGGTGGCCCGCTGCCCGCAGCTCCTCCAGGCGACCGATCGACCACCACGGCTGCCTCGCTCTGCAGCTCCCGCGCGCGCTCGCGACCCTTGGGTGCCGACGCCGCCCAGGCGGTGACCCGGCCGTACGCCGTCTGCAGCCGCAGACCGTAGCGCCCGTCCACGGACTCGATGGCGGGCCACGGCACCTGCACGGTGCGCAGGGTGTTGGCCACCCTCACCCCGCCGTCGGAGACCTCCACGTAGGGCTGCCAGAAGGACGCCCAACCCAGCAGACCGAACAGCGTCATCGGCGCGGCGAAGTCGAGCAGGGTCGAGAGGCCGCCCATGACGGCCGATCCGAGCATCAGCACCGAGAGCCCCATCATGGTGGCGCCCAGCGCACGGGCGGAGCGGGACCTCAGCATCACGGTCGAACCCATGACGCCACCTTGACAGATGCCCCGACCTCCAGCGCGTCGGCCACCGCGCCGGCAGCCCCGAAAGGCAACTCGTGAGCACTCCCGGCCACTCCGACAGCGGCAACCAGCCCGTTCTGCCCGACGACGGCGAGACGATCCTGGAGGTCGAGGACCTCAGCGTCGCCTTCTACGTCGACGGTGACTGGTTCCCCGCCGCGATCGACGTCAGCTACGACCTTGAGGCTGGCGAGGTGCTCGCGATCGTGGGCGAGTCGGGCTCCGGCAAGACCCAGTCCGCGATGTCCCTGCCGGCCTGCTGCCGAAGAACGGCCGGGCCACCGGCAGGGCGAAGCTCAAGGGCGACGAGTTGATCGGCTTGACCTTCGCCCGCTGCAGCGGATCCGCGGCAATGAGATCGCGGTGATCTTCCAGGAGCCGATGACCGCGTTGAACCCGGTCTACACGGTTGGCTTCCAGATCGTCGAGACGTTGCGCACGCACTTCCACATGTAGCCGAAGCAGGCCAACGAGCGCGCCATCGAGCTGCTGACGATGGTGGAGATCCCCGAGCCCGTACACCGCTTCGACGCCTTCCCGCACCAGCTCTCCGGTGGCCAGCGCCAGCGGGCGATGATCGCCCAGGCCCTCGCCTGTGAGCCGCAGCTGCTGATCGCCGACGAGCCCACCACGGCCCTCGACGTCACCGTCCAGGCCGAGATCCTCAAGCTGATGCGCGACCTGCGCGAGCGGGTGAACGCCGGTGTCCTGCTGATCACCCACGACATGGGCGTGGTCGCCGACATGGCCGACCGGATCGCGGTGATGCAGCACGGCCGCATCGTCGAGACCGGCACCACCGACCAGATCTTCAACTCGCCGCAGCACCCCTACACCCAGCAGCTGCTGGCCGCCGTACCCCACTTCGGCACCGTCAGCGAGGCCGACGCCGAGGCCCGCACCGATCGCGACAAGGCGATCGCCGCCGCTGAGACCCGGCCGCCGATCTTCGTCGCGGAGAACCTCGTCCTGGAGTACCCCAAGCGAGGCAACCAGCCGGTGTTCCGCGCCGTCGACGGCGTCTCGCTGACCATCGCCCGCGGCGAGGTCGTCGGCCTGGTGGGAGAGTCCGGCTCGGGCAAGACCACCATCGGTCGGGCCGCGCTCGGACTGCTCCCGGTCGCCGACGGCTCGCTCGAGGTCGCCGGGGTGCAGATGAAGGGTGCTCGGCACAAGGACCTGCGTCCGCTGCGCGACCGGGTCGGCATCGTCTTCCAGGACCCCGGTTCCTCGCTGAACCCGCGCCTCCCCGTCGGTGAGTCCATCGGTGAGCCGCTCTACCTGCACCGCAAGCTCAAGGGCAAGGCCCTGAGCACCGAGGTGGAGAAGCTGCTCGACCAGGTGCAGCTCCAGCGCGGCTTCCGCAACCGCTACCCCCACGAGCTCTCCGGTGGTCAGCGTCAGCGGGTCGGCATCGCCCGGGCGCTGGCGCTCGACCCCGACCTGCTGGTCGCCGACGAGCCCACCTCGGCCCTCGACGTCTCGGTGCAGGCCAAGGTGCTGGAGCTGTTCCAGGAGCTGCAGCGCGAGAAGGGCTTCGGCTGCCTGTTCATCAGCCACGACCTGGGCGTGGTGGAGATCCTGGCCTCCCGGATCGCGGTGATGTACATGGGCAAGCTCGTCGAGGTCGGCGACCGCGACCAGATCGTGCGCAACCCGCAGCACGAGTACACCCAGCGACTGGTCTCCGCGGTGCCGGTTCCCGACCCTGCCGAGCAGCGCCGCCGCCGTCAGGCGCGCGACGAGCTGATCGCGCGCGCAGGGGTCTCCTGACCTCGGGTGCTCCTTGCGGGTGACCGGCTGGTTAGGCTCGCCCTGATGGAAGGCCTCTTCTCCTACGACGGTCCCGACTCAGCTCCGGTGACCCCGGGTCGGCCGGGACGCTCGTCGGCAACACCCACGCCTCCGCGCCGCTGGCGGTGCGGATGCGTCCGCGCACGCTCGACGAGCTCGTGGGCCAGCAGCACCTCCTGGCCCCGGGGGCACCGCTGCGGCGGCTGGTCGAGGGTGACCAGTCGATGGCGTTGCTGCTGTGGGGTCCTCCGGGCACCGGCAAGACCACGATCGCCGCGATCGTCTCGGGCGAGACCAACCGGCAATTCGTGGAGGTCTCCGCGGTCTCCGCCGGCGTCAAGGACGTCCGGGCGGCGATCGACAGCGCACGCAGCCGGCTCGCCCGCAGCGGGCAGGAGACCGTGCTGTTCGTCGACGAGGTGCACCGCTTCAGCAAGGCCCAGCAGGACGCGCTCCTGCCAGGGGTGGAGAACCGGTGGGTGACCCTGATCGCGGCCACCACCGAGAACCCGTTCTTCTCGGTGATCTCGCCGCTGCTGTCCCGCTCCCTGCTGCTCACCCTGGAGCCGCTGACCGACGACGACGTACCGGCGTGATCGAGTCGGCGCTCACCGACCCGCGCGGCTCGGTGGGCGGCGACCCTGGAGCCGGAGGCGATGGACCACCTCGTCCGGCTGGCCGGTGGCGACGCCCGGCGCTCGTTGACCTACCTGGAAGCGGCTGCGGGTGCGATCAGCGGAGACGGCGTGATCGACCTGGCCACCACGGAGACGGCCGTGGACCGTGCCGCCGTCCGCTACGACCGCCAAGGTGACCAGCACTACGACGTCACCAGCGCCTTCATCAAGTCCATCCGGGGCTCGGACGCCGACGCGGCGCTGCACTACCTGGCCCGGATGATGGAGGCGGGGGAGGACCCGCGCTTCATCGCCCGCCGCCTGGTGATCCTCGCCAGCGAGGACATCGGCCTGGCCGACCCCACCGCCCTGACCACCGCGGTCGCAGCCGCCCAGGCGGTCGCGCTGATCGGCATGCCGGAGGGCCGGCTGAACCTCGCGCAGGCGGTGATCGCGCTGGCGCTCGCCCCCAAGTCGAACGCCGTCACCAAGGCCATCGAGGCCGCCAGCGCCGACGTACGGGCCGGCAAGATCGGGCCGGTGCCCGCGCACCTGCGCGACGCCCACTACGGAGGCTCGAAGAAGCTCGGTCACGGCAAGGGCTACCAGTACTCCCACGACTCGCCGTTCGGGATCGCCGAGCAGCAGTACGCCCCCGACGTGGTCGCCGACGCGGAGTACTACCAGCCCACGGCGCTGGGCGCCGAGGCGGCGATCAAGGACCGTTGGGAGCGGGTCAGGCGACTGATCCGCGGCAGGTAGGGTCGGGCACCATGGAAGCGTCCGTCCTGATCGCCGGCATCGCCGCTGTGCTGCTGATGCTCGGCATCGCGCTGGTCGTCGTGCTCGTGACCCTGACCCGTGGTCGCCGCGAGTCGCGGCACGCCCTGCTGGTGGCTCAGGCCGAGACCGCCGAGCTGCGCAGCCGTCTCGACGAGCTCACCGCGACCCTGGAGCGTCAGGCCGCCACCATGGTCCACGTCGATGACCCGGCCTACGTGATCACCGACGCCGGAGCCGTGCTCGAGCCGACGGTGCAGGACCGGGTCGTGCTCAGTGCCACCGTCGGTGAGCCCCTGGTGAAGGCGGTGGCCTTCGGTCACGGCCTGCGACGCGCGCTGTCCGCCGAGGCGCGCAACAAGATCTGGTTCGAGATGCGCCGTGAGGTACGCCGTGCCCGCAAGTAGCGCCGGCGGGAGATGAAGGAGGCGTGGCGACGGATGCAGGCCGAGGACCGCGCCGCTCCCGACCCGCGCAGTCGGCCAGCGCGGCATGATGCGCGGGTTCTGGTTCGTCGCCGGTGCGGGCGCCGGCGTCTACGCGATGGTCAAGGCCCGGCGTGCGGCCGAGGCGTTCACCCCCGAGGGCCTGCAGGACCGGGTCGCCGGCCTGGGGCTGGGCGCGCACCTGTTCGCCGACGAGGTGCGAGCCGGCATGAGCGAGAAGGAGGCCGAGCTGCGTGAGCGGCTCGGCTGGACACTTGACGGACCCAGAGAGCTGGAGTCCGTGCACCCGACACACACGACCCTGAAGGGCCCCCACTGATGGACACCGCCGAGATCCGCCGCCGCTTTATCGCGCACTTCGAGGCGGCCGGCCACCAGGCCGTGCCCTCGGCGTCGCTGCTGGTGCCGGACCCGAACCTGCTGTTCGTCAATGCCGGGATGGTGCCGTTCAAGCCCTACTTCCTCGGCCAGGAGACCCCGCCGTACAAGAGGGCGGTGTCGGTGCAGAAGTGCGTGCGCACCCCCGACATCGAGGACGTCGGCAAGACCACCCGCCACGGCACCTTCTTCGAGATGTGCGGCAACTTCAGCTTCGGGGACTACTTCAAGCAGGGTGCGATCGAGCTCGCCTGGGACCTGGTCACCAAGCCGCTGGCCGACGGCGGCTGGGGGCTGGAGGAGAGCAAGCTCTATCCCAGCGTCTACGAGGACGACCAGGAGGCCGTCGACCTCTGGAAGCAGGTCACGGGCCTGCCCGACGACCGGATCATCCGCCTCGGCAAGAGCGAGAACTACTGGTCGATGGGCGTTCCCGGCCCCGGAGGGCCCTGCTCGGAGATCCTCTACGACCGCGGCCCGGCGTACGGCGCCGACGGCGACTTCACCGCCGAGGACCGCTACCTGGAGATCTGGAACCTGGTCTTCATGCAGGACGAGCTCAGCGCGGTGCGCAGCAAGACCGACTTCGACATCGCCGGCTCGCTGCCCAAGCAGAACATCGACACCGGCATGGGCCTGGAGCGGGTGGCGTTCCTGCTGCAGGACAAGCCCAACATGTACGAGATCGACGTGATGCTGCCCGTGATCGAGCGGGCCGAGGAGCTCACCGGCCGCCGTTACGGCGCGAGCCCCGAGGACGACGTACGCCTGCGCGTGGTCGCCGACCACGTGCGCAGCTCGATGATGCTGATCGGTGACGGGGTCACGCCCGGCAACGAGTCCCGCGGCTACGTGTTGCGCCGGCTGCTGCGGCGCGCCGTGCGCTCGATGCGGCTGCTCGGCTACGAGGACCGCTCGCTGCCGGAGCTGTTCCCGGTCAGCCGCGACAAGATGTCCGACGGCTACCCCGCGCTCGCCACGGACTGGGAGCGGATCTCCACGGTGGCCTACGCCGAGGAGGACGCCTTCCGGGCCACCCTGCGCACCGGCACCACGATCTTCGACACCGCCGCCGCACAGGTGAGCTCCTCGGGGGGCAGCTCGCTGTCGGGCGACAAGGCGTTCGCGCTGCACGACACCTACGGCTTCCCGATCGACCTCACCCTGGAGATGGCGGCGGAGAAGGGCCTCTCGGTCGACCAGGAAGGCTTCCGCCGGCTGATGGGGGAGCAGCGGGAGCGCGCCAAGGCCGACGCGCGGTCCAAGAAGGGCCAGCACACCGACGCCACCGGCTACCGCGACCTCGCCGACTCCCTCGGCCGCGGCGTGGAGTTCACCGGCTACCAGGAGGCCGTCAGCGAGGCGTCGGTCCGCGGCATGCTCGGTGCCGGTGGCAAGGTCGAGTCCGCGCGCGAGGGCGACGAGATCGAGCTCGTCCTGGACCGCACGCCGTTCTACGCCGAGGGCGGCGGCCAGCTCGCCGACCAGGGCGTGATCGAGCTCGAGTCCGGGGCGCGGATCGAGGTCTACGACGTGCAGTCGCCGATCACCGGGCTGGTCGTGCACAAGGCCCGGGTGCTTGCCGGTGAGGTCACCGTGGGCAGCCGCGCCCAGGCGCTGGTCGACGTCGAGCGGCGCCGCTCGATCAGCCGGTCGCACACCGCGACCCACATGGTCCACAAGGCCTTCCGGGAGGCGCTCGGCGAGACCGCCACCCAGGCCGGCTCGGAGAACTCCCCGGGCCGCTTCCGCTTCGACTTCTCCGCCACCGGTGCCGTCCCGGCCTCGGCGATGGCCGACGTCGAGGCACGCGTCAACGCTCTCGTCCTCGACGACCTCGCCGTGCACGCCGAGGTGATGACGCAGGAGGAGGCGGTCAAGTCCGGCGCCATGGCGCTGTTCGGTGAGAAGTACGGCAACGAGGTGCGGGTGATCTCGGTCGGTGACTGGGCCCGCGAGCTCTGCGGTGGCACGCACGCGCAGCGCTCCGGCCAGCTCGGCGTGGTCAAGCTGCTCGGCGAGAGCTCCATCGGGTCCGGCGTACGCCGCGTCGAGGCGCTGGTCGGGGGCGACGCCTACCGGTTCCTGGCACGCGAGCACCTCCTGGTCGCCCAGCTCAGCGAGACCCTCAAGGCGCGCCCCGAGGAGCTCCCGGAGCGGGTCAACGACATCCTCGACCGGCTGCGCAGCGCCGAGAAGGAGATCGAGAAGGTGCGCGTCCAGCAGCTGCTCGCTGCTGCCGGGCAGCTCGCCGCGGACGCCGAGGACCTCAACGGGATCGCGTTCGTCGGGCACGTCGCCCAGGGCGCCGGGGGCGGCGACGTCCGCACTCTCGCCCTCGACATCCGCAACCGGCTCGGTGGGGAGCGTCCCGGTGTCGCCGCGATCGTGGGCTCCTCGAACGGCAAGCCGTCGGTGGTGGTGGCGGTCAACGACGCCGGCCGCGACCGCGGGATCTCCGCCAACGCCCTGGTCCGGGTCGCCTCGGAGCTCCTCGGAGGCAAGGGTGGCGGCAAGGACGACGTCGCGCAGGGTGGCGGCGCCGACGCCAGCCGGTCCGGTGAGGCCCTCGGCGCGATCCGGCGGGCGCTGACCGACGCCCCGCACGGGAACTGACCCCGATGGCCGAGTCGTTGCGCGGCGTACGCCTCGGCCTGGATCCTGGCGACGCCCGGATCGGGGTGGCCAGCAGCGACCCCTCCGGCATCATCGCGACCCCGGTCGAGACCGTGTCCCGGGGCGAGGGGGACCTCGCCCGGCTGGTGGCGCTCGCGCACGAGATGGACGCGGTCAGGGTCTACGTCGGGCTGCCGCGCTCGTTGTCCGGCGGCGAGGGTCCGGCTGCCGTTAAGGTTCGGAAGTTCGCCGGCGAGCTGGCCGACGCGGTCGCACCGATCCAGGTGCGGCTCTGTGACGAAAGACTGAGCACGGTGACTGCCGAGGGGCAGCTGCGCGGTCAAGGACGCAAGGGCAAGAAGCGCCGCGCCGTCGTGGACATGGCTGCGGCGGTGGTGATCCTGCAGGGCGCCCTGGATCGTGAGCAGGGCACAGGAGTGGAAGCGGGCGAGCTGGTCTCGCCCGGGAACCGGACAGACGGGAACACAGACACGTGAGTCACAGGTCGGGCTTCGACGACGAGCTGGATCCTGCCGAGCCGGACGCCCCCGAAGCACCGGAGCCCCCGGAGCCCCCGGAGCGGACCCCGGACGAGACCCACCTCGAGCCCGAGGACACCGGGATCGACGAGGTGCTGGCCGACGCGCCGCCGCCCAAGCGCCGGGGGCGTGGCTGCGTGCCGATGCTGCTGGTGCTCGCCGTGCTCCTGGGCGGGGTCTTCTTCGGAGGTCGCTACGCCTACGACCAGATCTCCTCCAGGTTCGGCTCGACCCCGGACTACGAAGGTCCCGGCGCCGGGCAGGTGATCTACGAGGTCAAGGCCGGCGCGTCGTCGGCTGCGATCGGGCGTGACCTCAAGGCCGCCGGCGT
>CAWAJE010000055.1:0-34281 GCA_963782215.1 uncultured Actinomycetota bacterium | reverse complement strand
CGGGCACCCTGGACCATCCGACCTGAGGGCGCCGCTGACTTCACGTTCACCCCGCCCCCGAGGGGCCGCGATCAGGCCCTCGCCCCACCGCGACCACCTCCACGGGAGTAGCGGCCGTCGGGGGAGAACGACACCCGGACTGCAGCAGTTAGTCCGACGACTGCGAGGGTACGAAGATGTCCGCCCGACCTGAGGAGACCTCGTGCAGCCCGAACCAGTGATCCTCGGGACCCACCCTCGGTCGGACCTGCGGGAGCTTGCCGAGCGTGCGACATCGGCGGGTGCGGCGGAGGACCTGGCTCCGGCTCTCGAGCTGGCACGGCGGGTGGGGACGGAGCAGCCCCGCCCCGGGGGAGGCGAGACGCTTTCCCTCTGGGAGGCACTGGCGACCCTGGGCGCAGCCGACCTGACGGTGGCTCGCGTGGTCGAGCCGCACCTCGATGCCTTGGCGATCCTGCAGGAGGCCGGCGGCACGGAGGTCCAGGCACCTGCAGCGCCGCTCTGGGGGGTGTTCGCGGCCGAGGGCGGCGGTGGGCGCCTCAGTGCCACCCAGGGCCCTGAGGGCCGTTGGTCCCTGACCGGACCCAAGCCGTGGTGCTCGCTGGCCGACGTGGTCACTCACGCGCTGATCACTGCCTGGGTCGACGAGGAGCAACGGGGCCTCTTTCTCGTCGACCTGGATGATCCCGGAGTCCGCTCCCAGCAGGACCAGGGGCCGTGGGTCGCACGCGGGCTGGTCCGGGTGCGCAGCACAGGGCTGCTGCTCGAGGAGGTGCCGGCAACCGCCGTCGGCGGACCGGGCTGGTACCTCGAGCGGCCAGGCTTCGCGTGGGGTGGCATCGGTGTCGCGGCCATCTGGTTCGGCGCCGCCGTGGCTGTGGGCCGCCGGCTGCGCGCAGCCTCCTTGCGCCGTGAGCCCGATCAGATCGCGCTGGCCCACCTCGGCGCGGTCGACACCGCGTTGTCCCGTGCCCGCGCCGTGCTCGTGGACGCGGCGTACGTCGTCGACGGACCGTCCGTTTCGCAGGGTGGGGCGCAGCGTCTCGCACTGCGTGTGCGTCAGGTGGTGGCGGACGCCGTCGAGGAGGTCCTGACCAGGGCCGGTCACGCCCTCGGGCCAGGACCGCTCGCGCTGGAGGAGGAGCATGCGCGCCGGGTCGCTGACCTGGGGCTCTACGTCCGCCAACACCACGCCGAGCGGGACGCCGCCGCGCTCGGTGCCACGGTGCTGGGGCCGGTCATCGAAGGGGAGTGGTCGTGGTGGTGAGCACCGAGGAGCAGCGCTCCTTCACCAACATCGGGCCGGGCACGCCCGCGACGGTGTGGAGGCGGCACCCTTCCTGGACTGCAGCAGAGCCCCTGACAGTGGAGGGTTATGCGCGCGTCGTCGTACTGGCTGCGCATCCTGACGACGAGTCCCTGGGAGCAGGGGGCCTGACGAACACCGCGGTGGCCTCGGGTCTCGACGTCGTCATCGTGTGCGCCACGGACGGCGAGCACAGCCATCCGGACTCGCCCACCCTGACCCCGGCGGAGCTGGCGCGGATCCGGTCCCGGGAGGGGCGTGCCGCTGCCACCGCGCTGGGCGTCGACGTCGTGCACCGGGTCGAGCTCTCCGACGGTGACGTCGAGGGCCACGAGGCCTTGTTGACGTCGCGGCTCGTCGAGCTCGTGGGCGACGGCAGGGAGACGCTCATCGTGGCCCCGTGGCGATCCGACGGACACCCCGACCACGAGGCGGCCGGTCGTGCGGCCGCCACCGCAGCGCGGCGGACCGGTGCCGACCTGTGGGAGTACCCCGTGTGGTTCTGGCACTGGGCCGATCCCGAGCAGGCTCCCTGGCAGTCGTTGCGTCCCTTCCATGTGGAGGCGCCCGCTCTGGAGGCGAAGGCGGTCGCGGTGCGGGCTCACGCCAGCCAGGTGGCGCCGCTCTCGGCGCTCGAGGGTGACGAGACGTTGCTGGGCCGGGAGCTGCTCGCCCACTTCGCGGACTCACCCGAACACTTCCTGCGCACTCCGTCGGCCGAGTGCCCTGATGATTCCCTGGACCGGTTGCACCGGAGCGAGCCCGACCCGTGGGGAGTCGAGACGCGTTGGTACGAGCAGCGCAAGCGCGACCTCGTGCTGGCGATGCTCCCGCGCGCGAGGTTCGAGAGCGCGCTGGAGCTGGGCTGCTCGACCGGCGCGCTGGCGGAGGCGCTGGCCACCAGGTGCGAGCGGGTCCTGGCGGCGGACCGCTCCGCGGCTGCGCTGGCAGCGGCACGCGCCCGGTTTGCGGACCAGGAGCGCGTGCGCGTCGCCGAGCTCGATGTCCCGTGGGACTGGCCGGACGGGAGGTTCGACCTCGTCGTCGTCTCGGAGGTCGGCTACTTCCTCAGCCCGGCCGCGCTGGACGCGCTGGTGGGCAAGATCGGCGCGAGCCTGGCCCAGGGCGGAGTGCTCGTGCTCTGCCACTGGCGGCACCCGGTCGAGGGCTGGGTGCTGGACGGTCCCGACGTACACCGCCGGTTCGAGGACGCCTCGCTCCTACCCGTGGCGGCCACCTACCGCGACCGTGACGTCGAGATCCAGGTGCACGCGCGGCTCGACGGCTGGCCGGACCCGCTGCAGTGACGAAGGACGTGACCGAGCTCCCCGCCGGTGCGGTCGACCGCCTGCACGTGGTCGTCCCCGCTCGCGACGAGGCAGAGTTCCTGCCGCGCCATCTCGAGTCGGTGTTCGCCGCCGCAGAGGTCGTGCGCGCGGCGATGCCCGGCCTCCAGGTGCGCGCCACTGTGGTCCTGGACTCCTGCACCGACGAGTCCGCGCGCGTGCTCGCGGCCCACCCGTGGTTCGACACCGAGGAGGTGCAGCTCGGTGTGGTCGGTGAGGTGCGCGCGCACGGGGTGGAGCGGGCACGCAGCCGGGCGGGCGGGGTCGACCCGACGCGCCTCTGGATCGCGTGCACCGACGCGGACACGGTCGTGCCCGAGCACTGGCTGAGCGAGCAGCTGCGCCTCGCCGAGACGGGTCAGGCCCTGGTGGTCGGCACGGTTCACCCGGAGCCGCAGGACGTGTCGACCGAGGTGCTCCGCCTGTGGCGGGCGCGCCACCGCCTGGAGGAGGGCCACCAGCACGTGCACGGGGCCAATCTCGGATTCACCCTGGCGGCGTACGACGCGGTCGGCGGCTTCCCGCCGGTCAGCACCGGCGAGGACGTGGCGCTCGTGACCCGGATGCGGGAGGCGGAGATCCGGTGGTGCTCCACGGCACGCACCCAGGTGATCACATCGGGACGCCGGCAGGGGCGTGCGCCGCACGGCTTCGCGACCTATCTCCGGTCGCTGGCTGCGGACGCGGCCCTGGTCGTTTCCTGACCTGTGCCTCGATGGGGCCAGATCCGGCCGCTCAGGACCACTGTGGCAGGCTGCTCCGGTGAAGGCCTACCGCTGCAGGACCTGCGACAACACGCTGCACTTCGAGAACTCCGTCTGCGTCTCGTGCGGTACCCACCTCGGGTTCTCCCGCGAGGAGCGGGGGATCGTGCCCGTAGACGACGACGGGGTGTACGTCGACAGCGAGGGTGGGCAGTGGCACGTGTGCCGCAACCTGCCGCTGTCCGGGTGCACCTGGCTGACCGAGCAGGAGGGCGGCCAGTGCTTCAGCTGCTCCTTGACGCGTACCCGCCCCAATGACGAAGACGCGGTCGGTCTGGCGAACTACCCGGCGGCCGAGAAGGCCAAGCGCCGGGTCCTGGTCGAGCTGGACGCACTCGGCTTCTCAGTGGTCGGCAAGGACACCGACCCGGACAACGGCCTGGCTTTCGACCTGCTCAGCAGCGTCGAGGAGAACGTCACGATCGGGCACGCCAACGGCCTGATCACGATCGACCTCGCCGAGAGCCAGGCCGCACACCGGGAGAAGGTGCGCGAGAAGCTGGGCGAGCCCTACCGCACGATGCTCGGCCACTTCCGCCACGAGGTGGGTCACTACTTCGAGTGGCAGCTGGTGCGTGGCGAGGAGCTCAACGAGCAGTGCCGTGAGCTGTTCGGCGACGAGCGGATCGACTACCAGGGCGAGATCAAGCGGCACTATGCCGAGGGCCCGCCCGAGGGCTGGGAGTCCTCCTACATCTCCAGCTACGCGACCATGCACCCCTTCGAGGACTTCGCGGAGAGCTGGGCGCACTACCTGCACATCTGCGACACGATCTCGACGGCTTCGGAGTACGGCCTGACCACCGTCGGCACGTTGAGCTCGTTCACCAACTTCCGCGACGTCGTGGTCGGGATCTGGATGCCGCTGAGCGTGGCGCTGAACATGATCAACCGGAGCATGGGCCACGATGACCTCTACCCGTTCGTGATCCCCGCGCGGGTGCTCGACAAGCTCGACTTCGTCGCCTCGCTGGCACCCAGGAGCTGAGGCCGCCCGCTCTCAGCGGGCCTACCTGCCGCGGGAACGCAGAGTCTCCACGCCTTCGCCGGTGAGGTCCTGGGCTGCGGCAGCGCGCCCGGTCGCGGCCAGGAGGAGCGAGATGGCTGGGCCGCGAACCGTCGGACCCGACCCGTGGGACCAGTCGAGGTCCGTGGCCTCCAGGTGCAGCCCGGCGATCCGGGTCTTGGTGCCGATCAGCATGTCGGAGCCCTTGTAGAAGTCGAGCACCTCCTTGACCGCTTCCGTGGGGTAGGAGTGCTTGATGCCCAGCGGCCGGCGGATGTCCTCGGCGTGGATGAGTGTCTCCCCGAGCCAGGAGAGCTTCGGGCCGGGAGGGGCCGACGTCGAGTGCTGGTGTGCGCGGAAGTTGGCGAGCGTCTCGTCCGGCGAGCCCCCTCGCTGGCGCTCGACCCCGCGCTGGGAGAACTTGTCGAAGTCGAAGCCCGAGCCGAGGAACCCGGTGAAGAACTTCACCGGGTTCATGGTCGCTGTGCTGGTCATGTGAGCCAGCGTCTCCTGGACCGACCAGCCCGAGCAGAGCGAACGCGCGTTCCACTCGTGCTCGCTCAAGGACTCGAGGTCGTCGGCCAGGGCGCCGCGTTCGGCGGCGATGGTCTTCCACATGTCTGACATGCCTCGCAGCGTAGGCCGGGTCGCGCCGGGGTGCACCTGTCGGGTAGCGATCCAGAACGTGTCTCGGTGGGGCAGGCCTTCCCCTCGAAGGCGAGCCCGGGGCGGAGCCGACCACCCCGTGGTCCGTGCCGGCTGGAAGACTGCGTCCATGTCTTCCCCCGGACCGTCCCCGGAGATCCACGACGGCAGCAGCACGGACGCTCGCGAGACCTGGCCCGGCCAGGAGCTGATCCACCACTTGCTCGGCACCGGGTTCGACGTCGAGCTCCGGCTCGGTGAGCACACCACGATCCCCGAGGACGACCTCGAGGCGGTCTCGCGCGCCCAGCAGTTCCGCGACGTGCTCGGTCTCTTCTGCACGGGGGTCACGGTCGTCACCTCGGTCTCGAGCGACGAGCCGGTCGGAATGACCTGCCAGTCCTTCTCCGGCGTCTCGCTCGACCCGCCGTTGGTGATGTTCTGCCCGGCCAGGACCTCCCGTGCATGGCCGTTGATGCGGGCCGCCGGCTTCTTCTGCGTGAACTTCCTCGGCGCGGACCAGCGCGAGATCTCCGACGCGATGGCCAGCAAGGGCGCTGACAAGTTCGACGGGGTCCCCTGGCGGCCCGGGGCCACGGGCGCACCGGTGCTCGACGGGGTGCAGGGCTACGTCGACTGCACCATCGAGACCGTGCACGAGGCAGGCGACCACTACATCGTCGTGGGGCGGGTCGAGCAGCTGGCCACTGGCGACGGCAGGTTCGGTGGCGCCCCTGCGACGGGCCCGCTGCTCTTCCACCGGGGTGCCTACACCCGTCCGGCGTGAGACCGCCCTGTGCCCGGACGGGGTGCACGCGCAGCCTGTGGATAGTCGTTCGACGTCGCGCCGGTCCGGGGCCACCCTGAGGCGATGGACGACACCCTGCCACTGCGGCCCCTGGACATCCCGGCCCTGCTGACCGGCCCGTTCACCCCGAGCATGGCTCGCAACGCGGGCGTCGAGCGCGCAGCACTCGAGCGGCTGCTCCGCGCCGGGGGGGTGCGGCGCCTGCTGCGCGGGGTCTACGCCGCCACCACGCTGGCCGACACCCGCGAGCTCCGGGCCCGTGCGCTGCGGCTGGTGGTCGGTCCTACAGCCGTGGTCGTGGACCGCTCCGCAGCGTGGGTGCACGGGATCGACACGAGCAGTGCCCTCGGCCTCGAGCAGAAGGAGGCAGATCCGCTTCCGCCCGTGGAGACCCTCAAGCACGACCGGGTCTCGTCCAACCGGTTCCGCAGCGGACGGCACCTCGCCGACCGGGACGTCGAGCTGATCGAGGGACTGTGCCTCACCACGCCGTTGCGCACCGCCCTCGACCTGGGTCGGCTGCTCCCGCCTGCGGCGGCGCTCGCAGCCCTGGACGGGCTGCTGGGGACGGGGAGCTTCACGCACACCGAGCTGATCGCCGAGCTGCCCCGACTGGTGGGGCATCGCGGCTCCGCCCGGTTGCGGGTGATTGCCGCCCAGGCGGACGGTCGCGCACGTGGTCCGGCCGAGTCGGTGCTGCGCCTGCGCTGGCACGACGCCCGGCTGCCCAGCGCCGTTCCGGGCCTGATGGTGGCCGCTGGTCCGCGGGTGGTGCGGCTCGGGGTCGGGGTGGAGCGCTGCCAGTTCGGTGCGGTGCTGCACGACCGGGTGGTCGCCGACGAGCTGGTGGCCCTCGAGGGCGCGGGCTGGCGGGTGCTCGTGCTCTCAGGCAAGCGGGTGCTGCGTGCGGAGCCGGAGGTGTTGATGCGTCACCTGGAGCGGGAGTTCCACCAGCACCTGCTCGGCCAGATCAGCTGACCCATCCCGCGGTGTCGCGGTCAGGCCTGATCGGCCTCGAGGGCGGTGATCGCCTCGTGCATGCTCAGCGTGCGCTGCGCCGACTCGACGTGGAGGTTCTCCACCATCCGGCCGTTGTAGGTGACCACGCCGGACCCCTTGCCGTCCTCCCACGCCTGCAGGATGCCGCGCGCGTCCTCGACTGCGCGCTCCGAGGGCGCGAACGCCTCGTTGGCGCCGGACACCTGGCCGGGGTGGATCAGGGTCTTGCCGTCGAAGCCCATCTCGCGCCCCTGTCGGCACTCGTCGAGGAAGCCGTCGGTGTTCCTCACGTCGTTGTAGACGCCGTCGATGATCGCCTTGCCGGTGGCACGCGCCGCCAGCAGGGCCAGGGAGAGTCCGGTGAGCAGCGGCTGGCGGCCGGGCACGTGCTCGGCGTACAGCTCCTTGGCGAGGTCGTTGGTGCCCATCACCAGCACGGTGAGCCGGTCGCTGGCGCCGGCGATCTCCTCGGCGTGCAGCATCGCGTAGGGCGTCTCGACCATCGCCCACAGCGTCGTGTGCTCGGGGGCGTCGTGGGCCGCCATCGCGTCGACCAGCCGCAGCACGGCCGCGGCACTGTCCACCTTCGGCACCACGATCGCGTCCGGCCCCGCGGCGCAGGCGGCGGCCAGGTCGGCGTCGTGCCACTCGGTGTCGGCACCGTTGATCCGGATGGTCAGCTCACGGCGACCGTAGTCCCCTGACCGGACGGCCGCGCAGGCGGCGTCGCGAGCGGCAGGTTTCGCGTCCGGGGCGACGGCGTCCTCGAGGTCGAGGATCAACCCGTCACAGGGGATGGACTTGGCCTTCTCCAGGGCGCGCTCGTTGGAGGAGGGCATGTAGAGCACGGAGCGGCGGGGACGGAAGGTCTCGGCGGTCATCGGCTCAGGCCTCCAGCTCGATCGCGTCGTACTGCTTCTTCAGCTCGGGATCGATGCCCGCGAGCTCCTCGGCCAGCGCCACCATCACCTTGCACTGCTTGACCGACGCGTCGTCCTCCATCTTGCCGTCGAGCATCACTGCACCGGTGCCGTCGCCCATGGCGGCGATCACCCGACGGGCGTGCGTCACGTCCTCGACCGAGGGGCTGAAGACCCGGTTGGCGATCGCGATCTGCTTGGGGTGCAGCGACCAGGCGCCGACACAGCCGAGCAGGAAGGCGTTGCGGAACTGGTCCTCGCACGCGACCGTGTCGGTGATGTCGCCGAAGGGCCCGTAGTAGGGGTAGATCCCGTGCATCGCGCAGGCGTCGACCATCCGGGCGATGGTGTAGTGCCACAGGTCCTGCTGGTACGTCGTCCGCTCACCCTCGACGTCACCGTCGACCGGGTCCTGCCGCACCAGGTAGCCCGGATGTCCGCCGCCGACCCGGGTGGTCTTCATCCGCCGGTCGGCAGCCAGGTCGGCCGGGCCGAGCGAGAGCCCCTGCATCCGCGGGCTGGCACCGCAGATCTCCTCGATGTTGGCGACGCCGCGGGCGGTCTCCAGGATCGCGTGCACCAGCAGTGGCTTCTCCAGGCCGGCCTTGGCCTCCAGCTGGGCGAGCAGCCGATCGACGTACTGGATGTCCTCGGCGCCCTGCACCTTGGGCACCATGATCACGTCGAGCTTGTCGCCGATCGCGGGCACCAGGGTCGTCAGGTCGTCAAGCGCCCAGGGGGAGTCCAAGGAGTTGATCCGGGTCCAGAACTGGGTGGGGCCGAAGTCGACCTCCTGGCCGATCTTGACGAGGCCTGCTCGGGCGATCTCCTTGTTCTCGGCCTTGACCGCGTCCTCGAGATTGCCGAGCAGGACGTCGGTGCTGCCGACCATGCCCGGGACCTTGGCGGCCATCTTCGGGTTGCCGGGATCGAAGAAGTGGATCGCTCGCGACGGGCGGGCCGGGATCTCCCGGAGGGGCGCGGGGGCGCCGACGGCGAGGGGGGCGAAGAAGTCCTTGGGGCTGCGCATGGGCCGGACGCTAGCAGCGCGGCGCGAGGTCGGGTATGACGCATGCCACGCCGACGGACGCTTAGGGTGCCGTCATGCGGACCAACCGTCTCGAGGCCTTCAGCGATGGCGTGCTCGCGATCATCATCACGATCATGGTGCTGGAGCTGAAGGTGCCGGAGGAGCCGACGCTGCACGCTCTGGGAGCCTCGGTCCCCGGTGTCCTCACCTACCTGCTGAGCTTCGTCTACATCGGCATCTACTGGAACAACCACCACCACCTGTTCCAGCTCACCCGCAAGGTCGACGGGGCAGTGCTCTGGGCCAACCTGAACCTGCTGTTCTGGCTCTCGCTGTTCCCGTTCACAACCGCGTGGATGGACGAGTCGTCGATCGCACGCACCCCCGTCGTCGTCTATGGCGTCAACCTGCTGGTGGCGGCGCTGGCCTACTACGTGCTGCAGCTGACGATCCAGCGCGCCGAGGGTGACTCCTCGTTGCTTCGGGAGGCCCTCGGCAACGATCTCAAGGGCAAGGTGTCCCCGGCGGTCTACCTGGTCGGGATCGCGCTGTGCTTCGTGACTCCCTGGCTCGGGCTGGTGCCGTTCGTGCTGGTGGCGCTGCTCTGGCTGGTGCCGGACCGCCGGCTGGAGTCCTACGTCGTGGCGCACGGAACGCTGGACTAGCTTCACCGATCAGCACCCGGCCAGCCCCCTTGCCGTTCGGGAGCCGGAGCGCCCGGTGACCGATATCGTCTGCACGGTGCGACGACCCACCCCCAGACCAGCGCTGCTCAGCCTCGCGCTCGCCCTGCTCCTGCCCGTCCTCGCGATGACCGCGCCCGCTGGGGCCGCCCCCAGCGCCGGTCGGGCCACCTGGGTCTGGAACCGTCCCCCTGCCCGCACGCTGGTCTCCTGGGCGGTCAAGCAGAACCTCACCGAGCTCTTCGTGTACGTCGGACCGGGACTCGCCACGTCGCCGGACCTGACGTGGGTGCGCTCGGTCTCTGACCAGGCCCACGCGGCCGGCATCCGGGTCGCCGCGCTCGGCGGGGAGCCCAGCTGGATCGACCGTCCGCAGGATGCCCTCACGTGGCAGCGCTCGGCCCTCTCGACCGGCCTCTTCGACGGTGTCCACGTGGACATCGAGCCCTGGACCAGGACGGACTGGGACGCCAGTCGCGAGCCGGTGGTGGCCGGATACCTGGAGGTGCTCGGTCAGCTGGCGGCGGCGACCTCGCTGCCGTTGGAGGCGGACATCGCCTTCTGGCTGCACACCGTTCCCACAGCCGACGGCACCCCCCTCGACCGGGCCGTGATGAGCAGGGTCGAGGCGGTGACGGCAATGAGCTATCGCAACACCGTCACCGGCGCCGACAGCATCACCGACGTCGGGGCCCACGCTCTGGCTTCGGCGGACGCGGCCGGGATCCCGTGCCGGCTCGCGGTGGAGACCAACTTCCTCGGTGACGACGCGGTCTCGCGCAAGCAGACCTTCCACGGTCTGCCGCTGCGCACGCTGACGAAGGCGCTCGCGGCGGTCGACGCCGCCGAGTCCGGGGCGCCGGCGTACCACGGCGTGGCCGTGCACGACTACGCCGGCTGGCGCGCCCTCTGAACCCGGCCGGACCCAGGTCCGGTCAGGGAACCAGCGTGCTCAGCAGCGCGGTGAGCTTGCTGACCTCGGCCTTGTTGAGCACATGGACCTGCAGGTTGCTCGCTTCCTCCTCGTCGAAGCTGCCCGCCCAACCGGTCCACAGCACGATCGGGACGGCGTCGCCCAGCTGACGTCGCTCGGCCGCGACCTCGAGCCCGCTGCCCGGCGGCATGTTCTGGTCGAGCACCACGATGTCGAACTCCCCGAGGTTCAGGGCCTCCAGTGCCTCGAGACCCGAGGCCGCCGTGGTGACCTGCCACCCACGCAGGCTGAGCACCCGGGAGGTCATGTCGCGGATGTCGGGGTCGTCGTCGGCGACCAGGACGTTCCTCATGGCCGCTGTCGCGGTAGCCGCAGGGCGAAGACGGTGCCGGTCGGCCCCGTCGACTCCAGCACCAGCTCACCACCTTGGGCCCTGGCCGCCTCGCGGGACACGTGCAGTCCCAGTCCGCTGCCCTTGCTCGCGGTGGAGGGGCTGAAGGCGTCGAAGAGCCAGGGGAGCACCTCGGCGCTGACCCCGGGGCCGTCGTCGATGACTCGCACGGTGACGTGGTCGTCGTCGCGACTGTGCTGGATCTCGATGGCGGACCTGGCCACGCGTTGGGCGTTCTCCACGAGGTTGTGCACGATCTGCTCGGTCCGCTGCCTGTCGAACCAGCTCTTGGAGCTGGCGCTCTTCCCACTGACCCGGACGCGCTCGTGCTCGGCGGCGATGGTCTCGAGCACCTCGACCAGGTCCAGGCGCTCGACCCGCACGGGGAGCGGCTGGTTCATGCTCAACCGGGACCAGTCGAGGAACTGGGTCACCAGGCGGGTCAGCTGGGCCGACCGGATCCGGGCGCGCTCGGCGATGTGTGCGCGCTCGTCCTCGTCGATGCCGGGCTCGGCGAGCAGGTCGAGCGAGGTGGTGATCACTGCCAAGGGCGTCTGCATGTCGTGGCTGACCCCGGCCAGGAGCGTGCTCCGGACGTGGCTCGCCGCCGACTCGGCGCGGTACTCCGCGAGCTCCAGGCTGGTCCGGCAGCGTGCCAGCAGCTCGCCCGGTGTGAACGGCTTGACCACGTAGTCGTCGGCGCCGGCCTCGATGGCTCCGGCGGCCGCCTCTGGTCCCGCGCGGGCCGAGAGCAGGACCACCGGGGTGCTGCGCAGGTCGTCGTCCTCCCGGATGGCCTTGAGGAGCCCGAGCCCGTCGAGCCGCGGCATCATCACGTCGGTGACGACCAGATCGACCTGACGCGAGCGCAGGACCTCGAGCGCCGCCAGCCCGTCGGGGGCCGTGGTCACCTTCCCGAGGGTGGCGACCAGGCGGGAGACCCGATCCCGGACGGCCACGTTGTCCTCGACGACCAGGATGCACGACTCGCCCCCCTGGTCCTCCGTCTCCGGTGGTGGCCGCGTCTCGGTGGGCGCCGCCGCGTCGTCGGCCAGCGCCTGCACGGCGCGACCGTGTGGGGTCCAGTCGGCGACGGTCTCGACGCTGGGCACCAGGGGGAGCTCGACCTCGAACGTGGAACCGCGGCCGAGCTCCGAGCGGGCCGTGACCGTGCCGTCCATGGCACCGGCGGCCTCGGCGACGAGCGTGAGGCCGATCCCGGTGCCCTCGACCGCGTGGGCCCCTGCGGTCTCGATCCGGTGGAACCGGTCGAAGATCTGGCCGACGTCCTCCTCAGCCATGCCGATGCCGGTGTCCGAGACAGTCAGCAGGAGGTGCTCGCCGCGGCTGGTGAGCGTCACCCCGACCGTGCCGTGATCGGTGAACTTGATCGCGTTGGCGACGAGGTTCAGCACGATCTTCTCCCACAGCTCGGGGTCGACGAGCAGCAGCCCGAGGGACGGGTCGAGCTGCACCTCGAGCCGCAGACCGGCGCGTTCGGCGGCCCTCTCGAAAGGCTGGAGCAGGTCGCGGGTGATCTGCACGAGGTCGATCGTCGTCGGGGTCGCCGTGAGTCCGTCCGCCTCGATGCGGGCGACGTCGAGCAGGGCGTTGACCATCCGCAGCAACCGGTGGGCGCTCTGCACCATCACGGTGGCGTCGGCCCTCTCGATCGACTTCTCCCGACCGTCCATGACGTCCTCGAGGGGGCCCAGGAGAAGGGTGAGTGGGGTGCGGAACTCGTGACTGACGTTGGAGAGGAACGCCGTCTTGGCGGCGTCCAGCGCGGCCAGGGCGTCCAGCCGTGCCTGCTCCCGGGCCCTGGCGGTGGCCACGGTGAGGATCTGCCCCACCTGGTCGGCCAGCAGCGAGACGAACCGCTCGTGGTCCTCGTCGAACGGCCGGTAGGGATGGGGACGCAGCAGGAGGACGCCTTCGACCCCGTCCCGTCCGCGAACGGGGAGAGCGGCCGAGGGCCCCGCATGCACCACGCGAGACTCCATCCAGGCCGTGATCGCCGGGTGGTCGGGGTCGTCGATCGACGCCGGCAGCGGGTCGCCCCCGGGGCTCGAGCAGGTTGCGATCGCGTGCAGGGTCGTCGTACCTCCCGGCTCCTGGGCAGGGCAGTAGAACCCGCTCCCCACCAGGTCCTGCTCTGCTCTGCCCAGCACCTCGAGAGCCGCTGCCATCGCCGGCTCGGGGGCGACGGCCTGGTTGGCCACCTGCGCGAGCTCGTTGAGCAGGGCCAACCGGCGAGCGGCGACCACCTTGTCGGTGGTGACGGTCAGCACCGCCAGCACCCCGCCGGGGCCTGCGTCGTCGGGGACGTGTGAGTAGGAGAAGGTGAAGAAGGTCTCCTCCGGGCCGTGTCCGCGCTCGATCATCAGCCGCAGGTCCTCGTCCCACGTGGCGTTCCCGCCGGCCAGCACCGAGAGCTGCATCTCTCCGACGTCCCCCCAGACCTCGCTGAAGACCACGGGGAGCAGGCCTCCCAGGGCCTGGGGATGCTTGGTGCCGAGCGTGGGGATGAAAGCGTCGTTGTAGATCATCACCAGGTCGGCGCCCCAGCTGAGCAGCATCGGGTAGCGGCTGCGCAGAACGATGGCCGTTGCGGTGCGCAATCCCTGTGACCAGGTCTCGATCGGTCCGAGCGGGGTGCTCGCCCAGTCGTGGTCGGTGAGGCGCGTGGCCATCTCACCCCCGCAGGCGAGGAGCGGGTCCACCACGCGTCTCATGCCCTGACGATAGCCACACTCGAGCGCCCTGTCCGATCCCTCAATAGACCATGGCGAGCAGCTCCCCGAAGAGGGCGTGCTCGTCGGCCAGCGGGTGTTCGAGCCCCCGGCGGCGGAACCACGCGCAGACGTTGGCGCAGTCCCGGAGCAGGAAGTCTGCTCCACGGGGATTGCCCACCAGGTCGACCACCTGGGGCAGGTCGATGATCACCAGGCGTTCGCCGGCCGTGAGCAGGTTGTACGCCGAGAGGTCCCCGTGAGCGACTCCGTGCTGCGACATCGTCCGCAACGACTCGACGAGCTGCTCGAAGTAGGCCCCCAACCGCTTGGGGTCGGGACGGGTCTGCGCCAGCCGGGGAGCCGTGGCCCCGTCGTCGTCGCGGATCCACTCCATCAGCAGCTCGGTGCCGTCGAGC
Source organism: uncultured Actinomycetota bacterium (assembly GCA_963782215.1). Lineage (GTDB taxonomy): Bacteria > Actinomycetota > Actinomycetes > Propionibacteriales > Nocardioidaceae > Marmoricola. The sequence continues at coordinate 20,298 of CAWAJE010000055.1, read as the reverse complement.
TGCACCGGGTAGGGCACCGGCAACCCCAGGCTCCAGCACAGCCGGAGGGACTGCCACTCGGCGATCGCCCACTGTGAGGCGGCAACCTTGCGTCCGAAGGCGGTCTTCTTCGCAGCGGCACGGGCTTCGCGGCTGTCCCGGTTGCGGCGGCCCTCGGTGTAGCCGGCGTTGCGGTGGAAGTTGCGGTGATCGGAGGTGCGGTAGCGCTTGACGGCCATCACTGCTGAAGCCCCACCCTCGACGGCTCGCTCGAGCAGGAAGACGTCAGCCTCCTTGCCGCTCTTGAGCACGCCGAGCTCGGTGTCCACGGCTGCCCGGTCAGTCACCACCCACCCGGGCCGGGGCTCGGGACCTCGGCAGAGGGGCTCGACCTCGTGCCAGGTCGACCAGCGTTGGGAACCGGGGTCGGGGTCGTCGTAGGCACGGAAGTCACAGACGAAGGCGGGATCGACCCCGCCGGGGCCGTCAGCGCTGCGGGGGTCCTGCGGGGTGGAGAGAGGCATCGGTGCTCCGGGTGTGGGAGAAGTGGTCTGCGGACAGGCCGGCGACAGTCGTGGTCATGTCAGCTCTCCTCTCGTCCCGGGGCGCGATCGGTCCCGCGCGCCTGGTGAAACAGCCTCGCGGTCCACCGGCGCACGCGCAACGGGTTTTTCAGGCGTTGACCTCCGAGCGGTCCCCACCCCACAGCGTGTGGAAGCTCCCCTCCCGGTCCACTCGCCGGTAGGTGTGCGCGCCGAAGTTGTCGCGGAGCGCCTGGATCAGGGCTGCCGGAAGACGGTCGCGTCGCAGGGCGTCGAAGTACGACAACGACGACCCCAGGGCGGGGATCGGGATGCCGGCGGCGGTGGCGGTCGCCACCACCCGGCGCCAGCCGGCCTCGCCGTCCTTGAGTGCCTGGGCGAAGTAGTCCTGGGTCATCAGGGTGGTCAGGTCGGGCTCGGCCTCGTAGGCCTCCTTGATCCGGTCGAGGAACTTGGCCCGGATGATGCAGCCTCCCCGCCAGATCATGGCGAGGTCTCCGGGGGAGACCTCCCAGCCGTGCTCGTCGCTGCCCGCGACGATCTGGTCGAACCCCTGCGCGTAGGCGACCACCTTCGCGGCGTACAGAGCCGTGCGCACGTCCTCGACGAAGCCCTCGGGGTCCTCGACCTGCGGCGTCTCGCTGGTGACCGGGAAGACCTTCCGGGCCGCTTCCCGCTGGTCGGTGTGACCGGAGATGCTGCGGGCGAAGGTCGCCTCCGCGATGCCGGTGACGGGTACGCCGAGCTCCAGCGCGTTCTGGACCGTCCAGCGGCCGGTGCCCTTCTGCTCGGCGGCATCGGCCACGACATCGACGAACGGTGTGCCGGAGGCGTCCTCATGCTCGAGGACCGCCGCGGTGAGCTCGATCAGGAACGAGTCGAGATCGCCCTCGTTCCAGCGGCGGAAGATGTCGGCCAGCTCGCCGGGCTCCTTGCCCAGGACGTTGCGCAGGACGTCGTAGGCCTCGGCGATCAGCTGCATGTCGGCGTACTCGATGCCGTTGTGGACCATCTTGACGAAGTGACCGGCACCGTCGGGCCCGACGTGGGCCGCGCACGCGGTGCCGTCCACCTGGGCCGCGATGTCCGTGACGATCGGAGCGAGCCGCTGATAGGCGTGTTCGGACCCGCCGACCATGATCGAGGGCCCGTGCAGGGCGCCCTCCTCGCCTCCCGAGACCCCCATCCCGACGAAGTGCAGCCCCTTCTGCTCCAGCGCCTGCTGGCGACGCAAGGTGTCCTCGAAGTGCGCGTTGCCCGCGTCGACGACGATGTCACCTTCGTCGAGCAGGGGCACGAGCTGGTCGATCACGGCATCGGTGGCCTCACCCGCCTTGACCATGACCACGATCGCCCGGGGCGTCCTGACCGAGGCGACGAAGTCCTCCAGGGACTCCGACCCGACGAACTCACCGTCGTCGCCGTGCTCCTCGAGCAGTGAGGTCATCCGCTCGGCGGTGCGGTTGTGCACCGCCACGGTGTAGCCGTTGCGGGCCATGTTGCGGGCGAGGTTGCGCCCCATCGCCGCCAGCCCGGTCAGGCCGACGTCTGCTGCTGCGGTCTGTGTCATGTGTGCCTCCTCGGTCTCGGTCCTGCGAGCCTAGAGGGCGCGCCCCGGTCCGGAATCCGGTCGACACAGGGGCCGGGCGCGATCACGCTGGAGGCATGGAGCTGATCGAGTACGACGCGGAGGACGCTGCTCTCGTCGAGGCCGCGCGCCAGGTCCTGAACGCCGCGCGGTCCGTCGACGCCCCGTGGCGCCCGCAGCTGAGCGAGCACCGCTGGGCGATGGAGGTCCGGCACGGCTGGGACGGCAGCCCTGCGCGTCGCTTCGTGGGCCAGGTCGATGGCGAGCCGGTGGCGTCGCTGGAGGTCGAGCTGGGGGAGTGGGACAACACCGACTTCGCCTGGCTGCACCTCTGCGTCGCCCCGGCGTACCGGCGGCGCGGACACGGCTCCGAGGTGATGGCGCAGGCGCTGGAGCTCACTCGCTCCGTGGGGCGCACCAAGCTCGGCTGCAGCGGTTGGGAGCTGGCGGCCACCCGACCCTTCGCCGAGCACCACGACTTCGCCCTCGCCTACGTGGAGATGTGCCGGGTGCTGTTCCTCGACGACGCCGCGAACGAGCGGGCGGAGCAGGTGAGCGAGGAGGCTGCTGCGCACGCAACGGACTACGAGCTGCTGCAGGTGTACGGCGACACGCCCCCGGAGCTGCTGCCGGCGCTGTCCGAGCTGGCCGCCTCGATCAACGACGCTCCCACCGACGACCTCGAGATCGAGGACGAGGTGTTCCCGGTCGAGCGCCTCCTCGACTACGAGCGGGCGTCGATCGCGTCGGGCCACCGCCTCTACCGCCTGCTCGCGCGCCACCGCGGCACCGGTGAGCTGGCCGGGCACACCGTGGTGCTGGTCGACGCCGAGAACCCCGAGCTCGGGCACCAGCACGACACCTCGGTGGCGCGAGCACACCGGGGTCACCGGCTGGGTCTGCTGCTCAAGGCCGAGATGATGCGCTGGCTGGACGAGTCCGAGCCCCAGCTCTCGACGATCGACACCTGGAACGCCGAGACCAACGCGCACATGGTCGCCGTCAACGAGCGGCTCGGCTACGAGGCGATGGCGCGCGAGCTGGCGTTCCAGCGGCGCCTGTGACCCGCTGGAGGGCGACGTCTCAGGTGGCGGTGACCGACAGGGTGCGATGGCTGCGTCGTTGCGCCAGCAGCAGGATCAACAGCACGCACCCAGGCAGCCACCACGGCGGCTCCGGACACTGCGGCCATCGTCCAGCTCATCGAGAGCGTCGTCTCGCTGCGGCCCACCAGCTGGGTGAACACCGAGAGGTCACTGCCCTCCACGTCCCCGAAGTCGACCAGGAAGAACCCGAACGCGGCCATGGCCGCCCACACCCCCAGCTGGGCCAGCGCTTGGGCTCGGGTCAGGGCCCGAGGACGCTCGGCACCGATCAGGTTGCCCATCAGGGTGGTGGCCAACAGCGCGAGGAACAGGAACGGCAGCGCGTAGAGCATGATCAGGAAGAACCAGCCACCCACGCCGAACACGAGCCGGCCGATCCAGACCCACACCAGCATCAGCAGGTTCAGCGGGATCATCCAGACGAGGACCTTGCGGCCGAGCGGGCTCATGGGCAGAGCGTAAGGGACAAATGCCCCAGGGCTGTGCGGTTTCGACTCAGCCGATCCAGGTCTGGGCGCCGCCGTTGGGACCGTTCATGCCTGCGCGCGTCGAGGCCTCACGGACGGCCTGGTGCTGGTGCCTGTCGAAGTCGGCGATGCGGGCACGCTTCGAGCGCACCTCGCGGACGTAGAGGGCGGCAACCGCGGTGATGGCGATGCCCCAGATGAACAACCATGCGTAGGTCGGCATGCGACTCTCCCTTGTCCGAGTCAGACGACTCTACGCCGCTACCAGGCGTCCCAGGGCGAAACGCGCCACCGGGGCGTAGGCGAGCAGCACCGGCAGTGGACCCCGCAGGCGCAGCGTGGTCACCGTGCCGTTCCCGTCCGGCTCCACCCCGTGCTCCAAGAGCAGCCGGACCGGCCCCAGGGCGACCTTCCAGACCCAGGAGCGGGCGTCCTCGTCGACGGCCAGCACCGAGAACCGGATCCCGAGAGTCGGGTGGGGCAGCACCCCGGCGCGCACGACGCCGCGACCACCCGGTCGCAGTCGCTGCATGTCGGTCTCGACCCGCTGGATCTGCGGCGCCCACGTCGACCACAGCTGCGGATCGGCGTACCGCTCCCACGCGAGGTCGGTGTCGGCGGGACCTCGCGCCCGCAGGTTGAGCTCGGCCATGAGGCTGACGCTAACCCCCCGCCGGTAGATTCGGGACAGACCAACGACACGGCCGGACCAGCCGACCGAGGAGAACCATGACCCGCTTCACCGCGCGCAACCGCTCGACCGCCGACCTCAAGTCCTCCCGGGTGGAGCTGTGGAAGGCGCTGACCGATCCCGAGCTGCTCCCGCGGCTGACGCCCTATCTGCGCCGCATCGACGTCGACGGCGACCGCTGGACCTGGAACCTTGCGAAGATCCCGGTGCTGGGCAAGTCGATCGGTACGACGTTCACCGAGGTGATGAACTTCGAGGAGCCGTCGCGGATCGACTTCACCCATGACGAGCGCCGGACCGAGGAGACCACCTACGTCCAGGGACACTACGTCCTGGAGGAGCGAGGCGAGAGCTCACGGGTCTCGATCGAGCTCGAGGTGGTCAGTGAGCTGCCGTTCAGCCGCCTCACCCGCCCGGCCGTCGAGGCTGCGATGGCAGCCGTGATGGCGGGGATGGGCCGTCGCTTCGCCCACAACCTGCTGCGCCACCTGGGCGAGAAGTGAGCCACGTCCTCGTCCTCGGGGCGAGCGGGTACGTCGGGTCGCGGCTCGTGCCGGCGCTGCTCGCCGAGGGCCACACCGTGCGCGCCGCGTCCTCCTCGGAGCCCGCTCCCGAGCGCTTCGGCTGGGGCGGCGACGTGGAGTGGGTGCGCTGCGACGTCACGGACGCCGGTCAGGTGCGAGAAGCGCTGGAGGGCGTCGATTCCGTCTGCTACCTCGTGCACTCGCTGGACATCCGCGGCTTCCAGGACCGCGACCGGTTGGGCGCTGAGGTCGTGCGCGACGCGATTGCCGGCAGCGGCGTACGTCGTCTCGTCTACCTCTCGGGTCTGGTCCCGGACGTGCCCACCACCGAGCTCTCCCGGCACATCTCCTCGCGGCTCGAGGTCGAGCAGGTGCTCTCCGCGAGCGACTGCTCGGTGCTGACCCTGCGTGCCGGAGTCGTGATCGGCGCCGGCTCCACGTCGTTCGAGGTGATCCGCCAGCTGGGCACGCTGCTGCTCGTGCAGCCCGTCCCGAGCTGGCTGGAGCACCGGGTCCAGCCGATCGCGATCTCCGACGTGCTGCGCGCGTTCGTGGAGGCCTTCGCCGACGACCGGCTGTCCGGGACCCTCGACATCGGCGGACCGACCGTCCTGTCCTACTCCCGGCTGCTGGGAGAGGCCTCCCGGGCCTCCGGCCTGGTGCGCCTGCGGGTGCCCACGGTGCCGGTCCCGGCGAGCCTGGTCAGCCTCGCCACCGCCGCCCTGAGCACTGCGCCGTTCTGGACGGTCGCCGCGCTGATCGAGAGCCTGAAGGACGACATGGTCTGCCGCGAGGGTCAGACCTGGGTCCCCGCCGGCGGGGAGCCCCTGCTCGGGGTGCGGGAGGCGATGGCCCTCTCGGTCGTCGCGGAGAACGGCCCGGAGTCGGCGTTGCCCAGCGACGCGGCCTGGACCACGATGCGGGCACCGGTGCTCGACGAGCTGGGCGCGCCCGCGGTGGTGCGGGCCGGAGCCAGTCTCGCGCTGCACCGGTTGCGGACCCTGCTGGCGCTGGTGCCCTGACCCGCTGACTGCCAGCTCCCGTGGGGCTTTTCAGAGGGATCCTCCAGCAGCTCGGCCTGGTCCCGACCGGCTGATCAGGCAGGTCCTCAGGGGCAGTGTGGCTCCGGACCCAACGGAGTGAGCGCGTCGCGCAGTCGGACCAGGCCGTCGCGGATCCGGGTCTTCGCCGTTCCCAGCGGGATCCGCATCAGTCGCGAGACCTCGAGATGGGTGTGCCCGCCGAAGTAGGCCAGCTCGAGGGCCTGACGCTGGAAGTCCGGCAGGGTACCCAGCGCGGCGCGCACCTCCTGGGCGTCGAGGGAGGCATGGGCGCTGGTGGCGGTCTCGTCGACCGGATCGGTGCGGCCGCGCTCGACGTCGGTGGTGTCGCGACGGCGGCTCGACTCAGCGGAACGGACGCGGTCGACGGCCCGTCGGTGCGCCAGCGTCATCACCCACGAGGGCGCCGACCCGCGGGTGGGGTCGAAGCGGGTCGAGGTCTGCCAGATCTCGAGGAACACCTCCTGGGTGACCTCCTCGGACTGGTGCGCGTCGTGCAGCACGCGCTGCACCAGGCCGTAGACCCGCGGGGAGAGGCTCTCGTAGAGCTCGGTGAAGGCGGCGGCGTCACCGCGGGCTGCCGCCAACAGCTGGTCCCCGAGTACGCCGTTCCATGCCGTGCGGGTGGTCGTCGTGGACATGGCGCCCTTCAGGTCGGGATCGGCGGCCACCCGGGGGCCGCAATAACTTGTGCACGAGCAGAGTGTCCACAACCTATCGCATCGCGTGGCAGAATGTGCGGTATGGCCCCAGTCGAGACTCCACCGCTCTCCGAGCAGATGTGCTTCGACCTCTACGCCGCCTCCCGGGCCGTGACGAACGCCTACCGCCCCGTGCTGCGTGAGCTCGGCCTGACCTACCCGCAGTACCTCGTGCTGATCGTGCTCTGGGAGAAGGGCCCCTGCCTGGTCAGCGACCTGGTCGACGTCCTGAGCCTCGACCACGGCACGATGACGCCCTTGCTGCGCCGGATGGAGACCGGGCACCTGCTCACGCGCACTCGGTCCACCTCCGACGAGCGGTTCGTGGAGATCGCCTTGACGGCGACGGGGGAGGCGCTGCGCGAGAACGCCACCAAGATCCACTGCGACATGAAGGCGGCGATGGGCCTCGACGACGAGCAGTTCCTCGCTCTGCAGGCCACCCTGCGCGGCCTGGCGGCCAACGTCCGCAGCTGAGCGTCCGGCGCCGAGGGACGCCGCTCCCGAGGAGACGGCTCAGGCCCGGGACACCATCACGATCGCGCCGAGAGTCCCCGCGCGGGTGGCGGCCACGTTGTTGCCCACACGCTCCATGAAGGCCTGGCCGAACACCATGGCCGGGGAGAGCCCATCGCTGGGAGCCGGACCGAGCGTGCTCGCCGTACGGTCCACGACGTCCTCGACGCTGAAGCCGGCGCCTTCGAGCGCTGCGGTGTAGGCAGCGACGTCCTCCACGAACGAGGAGCGCTCGTCGACGGCCCAAGGCAGCGGGTAGGTCAGGTCACCTTCGGCAATGCGCATCTGCTCGAACACTCCGAACGGGGCGCCGGGCTCCAGGACGCGACGCACCTCGGCGAAGACCGCCTGCTTGTCGGGGATGTTCATCCCGACGTGCACCATGAACGCTCCGTTGAAGGAGGCGTCGTCGAACGGCATCGACTCCCCGGCCGTGGCCTCGAACGAGGCCCGCTCCGCCAGTCCCACCCGGGTGGTCAGCGCGGTGGCGGTGGCGACGAACTCGGGGGACAGGTCGATCCCGGTCACCTGCGCGCCGTACGTCGCGGCCATCCGGGACGGGCCACCGATGCCCGAGCCCACGTCGAGCCACCGCGAGCCAGTGTCAGGACCCAGTCGCTCGAGCAGGTGCCGGGTCGCCGGTGCGCCTCCCGCGTGCAGCTGGTCGACCGCGAAGAGATCGGCGGCGGTCAAGGCGTCGACGTCGGTGCCTGCCCGCGACAACGCCGCGAGGATGGCCTCGGTCAGGTGACCCGGGCTGTAGTGGTCCTTGACGAGCTCGCGCACATCCATGAGAGCAACGTAGGGCGCCATGAGCCGGCCGTCACGCGACCTTTCGAGGTGGGCTACAGCCTGGAGGTGCCTTCCCAGCCCGTCGTCGGGGCCTTGACCCCGAAGTAGGTGCCCAGGGTCGGTGTGACGTCCATCGTGCGTGCCACCGCCGAGCGAGCGATCCCCTTGCGCACCTGCGCGGCTCCGCCTCCGATGAAGAACGGGATCGGGTAGGTCGCGGGGTGGCCGTGGTTGCCGGGGATCGGGTTGCTCTGCGGCCCGGGGTCGCTGAAGCGCCAGCCCGCCTTGCACCACACCAGCAGGTCACCGGCGTTCGGACCCAGGCGCAGGGCCGGTGTCGAGGCGATCGCGTGCGCCTCGAAGACGCCGGGGGTGGCCAGGGACAGCGAACGCATCTTGCTGATCGCCGCTGACCTCGCCGAGTCCGGACCGGTCCAGTAGACGAGGTCCGCGCCACCGTTCTGCGCGATCTTGAAGTTGCCGGTCAAGGTGGGATCGGCGTCGAAGACCTTGGTCAGCGAGACGGTCTGGTTGGGCACCGACCAGTCCATCGAGTGGTCGGCGAGGACGATCACCGCAGAGGTGCTCCATCTCCCCGAGGACTTGAGCATGTCCACGAAGCGACCCATCTGCGTGTCGGTCGAGGCCAGCGCAGCGGTCCGCGCCGCCTTCAACGTGGTGCCGCTCAGGTCGGAGTGGCCGACCCGGTCGACGTCACCGAGGTTGGCGAAGACCAGGTCGGGGTCGAACTCCTCGACCATGGCGAGCAGCGCCTCCATGGTCGCCGCGTCAGGAGCGTGTCCCGAGACCGGGATCACCGGGGCAGGCTCCCAGCGGTGCGTCGCGCGCTCGCCGAAGACGGAGTAGAGGTACTGCTTGGACAGCACCGAGCCGGTGGTGCGGCCGGTCGCGTTCAGCTGCTCGAGGAACGTCGTCACCTTGATGTCCGTGGGCCGCGAGCAGTCCCGGACCGCCTGCTCGGTGCGGTCGTAGATGCTGTTGGCCGGTACGCCGTTCCGGGCCGGTCGGCACCCGGTCATCATCATCACGTGGTTGGGGATCGTCTCCATCACCGGCAACGAGCGCGCACCGGGGTACCAGGTGCCCGCGTCGCGCAGTGCCTTGAGGTTCGGCATCTGCTCGATCTCACCGGGGCGGCAGCCGTCGACGACGATCACGTAGGCCCGTCTGCGAGCGGGGGTCGCGGCGACCGCCGGGGCGGTCAGCACCGAGGAGAACATCAGGGCCGCACCGGACGCGCCGGCGACCTTGAGCACCGTGCGCCGGTCGGTCAGCGTCGGGTCCGGGCGGCGCTGCTGGCCGCTGTCGCCGCACATCAGGACACCGGCCGGTCGACGGGCTGGACGACCTGGCTGCCGGCCGTGGTGGCGTAGGAGGTGCTCCACCTCACGCCGGTGCTCTTCTCGGCGCGGTCACCGATGACGTACCAGTCCATCTGGGCTCGTTTCGCAGTGATGTCGAGGACCGAGAAGCCGTGGTCGTCGAAGTTGAGGTACTTGATGTGGGGGTTGTTGGCCTTGAGGCCCTCCTCCACGGCGATGCTCGTCGTGCGAGCAGGGGTGCCGGTGATGTCCTTGAGGTTGTTCGAGGTCACCGAGGTGCCGACGAACTCGACCGCGACCGAGTTGCGGCTCGCGGCGTAGGTCGCCTTGTCCGCAGGGAGGTCGCAGGCCCAACCGGAGTGGATGTCTCCGGTGACGAACACGGTGTCGGTGACCCCGTTGTCACGCAGGTGCTCGAAGACCTCACGCCGGTCGTCGGTGTAGCCGTCCCACTGGTCGATGTTGTAGGGCACGCCGTCCGGGGGCAGCAGCCCGACGGTGTCGTTGACCGGCTTGACCAGGTCCCGCGGTACGCCGGCGAAGGTCACCGGCGAGACCATCACCGGGTTGCCGACCAGCTTCCACTGGGAGACCCCCCGGGTCAGGGAGGTCTTGAGGAAGTCCATCTGGTCCCGGCCGGTGATGGTCCGGTCGGGGTTCGCCTGCTCGGGGTCGACCTGCTGGGCCAGCTGCTTGTCGCGGTAGGTGCGCAGGTCGAGCATGCTGAGCTCGGCGAGGTCGCCGAACTGCAGCCGGCGGTAGAGCCGGGTCCCGTCGCCGGTTCGGGCCGTGTCGTTCATCCGCGCCGGCATCCACTCGTCGTAGGCCTTGTGCGAGGCCGCCCGGCGGGCGGTCCAGCTGCCCTCGCCGTCACTGTGGTTCTCGGCCCCGGCCTTCCAGGAGTCGTTGGCCGACTCGTGGTCGTCCCAGGTGACGATGAAGGGATACTTGGCGTGCAGGCGCTGTAGGTCCGGGTCGAGCTTGTACTGCGCGTGCCGGCGGCGGTAGTCGCTGATCGAGACGATCTCGTGCGCCGGGTCGTGGCGCCGGACGTCCCGGTTCTCCTGGCCGTAGCCGTACTGCCCGGGCGCGTACTCGTAGATGTAGTCACCCAGGTGCAGCACGGCGTGCAGGTCGTTGCGGTTCGCGAGGTGGCGGTAGGCGCTGAACCAGCCGGCCTGCAGGTTGGCGCACGAGACCACACCGAGGCGCAGGTTTGTCGGCGAGCTGGTGGGGGCCGGAGCCGTGCGGGTGCGACCCACCGGGCTGCGCTGCCGCTTGTAGAGGAAGCGGTAGTAGTAGGTGCGGCCCGGCTTCAACCCGGTGACGTCGAGCTTGACGGTGTGGTCGCGCCTGGGTCCGGTGCGGATCCGGCCCGAGCTGACCACCCGGGTGAACCGGGAGCTCGTGGACACCTGCCAGCGCACGAGGATGCTCGGGCCGACGCCGGAACCGGGCTTGCTGGCGGCCGTCGGCGTCACCCGGGTCCAGAGCACGACCGAGGTCGGGCGCGGGTCACCGGAGGCGACCCCGTGCGCGAAGTGAGAGATGGGCATGGCTCATGGAACTACACCAGAAGCGGCGTAGCGTCCTTTTGAGACAGATCCCATACGAGTGGTCGCGAAACGTTCACCCGACGGTCGTGTCCGGGGCCCGATCGGCGGGTGCAGGACCGGTCCTGATCGAGCTGGCGCAGCTCCGGAACTGACTCACAGCGCGTCCTGCCGCTGCTTGCGGTAGCGGCGCTCCGCCTCCAGCTGCCTGTGCGCCGACGTGTGCACGGGCGCCTCCGCCGTCACGAGGTCCTCGACGAGAGCGGGCAGGTCGCCGAGCGCGTGCGCGCGTGCCACGGCGTCGAGTCGCTCATCGAGCTCCTCGGGTGAGAGTCGCCCCTCGGCGTACGCCGTCCCGAGCACATCGTTGACCAGCTCGCGGTCACGCTCCGACACGGGGACGGGTCGTGGGACGGGTCGTGGGCTGGTCTACACCTGACCTGGCGATGCTGGCCAGCGGTCGACCCGCCGCACCATGCTGAGGTGAACCCGGCGGGGTGCCACGTCGGTGGTTGTGGGACCGGGGGGGTGGGCGCATGCAGGAGCAGCAGACGATGACGGTCGCCGACGGCCGGGTCACCCTCAGCAGTGACCCGGGTCTGCGGGTGGAGGTGGACGCCACCGTCCGCGCGATCGAGTCGGTCGACCGGCGCAACCAGCTCAGCATCGTCGCGCGGTTGACGGTCTTCGCCGACGACCGCGGCGGCACCCTGCGCCTGATCCCGGCGAAGGCGGCGCGCCGGCAGCTGTCCGTGGTGATCGAGCTCGTGGGGGAGCACGCGCTGCTCCCCTTCGACGAGGAGACCGCGAGCTGGTCGACCGTGATCGCCCCGGACCGGCGGGTGGTGCTGCTCGTGATCGAGCACCCGTCGGGCACCCACCCCGACGTCGTGCTCGCGACCTTGGAGCAGTCGCGACCCGGCCGTCCGGGGGTGACCCGGGGAATCCCCCCGGCACCACCACCGGTGCTGCCGCAGCAGTACGCACCGCCGCCCACGGTGCCCCCGACGGAGCTGCCCCCGGACCTGGCGCAGGACATGGCTCCGGAGATGGCTCCGGAGTGGCTCCGGAGATGGCTGCGGAGGTGGCTGCGGAGTCGGGAGCCGAGTCGGCGGGCGCCGAATCGGCAGCTCTCGAGGCGCCACGCCTGCAGTTCGCCGAGGTCGGCGCGAGCATGCCGGCCTTCGCGGTGCTCGACCAGCTGGTCGAGGTCGTCGTACGCCTGAGTCGCGGCGAGGTGCGGATCACCCGCGGCACCTCGCACGACGAGCAGGTGATCGTGGTCGATCCCGACCAGCCGATCACCGTCACCCTGCTGCGCAAGGGCCTGGCACTCGCGCAGGAGCACGACAGCGGGCAGCGCGAGCTCCGTCTTCCGGCACCCGGCGCACCGGATGCCGAGCTCAGCTTCAGGCTCCGCGCGGTCGTCGTGGGGGAGGCCGAGGTCCAGGTCGTGGTCCGCCAGGACTGGCCCCAGCCGCTGGCCACGCTGCGGCTGACCTCCACGGTCCTGCCGGCGGGGTCGAGCCTTCCCGCGATGCCGGCGTCCAGCACCGTCGAGGCCGCCTCGGCCGTCGCTGCCGGGGTGAGCCCGTTCCTCGCGCCCCGCACTCTCACGATCGACGAGAACCTCGAGGGCGCCACCTCCGTGCTCACCTTCGACCTGGTCCTTCCCGGCACCAGGGAGCGGTTCGAGCACGTCGTCGCGGACAAGCCCGGGGTGCTCGCGCAGGTGTTCCAGGGGCTCGACGAGGCCTGGGCGCTGCACCGGCTGGTCCCCAACCTCCGCGAGCGCAGCGTGGCGTTCCAGTCCGACCTGCGGCTCATCGGCGCCCGCCTCGCCTCCCAGGCGCTGCCGCCAGCCCTGCTCACCTGGTTGCGTGAGCACCCCGACGACCTCGACGAGCTCACCATCTTGACCAGCGGCGAGACCGACATCCCGTGGGAGCTGGTGCACACCTGGGACGACGAGGGGGACACCGAGGACCCCGACGGGCGAGGCTTCCTCGGGCGCGCCGGCCTGGTCCGCTGGGTCTACAACACCCCGCACCCGCGCGACCTGCGCATCCGGGCGGGTGCGGCGTACCACCTCGTCCCGGAGTACGCCGACCCGCGGCTCACGCTCCCCAACTCCGTCCTCGAGCTCGACGCGCTGGCGCCCTTCGAGGCGCGGGCGATCAGCCCCTCGGACGGCCTCACCCTCTCGCAGCTGCTCAGCAGCGGCGAGGTCGACCTGCTGCACTTCGCCGGTCACGGCCGATGCGACGACACCGTGGACCCGCCGGTGAGGGAGATGCTGCTCGCCGACTACGTCCCCCCGGCCGGGGACGAGACGGCGGACCGGTCGCGATCGTGCTGGTCCCTCGAGGACCTGCGCGAGGCACTTCCCGACCGCCCGCCGCTGGCGCTGCACGATCCGGGTCCGCTGGTGGTGATCAACGCCTGCCGTCTGGGGCAGCCGCCGTCGCGTCGCTCCGAGGCGGGTGGGTTCGCGGAGTCGTTCCTGCGCGCCGGTGCGGGGGCGTTCGTCGGGTGCCTCTGGTCGGTGGGCGACGAGCCGGCGCGGGCGTTCGTGGAGGAGTTCTACGCCCGTCTCGCCGCCGGGGAGACCATGGCGCGCGCCACCATCGAGGCCCGGCATGCGGCCCGTCGCAGCGGCGACCTGTCCTGGCTCGCCTACACCGTCTACGCCCATCCCGACGCCAGGTTGACCGACCGGACCGCAGCCGCACCCACCGAATGAGGAAGGCACCACGATGACCGTTCCCGCCTCGACCACGCGCTCGGTGGAGCTCAGCCGCGACCAGCTCGTCGCCCTGCACCCCTATGTCATCAACGTGCCCGACGGGCGGCTCGCGAGCGGCGGCTCCACCCCGCCGACGACCGTCCAGGACTTCCGGACGGTCGCGGCCGACGTCGACGCGATCTTCAGCACCCACCTGCCGGAGTTCGTGGCCCGCAACGGCGGCAGCGGCGTACCGCTGGTGATCTACGCCCACGGCGGGCTCGTCCCCAAGGCCAGCGGACTCGGTATCGCGTGCAAGCAGGTCGAGTGGTGGAAGGCCAACGGGGCGTTCCCGGTGCAGTTCGTGTGGGAGACCGCGCTGGGTGCCTCACTGTGGGACGCCGTGCGCGACCACGTCCCGGGACTGGCGCGCGGCTTCATCGAGGACGCCCTCGACGCGATCATCGAGAAGGTGCTGCGCGGCGCCAGGGGACGTGACACCTGGGGCGCCATGAAGCGCACCGCGGAGCTGGCCAGCGAACCCGACGGAGGCGCCCGCTACTTCGCCAGGAAGCTGGGGGAGTACATGACGGCCAACCCCGGAGCCATCACCGTGCATGCCGTCGGGCACAGCGCCGGCTCGATCTTCCACTCCTACCTGGTCCCGCAGATGCTGGCGGCCGGCGTACCTGCGATCGCCTCGCTCAACCTGCTCGCACCCGCCGTGCGCGTCGACGAGTTCGAGAAGCGGGTGCTGACCCCGGCGGTGCTCGACCGGATCGAGGCGCTGACGCTGTTCACGATGTCGGAGCACTTCGAGAAGCTCGACACCTGCATGGGCGTCTACCGCAAGTCGCTGCTCTACCTGATCCGCGAGGCGCTCGAGCGTGAGGAGCACGCCGAGGTGCTCGGGCTGCAGGAGTCCGTACGTCGCAACCCGCGGCTGCGACAGCTGTTCGGAGCACCCGGGGCCGGCCGCAAGGGAACGGTGATGTGGTCGGAGACCATCGGCGGCGGTCTGCGCTCCAGCAGCCGCTCCCGGCACCACGGCGACTTCGACGACGACAAGGCCACGATGGAGAGCCTGGCGCGCCGGATCCTGGACCGCGACGACCTCGCGCAGAGCTTCCCGGCCAAGGCCAAGGGGCGAAGTCTGGGCGACCCGTGGCTGACCAGCAGCGAGGCCTTCGCCGACGTCGAGGCCCGCCAGGCCGAGCTGGCCCAGCACGCGGGCGGGGGGCGCAGGAAGGCGCTGTGCATCGGCATCGACGCCTACCCCGGCAAGTACGCCCTGTCGGGCTGCGTGGCGGATGCCAAGGCCTGGGGCGAGGCGCTGGGCGAGGCCGGCTTCGAGGTCGACACCGTGCTCGACGAGGAGGCCACCTTGGAGGAGATGGTGGAGCGGATCCAGGGGCTCGTGGTCGCCAGCGAGCCGGGCGACGTGCTCGTCGTGCAGTACTCCGGCCACGGCACCGCGGTCCCCGACCTCGACGGCGACGAGCGCGAGGAGGACGGGGAGGGCAACAACCTCGCCGACGAGGCCATCTGTCCGGTCGACTTCATGGACGGCAACCTGCTGATCGACGACGACCTCGGCCAGATCTGGGACAAGCTTCCCGACGAGGTCAGCCTGACGATCTTCTTCGACTCCTGTCACTCCGGTGGGGCTCAGCGCGACCTCGACCCGCTGATGGCGGCTCCGATGAGCCCCACCGCGAAGCCCCGGCTGGTCACCCTGCCGCGGAACGTGATCGCTGCCTACACCGACAAGCGCGGGCCGGCCTCGCGTGCGGTCACGTCCCCGGTCGACACCTCTCGCGACAACGAGCGCGGGGTGTTCTTCGGCGCCTGCCTGCCCACGGAGGTCGCCTGGGAGAGCGAAGGTCACGGCGACTTCACCAAGCGCGCGCTGCCGTTGCTGAGATCCTCGCTCGGCTCGGCGACCAACCAGTCCTTCTTCGACGCCCTGCTCGCCGCCTTCGGGGACGGTCGCCGGCAGACTCCGGTCCTGCGACCCGACTACCTCGCTGCGCGCCAGCTGCTGGTGTCGTTGACGCAGGACCGGGTGCCCGCGACCGAGCTGGAGTCGGCGGGGACGACCGGACCGGCAACCGGGCCCTCCACAGGGTCGACGGGCTCGTCGGGCACACCCACCGATCGGGAACGTGCCACGGCGTCGATCCTGCGCGGGCTCGCCGACCTGCTCGAGGCCTGAGCCTGCGCCCGGCTACGCTCCTGCATCGACCAGCCGTTCGCGACGGCGATCTCGAGATCGGAGCTGAGGATGGCTGTTGAGTCCTTCGTGCTGAAGGTCCTCGACGTGGTCGAGGAGACTGCCGACGCGCACTCGATCGTCCTCGACGTGCCCAACGAGCTCGCCGAGCAGTTCCGCTACACGTCCGGGCAGTTCCTGACCGTCGCGGTGCCCAGCGAACAGACCGGCCTGGCTGCCCGCTGCTACTCGCTCTCCAGCGCACCGCACACGGGTCGCCACCAGATCACCGTGAAGCGCACGGTCGGCGGCTACGCGTCCAACTGGATCTGCGACAACCTGCGGCCCGGCGACCAGCTGCGCGTGCTGCCGCCCAGCGGGATCTTCACCCCCAAGGACCTCGACGCCGACCTGCTCCTGTTCGCTGGGGGATCCGGGATCACCCCGGTGATCTCGATCGCGCGCACGGCGCTGGAGAAGGGCACCGGCGAGGTGGTGCTGCTCTACGCCAACCGCGACGAGAGCTCGGTGATCTTCGCCGCGCAGCTGCGTGAGCTGGCCGCCGGGCACGCCGACCGGTTCCTGCCCGTCCACTGGCTGGAGTCGGTGCAGGGACTTCCCAGCAAGGAGCAGCTGCGGTCGTTCGCGGCGTACTTCCCCGATCACACGGCGTTCGTGTGCGGACCCGGCCCGTTCATGAAGGCCGTGGTGGCCTCGCTGAAGGAGCTCGGCTTCCCCCGCGAGCGGCGTCACCAGGAGAAGTTCGTCTCGCTCGGGGGCAACCCCTTCGGCGAGGTGGAGGAGGTCCTGGCAGCGGCCAGGACGATCGCGGCCGCCGACGACCACGAGGACGAGGACGAGGATGAGCTCCGCTCCTTGGCCTGACGAGGTGGGCGTCACCGGACCGGTCGCGGTGGAGGTCCAGCTCGACGGCCAGCACTACTCCTTCGACGACTGGCAGGGCGAGAAGGTGCTGCTGGAGTTCCTCGAGGAGAAGGGTGTCGACGCACCGTTCTCCTGCCGTGAGGGCAACTGCAGCGCCTGCGCGTGCGCGGTCCTCGAGGGCGAGGTGCGGATGAGGAGCAACAACGTCCTCGACGCCGAGGACCTCCGCGACGGGATCCGCCTGGTGTGCCAGTCGCTGCCCGCCAGCGCCAAGCTGCGGATCACCTACAACGGCTGAGCGCCGTCGTCACCAACCGCGCTCGCGCCACTCGGGCAGGTGCGGCCGCTCGTTGCCGAGCACGGAGTCGTTGCCGTGACCGGGGTAGAACCAGGTCTCGTCGGGCAGCCGGTCGAAGACCTTGGTGCTGACCTCCTCGACGAGGGTCGCGAACGCCTCGGCGTCGCCGAAGGTGTTGCCCACCCCGCCGGGGAACAGGCTGTCGCCGGTCCACAGGTGCGGGGTGCCCTCCGGGTCGTCGTACAGCAGCGCGATCGACCCGGGAGTGTGCCCGACCAGGTGGATCACCTCGAGGCGGCAGTCCCCGAAGTCCACCGTGTCACCGTGGCGTACGGCGTCGTCCACGGCCACCCCGGTCTGCTCAGTGATCGCCGCAGCGTCGTCGCTGCCGGCGATCACCACCGCCCCGGTGGCGCCGACCAGGTCGGCCAGCGCGCGGTGGTGGTCCCAGTGCTGGTGCGTGGTGACGACCTTGGTCAGTCCGCCCGACCCCACCAGCTCGCGCAGCCGCTCGCTCTCCGCGGCGGCGTCGATCAGGAGCTGCTCGCCGGAGGTCCGGCAGCGCAGCAGGTAGCAGTTGTTCGACATCTCCGCGTCCACGGCGAGCTTGGTGATCGTCATCCCCGCGAGCTCGCGCACGTCGGGAGGACCTCCCGGGGTCACGTCGCCGGAGTAGGGGCCGCTGTCACCGATGCTCATCGCCATGGCGGCCAGCCTAGGCGGACCTGGTTGGGCGAGCGACCTAGAGTCGCGAGGTGAAGTCACCGAAGCCGGAGAAGCCCGGTCCCGGCCAGGAGTCGGTCTGGGACTACCCCCGACCGCCGCGCCTGGAGCAGAGCAACGAGAGTGTCGAGATCGTCCTCGGCGGCCGGGTCGTGGCCCGCACGACCCGCAGCTGGCGGGTGCTCGAGACCAGCCACCCGCCGACGTACTACCTGCCACGCGAGGCGTTCGCCGCCGGGGTCCTGCGACCGACCGAGGGCGCCAGCATGTGCGAGTGGAAGGGGCGGGCCAGCTACTTCGACCTCGTCGCCGGTGACACGGTGGCAGCACGGGCCGGCTGGACCTACCCGTCCCCGACGCCACGTTTCGCCGAGCTGGCGGACGCGGTCGCGGTGATGCCCGAGCTGATGGACCGGTGCGTGGTCGATGGCGAGACCGTGCAGCCGCAGCCCGGGTCGTTCTACGGCGGCTGGGTGACCAGCCGCGTGGTCGGCCCGTTCAAGGGCGAGCCCGGCACCTGGGGCTGGTGAGCCCTCGGCGAGCGGTCAGTCGTCCTCGTCGGTGATCGGCAGGAACACCGACTGCATGCGTGCGCGCGGTGCGGCCACCGACTGCGGTCCGAACACCCGGGCCCGGACCGGGGCGGTGAGCACCCCGAGCGGGGCGGTGAGCAGGTAGGACCACGCCACGACCAGCGCGGTGGGCGCGGCCGCGAACGCCAGGCCGCTGAAGAGGGCGACCAGGAGGACCGTCGTGGTGATCTTCGCCTGGGTGGTCTGCGGGGAGAGCAGTCCTCGGAACGACCGGAAGCGCACGGTGGTGATCATCAGCAGCGCAGGCAGCACGCTCACCCCGACCGGCACCAGCACCCACGGGCCGTGCTCCGGGGTTCCCAGCGCGAAGATCGTCGCGATCACCACCATGGTGGCGCCGGGGCTGGGCAGCCCGATGAAGTACTTCTTGTCGGCCATCGGGTCCACGGTCACGTTGAACCGCGCGAGCCGGAAGGCCGCGCAGGCGAGCCAGAAGAATGCCGAGAGCCAGGCGAGGATCGGGTTCTCCGGCAGCGCCCAGGTGTGCACCAGCACGGCCGGCGCCAGCCCGAAGGAGACCAGGTCGGCCAGCGAGTCCAGCTGGATCCCGAAGGGCGAGGTCGCGCCGACCAGCCGGGCGACCGCCCCGTCGGCGATGTCGAGGACGATCGCGGCCGCGAGCACCACTGCCGCCCAGACGAACTCGTCGCTGAACGCCAGCAGGATCGCCGAGAACCCGCACGCCATGTTGCCGGTGGTGAACATGCTGGGCGCGGTGACCCGCAGGCGCTCGCGCGGGCTGAGCTGCCGCAGCGAGACCACCTCGGCACCCGAGGGTGACTTCAGCCGCCACCGGTCGAGGATGCGGCGGCCGGAGCGGGGCTCGGCGCGGCTCAGCGGGTGCTCGCAGTGCCGACGACGGAGGGCCAGCGCGCGATCACGGACTCCCCGCCCACGGTGTGGTCTCCCACGGTGGCGAGGAGCTCCACGTGCGGTGGCAGGAAGATGTCCATGCGCGAGCCGAACTTCATCAGGCCCATCCGCTGACCGGTGCTGAGCACGTCACCTGGCACCACCCGGGTGACCACGCGTCGCGCCACCAGGCCGACGATCTGGCGGAAGACCACCCGGCGCTCCTCGCCGTCGATCTCCTCGCTGAGGGTGATCTCGCTGCGCTCGTTCTCGGTGGCGCTCTCGAAGCGGTAGGCGGCGTGCCACTTGCCCGGCCGGTAGGTCACCTCGACCACCCTGCCGCGGTACGGCGAGCGGTTGATGTGCACGTCGAAGAGCGAGAGGAAGATGCTGATCTGCTGCCACTCGCCCTCGGGGGCCACACCGTCCTGGCCCGGTCCGACGTACATCACCTTGCCGTCGGCGGGGGCCACGACGTCGTCGCGGTCCACGGGAAAGGAGTCCGGCGTCCGGTCGGGGTCGCGGAAGAACGCGACCACGCCGAGCGGGACGGCGAGCAGGGCAGCGGCGGTACGGCGGTGTCCGAGGGCGGCGGCGATCGCCGCGGGCACGGCGCTCACGGCCGCGGCAGGTCCGGCGGCACGGTCGATGATGGGAGTCTTGGGAGGCACGGGTGCACAGCCTAGAGGTTGCGAGCCCAGGAGTCCCCACGCGCCCGCGTGGCGTCTTGTCCCGTCCGTTAGGATGTGCGAACACTTGTTCGAAGCAGTTCGAGCTCATTCCCAACTCTGCAGAGGTCTGATTCGTGGCTGACCAGCTCGTCATCCGGGGTGCGCGTGAGCACAACCTCAAGGACGTCTCCGTCGACCTCCCGCGCGACGCCCTGATCGTGTTCACCGGGTTGTCCGGATCGGGGAAGTCGAGCCTCGCGTTCGACACCATCTTCGCTGAGGGACAGCGCCGCTACGTGGAGTCGCTCTCGGCGTACGCCCGTCAGTTCCTGGGCCAGATGGACAAGCCCGACGTCGACTTCATCGAGGGCCTCAGCCCCGCGGTCTCGATCGACCAGAAGTCCACGTCGAAGAACCCCCGCTCCACGGTCGGCACCATCACCGAGGTCTACGACTACCTCCGGCTGCTCTACGCC
>CAWAJE010000054.1:0-25158 GCA_963782215.1 uncultured Actinomycetota bacterium | reverse complement strand
AGCCGGTCGACCGCACTGCCCCACCTGCGGCGCCCCGATCGAGCGGCAGACGCCGCAGCAGATCGTGGACCGCGTCCTGCAGTTCGACGAGGGCACCAGGTTCCAGGTGCTGGCTCCGGTGATCCGCGGCCGCAAGGGGGAGTACGTCGAGCTGTTCCGCAGCCTGCAGTCCCAGGGGTTCAGCCGGGCCCGCGTCAACGGCGAGACCCTCCAGCTCGCCGAGATGATCGAGGGCCCCCCGAAGCTCGACAAGCAGAAGAAGCACACGATCGAGGTCGTGGTCGACCGGCTGGCCGCCAAGCCGTCGTCCAAGCGGAGGCTGACCGACTCGGTCGAGACCGCCCTCAACCTCGCCTCCGGGCTCGTCGTGTTCGACATGGTCGACCTCGATCCCAAGGATCCCCACCGCGAGATGCGCTTCTCCGAGCGGATGGCCTGTCCCAACGAGCACGACATCGAGACCGACGACCTCGAGCCCCGGTCGTTCTCCTTCAACTCCCCGTTCGGGGCCTGCCAGGAGTGCCACGGCATCGGCACCCGGATGGAGGTCGACCCCGAGCTGGTGATCTCCGATCCCGGCGCCACCCTCGGCGAGGGTGTGATCGGCCCGTGGTCGGGGGCGCACGTCGCCGACTACTTCGTGCGGCTGCTGGGCGCGCTCGGCGAGGAGCTCGGGTTCGACCTGAACACGCCGTGGGAGGACCTCCCGGCCAAGGGCCGCAAGGCGATCCTCGAGGGCCACGCCACCAAGGTCCACGTGCGGCACAAGAACCGCTACGGCCGGGAGCGTTCCTACTTCACCAGCTTCGAGGGCGTGCGGCCCTACATCGAGCGCCGCCACCGCGAGGCCGAGACCGACACCAGCCGCGAGCGCTTCGAGGGCTTCATGCGCGAGGTTGCCTGCCCGGCGTGCCAGGGGACCCGGCTCAAGCCGGTCTCGATGGCCGTGACGCTGGGGGAGAAGGGCGCCGGTGGGATGAACATCGCCGAGGTGTGCGCCCTTCCCATCAACGAGGCGGCCGAGTTCCTCGACACTCTCGAGCTCACGCACCGCGAGCGCCAGATCGCCGAGCGGGTGCTCAAGGAGATCCAGGAGCGTCTGCGCTTCCTGCTCGACGTCGGCCTGGACTACCTCTCCCTGGACCGGCCCTCGGGCACGCTGTCCGGCGGCGAGGCGCAGCGGATCCGGCTCGCGACGCAGATCGGCGCCGGCCTGGTCGGGGTGCTCTACGTCCTCGACGAGCCCAGCATCGGCCTGCACCAGCGCGACAACCAGCGGCTGATCGAGACCCTGGTGCGGCTCAAGGACCTCGGCAACACCCTGATCGTCGTCGAGCACGACGAGGAGACCATCCGCACCGCCGACTGGGTCGTCGACATCGGCCCGGGCGCCGGTGAGCACGGTGGCCAGGTGGTGCACTCCGGCTCGGTGGCCGACCTGCTGACCCACCGCGACTCCGAGACCGGGCTCTACCTGTCGGGCCGCAAGTCGATCCCCGTGCCCGACGTACGCCGTCCGCCGACGCCGGGACGCGAGCTGAAGGTGCACGGCGCTCGGGAGAACAACCTCAAGGACGTCGACGTGGCGTTCCCGCTCGGTTGCTTCGTCGCAGTCACGGGCGTCTCCGGCTCGGGCAAGTCGACGCTGGTCAACGACATCCTCTACACCTCCCTGGCCAAGCAGATCTACAACTCCCGCACGGTCCCCGGTCGGCACCGCAAGATCACCGGGGTCGAGCACGTCGACAAGGTGATCCACGTCGACCAGTCGCCGATCGGTCGCACACCGCGGTCCAACCCCGCGACCTACACCGGTGTCTTCGACCACGTCCGCAAGCTGTTCGCCTCCACTCCCGAGGCCAAGATGCGCGGCTACCTGCAGGGACGCTTCTCCTTCAACGTCAAGGGCGGCCGCTGCGAGGCGTGCTCGGGCGACGGCACCATCAAGATCGAGATGAACTTCCTGCCCGACGTCTACGTGCCGTGCGAGGTCTGCCACGGTGCCCGCTACAACCGCGAGACGCTCGAGGTGCACTACAAGGGCAAGACGATCGCCGACGTGCTGAACATGCCGATCGAGGAGGGCGTGGAGTTCTTCGCCGCGATCCCGCCGATCGCCCGGCACCTCAAGACGCTGGTCGAGGTCGGTCTCGGCTACGTGCGTCTCGGGCAGCCTGCCACCACGCTGTCCGGCGGCGAGGCGCAGCGGGTCAAGCTCGCCAGCGAGCTGCAGAAGCGCTCCACCGGCCGCACTGTCTACGTGCTCGACGAGCCCACCACCGGACTGCACTTCGAGGACATCCGCAAGCTGCTCGGGGTGCTCTCCAGCCTCGTCGACAAGGGCAACACCGTGCTGGTGATCGAGCACAACCTCGACGTGATCAAGACGGCCGACTGGATCGTCGACATGGGTCCCTCCGGCGGCAACCGCGGAGGCATGGTCGTGGCGACCGGCACCCCGGAGCAGGTGGCCGAGCACGCCGACAGCTTCACCGGTGAGTTCCTCAAGCCGCTGCTGGCGCCGGGAGGTCGCGCGGCCCTGGAGCAGGTGGCGGACAAGGTGACCAAGCCCCGCAAGGCGGCCGCCGCGCGCAAAACGGCTGCCCCGCGCAAGACCGCTGCCGCGAGGGCGAAGTCGCGCCCGGCGTCGTAGGTTGGGACCGACCGACGGATCCAGCAGGAGGCCCGCCATGGCACGCAAGCGCACGACACCACAGACCCCCGCACCCCTACGACGACGATCCGTGATCGGAGTGGCCCTGGGCGCGGGTGTCGGAGCGCCGCTGCTCAGCGCCTGCGGCTCGGACGACGGCGGCTCCGCCGACACCTCGACCGGTGCTGGTGGGGGCTCGAAGACCACCTCCAGCGGCGCGGTGGCCACCAAGGCCGACATCCCGGTGGGCAGCGGCAAGATCTTCCCCGCCGAGAAGGTGGTGATCACCCAGCCGACCGAGGGCGACTTCAAGGCCTTCACGGCTGTGTGCACCCACCAGGGCTGCGTGGTGGCCGAGGTCAAGGACGCCGAGATCGACTGCAACTGCCACGGCAGCAGGTTCTCGATCGAGGACGGCAGCGTGCTCGGCGGCCCGGCCAAGGCGCCGCTCGCGGAGCTCACGGTGACCGCCACGGGCGAGGACCTCAGCGTCAGCTGACGAGTCGTCGGGGGCGACTCGTAGGGTTGGACCGTGGCCGACCCCTCGACGTACCGCCCCACTCCGGGGTCGATCCCGACGCAGCCGGGCGTCTACCGCTTCCGCGACAAGGACGGCCGGGTCGTCTACGTCGGCAAGGCCAAGAGCCTGCGCCCGCGGCTGTCGTCGTACTTCCAGGACCTCGCCAACCTGCACCCGCGCACCGCATCGATGGTGACCACCGCCGCCTCGGTCGAGTGGACGGTCGTGGGGACCGAGGTCGAGGCGCTCCAGCTGGAGTACTCCTGGATCAAGGAGTTCGACCCGCGGTTCAACGTGAAGTACCGCGACGACAAGTCCTACCCCTGGCTCGCGATCACGATGAACGAGGAGTTCCCCCGAGTCATGGTCGGGCGGGGTGCGAAGAAGAAGGGCGTGAAGTACTTCGGCCCCTACAGCCACGCCTGGGCGATCCGCGAGACCGTCGACCTGCTGCTGCGGGTCTTCCCGATGCGCTCGTGCAGCAACGGCGTGTTCAAGCGCTCCTCCCAGATCGGGCGCCCGTGCCTGCTCGGCTACATCGAGAAGTGCTCGGCCCCGTGCGTGGGCCGGGTCGACGCCGACGAGCACCGGGGGATCGCGGAGGACTTCGCCGACTTCCTCGGCGGACGCACCGACGCCTTCGTCAAGCGCGTGCAGAACGAGATGTACGCCGCCTCCGCCGCCCAGGACTACGAGCGGGCAGCGCGGCTGCGTGACGACCTCGGGGCGCTGAACAAGGCGCTGGAGAAGCAGGCTGTGGTCTTCGGCGACGGGACCGACGCCGACGTGATCGCCCTGGCCGAGGACCCGCTCGAGGTGGCGGTGCAGATCTTCCACGTGCGCTCCGGCCGGATCCGCGGCCAGCGCGGCTGGGTGGCCGACCGGGTCGAGGACATCGACACCGCAGGACTGGTGGGGGAGTTCCTGCTGCAGCTCTACGCCGGGGAGGAGGGGGACGCGATCCCCCGGGAGATCCTCGTGCCTGCGATGCCCGAGGACGCCGACATCTTCGAGGAGCTGCTCAGCGACAGCCGGGGCGCCAAGGTCTCGATCCGGGTGCCCCGCCGGGGGGACAAGCGGACCCTGCAGGAGACCGTGGCGCGCAACGCTGCCCAGTCGCTGGCGCTGCACAAGACCAAGCGCGCCAGCGACCTGACCGTGCGCAACCAGGCCCTCGAGGAGATCCAGGAGGCGCTCGAGCTGCCCTCGGTCCCGTTGCGGATCGAGTGCTACGACGTCTCCAACCTCCAGGGCACCGAGGTGGTGGCCTCGATGGTGGTCTTCGAGGACGGCCTGGCCCGCAAGTCGGAGTACCGCCGCTTCGTGATCCGCGGGGTCGACGGACAGAACGACGTCGCCTCGATGCACGAGGTGATCACCCGACGGTTCCGGCGCCTGCTCGACGAGCGGATCGAGGCGCCCGACCTCACCGGTGGCGAGGTCGATCCAGCTGCGGGCCCGATGCTGGTCGACCCCGACACCGGGCGGGCGCGCAAGTTCGCCTACGTGCCGGGGTTGGTGGTCGTCGACGGCGGTCCTCCCCAGGTGGCTGCGGCGCAACGAGCCCTCGACGAGCTCGGCATCGACGACGTGCCCCTGTGCGGCCTGGCCAAGCGGCTGGAGGAGGTCTGGTTGCCGGGCGAGGCCGACCCGGTGATCCTGCCGCGCAGCAGCGAGGGCCTCTACCTGCTCCAGCGGATCCGCGACGAGGCCCACCGCTTCGCGATCGCGCACCACCGATCGCGTCGGTCCAAGACGATGGTGGAGAGCCTGCTCGACGACGTCCCGGGCCTCGGTGAGATCCGTCGCAAGACCCTGATCCGGCACTTCGGCTCGCTCCGCAAGCTCCGGGCTGCCACGATCGAGGAGATCGCCGAGGTTCCCGGCATCGGGACCCTGACCGCGACCGCGATCGCCGAGGCCGTGGCCGGCGCGCCGAGGTCGGTCTCGGTGAACACCGCCACCGGAGAGATCGAGGAGAGCTGATGACGTCGGAGAGCCCGTCGACCATCCCCGTGCACGGACCGGGGGAGCTGGTCGTGGTGACCGGGATGACCGGGGCCGGGCGCAGCACCGCGGCCAAGGAGCTGGAGGACCTGGGCTACTTCGTCGTCGACAACCTGCCCCCCGAGCTGGTGTCCGACGTGGTCACGCTGGTCGACGAGCGGCAGGGCACCGACCAGCCGGTGGCGGTCGTCGTCGACGTACGAGCAGGCATCTTCTTCGAGTCGCTGCGCGCCCAGCTCGCCCAGCAGCTCCCGACCCGGCGACGCACGTTGCTCTACCTCGAGGCCGACGACGACATCCTGGTCCGCCGGCAGGAGGCGGCCCGACGGCCGCACCCCCTGCAGGGCACCGGACGCCTGGTCGACGGCATCGCCCGCGAGCGCGGGGTGATGGCCGACCTGCGTGGCGGTGCCGACGTCGTCATCGACACCACCCGGCTCAACGTGCACCAGCTCCAGGAGAAGGTCGCCGACGCCTTCGGCACGCCGGGAGCGGTGGGGCTGCGGATCACCGTGGTCAGCTTCGGCTTCAAGTACGGCGTGCCCGTCGACGCCGACCTGCTCGCGGACATGCGCTTCCTGCCCAACCCCTACTGGGTGCCGAGCCTGCGGCACCACACCGGCCAGGACGCCGACGTCGCGGCCTACGTCAAGGAGCGCTCCGACGCCCAGGAGTTCCTCGAGCGCTACGTGCCGGTGATCCAGACCGTCGGGGTGGGCTACCTGCGCGAGGGCAAGCGCTTCATGACCGTGGCGATCGGTTGCACCGGTGGCAAGCACCGCAGCGTGGCGATGTCGGAGGAGATCGCGGCGCGGCTGCGGGCCGCAGGACTCGACGCCAAGGCGACCCACCGGGACCTCGGACTCGAGTGAGCGTCCGATGACGGTGGCGTGGTCCCAGCAGCCCTGCGTGGTCGCCCTCGGTGGCGGGCACGGCCTGGCCGCCTCGCTGACCGCCCTGCGAGGACTCACCACCGAGCTCACCGCGGTGGTCACGGTCGCCGACAACGGTGGCTCCTCGGGACGTCTGCGCGAGGAGTTCGGCGCCCTGCCGCCGGGTGACCTGCGGATGGCGCTGGCGGCGCTGTGCGGCGACGACCGCTGGGGCCAGACCTGGTCGCGGGTGCTGCAGCACCGCTTCGAGTCCGAGGGGCCGATGCACGGTCACTCGATGGGCAACCTGCTGATCCTCAGCCTGTGGGAGCTGCTGCACGACCACGTCGACGGGCTCGACTGGGTGGCCGGGCTGCTGGGCGCCCGCGGTCGGGTGCTCCCGATGGCGCTGACGCCGCTGGACATCACCGCCGAGGTGCGCGGCGCCGGCGCGGACCCGGACGCCGTGACGTCGGTGCACGGGCAGGTCGGGGTTGCCACCACCAGGGGGGAGGTGCTCTCGGTGCGGTTGGAGCCCGACGACGCCCCCGCGTGCCCGGAGGCGGTGGCAGCGGTGATGGAGGCCGACTACGTGGTGCTCGGTCCGGGCTCGTGGTTCACCAGCATCATCCCGCACCTGCTCATCCCCGGGCTGTGCGAGGCCCTGTGCCGCACCCCGGCGCGGGTGGTGGTGACGCTCAACCTCGAGCCGGGCGCCGACGAGACCCGTGGCTACGACCTGGCCGACCATCTCGACGTACTCCACCGGCACGCGCCGGACCTGCGGGTGTACGCCGTGCTGGCCGACCGGGACGCCGTGCACGACGCCGATCGGCTCACCGCCGCGGCCGCGCGGCTCGGTGCGCGCCTCGAGCTCGCCGACCTCGCGTCCGGGCAGCCCGGCGTGCACGACCCCCACAAACTGACCACCGCCTACGCGCGGTTGTTGACACGCAACTAAGGTGACGACATGGCGATGACGGCTCAGGTGAAGGCAGAACTGGCCAGCACCCAGGTGACCAAGATGTGTTGCCGCAAGGCCGAGGTCTCCTCGATGCTGCGGTTCGCGGATGCCCTGCACCTGGTCAACGGCGGCATCGTCGTCGAGGCCGAGCTGGACACCGGCGCCGCGGCGCGCAGGATGCGCAAGGACATCGCCGAGGTCTACGGCCACCAGCCTGAGGTCGTGCTGCTCAAGGGCAACGGCATCCGTCGAGGCGCCCGCTACATCGTGCGGGTCTCCCGCGACGGTGAGTCGCTGGCGCGCCAGACCGGACTGATCGACAACCGCAACCGCCCGGTGCGTGGGCTCCCGCCCGGTGTGGTCAACGGCTCGAACTGCGACGCGGTCGCGGCCTGGCGCGGTGCGTTCCTGGCCCACGGCTCGCTCACCGAGCCGGGTCGCTCGAGCTCGTTGGAGGTCACCTGCCCCGGTCCCGAGGCCGCCCTGGCGCTGGTGGGTTCGGCCCGTCGCCTCGGCATCGCGGCCAAGGCGCGTGAGGTCCGCGGCGTCGACCGCGTGGTGATCCGCGACGGCGACGCCATCGGGCAGCTGCTCACCCGGCTGGGGGCGCACGAGTCCCTGCTGGCGTGGGAGGAGCGCCGGATGCGTCGCGAGGTGCGTGCCACCGCCAACCGGCTCGCCAACTTCGACGACGCCAACCTGCGCCGCTCCGCCCGTGCCGCCGTCGCCGCGGGCGCCCGCGTCGAGCGCGCCCTGGAGATCCTGGGCGACGAGATCCCCGACCACCTCCGTCAGGCCGGGCGGCTGCGCCTGGAGCACAAGCAGGCCTCGCTCGAGGAGCTCGGCCAGCTCAGCGAGCCGGTGCTCACCAAGGACGCCATCGCGGGCCGGATCCGCCGGCTGCTGGCGATGGCCGACAAGCTCGCCGAGGACCTCGGAATCCCCGACACCGAGGCCTCGCTGACCGCGGAGATGCTGGCCGAGGAAGCCTGACGTCCCGTCTTCGGGGCATCTGCCCGGCTTGGTCGGTGTTACCCGCACGTACCGCGGACGGGACTGGAACCCGGCCCGCCCAGCCACGGTAGGGTCGATGTTCAGACCTCTTAGCTGACCAGGAGACCAAGCTGTGACTGTCCGCGTTGGTATCAACGGATTCGGCCGCATCGGCCGCAACTTCTTCCGCGCCGTGCGCGCCTCGGGCGCCGACATCGAGATCGTCGGCGTCAACGACCTGACCGACAACAAGGCGCTCGCGCACCTGCTCAAGTTCGACTCGATCCTCGGCCGCCTCGACGCGGACGTGTCTGCCACCGACACCGAGATCGTCGTCGGTGACCAGCGGATCACCACCTTCGCCGAGCGCGACCCGGGCTCCCTGAAGTGGGGTGACCTCGGTGTCGACGTCGTCGTGGAGTCCACCGGCTTCTTCACCGACGCCACCAAGGCCCGCGCGCACATCGACGCCGGCGCCAAGAAGGTGATCATCTCCGCACCTGCGACCAACGACGACTTCACCGTGGTGATGGGCGTCAACGATGGCGACTACGACCCCGAGAAGCACACGGTCATCTCCAACGCCTCGTGCACCACCAACTGCCTGGCTCCGATGGCGAAGGCGCTCAACGACGAGTTCGGCATCGTCAAGGGCCTGATGACCACCATCCACGCCTACACCGCGGACCAGAACCTGCAGGACAACATCCACAAGGACCCGCGCCGTGCCCGCGCCGCCGCGATCAACCTGGTGCCCACCTCGACCGGTGCGGCCAAGGCGATCGGCCTGGTGCTGCCCGAGCTCAAGGGCAAGCTCGACGGCTTCGCGATCCGCGTCCCCGTGCCCACCGGCTCGGCCACCGACCTGACCTTCGAGGCCGGCCGCGAGACCAGCGTCGAGGAGGTCAACGCCGCCATCAAGGCCGCCGCCGACGGGCGCTACCTGCGCTACTCCGAGGACCCGCTGGTCTCCTCCGACATCGTCACCGACCCGGCCTCGTGCATCTTCGACGCGCCGCTGACCAAGGTCATCGGCAACCAGGTCAAGGTGATCGGCTGGTACGACAACGAGTGGGGCTACTCCAACCGGCTCGCGGACCTGATCAACCTCGTCGGCGAGACCCTCTGAGACCGACGTCGTGAGCGTGGTCGACGAGCTCGCGGCTGCCCTCGGGGGCAATGTCCGCGGCAAGCGCATCCTGGTCCGCTCGGACCTCAACGTTCCTCTGGACGGGGACACGATCTCCGACGACGGCCGGATCCGGGCCAGCAGTCCGACGATCCGGGAGCTCGCCGACGCGGGTGCCCGGGTGGTCGTGATGGCTCACCTCGGCCGGCCCAAGGGATCGCCGGACCCGGCGTACTCCCTGGCGCCGGTGGGCAAGCGCCTGGGCGAGCTCCTGGAGCGGTCGGTCGCGTTCGCCACCGACACGGTTGGGGAGTCGGCGCACAGCGTGGTCGAGAGCCTCGCCGACGGTGAGGTCGCCCTGCTCGAGAACGTCCGGTTCAACGCCGGCGAGACCAGCAAGGACGACGCCGAGCGCGCGGAGTTCGCCGCCCGGCTCGCCGCGCTCGGTGACGCCTTCGTCAGCGACGGCTTCGGGGTGGTGCACCGCAAGCAGGCCAGCGTGTACGACGTTGCGCAGCTCCTGCCGCACGCCATGGGCGGGCTGGTGCGCGCCGAGATCGAGGTCCTGCGTCGGCTCACCGAGACCCCCGAGCGGCCCTACGTGGTCGTGCTCGGCGGCTCCAAGGTCAGCGACAAGCTCGCGGTGATCGACAACCTGCTCGGCAAGGCCGACACCTTGCTGATCGGCGGTGGGATGGTGTTCACCTTCCTCGCGGCCCAGGGTCACGAGGTCGGCAAGAGCCTGCTCGAGCAGGACCAGGTGGAGACCTGCCGGGAGTACCTCAGCCGGTCCGCGGAGAGCGGTGTCGAGATCGTGCTGCCCACCGACATCGTGGTCGCACCCGAGTTCGACGCGGACGCGACCCCGACCGTGGTCGCGGCCGACGCGATGCCCACCGACCAGATCGGTCTCGACATCGGCCCGGAGTCCGGCCAGCGCTTCGCCGAGGCGATCCGCGGCGCCCGGACCGTGTTCTGGAACGGCCCGATGGGAGTCTTCGAGTTCGACGCGTTCGCCGAGGGCACCCGCGCGGTCGCCGCGGCGCTGACCGAGGTGGACGGCCTCTCCGTGGTCGGTGGCGGCGACTCCGCAGCCGCCGTACGCCGTCTCGGCTTCGCCGACGAGGCGTTCGGCCACATCTCCACCGGGGGCGGGGCGAGCCTGGAGTATCTCGAGGGCAAGCACCTTCCCGGCATCGACGTACTCGCCTGACCCACACCCGAGGAGCTCCCCGCATGGCACGCAGCACCCGCACGCCCCTGATGGCCGGCAACTGGAAGATGAACCTGAACCACCAGGAGGCAGTCGTCCTGGTGCAGAAGCTGGCCTGGACGCTCTCGGACAAGAAGCACGACTACGGCAAGGTCGAGGTGGTCGTGGTGCCGCCGTACACCGACATCCGCAGCGTGCAGACTATGGTCGACGGCGACCGGTTGCAGCTCAAGTACGGCGCGCAGGACGTCTCCGAGCACGACGCGGGCGCCTACACGGGCGAGATCTCCGCGGCGATGCTGGCCAAGCTCGGCTGCTCCTACGTGGTGGTGGGCCACAGCGAACGCCGTGAGTTCCACGCCGAGAGCGACGCCCTCGTCAACGCCAAGGCGCACAAGGCGCTCGACGCCAAGATGACCCCGATCGTCTGTGTGGGCGAGGGTCTGGAGGTTCGCAAGGAGGGTCGTCAGGTCGAGTACACGCTCGCCCAGGTGGACGGCTCACTCGCCGGCTTCACCCCCGAGCAGATCGGCGCGATGGTGGTCGCCTACGAGCCGGTGTGGGCGATCGGCACCGGCGAGGTGGCGACGCCCGACGACGCGCAGGAGGTCTGCGCGGCCATCCGCGCCCGGGTCGCGGAGACGGCGGGGGAGTCCGCGGCGTCCGGCCTGCGCATCCTCTACGGCGGTTCGGTGAAGGCCGCCAACGTCGGCGGCATCATGCAGCAGCCCGACGTGGACGGTTGCCTGGTGGGCGGCGCGAGCCTCCAGGTCGAGGAGTTCGGCGGAATCTGCCGCTTCTACGACATGCCTGTCCTGTGATCCCCAACCCCATCAGTTAGGCTCCACACCGTGGTTATCGTCTTCGAGATCCTGCTCGTCATCACGAGCTTGCTGCTCATCCTGCTGGTGCTCCTCCACAAGGGGCGCGGTGGCGGGCTCTCCGACATGTTCGGCGGCGGCGTCTCGAGTGGTCTCGGCGGATCGTCGGTGGCTGAGCGCAACCTCGACCGGCTGACCGTCGGACTCGGTCTGGTGTGGTTCGCCTGCGTCGTGGGTCTGGGCTTGCTGCTCAAGACCGCCAACTGACCCCTCGTTCCTCTCGAACTCGATCACGTAGGAGGCCTTCGTGGCTGGTGGAGGTAGTGCCATCAAGGGCAGCCGTGTCGGCGCAGGCCCCATGGGTGAGGCCGAACGCGGTGAAGCCGCGCCGCGGCAGAACGTCACCTACTTCTGCTCCCACGAGCACCGCACGATGATCGCGTTCGCGGTCGAGGCGAAGGCCCCCGAGTCCTGGGACTGCCCGACCTGCGGGCTACCGGCGAGCCTGGACTCCGACAACCCGCCGCCGGCGCCGAAGATCGAGCCCTACAAGACCCACCTGGCCTACGTGAAGGAGCGACGCTCCGAGACCGAGGCCAAGAACATCCTCAACGAGGCCCTCGCCACCCTCCGCGCGCGGCGCAAGAGCGGCGACATCATCTTCTAGCTCGCCGACCGGGCAGTCGCGTCCGTCCCTAGCTCGCCGACCGGGCAGTTGCGTCCGTCCTTGGTGCGCCGACCGGGCAGTTGCGTCCGTCCGTGGTGCGCCGACCGGGCAGTTGTGTCCGTCCCTGTGGACGACCGAAGCGGGAAAACGCCCTCGTCGATCATCCTCACGGGCATGGACTCGAACTGGCTCAACACCCGTGGGACCCTCCTGGGACCTCGCTGCCCGTTGCCACTGGACCACCCGTTCACCACCCAGCAGGCCCTCGCAGCGGGGGTCTCGCGGCACACGTTCGCGTTTCTGCTCCGTGCTGGACTGATCCGTCGGGTGCTGCGCGGCGTCTACGTCGCGACCCAGGCGCCCGACGACACGCTGCAGCGTGCCATGGCACTGGCATTGGTGCTGCCACCGACTGCGGTGGTCGTGGACCGGACGGCCGCCTGGTTGCACGGTGTCGAGATCCTGCCCCGCTCCGCGGTCTTGCAGGCGCCGCCCCTCGAAGCAGTGCACGTCGATGACACGCGAGTACGACGCTCCGGGGTCGATGGCCGCCGTCGCGGGCTGATCCCGAGCGACATCACCGTGCTCCACGGGGTCCCTGTCACCACGGCGCTTCGGACCGCCCTGGACCTGGGCCGGTTGCTGTGGCGACATGACGCGCTCGCGGCCATCGACGGGTTCTTGCGGATCGGCGTCCCTCACGAGCTGCTGATCGCCGAGATCGGCCGGTTCCGCGGCTTCCGTGGCGTTCGTCAGCTCCGTCACCTGACGCCGCTCGGCGACGGGCTCGCCGAGTCACCGGGAGAGTCCGCCCTGCGGCTGTTCTGGTACGACGCAGGGCTGCCCCGACCGGTTCTCCAGCTCCGGATCCACGACGACCGGGGCGTCGCGCTCTTCCGTCTCGACCTCACTGATCCCGACACGCGGTTCGCAGCAGAGTACGACGGCGAGGAGTTCCACTCCAGGAGAGGGGACCTGGTTCACGACGCGGAACGACGGGAGTGGATTGCCTCCCACCGGCGCTGGGTGATCGAGGCCTTCACCAAGCACGACGTCTACCGTCGCGGCGCTGATCCGATCCCGCGGCTCCAAGCCGGCTACGCCGAAGCACGTCGTGGCCGGAGCCTGTGGACCCCGGGTCGTCGTACGGCATGAGCAACTGCCCGCTCGGCGACCTGGGGACGAACACAACTGCCCGCTCGGCGACCTGGGGACGAACACAACTGCCCGCTCGCCGACCTGGGGACGGACGCAACTGCCCGCTCGGCGGGTTCCGGACGGACGTGACTGCCCGGTCGGGCTAGAGGGAGGCGGCGGCGTCCCGGTCGAGCCACCAGGTGCGGTGCTCGCAGGTGATGCCGCGGGCGGGGGTCTCGTCCACCGAGCCGGTCGGTGCCAGGGCGCGGGCGACGGCATCGGCCTTCCCGCCGCCGGAGACCAGGAACCAGACCTCACGGGTGCGGTTCAGGGTGCCGAAGGTGAGGGTGATCCGCTCCGGTGGCGGCTTGGGGGAGTCGGTCACCGCTACGGCGATCTCGTCGGCCTCGAGCTGCGCGAAGCCGGGGAACAGCGAGGCCACGTGGCCGTCCGGGCCGACCCCGAGCAGCACCAGGTCGAACCCGTCGGGGGCGTGCTCGCGCACCAGGTCGGCGTACGACGCCGCGGCGACCGCCAGGTCGGGGTGCGCCTCGTCCCTCGCCGGCATCGCGTGCACGCGCGCGGGATCGGCACCGACGGCGTCAAGCAGGTCGAGCTCGGCGGTTCGGTCGTTGCGGTCGTTGGAGTCGGCCGGGACGTAGCGTTCGTCGCCCCACCAGAAGTCGACCCGCGTCCAGTCGACGGCAGAGGTGTCGAGCGCGGCGACGGCCCGATAGATCTCGACCGCGATGGTGCCACCGGTGAGCACGACCGACGGGATCCTGCCCTCGGCCTGGATCGTGACCAGCCGCGCGAGCAGCTCCTGCGCGACCGCCTGGGCAAGTGCGGCGGAGTCCTCGGAGATCTCGATCGCCGTCATGACTGCAGCTTCACCAGACGTCGCGCGGTCGCAGCGTAGACCTCGTCCTCGTCAAGGCGCCGCAGCTCCTCGGCCAGCAGCTCGGGCACGTCGCGTCGCTTCAGCGCGACGGGACGGTCCGGCTGGCCGGGGGAGCTGAACCTCGCCAGCTTCCCGTCTCCCCGGGCGATGGAGATGTCGCCCGAGCTCGTCCGCAGCACCGTCTCGGTGATGCCGGGTCCCTCGGAGCTGTGTCGCTCGACGTCCACCTTGAGCCGGTCGCTGAGCCACGCCACCAGCAGGTCGGCGCTCGGGCTGATCCGCTCCGCGGTGACCGAGGCGGAGGTGACCTTCTCGGGATGCTGGTCCAGGGCCGCGGCCAGGAGCGCGCGCCAGGGGGTGATCCGGGTCCAGGCCAGGTCGGTGTTGCCCTTGGAGTAGTTCGAGCACTGACGAGAGATCGCCTTCGTCTTGGCCCTCACAGCTGCTGCCGCGTCGGTGATCCTGCGCTGGGCCAGGCCCCCCAGGGGATCGGCGGCCGGGTCGAGCGGCGGGTCCGCCGGCCACCAGACGGCGACGGGGGAGTCGGGCAGCAGCAGCGGGAGCACGACGGACTCGGGGTGCTTGACCACCTCGCCCTTGAGCCGGATCAGCGCGGTCTCACCGCTCCAACCGGACCCGGTCCCGACCTGGGCGTTCACTGCGGCGCGACCTCGGGCGTCCCCGAGGATCACCCCGAGAACGCGGGCAGGGTGCTCCTGGGACGCGGCCCGGGCCGACTCCATGGCGCCCTTGGCCTCGTCCTCGTCGACCACGATGACCAGGGTCATCACCATCCCCATGGCCGGGGACCCCGCGCGCCTGCGAGCACGCAGGAACTCCGCTGCGATTCCAGAGGAATTGGTGTCGATGAGCTCGATCATGGTCGCCTCCAGACGCGGCCGTCGCGGGCCAGCATGGCGTCGGCGGAGGCCGGTCCCCAGCGGCCCGACTCGTACTGCTCGACGCTGTTCTTGCCGGTCGCGTCCTGCTTGGCCCAGTGCTCGAGGATCGGGTCCAGGATCTTCCAGGACAGCTCCACCTCGGCAGGTTGCGGGAACAGCGGCGGGTCCCCGAGCAGTACGTCGAGGATCAGCCGCTCGTAGGCCTCCGGGCTGGCCTCGGTGAACGAGCCACCGTAGGCGAAGTCCATGTTGACGTCGCGGATCTCCATCGCGGTGCCGGGCACCTTCGAGCCGAACCGCATCGTGATCCCCTCATCGGGCTGGATCCGGAAGACCACGGCGTTGTGGGTCAGGTCCTCGGTGGCGGTCTCGCTGAACGGCAGGTGCGGCGCCCGCTTGAACACCACGGCGACCTCCGTCACCCGCCGGCCGAGCCGCTTGCCGGTGCGCAGGTAGAACGGCACGCCCGCCCAGCGTCGCGTCTCGACGTCGACACGGATCGCGGCGAAGGTCTCGGTCGTCGAGGAGTTGGGGATGTCGTCCTCGTCGAGATAGCCGTTGACCTTCTCGCCACCGGCCCAGCCGGCGGCGTACTGCCCCCGAGCGGTGGTCAGGTCGAGGCGCCGGGGGAGTACGACGGACGCCAGCACCTTCTGCTTCTCGATCCGCAGGCTCTCGGCGTCGAAGGCGATCGGCTCCTCCATCGCCACCAGGGCGAGCAGCTGGAGCAGGTGGTTCTGCATCACGTCACGCGCGGCACCGATGCCGTCGTAGTAGCCGGCCCGGCCCCCGATGCCGATGTCCTCGGCCATGGTGATCTGCACGTGGTCGACGTAGTTGGCGTTCCAGATCGGCTCGAACAAGTTGTTGGCGAAGCGCATCGCGAGGATGTTCTGCACCGTCTCCTTGCCGAGGTAGTGGTCGATCCGGAAGACCGCCTCCGGCGGGAACACCTCGTTGATCGACTCGTTGAGCTCGATGGCCGACTCCAGGTCGTGCCCGAAGGGCTTCTCCACCACCACCCGGCGCCAGGCGCCCTCGGTCTGCTCGGTGAGCCGGTGCTCCTGGAGCTGGCCGATCACCGCACCGAAGAAGCGCGGCGGGATCGAGAGGTAGAACGCGTGGTTGCCGCCGGTGCCACGGCTCTCGTCGAGCTCCTCGATCGTGCGGCGCAGCCTCTCGAAGGCGGCGTCGTCCTCGAAGTCGCCCTGGACGAAGCGGAAGCCCTCCGCGAGCTGGCGCCAGACCTCCTCGCGGAACTCGGTGCGGGCGTGCTCGCGCACGGAGTCGTGCACGATCTGCGCGAAGTCCTGGTCCTCCCAGTCCCGGCGGGCGTAGCCGACCAGGCTGAACCCGGGAGGCAGCAGACCGCGGTTGGCCAGGTCGTAGATCGCCGGCATCACCTTCTTGCGGGCCAGGTCTCCGGTGACCCCGAACAGCACCAGCCCACTGGGGCCGGCGATGCGCGGCATCCGGCGGTCGTGCGGGTCGCGCAGGGGGTTGGTGTAGGCCTTGTCGGCACTCATCAGGCGCGGTGCTCCCGGTAGTAGGCGATCAGGGCTCGGGTGGAGGCGTCCTGCCGCGCCAGCGCGGACGTGTCGCCGGCGACGGCCGGGCCGACCTCCTGAGCCAGCTGCTTGCCCAGCTCGACGCCCCACTGGTCGAAGCTGTCGATGCCCCAGACCACACCCTGGGTGAAGGTGATGTGCTCGTAGAGGGCGATCAGCTGTCCCAGCACCGCCGGGCTCAGCTCGGGCGCCATGATCGAGGTGGTCGGCCGGTTGCCGCCGAAGACCCGGGCCGGGACGATCTCCTCCGCGGTGCCCTCCGCGCGGACCTCCTCGGCGGTCTTGCCGAAGGCCAGTGCGCGCGTCTGCGCCAGGAAGTTGGCCAGCAGCAGCTCGTGGACGTCGACGTCACCGTCCTTGAGCGGGTAGGCCGGCGTGGCCATCGCGATGAAGTCGGCCGGCACGAGCCGGGTGCCCTGGTGGATCAGCTGGTAGAAGGCGTGCTGGCCGTTGGTGCCCGGCTCACCCCAGAAGATCTCACCGGTCTGGGTGGTGACCGGGGTGCCGTCCCAGCGGACCCCCTTGCCGTTGGACTCCATCGTGAGCTGCTGCAGGTACGCCGGGAACCGGTGCAGCAGCTGGGAGTAGGGCAGCACCGCGTGGCTCTCGGCGCCGAGGAAGTTGGTGTACCAGATGTTCAGCAACCCCATCAGCAACGGGACGTTGGCCTCCGGCGCCGTGGTGCGGAAGTGCTCGTCCATCGCGTGCAGCCCTGCGAGGAACTCTGCGAAGCGCTCCGGACCGATGGCCACCACCAGGGCGGTGCCGATGGCGGAGTCCACCGAGTAGCGGCCACCCACCCAGTCCCAGAAGCCGAACGCGTTGTCGGGATCGATGCCGAAGTCCGCGACCTTGTCCAGCGCCGTGGAGACGGCGACGAAATGGCGCGCCACGGCCTCGGCAGTGTCCTCACCGATGGCGTCGGCGGAGCGCAGCCCCTCGAGCAGCCACTCCTTGCACAACCTCGCGTTGGTCAGGGTCTCCAAGGTGGTGAACGTCTTGCTGGCGACGATGAACAACGTGGTGGCGGGGTCCAGCCCGGCCAGCGTGGTCGCGGCATCCGTCGGGTCGATGTTGCTGAGGAAGCGGCACTCGAGCCCCTCGAGACGATAGGCGGCCAGCGCCTCGTAGGCCATGACGGGACCGAGGTCGGAGCCACCGATCCCGATGTTGACCACGGTGCGGATCCGCTCACCGGTGACCCCGGTCCACGAACCGTCCCGCACGGACGCGGCGAAGGCGTAGACCCGGGCGAGGACCTCGTGCACGTCGGCGACCAGGTCCTGCCCGTCCACCTCGGCACTCGCGTCAGCCGGCAGCCGCAGCGCGGTGTGCAGCACCGCGCGGTCCTCGGTGACATTGATGTGCCCACCGGCGAACATGGCGTCACGCCGTGCGGTCACCCCGACCTCGTCGGCGAGGTCCAGCAGCGCCTGGCGCACCTCGTCGTCGAGCAACGACTTGGACAGGTCGACCAGGAGGTCTCCCGCCTCGAAGGTCAGCCGTGACACCCGGTCGGGGTCGGCGTCGAACCAGCCCCGGAGGTCGGGCGAGAAGTCCGCAGCCAGGGCGGTGAGGCGCGACCAGGCCGCGGTGGCGGCGGGGTCCACCGGCCCTCACCGGCCCACTCACCGGCTGACTCACCGGCTGACTCACCGGGCAGCCTCGAGGTTCCTCTCGACCGTCTGGAGCAGCTCGTTCCAGGAGGCCACGAACTTCTCGACGCCCTCCTCCTCCAGGGTGGTGATCACGTCGTCGTAGTCGATGCCGGCGTCGGCGAGCTGCTGCATCACCTGACGGGCGTCCTCGTAGTTCGGCCGTACCTGGTCGGCGAGCACCTCGCCGTGGTCCTTGACCGCCTGGAGGGTCTTCTCGGGCATCGTGTTCACGGTGTTCTCGACGACCAGGTCGACGACGTACATCGTGTCGCGGTAGTTGGGGTTCTTCACGCCCGTGGAGGCCCACAGCGGGCGCTGCCGGTTGGCGCCGGCTGCCGCCAGCTTCTCCCAGCGCTCGCCGGAGAAGAACTTCTCGTAGGCCTCGTAGGCCAGGCGAGCGTTGGCCACCCCGGCCTTGCCGAGCAGGTCGTCGGAGGCCCCGGTCTTGTTCAGCCGGTTGTCGATCTCGCTGTCGACGCGGGAGACGAAGAAGGAGGCGACCGAGTGGATCTCGGAGAGGTCGCGACCGGCCTCGTGGGCCTTCTCCAGGCCGGAGACATAGGCCTCCATCACCCCCTGGTAGCGGTCGAGGCCGAAGATCAGGGTCACGTTGACACTGATGCCCTCGGCCAGGGTGTCGGTGATGGCGGGTGCCCCCGCGGTGGTCGCCGGGATCTTGATGAACAGGTTGGGCCGGTCGACCTCCTTCCACAGCTTCTTGGCCGAGGCGAGGGTGGCGTCGGTGTCATGCGCGAGGTCGGGGGCGACCTCGATCGAGACCCGACCGTCGACCCCGTTGGTGGCGTCGAACACCGTCCGCAGCACGTCACAGGCGTCGCGTACGTCGGTCGTGGTCAGTGCGAACACCGTCTTGTCCACGTCGGCGCCTTCGCCGGCGAGCTGGCGCACCTGCTCGTCGTAGCGCTCACCCTCGGCGAGCGCCGCGGCGAAGATCGACGGGTTCGTGGTGACCCCGACGATGTAGTCGTTCTTGACCAGGTCGGCGAGGTTGCCGCTGGCGAGACGTTCGCGGGAGAGATCGTCGAGCCAGATGGAGACACCGGCCTCCGAGAGCTCCTTGAGGTGGTCGGTCATGTGTTGTTCCTCCTGTGTCGAAGACTGCTGGGTCGGTGCAGGCGTGCCACTGGTCAGCCGGTGGCCACGCGGATGCTGTCCTCGGCGGCGGCAGCCACGGCCTCCGCCGTGATCCCGAACTCGCGGTAGATGCGCGCGTAGTCGGCCGAGGCGCCGTAGTGCTCCAGGGACACGATGCGGCCATGGTCGCCGACGATCTCGCGCCAGCCCATGGCGATGCCGGCCTCGACCGAGACCCGGGCCTTCAGCGTCGGCGGGATCACGGTCTCGCGGTAGGCCGGCGTCTGGGCGTCGAACCACTCGCGGCACGGCATCGAGACCACGCGCGCGTCGATGCCCTTCTCAGCGAGGATCTTGCGCGCCTGGACGGCGAGCTGCACCTCGGAGCCGGTGCCGATCAGAACGACGTCGGGAGTGCCGTTCTCGGCATCGAGCAGGACGTAGCCACCCTTGCTGACGTTGCTGGTGTCGGCGAAGCCCTCCTCGCCGCGGGGGAAGACCGGCACGTTCTGCCGGGTCAGCACCATCCCGGCGGGCCGGTCGGTGTGCTCCATCACGGTCTGCCAGCAGGCGGTGGTCTCGTTGGCGTCCGCCGGGCGGACGATGTCGAGGCCGGGGATCGCCCGCAGGGCCGCGAGGTGCTCGACCGGCTGGTGCGTGGGGCCGTCCTCGCCGAGGCCGATCGAGTCGTGGGTCCAGACGTAGGTCACCGGCAGCTGCATCAGGGCCGCCAGACGGACGGCACCGCGCATGTAGTCGGAGAACGTCAGGAAGGTGCCACCGAAGACGCGGGTGCCACCGTGGGCGGCGATGCCGTTCATGATCGCGCCCATGCCGTGCTCGCGGATGCCGAAGTGGAGCACGCGGCCGGCGTACGGGTCGCCCTTCCACATCTTGCTGGAACGGTCCTCGGGGATGAAGGAGGGGGCGTTCTCGATGGTGGTGTTGTTGGAGCCGGCGAGGTCCGCGGACCCGCCCCACAGCTCGGGCACCGTCTTGGCGATCGCCTGGATCACCGCGCCGGAGGCCTTGCGGGTGGCCATCCCCTTCTCGTCGGCGGGGAAGGTCGGCAGGTCGGCCGCCCAGCCCTCGGGCAGCTGGCGCTCCCGCAGGCGCTGGAGCAGCTCGAAACGCTTCGGGTAGCGCTTGGCCCAGGCGGCCAGCTGGTCGTCCCAGGTGGCACCGTCGGCGGAGCCGCGCTCACGCAGCTCACGGGTGTGCGCGATCACCTCTGCCGGCACCTCGAATGTCTGCTCGGGGTCGAAGCCGAGGACCTTCTTCGTGGCGGCGACCTCCTCGTCGCCGAGCGCGGAGCCGTGGGACTCGCCGGTTCCCTGGGCGTTCGGCGCGGGCCACGCGATGATCGTGCGCAGCTGGATGAAGCTGGGCTGGTCGGTGACCTTCTCGGCGGCCCGGATCGCGCGGTGGAGCGCCGCAACGTCCTCCTTGTACTCCTTGCCGTCGTTGGTCCAGTCGACGGTCTGCACGTGCCAGCCGTAGGCGCGGTAGCGCGCTGCGACGTCCTCGTTGAACGCGATGTTGGTGTCGTCCTCGATCGAGATCTGGTTGTCGTCGTAGATCACGGTCAGGTTGCCGAGCTTCTGGGTGCCGGCGATCGAGGAGGCCTCACCGCTGACGCCCTCCTGCATGTCACCGTCCGAGCACAGGGCGTAGATCTGGTGGTCGAACGGCGACTCCCCGGCGGGCGCCTCCGCGTCCAGCAGACCGCGCTGCTTCCGGGCAGCCATCGCCATGCCGACCGCGTTGCCGATGCCCTGGCCCAGCGGGCCGGTGGTGGTCTCGACGCCGGCGGTGTGGCCGTACTCGGGGTGTCCGGGGGTCTTGCTGCCCCAGGTGCGCAGCGACTTGAGGTCCTCGAGCTCCAGACCCCAACCACCCAGGTAGAGCTGGATGTAGAGAGTGAGGCTGGAGTGGCCGCAGGAGAGCACGAACCGGTCTCGCGAGATCCAGTCCGGGTCGGCGGGATCGTGACGCATCACCTTCTGGAAGAGCAGATAGGCCACGGGTGCCAGGCTCATGGCCGTGCCGGGGTGGCCGTTGCCCACCTTCTGCACTGCGTCCATCGCGAGCACCCGAGCAGTGTCCACGGCTCGATCGTCGATCTCGGTCCAGTCCAGACGGGCATCAGTAGGCACTTCAGCGGTCCTCTCATCGGTCTTGCGGCGGCGTCTTCGAGCCTAGTGGCCAACTGCGGTGCAGGTCACCCCGGTCAGTTCGTTGGCGTGAGACACCCGGCGATAGACTTCCGTCGTCTGTACCCCGTTCCGCTCCACGATCCATCCCCCTTCGGGGTGATGCTGAAGGCGAGGCCCGCGTGACCGCGCTCGATTCCGAGGCGTCCGTCGACGGACACTCCTCGGGCGAGACGACCCTGCGTGACGTGGTCGGCGCCTACGTCGGGCTGACGAAGCCTCGGGTGATCGAGCTCCTGCTGCTGACCACGGTGCCGGTGATGTTCTTCGCCCAACGTGGGGTGCCGCCGATCTGGCTGGTGGTGGCGACCGTCGTGGGCGGCACGCTCTCGGCCGGCAGCGCGAACGCGTTGAACTGTGTCTACGACCGCGACATCGACGAGCACATGCGCCGCACCCGCCGCAGGGCGTTGCCGCGGCACATCGTGACGCCGCGCTCGGCGCTGGTCTTCGGGCTGACGCTGATGGTGGTCTCGACGCTCGTGCTGGGCTACTTCGTGAACTGGCTCTCGGCCGGGCTCGCGCTCGGGGCCAGCGCGTTCTACCTCTTCGGCTACACCATGATCCTGAAGCGGCGTACCACGCAGAACATCGTGTGGGGTGGCCTCGCCGGCTGCTTCCCGACGCTGATCGGCTGGACGGCCGTGACCAACGAGCTCGCGTGGCCTCCCGTGGTGCTGTTCCTGGTGGTGTTCTTCTGGACGCCGCCGCACACCTGGGCACTGGCCATGCGCTACCGCGAGGACTACGCCCGGGTCGCGGTGCCGATGCTTCCCGTCGTCAAGGACGCCGAGGGTGTCTCGCGCCAGATCGTGGCCTACTCCTGGGTGATGGTCGCGGTGTCGCTGGCGCTGTGGCCGATCGCCGGCACCGGACTCGTCTACCCCGTGGTTGCGATCGCGCTGGGCGGGGGCTTCCTGGTGGAGGCGCACCTGATGTGGCGCCGCGCGCGCACGAGCAACGACCTCGCCGTGGTGCGGCCGATGCGGCTCTTCCACTGGTCCAACATGTATCTCTCGCTGCTGTTCGTCGCCGTCGCACTGGACCCGCTGCTCAAGCGCTGAGCCTCACCAGGCGCCGGGGAAGCGCGCCGATCCGGCGACCACGGCCAGCGCGAACACGACGGCGACGGCCGCCGCGAGCAACAGCTCCCGGCCGACGTGGCGCCAGGGCGGCACGACCAGCAGCACGAGTCCGGCGATGGCGACCACACCCGGAAGCGCCAGTACCGGCGCCATCGACCTGCCGAGATCGGCGATGACGCCGAGCACCAGACCGGCGACCAGCGCCCGTCGTACGGCGGTCGGGCGCTCGCCGCGGGGGAGTCCCACCACCGTCACCGGGCCACCGGCGGACAGCTGGTCCGGCGCGAGCGCCCGGAGCAGCAGCGTCGTCGTCGCCGCGTCCGCCACCACCACGACGTCCCGGAACCGGTCGTGCAGCGCGTGCCGGCGGACCAGCGCGTCCAGCTGGTGACTCCGGTCGACCGCGGGAAAGCTCGTCGGGGCCAGCAACGACTCCACCTGTGGGTCGGCGCCGAGGACACCCACCACCCGCGCGGCCTCGGCCGTCGGCGCGGCGAGGACCACGAGGCGACGACCCAGCTCGCCCCGGACGCGCCCCAGCTCAGCCTC
This sequence comes from uncultured Actinomycetota bacterium, assembly GCA_963782215.1. Taxonomy (GTDB): domain Bacteria; phylum Actinomycetota; class Actinomycetes; order Propionibacteriales; family Nocardioidaceae; genus Marmoricola. The sequence continues at coordinate 2,211 of CAWAJE010000054.1, read as the reverse complement.
GCCCGCCGTGGTGCTGACCACGAGGATGCGCTGGTGACCGGGCACGCTGGCGAGCGTAGGCGGCCGGGGCAAGCGTGTCGCTGGGTGGTTGTGGTGAGCCCGGTCGCCTGATGGGCTGCGGGCATGACGGAGCAGACAGCGACGGAGCAGACAGCGACGGAACAGACAGCAGCCACCCGCCGCGCCTTCTGGGTCGACCCGGCGCACGACCCGCGCGACACCGACGAGGTGCCGGTGGGCGAGACGACCAACCTGCGGCAGTACCTCGACCGCTACCGGATGACCTTCGAGATGAAGTGCGAGGGCCTGACCCCGGAGCAGCTCGCCACGCGGTCGGTCCCGCCGAGCACGATGAGCCTGCTGGGGTTGGTGCGGCACCTGGCCAAGATCGAGCACCACTGGTTCCGCCGTACGCTCGAGGCGCAGCCCGACCTGCCACTCCTCTACTGGGACGAGGGACGTCGCGACCTCGACTTCGAGGGTGCTGTCGGGACCGAGGAGTGCGTCACCGAGGCCTGGGAGTCATGGCGACGCGAGGTTGCGCACGCCCGCGAGGTCTACGCACGCTACGACGACCTCGGCGAGACCTTCATCCCCGGTGAGCCGTGGGAGGTGCGCGGAGTCGTCGTGCACATGATCGAGGAGTACGCCCGGCACTGCGGTCACGTCGACCTGCTGCGCGAGTGCATCGACGGTCGCACCGGGCAGTGAGGCTGCCCCTGCCGACTAGGGGCTGGGGCTGGTGCTCAGGTCGGGGTTGCTCATCGAGGCGAGCACTCCGGCCAGCATCTGTTGGCCCCGGGCCAGCGCGTCGGGCTTGCCCGGCGGGGTGACGCCCACCCGGACGGTGAGCACCTCGCGGCCGCTGGTCGCCGCGATCGTGGAGGAGTCGCCCTTGCGGCCGGTGCCGGTGCAGCTGGCATCGACCCCCTCGATGTCTTGCGACTGCTGCACGCGGTACTCCCGCGGGTCGATCGCGCGACACTGGCTGGCCAGCACGGTCGCCGCCCCCGAGGCGTCATCGAGATGGGTCCAGGTGACAACCGCGCGCACCTCTTCGGCCGCACCGTTCTCCGAGCGCAGCGAGCAGGCGGCGGTGGGGTTGCCCTCGAGGCTGGTGTTGTTGGCGACCAGCAGGCCGGCACGCGCTGACTCGGGGATCGTCGAGCACAGGTTGGCCGGGACGTCCGGAGCGACCGGGGTCAGGGCCGCGGGCTCGGCGCTGCCGCAGGCGGAGAGCAGGAGGAGTCCGGCGGCCACCAGGGCCCCGGACGTTGCGCGACGCCGTGCGGGCATCAGCCCTCCTTGTCGGTGCGTGGGCAGCAGTGGACATTTCATCACAAGCGACCGGGCTGCCGTGCGGGAACGGCGAGGTGGGGTGAGGTGGTCGTCAGTCGGGGGAGTACGGCGCAGGAAGGGGGAGGTCGAAACGGCGAGCAAGTCGGCTCACGTCGGCGACGTCGTCCTGCTCGGGCTCGTAGCCGAGGTGGGCGGCCAGCTGAGTCTCAGGACCGCAGCATCGCACCGTCTCCCCGGCGATGGACCCCGTCACAGGCTTGTCGTAGTGGAAGGAGCCGCCGTCGGGCAGCACCTGGTCACCACCCCCGTCGTCCGTGCGACGGACCGGATGCAGGTCGACAGCGCGTCCGTCTTCGTGCCGGAGTGCGATCGCGGTCGGCAACCAGTCACGCTCGACGACGAAGTGACGTGCGGTGAGCAATCCCACCGCTTCGGTGACGTCCGCGGTCGCCAGGACGAGATCGAGGTCGTCGTGCTCGCGGGTCTGCTCCCCCAGAAGTGCATCCACGCCCCAACCGCCGTCCACCCAGGCCGTGACGCCGGCTGCCTCGAGGGCCGCGAGGACGTCGAGGACCTGTGCTGCTGTCATCACGCTGGGAGATTCGCACGAGCCGTGGGCCTGGACAAACCGGCTGGACGCCCGTGGTCCGTGCCGGCTCGAGGTGAGAGAGGGGGTCGAGGCGAGCGTCATCGCGGCCGACCCGGAGGCAGCGGCCGCTCGCGAGGAGGCGGCCGCAAGGGAGACCTTTGCCAGGACCACGCGCTCGACCGAGCACGGCATGCGCGGCTTCCACGTGCGTGGCGACTTCGCCACGATCGCCCGCATCGAGGCGACCGTGGCCTCCTTCGCCCAGGTCCTGCTCACGATGGGTGACACCTCGACCCTGGACGTGCGCCGGTGAAGGCGCTCTA
>CAWAJE010000053.1:0-67918 GCA_963782215.1 uncultured Actinomycetota bacterium | reverse complement strand
CGCCCGGCGATGATGGAGCCCAGGTGGGTTCCGTGCCCGTAGGCATCCTTGTTCGTCAGCTCGGGGTCCTGGCTGTCGAAGGACAGGTCAGGACCGTGGTAGACGTTCCCGGTGTCCAGACCCCGGACCTCGGTGACCCCTGTGTCGATCAGGGCGACGCCCACCCCCTTGCCGGTGAATCCGGCACTGTGCATCTTGTTGGCGCCGACAAGCTCCTTGATCTGCCACAGCGATCCCTTGGCAGCGACGGTGTCGTACCCCAGCGACTCGACCGCAGCGTGCCCGCCCCCGGCGGTCAGCGCCACCGTGACCATGCCTGCTGCCAACGCTGAAGCGGTCACACGACGAAGACCGATGTGCTTGCTCATGGAGCCCCCTAAGACTGTGCCGACATAGGACCACATGAAATGTCCAGATATGCGGTATGTGTGGTGAGCCGCGAAGTGGGCTAGACCGCGAGTCGTGCGCAGTTGACTCTGCTGGTCGCCGGCCTCGCTCGCAGCGTCCACCATCGGCTCGTGTCGAGTGGGCCGCGTGCCCACGGCTCGCGCGGTCCGAGGTCATAAGGTGGATTCGTGATCGAGATCGAGGACGTGCCCCACCTCGTCAGCCCGGTGCTGGTGGCGGCCTTCGAGGGGTGGAACGACGCGGCGGGGGCGGCCACCGGGGTCGTGGACCACCTGATCGACGTCTGGCGCGCCGAGGTGGTCGCGGTGATGGATCCCGAGGACTACTACGACTTCCAGGTCAACCGCCCGGTCGTGTCCACGAGCGACGACGGCATGCGCCGGATCACCTGGCCCTCCACGCAGGTCTACGTCGCCCGCCCCCCGGGCAGCCACCGCGACGTGGTGCTGCTGCGCGGGATCGAGCCCAACATGAAGTGGCGTGCGTTCTGCGCCGAGCTGCTGGCCTGTGCCGACGACCTGGGGGTCGAGCTGGTGGTCACCCTGGGTGCGATGCTGGCCGAGACGCCGCACACCCGGCCGATCCAGGTCAGCGGCACCGCCACTGAGCTCGACCTGGAGGACCGGCTCAAGATCGACCCGGCGACCTACGAGGGTCCGACCGGCATCGTCGGGGTCTTCCAGGACGCCTGTGCCCGGGTCGACGTACCCGCCGTCTCGTTCTGGGCGGCGGTGCCGCACTACCTGCCGCAGCCACCCTGCCCCAAGGCCACGCTGGCCCTGCTCGGGCAGGTGGAGGACCTGCTCGAGATCTCGATCGACCTCGGCGACCTGCCCGAGGACAGCCGGGCCTGGGAGCGCGGGGTGGCCGAGCTCGCCGAGGAGGACGAGGACGTCGCGGAGTACGTCCGCAACCTCGAGGAGAGCCAGGACACCGCTGAGCTGCCCGAGGCGAGCGGCGAGGCGATCGCGCGCGAGTTCGAGCGCTACCTCAAGCGGCGCGACGCTCCCGAGGAGTGACCCGCCTCGCCGGGCTCAGAGCTCGACGCCGAGCACCGAGTCGACCAGGGCGCGGATGACCTCGCCGGCGCCCTCCTCGACGTCGGCGCCGAAGTCGGTGCTGTTGGCCCAGTGGTCGATCAGCCGGAGCGCGAACGGCGCGTCGAGGTCGTCGGCCAGCGCTGCGAGCACGTCGGTGACGACGTCGTCGGTGGCTGCGCCGACCGGACGGGCGACGGCGCTGCGCCACTTGTCGAGCCGGGCACCCGCGGCGGACACGTCGGCCTCGTCCCAGTGCCAGTCGCCGCGGTAGTGGTGGCCGAGGAGCACCAACCGGATCACCATCGGGTCCATCCCGACCTCGCGCAAGCGGGAGACCAGCACCAGGTTGCCCTTGGACTTCGACATCTTCTCGCCGTCGAGGCCGACCATGCCGGCGTGGACGTAGGCGCGCGCGAAGCGTGCGTCGGGGTCGGCCACCTGCGCCTCGCTCGCGCTCATCTCGTGGTGCGGGAAGACCAGGTCGCTGCCCCCGCCCTGCACGTCGAGATCGGCGCCGAGGTGGTACCGGGCGATGGCCGAGCACTCGATGTGCCAGCCGGGGCGTCCGCGTCCGAGCGCGGTGTCCCACGCAGGCTCCTCAGGACGCTCGGCCTGCCAGAGCAGGCAGTCCAGGGCGTCCTTCTTGCCGGGTCGGTCGGGGTCGCCGCCGCGCTCGGGGAAGATCCGCAGCATCTCCTCGCGCGACCATCCCGACACCTGACCGAACGTCGGGTCGTGGGCCACCGAGAAGTACAGGTCCTCGTCGACCTCGTAGACGCTGCCGGACTTGCGCAGCTGCTCGATCATGTCCACGACGAGCGGGATGGACTCCACCGCGCCGACGTAGGCATCGGGCGGCAGCACCCGGAGGGCCTCCATGTCGGTGCGGAACAGCTCGGTCTCGCGCTCGGCGAGGACGGTCCAGTCCTCCCCCGTCTGGACGGCACGCTCGAGCAGCGGGTCGTCGACGTCGGTGACGTTCTGCACGTAGCGCACGTCGTGCCCGGCCGAGCGCCAGGCGCGGTTGAGCAGGTCGAAGGCGACGTAGGTCGCGGCATGGCCCATGTGCGTCGCGTCGTACGGCGTGATCCCGCAGACGTACAACCGTGCGGGTCCGTCCTGCGGGGTCAGCTCGACGGCTCTGCCGGTCGAGCTGTCGAAGACGGTCACGGCCGGTCCGCGGGCATCGAGCTGACGGGGGGCCACCGGCCCGGGAGAGGTCCACGCACGCATGCCGCGACTCTATCGGCCGGGTGCGGCGCTCCTGCGGGTGCCGTCGCTCAGAAGGGCGGCCACGGGATCGAGGGCCAGCCACCGGCGACCTCGGGCAGGCGGCCGGTGCGCAGCAGGCCCTGGCAGCGGCGTACGACGGCGTCCACCTCGGCCACCGCAAGCAGGTCCTCGAGCTCCTCGCGCAGGCAGCCCGCCCCGACGAGGTCGTCGTGCACCCGGGTCACGCCCTCGAGCTCGACGTCCGAGAGCCGCTCGCCCGCCCACCCCCACAGCACGGTGCGGAGCTTGTCGTCGGTGTGGAAGCAGACCCCGTGGTCGACGCCGTAGCGGTGGCCGCCGGGCACCGCGAGCACGTGGCCGCCCTTGCGGTCGGTGTTGTTGGTGATCACGTCGAAGACCGCCATCAGACGCAGCGCAGCGGTGTCCTCGTGGACCAGGGCGACCGGCTCGTCTCGAGCACCGGTGGCGTCCAGGACGTGCAGGTAGCCGGGCGGGAGCGCGTCGGCCGGCACCACGTCGACCGGCTCGACGCCGTCCTCGACGTCCACCCACAGCTGCACCATCCCGAAGCCCGCCGGCCCCTCGCGCAGCACGGTCGGCGGTACGACGTTCCAGCCGAGGTGCTCGGAGACGACCCGAGCGGCGTACTCGCGCGCAGCGAGGGTGCCGTCGGTGAAGTCCCACAACGGCCGCTCACCGGACCGCGGCTTGTAGACGCACTTGGGACCCTCCTCGCCGAGCTGCGCGAGGAAGGTGTGGTTGGAGGCGGGCATGATCCGGCCCAGCACCATCAGCGGTGCCTGGGTCAGCTCGGGGAGCAGCTCCGGGGTGGCCACGACGTCAGGCCTGGGTGGTGCGCCGGAACCCGTTGGCGCGGGGGCACAGGTGACCGTCGGCATCGACCGGGCCTCCACAGAACGGGCAGGAGGCACGTCCGGCGGCGACCACGGACTCGGCGCGGGCGGCGAAGGAGCGGGCCATGGCTGCCGGCAGCCGGACCAGGAGCACCTCGTCGGGCTCCGGCTCGGCGATGGGGAGGTCGATCAGGCCCTCCTCGTCGGCCTCGACTGGCGCCTCCATCTCGACCTCGACGACCGGGTAGACCTCGATCACGACCCGCTCGTCCTCGGCGTCCCAGGACAGCGTGATGGTGCCGGCACGGAACTCCTCGGCGATCGGCTGCTCGAGCGGCTCGGTGTCGATCAGCCCGACCGGGGTGATCGCCGGGATCGTCGTCCGGGCGGCGTCGGTGGTGATCAGCTCGTCGAGCAGCTCGGCCACCCGCTCCCCCAGGATCTGCACCTGCTGCTTCTCCAGCGCGACCGAGGTCACCCGGGCGCCCTCGCGGGCCTGGAGGAAGAAGGTGCGCGCACCGGGCTCGCCGACGGTGCCCGGCACGAAGCGCTCGGGCGGATCGAAGCGGTGGATGACGGGCATGGTCCGAGCCTAGGGGTTGGTCCCAGCGTCTGGACCGGCGCCGGGGATCGAGGGTCCGGCACCACCGCCGACGACCGCGTCGACCGACGCCGGACCACGCTTGCGACCCCGCCCGCCGGCACGTTTCGGCGGTGCAGCGAGGTGGGCCAGCGAGCCCGAGGAGGAGTTCATGGTGTGCACGAAGGTGCGATGGGTGGTGTAGGTGATCACCGAGAGGCTCGCCGGGTCGACCATGATCCGCTGGAACGCGTCGAGGTGCATGCCCAGCGCGTCGGCCAGGATCGCCTTGATCACGTCGCCGTGCGAGACCGCCAGCCAGACACCGTGCGGTCCCACCTCGGTCTCGACCTGCGCGTCCCGCTCCCGGATCGCCGCGACCGCCCGCGAGGACATCTCCTGGAGCGACTCACCGGAGGGGAACCGGGCTGCGGAGGGTTGGGACTGCACGGTGCGCCACAGCGGCTCCTTGGCAAGCTTCTTCAGCTCCTGCCCGGTCCACTCGCCGTAGTCGCACTCGGTCAACCGGCGCTCGGTGACCGCCCGCGTGCCCGGCACCAGCAGCCGGGAGGTCTCGCGGCAACGTTCCAGCGGACTGGTCACCACGGCCGCCAGGGTCAGCCCGGCCAGCCGTTCGCCGGTGGTCTTGGCCTGAGCCGTGCCCGTGTCGTCGAGGTGGACGCCCTTGCTCCTGCCGGCCAGCACGCCGGTCGCGTTCGCCGCCGTTCGTCCGTGCCGAGCCAGGATCACTGTTGCCATGCGGGGAGCGTACTTGCGTAGCCTGCACACGTGATCGTCGACAACGCCTTGTACCGCAATGGCGAGCGGGTGGAGCTGGAGCTCGATTTCCACGACCTCGCCGGGGTGCGGGCCGCGGCGACCGGGGAGCACGACTTCGTCTGGGTGGGCCTGCACGACCCGACCAGCGACGAGCTCGGAGCGGTCGCCGATCTCTACGGCCTGCACGAGCTCGCGGTCGAGGACGCCATCCGCGCGCACCAGCGTCCCAAGGTCGAGCGCTACGACGACTCGCTGTTCATCGTGCTCAAGAGCCTCTGGTACGTCGACGAGGAGGACGCGGTCGAGACCGGTGAGATCAGCCTGTTCGTGGGGCCGTCGTTCGTGATCACCGTCCGGCACGGCGCCGGTGGGGCCCTCAGCGGTGCCCGCCGCAGGCTCGAGGGGATGCAGAAGGTCCTGGTGCACGGCCCCTCAGCGGTGGTGTACGCCGTCTGCGACCAGGTCGTGGACCGCTACGAGGAGGTCGCGGGCTCGCTGCAGGTCGACGTGGACGAGGTCGAGGAATCGGTGTTCTCCACCGAGCGCACCAACGACTCCGCCCGGATCTACGTCCTCAAGCGCGAGCTGGCCGAGATGCGGCGCGCCGTGATGCCCCTGCGCGAGCCGATGCAGAGGTTCAGCGCCGGCGCGGTGGCGGGGATCGACGAGAACGCCGGACCCTACTTCCGCGACGTCGCGGACCACCTGTCCCGGGTGGCCGAGACCATCGACGGGCTGGACGGCCTGCTCTCATCGGCCTTCGAGGCGCACCTGGCGCAGATCTCGATCCAGCAGAACGACGACATGCGACGGATCTCGGCCGCCGTCGGCCTGGTCGCGGCACCGACCCTGGTCGGCAGCGTCTACGGGATGAACTTCAAGCACATGCCCGAGCTGCAGTGGTACTTCGGCTACCCGATGGCGCTGCTGCTGATGCTGTGCAGCTCCCTGGTGGTGCTGGTGATCAGCAAGCGTGCCGGCTGGTGGTGACCGCTCAGGTCGCGGAGATGACGCCCCCGGCGAGCAGGGCCAGCAGCCCGAGCCCGAGCGCGACGCGGTAGGGCACGAACCACACGATCGAGTGGTGCGAGACGAACTTCAGCAGCCACGCGATCGAGACGTAGGCCACCACGAAGCTCACCCCGGTGCCGACCACGGTCGGACCGATCCCGATGCTGCTGTTGATCGCGTCCTTGAGCTCGTAGAGCCCCGCAGCGGTCAGGGCGGGGATGGACAGGAAGAAGCTCAGCCGGGTCGCGGTGACGCGGTCGATCCCGCGCAGCAGGCCGGCCGAGATCGTGGCGCCCGAGCGGGAGACACCGGGCACCAGTGCCAGGCACTGGACGAGGCCCACCACCATGGTGTCCTTGAGGGTCAGCTGCTTCTCGGACCGGCTCTGCGGACCGGCCTTCTCGGCGTACAGCATCACCGCGCTCCACACCACCAGGGCGCCACCGACCCACCAGAGCGAGCGCAGGGGCCCGGAGATGATGTCCTTGCCCAGGAAGCCGACGATGCCGATCGGCACCGAGCCGGCGATGATGTACCACCCGAAACGGTGGTCGAAGTGGCCGCGGTACTCCGGGCGCACCACGCCCTTGCCCCAGGCGCTCGCGATCCGCCAGATGTCGGTGCGGAAGTAGAGCAGCACCGCGGCGATCGCACCCATCTGGATGACGGCGGTGTAGGCCGTGACACCCGGGTCGTCGACCTGGAGGCCCAGCATCTTCTCGGTGATGGTCAGGTGCCCCGTGCTGGAGACGGGGAGGAACTCGGTGAGTCCCTCGACGATCCCGAGGATGACTGCTTGGAAGTAGTTCATGGCGGGCCACACCCTACGCGGACCGGCTGACCGTGGGCTGACCGTCCCCCGACGGCGAGCCGAGGCGGTGTCCGGGCCCCGGGATGGCTACCGTTTCGTCCATGCAGCAGCGGTTCCTCGGTTCCACCGGGCTCTCGGTCTCCCGTCTCGGGCTCGGCACGATGACCTGGGGCCGGGACACCGACGAGCACGAGGCCCGCGAGCAGCTGGTCGCGTTCGTCGAGGCCGGCGGCACCCTGCTCGACACCGCCGCGGGCTACACCGACGGGGACTCCGAGCGGCTCATCGGCACCCTGATCGGGGACGTGGTCCCACGCGACGAGATCGTGCTAGCCACCAAGGCCGGCATCAGCCGACGGGGTCGCGAGCGCGTCACCAACGCCTCGCGGGGTCACCTGATCAGCGCCCTCGATGCGTCGCTGGCGCGTCTGGGGGTTGATCACGTCGACCTGTGGCAGGTGCACACCTGGGTCGAAGACGCCCCGCTCGAGGAGACGCTCTCGGCCCTGGACTACGCCGTGGCGACCGGCCGGGCGTCGTACGTCGGGGTCAGCAACTACAACGGCTGGCAGTCCGCGCGAGCCGCGACCTGGCAACGAGCGGTGCCGGGCCGGGCGCCGATCGCCTCCAACCAGGTGGAGTACTCCCTGCTCAACCGGGCCGTCGAGGCCGAGACCATCCCGGCCGCCCACGCCCTCGGGCTCGGGATCCTGCCCTGGTCGCCGCTGGGACGCGGCGTGCTCACCGGGAAGTACCGCGCCGGCACCCCGGCCGACTCGCGCGCCGCCTCTCCGCACTTCTCCACGTTCGTGGGCCGCTACCTCGGTCCGTCGCACCAGCGGGTGGTCGAGGCGGTCGCCAGGGCCGCGGAGGGGCTGGGATGGTCCCCGCTCGAGGTCGCGCTCGCCTGGGTGCGGGACCGTCCGGGCGTGACCGCCCCGATCCTGGGAGCGCGCACCGCCGCACAGCTGCGGGACTCGTTGGGCGTCGAGGAGTGCGAGCTCCCGGTGGAGATCGTCCAGGCGCTCGATGACGTCTCGCGGGACGTGTCGGCAGGTGTGTCACAACTGAGCGAGGGGACGGAGGCCTGATGAGCTCAGCCAAGCAGCGTCGGATCGACCACCGGGTGCCACGACCGGGGATCGAGTACGAGTTCGAGAAGCTGGTGATCTCGGCGGAGCACTCCCGCAGCGCGGTCACCCGGATGCTGGTCGAGCGGGCCGAGCTCGGCGGGTGGGAGCTCGCCCGGCTGCGGCTTGCGCCCGACGGCACCCGTCGCGTGCAGTTGCGGCGCCGGATCATCCGCCAGCGGGTCGCCTTCCTGGTCTGAGCTCGCCGACCCGCCCGCGAGCTCGGTGTGGAGGCGGCTAGATCTTGCCGAGGAACCGGTCGAAGACCCGCGCGCCGAACTCCAGCGCGTCCACCGGCACCCGCTCGTCGACGCCGTGGAACAGCGCGGTGAAGTCGAGATCCGCGGGCAGTCGCAGCGGCGCGAACCCGAAGGCCCGCATGCCCAGCGGGGCGAAGTACTTGGCGTCGGTCCCACCGCTCATCAAGAACGGCGCCACCATCGCGTCCGGGTCCTCCTCGAGCAGCGAGGCGGTCATCGCGTCCGCGATCTCGCCGTCGTACGGCGTCTCGAGGCCGGCCTGCTTGCTGATCCACTCGATCTCGATGTCCGGGCCGGCGAGCTCGCGCAGGGTGGCGAGGAACTCCTCCTCGTGGCCGGGCAGGAACCGTCCGTCGACCTGGGCCGTGGCGTGCCCCGGCACCACGTTCACCTTGTAGCCGGCGTCGAGCATCGTGGGGTTGGTGGTGTGGCGCAGCACCGCGCTGAGCATCCGGGCGGCGTGCCCGAACTCCTCGACCAGGGCCTCGGCGTTCTCCGGGGTGGCCTCGGTGCCCGCGATCTCGGCGACGGAGGCGAGCAGCACCTTCATCGTCGGGGTGAGCCGCACCGGCCACTGGTGGCGACCGATCCGGGCGACCGCCTCGGCGAGCGTGGTCACCGCGTTGTCGGGATGGCGCATGGAGCCGTGCCCGGCGTGGCCCTTGGCGGTGAGGCGCATCCACGCCATCCCCTTCTCGGCGGCCTCGACCAGGTAGAGGCGCTGCCCACGGACCGTCGTGGAGAACCCGCCGACCTCGCCGACCGCGTAGGTGCAGCCCTCGAAGTACTCCCGGTGCGCCTGCACGAGCGGCCCGGCCCCCTTGGTGCCGCCAGCCTCCTCGTCGGCGGTGAAGCACAGCACGATCGGGCGGTCCGGGACTACGCCGGCGCGGGCTCGGGCGCGCACCGTGGAGAGCAGCATCGCGTCGAAGTCCTTCATGTCGACCGCGCCGCGGCCCCAGACCTGACCGTCCTTGATCTCGCCGCTGAACGGCGGCACCTCCCAGTCCGCGGCATCGGCCGGCACCACGTCGAGGTGCCCGTGCACCAGGATCGGGTCCCCGGTGCCCCCGCCCCAGCGGGCCAGCACGTTGGTGCGCCCGGGCTCGGCCTCGAACAGCACGCTCTCGATGCCGACCTCGTCGAGCAGCGTCGCGACGTGCTCGGCCGCCTTGCGCTCACCGGGCCCGGAGTCGTCGCCGTAGTTCGTGGTGTCGATGCGGATCAGGTCGCGGCAGATCTCGGTGACCTCGGCGGCCGGGTCGTAGTCGGGGGTGCTCCCAAGAGTGCTCATGGGACCCATCCTGCCTGACGCAGGGGTGGCCGCTCAGCTGAGTCGGCGCGCACCGGGCAAGGGCGTCATCCGCAGGGCGTGGCCCCACCGGATGCCGTTGGCACCCTCGAGGAGCACACCCACCTGGAGGGAGTTGAACTCCGGCCGGTTGGGCCGGGACTCCCAGGAGCGCGCGTGGGTCCAGGACTCCTCGAAGACCTGGATCTCCAGCACGCTGGAGTCGGGGGGCAACCGGGAGACGAAGCGGTCGCACCAGGCGCGCGCCGCTGCTGCGTCCGGCCAGCGCCGCGTGACCACCTTCTCGGTCGCCTGCGAGGCCTCGCCCTCGGCGCTCACCATGAGGTGCAGCCTGCCCAGAGCGGTGGTGCCGATGCCGGACGCGGCCAGCGTCGTCGGCGGTGCCTCATCCATGGAGCACACCGTAGGGGCAGCGCTCCGGCCTGGCACCACCTCGTGGTCCTGATCGTCCGACATGTCTAGCCCGGGGCCATTTCCGGTGTTACTTCTTGAAGGCGTCTTTCAGGTCGTCGGCAGCGTCCTTGAGGTGCTCCACGCCGTCCTTGACCGAGGCCTCGACCTGGTCGGCCCTGCCCTCCGCCTCCAGCTCCTCGTCATCGGTGGCCCTGCCGGTCTGCTCCTTGACCTTGCCCTTGGCGTCCTCGAAGGAGTTGCTCGCCTTGTCACCGATGCCCATCAGGAGTCCTCTCGTCGGGAATGTGGTGCGGGCTGGCCACTCTAGCCAGCCTCGGCCTCGCTGTGACCTTGGTCGCGCCCCGGGGTGCGCTCCCGCGGGGCGGCGAGCGAAGATGTGACGGCGCTAACAAGGTTGCAAGCGCTGGATTTGCATCCACGCTCGAAGGCTGTCTCAATCGTAGATGTCGCGCTAGCAGCAGCAAGCGTGACGCCCGCACCAACGTCGCGGTGGAAGACGCCTCTTCCTGCTCGACCCCGCCACGTGCCCCCGGATGAACAGGGCCTCCGACGAGCAGGACAGCCGCCTCGGGCAGCTGGTCGCGATGAATGCACCCGGCGCGCGGAGGACTACCGACATGCGCTTCTCACCCCGCCCCCGCCCATTTTCGCGCCCATCTTCGCGCCCACTCCCCCGTGTCCGCACCCTGGTCCTGGCGCCCGCCGCGGCACTCGTGGTGACCTCGCTCCTGGCCCCGACCGAGGCGGCCGCTCTCGCCGAGGCCGCGATCGCTCCGGTGGCTGCTCCCCTGGCTGATGACCGAGCAGGCGACCAGGCCGGGCCCGAGGTCGGACCCAAGCCGCTCGCACCGGTGCGGGTCGTGCCCGGGGTGCATCTCAAGGCCAAGCCCCCGGTCTACCGCCTCCCCGTCACCGGCTACCACCTCACCGGGCGCTTCGGCGCCGCGAGCTCGCTGTGGTCGAGTACGCACACCGGGCTCGACTTCGCCGCCGCCGAGGGCGCCCCCATCCGCACCGTCACGGGAGGCGTCGTCGTCTCCACCGGCTACGACGGCGCCTACGGCAACAAGACTGTCGTGAGGCTCTCCGACGGCACCGTGCTCTGGTACGCCCACCAGTCGAGCGTCGCGGTCTCGGTCGGCCAGCACGTGGCACCGGGCGAGGTGATCGGGTACGTCGGCTCGACCGGCAACGTGACCGGCTCGCACCTGCACCTCGAGGTGCGCCCGGGCGACGGTGACCCGGTGGACCCGGCCGCCTGGATGGCCGACCACGGCGTACGCCCCTGACCCGATGATCCGCAGCAGGGTGGGGCGATTACTCGAACCCGCGCGCACCTTGTTAGTGTTGCCCCCGCTCGTCCGGGTGGCGGAATAGGCAGACGCGCTAGCTTGAGGTGCTAGTGCCCTTTATCGGGCGTGGGGGTTCAAGTCCCCCCTCGGACACCGAGCGGGTCTCTCACGAGATCCATGACAGACCGAATCCCTTGTGGGTTCGGTCTGTTGCTCTATCCGGCGGATCCCGCTGGGGCTGCCGCCGGGTATTCTTGACTCATTCAAGAATATGGGTGAGGGTGGTCGGGATGACGACCACCGTGGACTTCGAGCAGATGCTGCGCTCCGCAGACCTGCGCGTGACCCGCCCGCGGGTCGCGGTGATGGCCGCGGTGCACGCCCGCCCGCACGCGGAGACCGACCTGATCATCGACGCCGTACGCCGCGATCTCGGCGAGGTCTCCCACCAGGCCGTCTACGACGTGCTGCGCGCCCTGACCGGCGCCGGACTCGTACGCCGGATCCAGCCGGCGAACTCGGTGGCGCGCTACGAGGCGCGGGTCGGTGACAACCACCACCACGTGGTCTGCCGGTCCTGCCGGGCGATCGCCGACGTCGACTGCGCGCTCGGCGAGGCACCTTGCCTGACCGCGTCGCAGGACCACGGCTTCTCGATCGACGAGGCCGAGGTCATCTTCTGGGGCGTGTGCCCTGCCTGCGCCACCACCTCCTGAACCCACCATCTCGCCAGAGCCACCACCCGAAAGGATCAACGTGCCTGAGAACCACGACGCCGTAGTCGGAGACATGAACTCGGAGGAGAGCGAGGCCAAGTGCCCCGTGGCCTCCGTCGGACCGCGCAACCACCCCACCGAGGGTGCGGGCAACCGCGACTGGTGGCCGAACCAGCTGAACCTGAAGATCCTGCGCAAGCACCCCGCGGTGGCCAACCCGATGGGGGCGGACTACGACTACGCCGCGGCCTTCAACGCGCTCGACCTCGACGCGCTCACGCACGACGTCGACGCGCTGATGACCGACTCACAGGACTGGTGGCCGGCCGACTTCGGCCACTACGGCGGCTTCTTCATCCGGATGGCTTGGCACAGCGCCGGCACCTACCGGATCCACGACGGTCGTGGCGGCGCCGGAGCCGGCATGCAGCGTTTCGCCCCGCTGAACAGCTGGCCCGACAACGCCAGCCTCGACAAGGCGCGCCGACTGCTGTGGCCGATCAAGCAGAAGTACGGCCAGTCGATCTCGTGGGCCGACCTGATCGTCTTCACCGGCACCCGCGCCCTGGAGACCATGGGCCTGAAGACCTTCGGCTTCGCCGGTGGGCGCGCCGACGTGTGGGAGCCCGACGAGGACGTCTACTGGGGCCCCGAGCAGACCTGGCTCGGCGATGAGCGCTACACCGGTGACCGCGAGCTGGAGAACCCGCTCGCCGCGGTGCAGATGGGCCTGATCTACGTCAACCCCGAGGGGCCCAACGGCAACCCGGACCCGCTGGCCTCGGCGCGCGACATCCGCGAGACCTTCGGCCGGATGGCGATGAACGACGAGGAGACCGTCGCCCTGATCGCAGGCGGCCACACCTTCGGCAAGACCCACGGTGCGGCCGACCCCGACGAGTTCGTCGGCGACGAGCCCGAGGGCGCTCCCTTGGAGGAGCAGGGGCTCGGCTGGCGCAACACCTACGGCAGCGGCAAGGGTCGCGACGCGATCACCAGCGGCCTGGAGGTCACCTGGACCTCGACGCCGGTGCAGTGGAGCAACGGCTTCTTCGAGAACCTCTTCGGCTACGAGTGGGAGCTCACCTCGAGCCCGGCCGGCGCGAACCAGTGGCAGGCCAAGGACGGGGCGGGCGCGAACACCGTGCCGGACCCGGAGGACGGCACCCTGAACCGTCCCCCGACGATGCTGACCACCGACCTGGCGCTGCGCTTCGACCCGGTCTACGAGCCGATCTCGCGGCGCTTCCTGGAGAACCCCGAGGAGTTCGCCGACGCCTTCGCCCGCGCCTGGTACAAGCTCACGCACCGCGACATGGGCCCGGTCCAGCGCTACCTCGGCCCGCTGGTGCCCAGCGAGACGCTGCTGTGGCAGGACCCCGTGCCCGCGGTCGACCACGAGCTGGTCGACGCCGACGACGTGGCCGCCCTCAAGGAGCAGGTCCTTGCCACGGGCCTGACCGTCTCGCAGCTCGTCGCCACGGCGTGGGCGTCTGCTTCGACGTTCCGCGGCAGCGACAAGCGCGGCGGAGCCAACGGTGCCCGGCTGCGGCTGGAGCCCCAAAGTGGCTGGGAGGTCAACAACCCCGACCAGCTCGCCGGCGTGCTCCGCACGCTCGAGGGTGTCCAGGAGAGCTTCAACTCCGCCCAGTCCACAGGCAAGCAGGTCTCCCTGGCCGACCTGATCGTGCTGGCCGGCTGTGCCGGTGTCGAGAAGGCCGCTCGCGACGCGGGCCACGAGATCACGGTGCCCTTCACCCCGGGCCGGACCGACGCCTCGCAGGAGCAGACGGACGTCGAGTCCTTCGCGCCTCTGGAGCCCTCCGCCGACGGCTTCGTCAACTACCTGGGCAAGGGCAACCAGCTGCCGGCCGAGTTCCTGCTGGTCGACCGGGCCAACCTGCTGACCCTGAGCGCCCCGGAGATGACCGTGCTCGTGGGCGGCCTGCGGGCGCTGGACGCCAACCACCGCCAGTCGCCGCTGGGCGTGCTCACCACGCGTCCGGGGACGCTGAGCAACGACTTCTTCGTGAACCTGCTCGACATGGGCACCACGTGGAAGCCGAGCGCCGCCGACGACACCACCTACGAGGGGCGCGACGCCAGCGGAGAGATCCGTTGGACCGGTAGCCGCAACGACCTCGTGTTCGGGTCCAACTCCGAGCTCCGGGCGGTCGCGGAGGTCTACGCCAGCGACGACGCCGGCGAGAAGTTCGTGCGGGACTTCGTCGCCGCGTGGGACAAGGTGATGAACCTCGACCGGTTCGACGTGGCCTGAGGCCACGGGCCGCCCCGGGGGCTGGGACGTCTCACCAGCCCCCGGGGAGCGGCCGTCCCTCCGCGAAGCCGGCAGCGGACTGCACGCCCACCACCGCGCGCTCGCTGAACTCGGCCAGGTCGTGCGCCCCGGCGTACGTCGCCGCGGACCGGACCCCGGAGCAGATCTCGTCGAGCAGGTCCTCCACGCCCGGTCGTGCCGGGTCCAGGAACATCCGCGAGGAGGAGATCCCCTCCTCGTAGAGGCTCTTGCGGGCGCGGTCGAAGACGGTGTCGCGCGAGGTGCGGTTGGCCACCGCCCGTGCCGAGGCCATCCCGAAGCTCTCCTTGTAGGCGCGGCCGTCGGCGCCCACCTGCAGGTCCCCCGGCGACTCGTGCGTGCCGGCGAACCACGAGCCGACCATCACCTGGGAGGCGCCGGCAGCCAGCGCCAACGCAACGTCGCGCGGGTGCCGCACTCCCCCGTCGGCCCACACGTGCTTGCCGTGCTGGCGTGCTGCCTCGGCGCACTCCAGGACCGCACTGAACTGCGGTCGTCCGACGCCCGTCATCATCCGGGTCGTGCACATCGCCCCCGGCCCGACACCGACCTTGATGATGTCGGCGCCGGCCTCGACCAGGTCGTGCACGCCTGCGGCCGAGACCACGTTGCCGGCCACGACGGGGACGTCCGGGTCGATGGCACGGACCTCGCGCAGGGCGTCCAGCATCCGCTCCTGGTGGCCGTGGGCGGTGTCGATCACCAGGCAGTCCACCCCCATGGCGAGCAGGCGCTCAGCCTTCTGGGCCACGTCGCCGTTGACTCCCAGCGCCGCGGCGACCCGCAGCCGGCCCCGGGCGTCCAGCGCCGGGTTGTAGATCGTCGAGCGCAGGGCGCCTAGCCGGGTGAGGATGCCGACCAGGGCGCCCTCGTCGTCCACCGCCGGGGCGAGACGGTGGCGTGAGGCCGCGAGCACGTCGAACGCCTCCCGGGGCCCCATCGTGTGCTTGAGCGTGGTCATGTCCGTGGACATCACGTCGCCGACCTGGGTGAACCGGTCGACGCCGGTGCAGTCGGCCTCGGTGACCACGCCGACGGGGCGCCCGTCCTCGAGCACCACCGCGGCGCGGTGCGCCCGCTTGGGCAGCAGGGCCAGGGCATCGCTGACCGCGTGCTGGGCGCTCAGGGTGATCGGGGTCTCGAAGACCGGGTGCCGCTGCTTCACCCAGGAGACCACCTCCTCGACGATGTCGAGCGGGATGTCCTGGGGCAGGACGCTGATGCCGCCGCGCCGGGCGATGGTCTCGGCCATCCGGCGACCCGAGACCGCGGTCATGTTGGCCACCACGATCGGCACCGTGGTGCCGGTGCCGTCGAGCGTGGCGAGGTTCACGTCGTAGCGCGAGGTCACCGCCGAACGTCCCGGAACCATGAACACGTCGTCGTAGGTCAGGTCATACGGTTGACGCATGTCGGAGAGGAATCGCACAGCAGAGGAATCTACCCGCCCCCCCACTTCTCGGGAGTCGGTGAGGGGGGTCGCGCCGGGTCGGGTCAACCTGATCGGCGAGCACGTGGACTACAACGGCGGCCGCTGCCTGCCGATCGCGCTCTCGCGGACCACCTCCGCCACCGTGCTGCTCCGGGACGACGCGCAGCTGCACGTCGTCAGCGGTGAGCGCCGCTGGATGGGTGACTACGCGGCCCTCGGCTCGGTCGCGGAGGAGGACTCGTGGGTGCTCTACGTCGGCGGGGTGCTGCTGGCACTCGGGGTCGACCACGGCATGGAGATCGAGATCACCAGCGACGTCCCCGTCGGCTCGGGGCTCTCCAGCTCCGCGGCGCTGGAGTGCAGCGTCGCCGTCGCGGTGGACGCTGCGTTGGGCCTCGGCCGCAGCCGCGAGGAGCTGGTCGCTGCCTGTGTCCGGGCCGAGGGCGAGACCGTCGGCGCCCCCACCGGCGGCCTCGACCAGACGATCGCGGTGTACGCCGAGCCGGCGCACGCGCTTCTCGTGGACTTCGCCACCGGTGAGCGGGAGCAGGTGCCGTTCGACCCCGCACCGCACGGACTGGCCCTGCTGGTGATCAACACGAAGGTGACCCACGCGCTCAACGACGGTGGCTACGGCTCCCGGCGCGAGGAGTGCGACCGGGCGGCGAAACAGCTCGGGGTCGACCACCTGAGCGAGGCGACGGCGACCACGGAGGGGCTGCCCGAACCGCTCGGCCGACGGGTGCGGCACGTCCTCACCGAGGTGGCCCGGGTGGACGCCTTCGTGGCCGCCCTGCGTGCGGATGACTGGGCCCTGCTCGGTCCGCTCCTGGACGCCTCGCACACCTCGTTGCGCGACGACTTCGAGGTCTCCTGCGAGGAGCTCGACGTCGCTGTCGAGACGGCCCGGGCAGCCGGGGCGCTCGGGGCGCGGATGACCGGCGGTGGCTTCGGGGGGTCGGCGATCGCCCTGGTGCCGGCCGAAGCGGTGCAGGCGGTCGTGGACGCCGTGACCGCCGCGTTCGTCACTCGGGGTTGGGTGAAGCCGGAGTGCTTCGTGGCGGAGCCGGGACCGGCCGCGACGACGAGCTGAGCCCCGCAGGGGGCCGCAGGCCGACCGAGTGCAGCTCCAACCTGGCCAGCCGGTCCACCACCTCGACCTCGCGCCGACGCCACGCACCGGCCGGGTCCGGGTCGATCCGGGCGAGCACGTGCAGGGGTTGGTGCACCATGGCGCGCAACGCGAACAGGTCGAGATCGGCACCCGCGTCGAGGAAGCGCTGACCGGCGGTGGCCCGGCGTACGAACGCGATCCGTGGGGGCAGGTAGAGCCACAGCAGCATCAGGATCGGGATCAGCGCCACCGCGAGACCCAGCCAGAGCGCGAGGGTGCCGACGACCTCCACCTGCTGTCGCCCGGCCTGCGATAGCCCACTGGCTGCGTCACCGGCCCGGTCGAACGGCGCCCGTGCGCTGTCCCCCACGAGCGGCAGGTTCGCAACGGTGCTTCCGGCGTCCCGGAGCCGCGTGGCCAGGTCGCCGGCCGACGACTCGATCTTGCGGCCCGGCGCACCCAGCCCCAGCGTCGCGTCGTGGACCTTGCGTGCGAAGGCGATCCACACCCAGACCCAGACCAGGACCGCGAGGTCCCCGACGATCTGGGTCGTGCGGCGGACGGAGGTGTCGGCGTAGAGCTTCATCCCCCCACAGTGCCCGGTTCGCGGCGGATTACCTCAGCTCGGCCGAGCTCAGCCCCAGCAGGCGGCGCGCCACGATCAGCTGCTGGATCTGCTGGGTGCCCTCGAAGATGTCCAGGATCTTGGAGTCCCTGCCCCACTTCTCCAGCAGCTCGGTCTCCGAGTAGCCGAAGGTGCCGGCGAGCTCCACGCAGCGCAAGGTGACGTCGGAGCCGACCCGGCCGGCCTTGGCCTTGGCCATCGAGGCCTCCATCGAGTTGGGCTGCCGGTTGTCGGCCATCCACGCCGACTGCAGGGTCAGCAGGTAGGCCGCCTCCCAGTCCGCCTCGAGCTGCAGGAACGTCGCTGCCGCAGCAGACTGCGTCAGCGCGGGCCGGTCGTAGTCGATCTCGATGCCGGCGTCCTTGAGGATGTCGCGGGTCAGGTCGAGTGAAGCGCGCGCGCAGCCCACGGCCATCGCGGCCACCAGGGGCCGGGTGTTGTCGAAGGTCGCCATCGCGCCGGCGAAACCCTGCTTGGGGTCGATCTCCGGGGAGCCGAGCAGGTCCTCGGCCGGGACGCGGCAGTCGGTGAAGATGATCACCGCGGTGTCGGAGGCGCGGATGCCGAGCTTGTGCTCGAGCCGCTCCACCTTCATGCCGGGGTTGCCCTTCTTGACCACGAAGGACTTGATCGCGGCGCGACCCAGGTCCTTGTCGAGGGTCGCCCACACGACCACGCTGTCGGCGCGCTCGCCGGAGGTGACGTAGATCTTCTCGCCGTTGAGGACGTACTCGTCGCCGTCCTTGCGGGCAGTGGTCGAGATGTTGGCGGAGTCCGACCCGGTGCCGGGCTCGGTGATGGCCATCGCCGCCCAGGTGCCGGCGAACCGCTCGAGCTGCTCGTCGTTGGCGACCGAGGCGATCGCGGAGTTGCCCAGCCCCTGCCGGGGCATCGACAGCAGCAGGCCGACGTCACCCCAGCACATCTCCATGATGGAGAGCACCGAGGCCAGGTTGGCGCCGTTCTTGTTGCCGCTCTTGGCCTCGGGCTTCTCGTCACGGCGTACGCCGCCCGCACCGGCGCCGCCTCCGGCGCCGGACTCGGAGATGCCGTCGATCATCGCGGCGAGCATGTCGAGCTCCTTGGGGTAGGAGTGCTCGGCCTCGTCGTACTTGCGCGAGATCGGGCGCAGCATGTTCATCGCGACCTGGTGGGCCTGGTCGACTAGCGGACGGATCTTCTTGGGGGTCTCGAGGTTGATCATGGGAATGTCTCCTGGGGTGGTTGCAGAGCTGGGAAACGAAGCGACTCGACGACCACCTAGACCAGGACCGCTCCTTCCATCAGGCCGATCGCACGCAGGTCGCGGTACCACCGCTCCACCGGGTGCTCCTTGACGAAGCCGTGGCCGCCGAGCAGCTGTACGCCGTCCAGGCCGATCTGCATGCCGCGCTCCGCGCACAGGCGACGGGCCAGGGCGATCTCGCGCTCGGCGGGCTTGCCCTGCGCCACCCGGCTCGCGGCCCGGTAGGTGACCAGGCGCATGCCCTGGAGCTCGATCGCGATGTTGGCGACCATGAAGGCCACCGACTGACGGTGGGCGATCGGCTCACCGAACGCCTCGCGCTCCTTGACGTAGGGAGTGACGTAGTCGAGCACGGCCTGGCCGGTGCCGACGGCCAGGGCGCACCACGCGAGCCGCGAGAGCCGGACGCACTCGCGGTAGTCGTCGGCGTCGCCGAGGAGCGAGACCTGTTCCACCTCGACGTCGTCGAGGACCAGGCGCGAGAGGCTCGCGGCCCGCACCCCCATCGACGGGTCGGACTCGATGGTGATCCCGGGCGTCTTGGACTCCACGATGAACAGGTGCGGCACCCCGTCCAGGGCCGCACCCACGACGAAGAGCTCGGCGTCGGCGCCACGGACGACGGCCGACTTCACCCCGTTGAGCACGAAGCCCGTCCCAGAGCGGACTGCGGTGGCGGCAGGGGTGAGGGGGTCGAAGAGTGCCGTGGGCTCGGCCAGGGCGAGCGCCGCTGCCGGCACCGTGTCGCCGGTGAACGCCGGGAGGTAGGTCGACTGCTGCTCGTCGCTGCCGAAGAGCGAGAGCGTCGTGGCCACCGCGCCCGGCGCCAGCGCCGCCACGGCGAGGCCCATGTCGCCCTTGGCCAGCGCCTCGTGCACCAGCGTGCCGGCCATCGCGGAGCGCTCGGCCGCGATCCCGCCCAGGTCCTCGGAGACTCCCAGGATCGGCAGCCCGATCTCCAGGGTGGCCTTGAGCAGGGCCTCGGGGGCCGCGCAGGCCTCGTTGGCCTCCGACGCCGCAGGCCGCACGACCTCCGAGGCGAACTCACCGACCACGTCGGCCAGCATCTGCTCGTCCTCGCCGGGGGTCAGGTCGAACAGGCCGGTGTTCTTCGCGGTCGGCACCCGGTTCCCGCGGGTGGCCTTCCCGGCGCGGGCGAAGGTGCGACCTACCGTGCCCGCCGTACGGAACCCGGCGCTGGTGACCCGGAAGACGGTCTGCTCGCTGGCCTTGCGCATGCCGAGGCGGTCGATGATGTCGCTGGAGGCGATCCGGTTCAGCGCCATCACCGCGAGGCCGATCGGGTCGCGGACCTCCTCGTCGGAGAGGCCGTGCCGCCCTCCGGCTCGCAGCAGGCTCCACGGGAGCTTCTGGGGCTTCTGGGTCGGCGTGTTCGTGGGATTGGAGGCCATGGAGAAAATGTAACTGCGAGTTACACTTCGCGCCACACTTTGACTACGTGGCGGACGTCACGCGGTTCGGACCCGAGTCGGGGTTCTCCTAGGATTCCTCCATGGCTCTCGATCCTGCGACCCCGGCCGGCACTCCCACGGAACCCGCCTCCGGCGCCACCCTCCCCACAGGGGGCACGATCCGGCCGATGACCCGCTGGGGCACCGAGGTGATGCACCGGGTGGCTCGGCCGGTCACCGACTTCGGCGAGGAGCTCCGCGAGCTGGTGGCCGACATGGTCGCCACGATGTACGCCGCCGACGGGGTCGGGCTCGCCGCCTGCCAGATCGGAGTCGACCTGGCGGTGTTCGTCTTCGACTGCCCCGACGCCGACGGGACGATGCACCGCGGGATCGTGTGCAACCCCTCGCTCTCGTTGCCCGAGGGCCGCGAACGGCGACTCGACGACAGCGAGGAGGGGTGCCTGTCCTACCCGGGTGCCTTCGTCGACTGCGCGCGGCCCGAGTGGGCGCGGGTGACCGGGCAGGGGCTGGACGGCGAGGAGGTCAGCTACGAGGGCGACGGGACGTTGGCGCGGTGCCTGCAGCACGAGACCGACCACACCCGCGGCACGGTCTTCGGTGACCGGATCAGCGACCGTCAGCGCAAGAAGCTGCGCAAGCAGATGGAGGCCGCCGCGGAGGACTACCCGCTCGGCTGGCCCTTGGCGGAGTAGGCGCGCGAGGTGTCGCCGCGCTGCTCCGGTGGCAGGGCCCGATCGGCAGCCGGCAGCTCCACCGTGACGGTGGTGCCCACACCGCGCTGGCTGTCGATGTGCACCGTCCCCTGCTGCTGCCGCACGAGCTCCCGGACGCTGGAGAGGCCCAGGCCCATGCCGCCGTCCTCGGAGGCGAGCCGGCCGCGTTCGCCCTCGTCGAAGATCGTGGCGAGGTCCGCCGGGTCGATGCCCCGCCCCTGGTCGCAGACCCTGATCCTGACGTTCCCGTGCTCGGTCTCGGCGATCTCCAGCTCGATCGGGGTGCCGTCCTCGGAGTACTTCAAGGCGTTGATCAGCAGGTTGGTCAGGACCCGGTGCATGGCGGTGACGTGCGCCAGAGCCGTGACGCAGGCACCGTGCAGCTCGATCCGTTGGGGGCCCAGGCCCGGAGGCAGGTCACGGACCGCGTCACGCGCCAGCTCCGTGATGTCGAGCAGCTCCAGCTCCAGGGCGGGCAGCTCCTCGTGCTGTTCGGAGAACTGGACCAGGTCCTCGAGCATCGCGAGCAGCCGCTCCGCGTTGGCCTCGATCCGCGTGAGCATGTGCTCCGGCGCAGGCCCCGCGGTCAGCCGGATCGCCTCGGTGTAGCCGATGATCGCGGTCAACGGGGTGCGGAAGTCGTGGCTGAAGTTGGCGTAGAAGGCGTCGCCCGCCTCCTCACGCCGCTTGAGCTCGGTCCGGTCCCGGGTGACCTTGGCGTACCCGGTGAGCCGGCCGGCGTCGTCGTGCAGGGCGGTGATCACCACTTCCGCCCACAGCCGGGACCCGTCCTTGCGCACCCGCCACCCCGCGCACTCCACGCTCCCAGCCTTCCGCGCCTGCGCCAGCAGCCGCATCGGGAGGTTCCCGCGCCGATCCTCCTCGGTGTAGAACAACGAGAAGTGCCGACCGATGACCTCCTCGGCGGCGTAGCCCTCGAGGTACTCGGCGCCGAGGTTCCAGGTCTCGATCAACCCCTCCGGGTCGAGCGCGATGATCGCGTAGTCCGCCACCTGCCCCACCAGGAGCCGGAAGCGTTCCTCACTGGCGCGCAGTGCCTCTTGCAGCTCGTGCTGCTCGGTCAGGTCCCGGGTGACCTTGCCGAACCCGGTGTGGTGCCCGGCCTCGTCGTAGAGCGCCGTGATCACCACGTCTCCCCAGAACTGCGAGCCGTCGCGACGCACCCGCCAACCTCGGTGCTCGACCCGGCCGGCGGCGCGGGCGCGCGCGAGCAGGTGCCCTGGCAACCCTGCCAGGCGGTCGTCCGCGGTGTAGAACATCGAGAAGTGCGCACCGACGGCCTCGTCCTTGGTGTAGCCCTTGAGCCGCTCCGCACCGAGGTTCCACGTCTCGATCACGCCGTGGGGGTCCAACGCGATGATCGCGTAGTCCGCCACCTGACGGACGACGTCGTCGAGAGCACGTGACTGCTTGCTGGAGTTCATGGCATTCCCCCCGGGCTTCACCCCAGACTATGACGAGAATCCGACATGAGCGATTGCGGGAGATCAGCGATTTCGGGCGATGTAGCAAGCCACGGCTGCCGCTGCCGCCACGTTCAACGAGTCGATCCCCCCGCGCATGCCGATCACCGAGCGGTGGTCGGCGCTGGTCTCCCAGCGCGCGGAGAGCCCATGCCCTTCGGATCCGAGCACGAGCGCGAGCCGGTCGACCCCGGCCACCACGTCCTCCAGCGGCGCGGCGTCATCGGCCAGGGTGAGGGCGACAGTGGTGAATCCCTGGTCGTGAAGCATCGGCATGGCGTCGTACCACTCAGGGAGCCGTGTCCAGGGCAGGGTGAAGACGGCACCCATGCCCACCTTGACGGCACGCCGGTAGAGCGGGTCGGCGCAGCGCGGCGCGAGGAGTACGCCCTCGACGCCGAGCGCGGCGGCCGAGCGGAAGATCGCCCCGACGTTGGTGTGGTCCACGATGTCCTCGCAGACCACGATCGTGCGCGCATCCGCGAGCAGCTCCTCGACCGAGATCAGGGGCGTCCTGCTCAACGCGGCCAGCGCACCGCGGTGGACGTGGAAGCCGGTGACCTGCTCGGCAAGCTCCTCGGCCAGCACGTAGCACGGCGCGTCGGTGGTCGCCAGCACCGCCGACAGGCCGTCCAGCCAGCGGGGTGCCAGCAGGAACGACCGGACGCCGTAGCCCGCCTCGACCGCACGCCGGACCACCTTCTCCCCCTCGGCGAGGAACAGACCGTGCTCGGCCTCGAGCGAGCGCCGCAGCTGCACGTCGCGCAGGTTGCGGTACTCGGAGAGCCGCGGGTCCTCGGGATCGTCGATCTCGATCAGCGTCGCCACCGGGTCAGTCCTGGAAGTGCTGCGGGTGGGCGACCCGGACCACGTCGCCGATCACGATGATCGCCGGCGGCCGGACCGACTCGCGCTCGATCGCCCCTGCGAGGTCGGCGAGCTCGGTGAGCACCGTGCGCTCGGTGGGCATGGTGCCGTCGCAGACGACCGCGACCGGGGTCTGCGCCGACCTGCCTCCGCGCATCAGCACCTCTGCGATCAGGGGCGCGTTCTCCACCCCCATCATCAGCACGATCGTGCCCTGCAGGGAGGCCAGTGCTCCCCACCTCACGAGAGACTCGGGGTGGCCCGGGGGCAGGTGGCCGCTGACCACGGTGAACTCGTGGGTGATCCCGCGGTGGGTCACGGGGATCCCGGCGACGGCAGGCACGGCGAGCGGGCTGCTGATCCCGGGAATCACGCGCACCGGCACCCCGGCCTCGCGGCAGGCCAGAACCTCCTCGAACCCACGGCCGAAGATGAAGTTGTCGCCGCCCTTGAAGCGCGCCACCCGCTTCCCGGAGAGCGCCCCGTCGACGATGATCCGGTTGATCTCCGCCTGCTGGGCCGAGCGCCCACGCGGCAGCTTGGCGACGTCGATGATCTCGGTGCTCTCCGGGAGCTCCCCCAGCAGCTCGCGCGGGGCGAGCCGGTCGGCGACGACGAGGTCGGCCTCCATCAACGCCTTGCGCCCGGCCACCGAGATCAGCTCAGGGTCCCCGGGTCCACCGCCGACCAGCACCACCCCACCCGGCACCACGCGGTCCCGCTCGGAGCTGAGCTCCCCCTGACGAAGTCCGGAGACGATCGCATCCCTCAGGTTGGCCGAGCGACGGGGGTCCCGGTCAGTGGCCGAGCTGCCCACGACCGCGACGGTGACCCCGTCGTGGCTGCCCACGGCCGGCGTGTACGCCGTACCGTCCACGGCCGAGTCCGAGCGGACGCAGAAGACCCGGGCGCCCTCGGCGACGGCACCGACGTGCGCGTTCGTGCCGGGATCGTCGGTGGCCACCACGACGTACCAGGCGTCGTCGAGGTCGGTGTCCTGGAACCGCCGGAGGTGACAGGTGATCTCACCGGAGCCCACGAGACCCTCGATCGCGGGACTGACCTCGGGCGCGACCACGTGCACGTCGGCGCCGGCCGCGATCAACGACGGCAGCCGACGCTGGGCGACGGCACCACCACCGACGACCACCACCTTGCGCCCGGCAAGGCGCAGCCCGGTGGGATAGGTCGGGAAGTCACCGGCAGCGGGTGCCGGCGGCGGACCGGGAGGTGGGGACGTCACGACCCCATTGTGACGGCGCCGGGCCCGGCGCCGGCCCGGCCCTTCCACCCTGCGGACTATGTTCGCCCCATGAGCCTCGAACGCCCAGTGCACCCCGACCCCTACTCGCTGCTCCCCCAGGTCGAGTCCTTCACCGTCACCAGTGACGATGTCGCCGACGGCCAGCCGTTGGCTCAGACCCAGGTCAACGCGCACGGGGACACCTCTCCCCAGCTGTCCTGGAGCGACGCCCCGGAGGGCACGAAGAGCTTCACCGTCACCTGCTTCGACCCCGACGCCCCCACTCCGTCAGGCTTCTGGCACTGGGTGCTCGTGGACCTCCCCGCCGACGTGACCTCGCTGGAGGCCGGTGCCGGGTCCGAGGGTGCCGATCTGCCGGGCAAGGCGTTCATGTGCCGCAACGACGGCGGCACCAAGGCCTTTATGGGGGCTGCGCCCCCGGAGAACGACCAGCCGCACCGCTACTACTTCGTCGTGCACGCGGTGCAGGAGGAGACGCTGGGTGTCGACTCCGACGCCTCTGCGGCGGTGGTCAGCTTCAACCTGGCCTTCAAGACCCTCGGACGCGCGATCCTGCACGGGACCTACCAGGCCTGAGCTGCCGGTGGCCGGCACCAGCTGCCGCGGTCAGCCCTTGAATCGCTCCGGGACGGCTGGTTGTCTCGGAGATCTGGAGTCATCACATCTCGAGGAGTGAGCACATGCCTGACCTGCCCCAGCCGACCGACAGCTCGATCGCGACCGCACCGTCCCCGGAGGCCGAGATCGGCTCCACCACCGACCACGGCTCCCCGGCGCCCAGCGATCGCAACTCGCTCACGCTCGGCCCGGACGGGCCGATCCTGCTCCACGACGTGCACTTCCTGAACCAGATGGCGCACTTCAACCGTGAGCGCATCCCTGAGCGCAACGTGCACGCCAAGGGTTCAGGTGCGTTCGGCGAGTTCGAGACCA
The DNA here is from genome assembly GCA_963782215.1 of uncultured Actinomycetota bacterium. Classification (GTDB taxonomy): domain Bacteria; phylum Actinomycetota; class Actinomycetes; order Propionibacteriales; family Nocardioidaceae; genus Marmoricola. The sequence goes on along the minus strand of CAWAJE010000053.1, from coordinate 42,646 downwards.
CCGAGGACGTCTCGCGCTACACCAAGGCAGCGCTCTTCCAGCCCGGGGTGAGGACCGAGATGCTCGCGCGCTTCTCCACGGTGGCCGGCGAGCAGGGCTCCCCCGACACCTGGCGCGACCCGCGGGGCTTCTCGCTGAAGTTCTACACCAGCGAGGGCAACTACGACCTGGTCGGCAACAACACCCCGATCTTCTTCGTCCGCGACACGATGAAGTTCCCGCACTTCATCCGCTCGCAGAAGCGCCGCGGCGGCAACGGGCTGCGCGACAACAACATGCAGTGGGACTTTTGGAGCCTCAACCCCGAGTCGGCTCACCAGGTGACCTACCTGATGGGTGACCGTGGCATCCCCAAGACCTACCGGCACATGAACGGCTACGGCTCGCACACCTACATGTGGATCAACGAGGCCGGCGAGAAGCACTGGATCAAGTACCACTTCCACAGCGACCAGGGTGTCGAGGGGCTCAGCGACGACGACGCCACCCGGATCGCCGGGGAGGACGCCGACTTCCACCGGCGTGACCTCTACGAGTCCATCGACCGGGGCGACTTCCCCAGCTGGACGCTCTCGGTCCAGGTGATGCCCTACGAGGACGCGAAGACCTACCGCTACAACCCCTTCGACCTGACCAAGATCTGGCCGCACAGCGACTACCCGCTGATCAAGGTCGGCACGATGACCCTGAACCGCAACCCGGAGAACTTCTTCGCCCAGATCGAGCAGGCGGCGTTCGAGCCCAGCGCAACCGTCCCGGGCATCGGGTTCAGTCCCGACAAGATGTTGCTCGGCCGGACGTTCGCCTACTCCGACACCCACCGCTACCGGATCGGCCCGAACTACCTGCAGCTGCCGGTGAACCGTCCCAAGGTGGAGCTGAACACCTATACCCAGGACGGCCCGATGGCCTACGAGCACCGTGGTGACGACCCGGTCTACGCCCCGAACTCCTTCGGACGCGGGTACGCCGACCAGGTCGGCGAGGTCGCCGAGGGCTGGGAGTCGGACGGCGCCATGGTCCGACAGGCCTACACGCTGCGTGCCGACGACGACGACTTCGGGCAGGCGGGCGCGTTGGTGCGCGATGTCTGGGACGACGAGATCCGGGCCGCCTTCGTCAAGACCGTGGCCGGGCACCTGCTCGGCGGGGTCGAGGGCGACGTGCTGGAGCGGGCCTTCGAGTACTGGAGGAGCGTCGACGCCGAGACCGGCAAGCAGATCGAGGAGCTGGTCCGTCAGGGCGCGGACCTCGGCGCCCCAGGTGCCCGGCCCGGTGACGCGGCCGAGGACGCCTCGTCGCCGGTCGAGGAGTCCGACACGCACGCCAGCAAATGACCGAGGGGTGGGCTGGTCCGGGAGGCCCGGACCAGTCCCCCGCCGGGGTCACAGGGTCGCTGTCGGGACTCCCACCGACACCACGGCGATGTCGTCGCGTGAGGTGCCCGCGGAGTAGCGCAGCACGTTGTCCAGCACTCCCTGCACCACCGCGTCCGGAGACGGTCCGAGTGCGGCCACCGCTGCCCTGAGGCGGTCCTCGCCGTAGAGGCCGGTGGCGGAGCGGGCCTCGAGGACGCCGTCGGTGAAGAGCACGAGCTGCTCGCCCGGGTGCAGCACGAGATCGACGTCGGTGAAGCTCACCTCGGCGACGGCACCGGTCAGGGTGCCGGGTTCCCCGACCTCCCGGACGTCGCCGGTCTCGTCGCGCAGCAGCGCCAGGGGATGTCCCCCGTTGCTGATCGTGGCGGCCCAGGTGTGCGCCGTACGCCGCAGCCGGAGCAGCACCACCGTGGCGAAACGGTCGGACTCGTGGCGCAGGAGGACCTCATTGAGTGCCTTCAACGCCTCCGCCGGGCTGCGCGTCTGCATCGTCACGGCGCGCAGGGTGTAGCGCACCAGCGCCGTGACCACCGCGGCCTCCACCCCACTGCCGCAGACGTCGCCCAAGGTCACCACCCAGGTGTCGTCGTCGACCTGGAAGACGTCGTAGAAGTCCCCGCCGACCTCCTCGCCGTCGCCGCCCGGACGGTAGACGGCCGAGACGTCGAGCCCCTCGATGTGCGGTGGTGTGGGCGGGATCAAGGTGGCCTGCAGGGTCCGGGCGAGGGCGCTGACCCTGTTCTCGGCCTCCTCGGCCCGGACCTTCGCGCGGAGCAGCTCGCGCTCGTAGGAACGCCGGTCGGTCGCGTCGAAGACGGCGATCCGCACCTCGGTGGACTGTGTGGCGACGTCTCGGGACAGCACGGCGTTGAGCAGCACCGGGAGCTTGGAGCCGTTCCTGCGCACGATCTCCAGGGCGATCTCCTGCATCGATCCCTGCATCTGCAGGGCCGGTGAGAAGTGCGTCTCGTGGTAGATCTTCCCGCCGGCCGTGAGCAGGTCGACCAGCCGGAACTGCCCCACCAGCTCGTGACGGCGATATCCGGTCCAGGCCAGGAAGGTGTCGTTGACCGAGGTGATCAGCCCGTGCATCGAGGTGGTGAGGTAGCCGCACGGGGCCACATCCCCGAGGTCCTCCTCGGGTCCCACCTCCCAGGGCGTGCGCCGGGCCTCCGGCACCGAGTACAACCGGCTCACGCATCCACTCGCGACAAGAACGACGCGATCGCCGCGGTCGTCTCGTCCGGTGCGCTGAGCTGGGGGCAGTGTCCGAAGGCGTCGAGGACGACGAGCTCGCTGCCCGGGACGGTGGCGTGGACGTACTCCCCCACCGCCGTCGGAGCGATCACGTCCTCCTGGCACTGCAGCACCAGGGTCCTGGTGCGGAGCTGGGCGAGCTCAGCCCGGTTGTCGGAGAGGAAGGTGACCCGGGCGAAGCGGCGAGCGATGTCCGGGTCGGCGCGGCAGAAGCTCTCGGTGAGCTCCTCACCCAGCTCAGGTCGTTCGGGATTGCCCACGATGACCGGCGCCATCGCGCTGGACCAGCCGAGGTAGTTGCTGTCGAGCTGGTCGAGCATCTCGGCGATGTCGTCGTCCTGGAACCCCCCGACGTACGGCGGGTCGTCGACGTAGCGCGGGGAGGGAGCGACCATCACGTGCGTGCCGATCCGGCCGGGTTCGGCAAGATCGGCGAGCACACCGATCATCGCGGAGACCGAGTGGGCCACCAGGATGACGTTCTCGAGCTCCAGGGCCGCGCAGACGTCCAGCAGGTCCCGGGCGTAACCCTCCAGCGAGTCGTAGCGCTCCGGGTCGTAGGCGGTCAGGTCCGAGCCGCCGGCACCCATCTGGTCGTAGAGCACCACCTGGTACTCGTCCTCGAAGTGGGGCGCGACATGGCGCCACATGTGCTGGTCACAACCGAATCCGTGCACGAACACCATCGGCTGTCCGTCCGGGCGACCCGAGCGCCGTACGTTGAACTGGGCAAATGGGTCCATCCGAGCATCCTAGGGGTCGTGACACTTCCTCGGGAAAGCCGGGAGCACCCCCTCAGCCTGCACCCGTCCGGAAATGATCCGATGGGACTAGTTCCCGCCGGCCCAGACCAGACGCGGTTCACGATTCTCGGCCAACCCTGCACATCGGGCAGTGTTCTCGACGGGTGTCCATCAGATGCGGCAACGTCCGCACATATGCCTGAATGCGCAATACCAGATGCATATCGCAAGAAAAATGCCTCGATCTGACTATCTGCCCCGGTAGTTCCTCGAGTTTATTGTCCGCGGGTGCTCAGCTCTCGATCCCGGACCCTCGCCACCGCCACCACGCTCCTGCTCGCTCTGGGGGCGGTGACCGCGGGCCCACTGCCCGCGGGAGCCGCGCCCGCAGCACCGCCGCCGGCCACGGTGGCACCCGTCTCCCCCGACTACCGGCTGCTGGTCGCAGCCGCGGACGAGAGCGAGACCTACCTCGGTCCGCAGGACTCGATGCCGCGGGCGCCTTACGTCGTGGACTCCAACCTGCAAAAGCCCTACAGCCTGCTGACCCCGCTGTCCGGTGCGCCCGCGGACTCCTACCCCGAGGTGGGGCAGTCCCGACAGGCGTTCGCGTTCTCCCCGGACGGGACCCGGGTGGCCTTCCTTCTGCGGGACGCGAAGGGGCACTTCGTGCCCGGTGGCACTCCGGAGACGAGTGAGCCCGGTGTGGAGGCCGGCTACAGCCTGGTGGTGATGGATGTCGACGGCCGGCACCGCAAGCTGCTCTACACCGGGCCGCGGAACGACCGGGCATCAGGCTGGTTGAGCGACTACGCAGGTGTGTCATGGAAGGACGACGACACCGTGCTGGTGCCTGGCACCGCCAATCGGGCCCTGGCCCCGGAGGGCATGACGGGCTGGATCGGCGTTCTGTACGCCTTCGACGCCGACGACGGCGCGCGCAGCGAGGCTCTGCGGGTCGAGGACGGACCGAGCTCCTACGACTACATCCGGGAGGGTGCGGGTGGCGGGGGCACCGTCGTGGGTCGCAACGACCAGGGCTCCCCGCACGTCATCCACCGGGACGGCAGCACCGCGGACCTACCCGAAGCAGGGACGTCCACCGACGACTACTACTACGACATCCAGGTGTCTCCCGACGGTGACCACCTGGCTGTGGTGTTCAAATCCGGTCGCACCTACCGCACGGACATCTGGGACTACCACGGTGAAGGCACCTGGACTCGACGCACGATCGACACGAGTCCCGCCGGCTCGTGGGTCCGCTGGCTCCCCTACGACTCCTTCGACGCAGCCCAGGTCGTGGTGGAGCACAACGACTACGGCGACCTGCGGGAGACGGTGCAGCTCAGGGCTGCTGCCGGGGTGACGGACGCCGAGCGACGCGTGCGGGCCTACGGGGGTGACCAGGCCTACGGCATCTGGCAGGTCCAGCCGGCGCCGAAGCGCGGTGCGGGGGCGGCCGACGTGTCGGTGTCGAGCAGTACCCCGGACGCCACTGGGGAGAAGCCCTGGCAGGGCAGCCTGACCGTGACCAACCATGGCCCGGACACCGCCACGGGTGTCTCGGTGATCACCGACCTGCGCGACAACGCTCTGAGCACGCTGAGTGGACCGTCCGGGGCATTGTGCACCGTCGGCACCGGCGTGTGCGACCTACCTGACTTGCCTCCCGGCGCCTCGATGGTCCTCACCGTGGGCGCCACCCCGGCTGCAGCCGGCATCGAGCGTCTGCGCTCGCGGGTGGTCGCGGACCAGGTGGACTGGGACCTCTCCGACAGCGTCCGCAACGACCAGCTCCGGGTGCGAGCCCCGGGGGGCGGCGGCACCGCGACCGGAAGGTTGCTGACCCAGCGCTCCTGCCAAACCGGAGCCACGTACTGCTCCCAGATCGTGCTGGTGGACGCCGACGGCACAGACCCGGTCGTCGTGCAGTCGTCCACGGGTTACGGGTACATCGCCCTGTGGCAGGCCGATCCTGCGGCCGGAACGTTCGTCTGGTCCTCGACTCCCGCTGCGGGCGGAGCCGCCACCTGGCACGTGAGCCGCTTCGACGGCACCGAGATGCGGCGCTTCGCGCCCCCGCAGGGCATGCGGCTCGGATCGGTGTCGGCCGACGGTCGCACCCTGGCCTACGTCCACGAGGAGATGGAGCACGGCTTCCCGACGGGTTACGTCACGACTCTGCGGCTCGGTGTGAACGGCGCCCAGCCTCGGACCGTCGCGACCGTGGGTCCGAGGAGCGTGATCAACCAGCTGCGCTTCGCCCCGGACGGCACCCGGCTCGCCTACGTCGAGCAGATCCGCTCGTCCAACGCCGAGCTGGTGCACGTGGTCGACCTCGACGGTCGCCACGATCGCACCGTGCCGAGTGCGGTCCCGGGCGCCCCCGACAGCTACTGGTACATCCACAACCAGCCACCGATCTGGTCGCCTGACGGTGGCAAGCTGGCACTGGGGGCGACCGACGACGATGACCCCCGTACGGCCGGAGTGATCTGGCTCGCCGACGTGGACCAGAAGGGCGAGCCGCGCACACTCGCCCCCGCGCCCAAGGACGCGAACGACAACGGCACTGTGATCAGCGACTGGTCCCCCGACGGCAGCCAGGTCCTGGCGCAGAGCTACTCCCGTCTGGTCCGCATCAACACCACCACCGGAGCCCACACCGATCTGGGACTCAAGGTCGGCTTCGCCACTCCGGTGTTCTACACAGGTCTGGCGGCGATCCCGGGTGGCACCGGTGGCGGTGGCACGGGTGGTGGTGACGGTGGCGGCTCCGGCGGTGGTGACGGCGGTGGGACGGGCGGTGGCGGGACCACGCCGGACACCACGGCCCCGGTGGCCTCCTACACCGCGAGCCCGGCTGGGGCGCTGCGACGCAGCGGCACCTTGACCGTGACCCGTGACCAGGTGAGCGACGACACCGACACCCCTGCGCAGCTGGCGGTCTCCGTCGACTGGGGTGACGGGGCCAGCTCGGCCGGCACCGGCGCCACTGCCTCCTTCGCGCACGCCTACAGCACCCAGGGCACGCGTGAGGTCACCGTCACCGTGCGCGACCGGGCCGGGAACACCACCACAGCCCTGACCCGCTCGGTCGTCGTCGACGGCACTCCGCCGGCGATGTCGATCACCCGCCCCAGCTGCGGTCGGCGGACCAAGAAGCAGTGCGCCGCCTACCTGTCTGCGCGCTCCACCTGGGGCACGGTGCGGGGCACCGTCTCCGACACCGGGGGTTCGGGACTGGGAAGTGTCACGGTCTCGGCGGTCCAGCTCCGGGGCAAGAAGTGGTTCGCGCTGACCTCGTCGGGGTGGAAGGCCTACGCCAGCCAGACCTTGGCCATCCGCAACGCCCAGTCATTGCCGGTCACCCGCTCGGGGTCGGCGTGGAGCCTCAAGCTCGCCGGCCTGGCCAAGGGCAAGCTCATGCTCACCGGCAAGGCCACCGACAGCGTCGGCAACCCCCGCACCACCACCCTGAGCCAGTCGCTGCGCTGAGAGGCCCCCGCCCTCTGGGAGACTTCGGCGCGTGAGCGTGCAGCAGGACGTCCTGGGGGCGCCGTACACCAGTGAGACCCTCCACCTCGCCCCCGACTCCGAGGGCGAGGTGGTGGCGACCCTGGTCCACCGTCCCGCGGAAGGGCCGACGCGGCGGGCGGTGCTGCACGTGCACGGTTTCGCCGACTACTTCTTCCAGACGGTGACGGCTGACTTCTGGGTGGCGCGGGGCTACGACTTCTACGCCCTGGACCTGCGCAAGTACGGACGGTCGTTGCGGGCGCACCAGACGGCCAACTACGTCGCGGACCTCAGCGAGTACTACGAGGAGCTCGACCTCGCGTTCGCCCGGGTGATGGCCGACCACGACCACCTGGTGGTGACGGCGCACTCGACCGGCGGCCTCACGGTGCCGCTGTGGCTGCACGACCGGCACCACCACGTCGACGGGGTGTTCCTGAACGCGCCCTGGATCGACATGCACGGGGACACCTTCACGCGTTTCCTGGCGATGCCGCTGATCGACCGGATCGGCCGGGTGCAGCCGCTGCGGGAGATCCCGCGCAACGTCGACGGTGCCTATGCCCGCAGCCTGCACCGCGACCACCGCGGCGAGTGGGAGTTCAGCCTGGACTGGAAGCCCGAGCAGTCCTACCCGGTGTACGCCGGCTGGATCCGCGCCATCCGCAAGGGACATGCCCGTCTCGCCCGCGGCCTCGAGGTGGACGCGCCGGTGCTGACGATCACCTCGGACCGCTCCAGCCGGGCCGACCGGGACGACGACCCCGACCTGATGTGCACCGACACCGTGCTCGACGTCGAGCAGATCCGTCGCCGGGCGGCCCGGATCGCCCGCCACGTGACGATCGTCCAGGTGCCTGGCGCGCTGCACGACGTCACCCTTTCCCCCGAGCCGGCCCGGTCCCGGGTCTTCGACGAGCTCGCGCGCTGGCTCACGGCGTACGTCGAGCGCTGAGGCGGGGTCCAGGCACGGTCCGGCGACGCTAGGGTCTGGCCATGGATCCCATCACCGGACTCTCCGTCGGCCGCATCACCATCGGCGCCGTCGCGCTGCTCTCCCCCAAGCTCGCGGCCAGGATGTTCCTGCTCGATCCCCGGGGCAACCCGCAGCTGGGCCTGATGACCCGGCTGTTCGCCTCCCGGGAGATCGCCCTGGGCGCGATCACCCTGGCCACCACCGGCACCGCCCGGCGGGCGCTGGTGCAGGTGGGCGTGGCCGTGGACGGAGCCGATGTCCTGGCCGGTCTCGCGGCCACCGCCACCGGTGCGGTCCCGAAGTCCACCGGGCTGGTCTTCACCGCTGCCGCCGCCGGTGCGGTGGCCGCGGGTGCGACCTCCCTGCAGTAGCCCTCAGGGCAGCAGGAACGCGACGATCGCCACGACGCCGACGATGACGATCACGGCTCGCAGGATGTTCGGGGGCAACCGCCGGCCGACCTTCGCGCCGATCTGACCGCCGATCACCGAGCCCACGGCGATCAGTCCGGCAGCCGCCCAGTTCACGTGCGTCTGCCCACCGGACACGCCGGGTACGTCGACCAGCGCCAGGACGATGAACAGCAGCGCGGCGATCCCGTTGACCAGGAGCGCCAGCACGTTCTTGGTGGCGTTGTGGCGCTGCATGCTGTCGGCGACGCCGATGCCGAGCACGGCCATCAGCAGCACCCCCTGGGCGGCACCGAAGTAACCGCCGTACACCCCCGCGACAGCGACGGCCGGCCACACCCACCAGGCGCCGTGCTCGCTGAGCCCGCCGGTGTGCTCCGCCCTGGCCGCGACCCGGGCCGAGAGCCGTGGGCCGACCACCACGAGCACGATGCCGAGCAGGATCAGCACCGGCACGATCGCGTCGAACGCGGCCGAGGGCAGCCACAGCAGCAGCACTGCGCCGACCACGCCGCCGAGCAGGGACGCGCTGCCGAGCCGGATCACCCGAGCACGCTGTCCCCGCAGCTCGGCGCGGTAGCCGATCGCACCCGAGAGCGAGCCCGGCGCGAGGCCGATGGTGTTGGACACGTTGGCGGTCACCGGGGGGATCCCGAACGCGAGGAGGGTCGGGAACGTCACCAGCGTTCCCGACCCCACCACGGTGTTGATGGTTCCGGCGGCGACTCCTGCGAGCAGGATCGCCGCGATCTCGAGAAGGCTCACCCGGCGTCGGGGGCCTCTCCGGTCGGATCACCCGGGTCCACGGTCTGCTCGGTCGTCTGCTCGGGGGTGGGCTGGGGGGCCTGAGCAGCCGTCGGAGCAGCCGCGGGAGCCGCCGCTGCCTCGGTGGGCTGCTTGGCCGAGACCCGCGAGGCGCCCTCGGCGGCCGCGATCGCGTCCTGCACGGCCTCGTGGGTGCTGGTCAGGGTCGCCTCGAGGCTCGGCTCGATCGTGGGAGCCTCCACCCGCTTGCGGGGACCGTCGACCTTGTGCGGGATGCCGGCGACCTCGTGCACCGCAGAGCCGAGACCCTCCAGGGCACGGGTGATCTCCGAGGGCACCACCCAGACCTTGTTGGCCGAGCCCTCCGCGATCTTGGGCATCATCTGGAGGTACTGGTAGGCCAGCAGTGCCTGGTCGGGCTGTCCGTCGTGGATCGCCTGGAAGACCGTCTGGATCGCCTGGCCCTCACCCTGGGCCTTGAGGATCGCGGCCTCGCGGTTGGCCTGAGCGCGCAGGATCAGCGCCTCTCGGTCACCTTCTGCGGTGAGGATCGAGGCCTGCTTGTTGCCCTCCGCGGTCAGGATGGAGGACTGGCGCTGGCCCTCGGCGGTGAGGATGACCGCGCGCTTGTCGCGGTCGGCGCGCATCTGCTTCTCCATCGAGTCCTTGATCGAGGGCGGCGGGTCGATGCCCTTGATCTCCACCCGACCGACGCGCACGCCCCAGCGTCCGGTGGCCTCGTCGAGCACCCCGGACAGGCCGCGGTTGATGTCCTCGCGCGAGGTCAGGGTCTGCTCGAGGTCCATGCCGCCGACGATGTTGCGCAGCGTGGTCATGGTGAGCTGCTCGATCGCGGAGATGTAGTTGGCGATCTCGTAGGTCGCCGAGACCGGGTCGGTGACCTGGAAGTAGATGACGGTGTCGATCGAGACCACCAGGTTGTCCTCGGTGATCACCGGCTGCGGCGGGAAGGACACGACCTGCTCGCGCATGTCGATCATGTAGCGCACGCGGTCGACGAACGGAGTCACGATGTTCAACCCCGGCTGCAGCGTGGTCTTGTACTTGCCGAAGCGCTCCACGATCCCCGCGCGCGCCTGCGGCACGATGCGGATGGTCTTCGCCAGGACGAGCACGACGAAGATCGCGAACACCCCGAGCATGATCAGAACTGCTCCGGCCATGGTGGTTCCCCTCTGTTGGACGGTGAACGGATCCTCAGGACCCGAGCCTGTGGGCGCGCAGCACGTAGGCCGTCGCGCCCTTGATCTGGACGACGTCGACGAGCGCACCGGCTTCGATGCGGTCGTCCTCGTCGTAGGGTTCGGCGGTCCACTCCTCGCCGCCGATCTTCACCCGCCCGGGTACGCCATGGGCGAGCTCGCGCAGCACGGTGGCGTGCCGACCGATCAGTGCGTCGGCCCCGATCTTGAGGTCGGGCCCGCCGTGGAGCCGGCGTACGACGCTGGGCCGGATGGCGCCGAGCAGGCCGACGGCCGAGATCAGCGCCAGGATCACCTGGAGGAACACCGGGCCGTGCAGGAGCGCGACCACGAAGCCGACCATGGCGCCGCCGGCCAGCATCACGAAGATCAGGTCGAGACTGACCAGCTCCAGGGCGCCCAGCACGACAGCCAGCGTCAGCCAGCTCTCCCACATGTGATCCCGAAGCCATTCCATGGATCGACCCTATCCAACGGGCGGGCGACCGCCCGGCTGCGAGACCTGAGTCCTAGGTGTGGCGTCCGCTCCGCCGGCGCGCGGAGTAGCGGCCGTCCTCCTCGTGCAGGGCCAGGCGCATCCCGAAGGTCTCGCTGAGCAGCTGCTCGGTCATCACGTGCGGCAGCGGGCCGGCGGCGGTGACCCGTCCCTCGCGCAGGAGCAGCGCGTGGGTGAAGCCGGGTGGGATCTCCTCGACGTGGTGGCTGACCAGGATCGTCGCCGGCGAGTTCTCGTCCATGGCCAGCACCGAGAGGGTGGAGACCAGGTCCTCGCGGCCACCCAGGTCGAGTCCCGCGGCGGGTTCGTCGAGGATCAGCAGCTCCGGGTCGGTCATCAGCGCCCGGGCGATCTGCACCCGCTTGCGCTCCCCCTCGCTGAGCGTCCCGAAGGTCCGGTCCAGCAGCCCCTTGGCGCCGACCTCGACGAGCAGCTCCTCGGCACGGCCGTGGTCCAGGTCGTCGTACTGCTCGCGCCAGCGGCCGACCACGCCGTACGACGCCGAGACCACCACGTCGCGGACCAGCTCGTGCCGGGGGATCCGCTCCGCGACGGCGGCGCTGGTCCACCCGATGCGGGGACGCAGCTCGAAGAGGTCGACGGTGCCGACCACCTCGCCCAGGATCCCGACGACACCGGAGGTGGGGTGGATCTGGGCCGAGCACAGCTGCATCAGGGTGGTCTTGCCGGCGCCGTTGGGTCCGAGGATGACCCAGCGCTCGTCCTCCTCCACCATCCAGTCCACTCCGTCGAGCAAGGTGGCCTGCCCTCGCCTGACCGTGACGTCGGCGAGCTCGAGAACGGCGTTCAAGGAAACCTCGGTTGCGGGATCGGGGACGGATGTTCCGCGGGCCAACCTACCGGTCATCGGGACGCAGGTGGCACAGCGTGCCTACTCTCGGCGGGTGAACGCCCTCCCCGTCTCCGCCGTGCTGGCCACCTGGCTCGACGCCTGCCGCCTCGGTCTCGCCGGGCCGGACGACCTCGCCGACGCCGTGCGCGGGAACGACCCCCGCCACCTCGTCAGCGGCCTTCCCGAGTCACCGGTGCTCGACCTGCACGAGCTGCCCGCCCGACTCACGGGGGTGCCGAGCCTGGCGCTGCCCACCCCCGGGCACCTGGTCGGCCTCGGCGGCCCACCCGAGCTCAACCTGGCGGCGATCGATGCCGGAGAGGCGGTCGTCGTCGGAGACGTCGGTCTGGTGCCGGAGCTGGACGCGCGCACCGTGGTGTGGCGGGCCTACCCGGCCGGCCGGGTGCCGTGGGTCGACGACCGGGAGGGTGCGGCGACGCTGCGCACCACCCTGCTCGAGGTGACCCGGCGTCTCGTCGACCTCGACGTGGCGTCCTGGCAGCCGGAGATCCCCGACCTGCTGCTCAACCTGCGCCACCGGTTGCGGCTTCCGCTGCCTCCGGGATTCGACCCGCGCCGCACCGAGACCGTCGAGCGCGCCGTGATGTGTCTGGAGATCGTGGCGCTCGCCCGCGACGCCGACGGCGGCGCCGTGTCGTCCTACGAGATCGACCAGCGCCGCTCCGCCCTCGGTGAGCTCGACCGGGCCGCGCGGACCGCCCTCGTGGGCGCCTGCTCCGGACGAGGCTGAGGCCCGATAACCTCGACCCGTGCTGGACGAGAGCCACGACGAGGTCCCGCGGACCCTGCTGATCACCCTGACCGGCAAGGACCGCCCTGGGGTGACCTCGCTCGTCTTCGACACCCTCGCCGGATTCGGCGTGGAGGTCCTCGACATCGAGCAGATCGTGCTCCGGCGCCGGTTGATCCTGGGCCTGCTGGTCACCACGCCGCGGGACTGGAAGACCTTGCGTGACGCCATGGTCGGGGTGGCCGAGCAGCTCGGGATGACCCTGGAGCTGGACCGCGGGGCCGGTGACAACCGCGCCCGCCCGCAGGGACGCAGCCACGTCACCGTGCTCGGCACCCCGCTGCGGTCGAGCGCCATGGCCGCGATCGCCGGTCGGATCGCGGACACCGGCGCCAACATCGACCGCATCGAGCGGATGGCGCGCTACCCGATCACCGCGATCGACCTGCACGTCTCCGGTGTCGCGCCGGACAAGCTGCGCGAGATCCTCGCCCGGGAGGCCGCCCACCAGGGCGTGGACATCGCGGTCCAGGCAGCGAACCTGCTGCGCCGCAGCATGCGCCTGATCGTGATGGACGTGGACTCGACCCTGATCCAGGGCGAGGTGATCGAGATGCTGGCCGCGCACGCGGGCTGCGAGCCGGAGGTGGCCCGGGTCACCGAGCAGGCCATGCGGGGCGAGATCGACTTCGCCGAGAGCCTGCGTGCCCGGGTCGCGCTGCTCGAGGGGCTCGACGCCAGCGCGCTCGACCAGGTGTACGACGACCTGGCGCTCTCCCCCGGCGCACGCACCACCGTGCGCACCCTGAAGCGGCTCGGCTACCGCTTCGCCATCGTCAGCGGCGGGTTCTCGCAGATCACCGACCGGCTGGCCGCCGAACTCGGGATCGACTTCGCCGCCGCCAACGAGCTCGAGATCGTCGACGGCAAGCTGACCGGCCGGGTGCTGGGTGAGGTCGTCGACCGCGCGGGCAAGGCCACCGCCCTACGCCGCTTCGCCGCCCAGTGCGGCCTGCCCGTCGGCGCGACGATCGCCATCGGTGACGGGGCCAACGACCTGGACATGCTCAACGCGGCGGGCCTCGGCATCGCCTTCAACGCCAAGCCGGTGGTCCAGGAGGCGGCGCACGCCGCAGTGAACGTGCCCTACATGGATGCGGTGCTCTACCTGCTCGGCATCAGTCGCGAGGAGATCGAGGCCGCCGACGCCGAGGCGGGGATCACCACGCCCGCTCCCCCCGTGTGAGTGACTGGCTGAGCGCGGTCTCCACCGCGTCGAGGTAGCCACCGGCCACCCGACGCTGGGCGAGGCGTGCCAGGGGTCCACCGAGTCGGGTGACCCACTGCCCGGCACGGGAGAAGGCTCGCACCTCGGCCCACGTCGACTCCGCGTCCCGCTCGACCAGGAACGCCTCCTCACCGCACTCCGGGTGCCCGGGAAGGGTGCCGTAGGCGAACCCGCGTCGGTCCTCCTCCTTGACCACGTAGACGACCCGGGTGGGCGCCTGCAGGCGCAGCGGACCGCAGCGGATCACCACGGTGGCCAGCTCCCCCTCGCGGACGTACGCCGAGTCCGCGTGCACCTCGAGACCGGCACCTCGCTGCATCCCGTAGCGGAGGACGAAGTCGGCGGCCGACTCGAAGTCGCTGCGGTCCCCCACCCGGCGCCGCAGCCGCAGTGTGGTCATCGACCCCGGCAGCAGGCACACGCCGCGGGTCGCCCCGACCTCGGCGTAGGTGAAGCCCCCCGGCACCACGTCGGGCGACCTCAGCCGTGGCCCACGTGGAACGCCAGCAGCCGGGCCGTGGCCGCGTCGAGCTCCTCCCAGCGCACCGCGACGTCGAGCACCGCCAGCGCCGCGGTCGGGAAGCCCTCGCTCATCCGGCGGAACGCGTCCGGCTCGGGGTCCCCGGAGTCGAGCTGGTGCGCGAGCGAGGCCGCAGCCGGGTTGTGCCCGACGTACATCACCACCTCGGCGTCGGCAGGGGCGCCGCGCAGCACCTCCAGCACCCGGTCGGGCCCGGTGTTGTACAACGACTCCTCGATCACCGCGGCCGGCGGGTCGGGAAGCGACTGCGCCAGAGCGGTCCACGTCCCACGAGCGCGTGCAGCGGAGGAGACGAAGACGTGCGACGGCGCGAACCCCTGCTCGGCCAGCCACTGCCCCGCCGCGACCGCGTCGCGCAGGCCACGGGCGGTCAGCTCACGCCGGTGGTCCTCTGGGGCGAACTGCTCGGCCTTGCCGTGCCGCATCACCACCAGCAGCCGCCGATCCGCTGAGGGCAAACCGGAAGAAGACGACATCACACGTCCAACTCTGACACCCCGTAGGCTTCCTGTCATGCCTTCCCCGCCGAATGCCGAGCCGACGCCTGCGCCCGCTTCCGGACCGGGCGACCTGCTGGTGATCGGCGGGGCCGAGGACAAGCTGGGCAAGCGAGTGGTGCTCAACGAGTTCGTCACCCGCGCCGGAGGTCCCCAGGCCCGGATCGCCGTGATCCCGACGGCCTCCTCGCTCGGTCCCGAGATCGTGGATGTCTATGCCGCGGTCTTCGGCAGGCTCGGCGCCGCGGAGATCTTCGGCGTGCGCCCCGAGGACCGTGCCCAGGCCTCCGACCCCGAGCTGGTCGAGCAGCTGGAGAAGGCCACCGGCATCTTCATGACCGGCGGCAACCAGCTCAAGCTCAGCAACGTGCTGGCCGGGACGCCCTTCGGGCAGGCGATCCTCGACGCCCGCGCCCGCGGGGTCACGATCGGCGGCACCTCGGCCGGGGCCAGCATCCAGTCCTCGCACATGGTGGCCTTCGGCCCCCCGGGCAGTACGCCGAAGCAGCGGATGACCCAGGTCGCGGCCGGCCTCGGCCTGCTCGAGAACTGTGTGATCGACCAGCACTTCTCGCAGCGCAACCGCTACGGCCGGCTGCTGATGATCGTCTCGCAGAGCCCGCAGCTGCTCGGGATCGGCGTCGACGAGGACACCGCCGCCGTGATCACCCGCCAGCACGACCACGAGCTGCTCGAGGTCGTGGGTCGGGGCTCGGTGACGATCTTCGACCCCACCTCGATGGTCAGCAACGCCCATGAGGCGCGCGAGCACCGCCCGATCCTGGCCTCCGGGGTGGTGCTGCACTCGCTGCCGGCCGGGTCCAGGTTCGACCTGACCACCCGCGAGCTGGTGGTCACCGCCCGTTCGCTCGACCCCGCCGAGGCCGACGAACTGGCGGATGCCAACCGGGATCTGCGCAAGATGGCCCGTGACATCGCCGCCGGGGACATCTCGCCCACCGTCTTGAAGCGTCGCCTCGCCCGCCGAACCAAGGGAGCACCCGTTGACTGACCGGACCGACGAGCTGACCAGCATGCGCGGCACGGGCGGTCGGCCGACCGCCGACCTGGCCATCCTCGAGACCCGCGTCTACCGCGGCGCCAACGTCTGGTCCTACGACAAGGCGATCCACCTCGTCGTCGACCTGGGCGTGCTCGAGGACTACCCCACGAACACGATCCCGGGGTTCACCGACAACATCCTGGAGACCCTGCCTGGCCTGCGCGAGCACTCCTGCTCCCGCGGCCGTCGCGGCGGCTTCGTGGAGCGGCTGCACGAGGGCACCTGGCTGGGCCACGTCGCCGAGCACGTCGCGCTGGCCCTGCAGCAGGTGGTCGGGCACGACATCCGGCGCGGCAAGACGCGTGGGGTGAAGGGCCAGAAGGGGCACTACAACATCATCTTCGGCTACGTCGACGAGCAGGTCGGTCTCGAGGCCGCCCGGCTCGCCGTACGACTGGTGAACCATCTGGTCGAGGCCGACCCGGGGTTCGACTTCGCCGACGAGCTCGACGCCTTCATCCTGCGGGCGCAACGGACCGCGTTCGGTCCCTCCACGCAGGCGATCCTCGACGAGGCGGTCTCCCGCGACATCCCCTGGATCCGGCTGAACAAGCACTCCCTGGTGCAGCTCGGCCAGGGCGTGCACGCCAAGCGCATCCGCGCCACCATGACCTCGGAGACCAGCTCGATCGCCGTCGACATCGCCTCCGACAAGGACCTCACCACCCGCCTGCTCGGCGCGGCCGGGCTGCCGGTCCCCAAGCAGGAGTCGGTGCGTACGGCGGACCAGGCGGTCCGCGCGGCGAACCGGATCGGCTACCCGGTCGTCGTCAAGCCGCTCGACGGCAACCACGGCCGGGGGGTCTGCCTCGACCTGATGGACGAGGCCGACGTGCGCGAGGCGTTCGTGACCGCCGAGGCCGAGTCGCGACGCGGCTGGGTGATCGTGGAGTCGCTCGTCGTGGGCAAGGACTACCGCTGCCTGATCATCGACGGACGGATGGCGGCGATCGCCGAGCGGGTTCCCGCCTCGGTGACCGGTGACGGCACCAGCACCGTCGAGCAGCTGGTCGACACCGCCAACGCCGACCCGCGCCGCGGCGTGGGCCACGAGAAGGTGCTCACCCGGATCAAGATCGACGACGCCGCAGTGGCCCGGGTCAAGGACCAGGGCCTCGCGATGACCGACGTCCCGCCCGAGGGCCAGATGGTCAAGCTCGCGCTCACCGGCAACATGTCCACCGGCGGCATCTCGATCGACCGCACCTTCGAGGCGCACCCGGAGAACATCGAGATCGCCGAGGAGGCCGCCCGGATGATCGGGCTGGACATCGCCGGCATCGACTTCATCTGCCCCGACATCACCGAGCCCGTCCGTGAGACCGGTGGCGCGATCTGCGAGGTCAACGCGGCGCCCGGCTTCCGGATGCACACCCACCCGACCATCGGCGAGCCGCAGTTCATCGCCAAGCCGGTCGTGGACATGCTCTTCCCCCACGGCGCCCCCGCCCGGATCCCGATCGTGGCGGTCACCGGCACCAACGGCAAGACCACCACCAGCCGGATGATCAGCCACATCTTCAAGGGCATGGGACGCAAGGTCGGGATGACCTCCACCGACGGCGTGGTCATCGACGAGCGCCTCCTGATCCGCTCCGACGCCTCCGGGCCCCGCAGCGCCCGGATGGTGCTGCAGAACCCGCGCGTGGACTTCGCCGTCTTCGAGGTGGCCCGCGGCGGCATCCTGCGCGAGGGCCTGGGCTACGAGCGCAACGACGTCGCCGTGGTCCTCAACGTGCAGCCCGACCACCTCGGCCTGCGCGGCATCGACACCGTCGAGCAGCTCGCCGACGTCAAGGCGGTGCTCGTCGAAGCGGTGCCCCGCGACGGGCACGCGGTGCTCAACGCCGACGACCCACTGGTGCGCGAGATGCGCCGCAAGTGCTCGGGTCAGGTGGTGTGGTTCTCGATGGCCGAGCCCGGCTCGGAGGAGCGCGACATGATCGACGCGCACTGCCGCCGCGGTGGCAAGGCGCTCGTGCTGCAGCCGACCGACCGCGGCGAGATGATCGTCGTACGCCACGGCGGGCGCGACATGCAGCTGGCCTTCACCCACCTGCTGCCCTCGACATTCTCGGGCCGGGCGCGGATGAACGTGCAGAACGCCCTGGCCGCAGCGGCTGCCGCCTTCGCCGCGGGGGCGCCCCTGCACGACATCCGCCAGGGCCTGCGCACCTTCTCCACCAGCTACTACCTCTCCCCCGGACGCCTCAACGAGATCGAGGTCAACGGGGTGAACGTGATCATCGACTACTGCCACAACGCCCCGGGTATGCGCATGCTCGGCGACTTCGTGGACCGCGTCGGGGAGAGCCTCGACTCCGGCGTCGAGCTCGGCAAGCCCTCTCGGATCGGGGTGATCGCCACTGCAGGCGACCGCCGCGACGAGGACATGCGCGAGCTCGGCGAGGTCGCGGCACGGCACTTCGACGTCGTGATCGTCCGCGAGGACGAGGCACTGCGCCGGCGCGAGCGTGGCGACACGTCCGGGCTGGTCGCAGAGGGAGTTCGCCGCGCGATGGACGACGGCGCCCGCTGCAAGCAGGTCGAGGTGATCGTCGAGGAGATCGACGCGGTGCGCCACGCCATGAGCCGGGCCAACTACGGCGACCTGGTGATCCTGTGCGTCGACCAGCACCAGCGCGTCATGGCCGAGCTCGAGGAGTGGTCCCCGCACGCCCAGGCCGGTGCCTCACCGGCAGGCGACTCCACGCACGTGGCCGACCCGGACTACAACCCGCCGTCGGAGTCCTGAGACGCAGCCTTCTTGGTGGTGCGGCGGCCCGAGCTCGCCTTCTTCTTGGGTGCGGGCTGGTCCTCCTCGGCCACGGTCGCCTTGCGGGCGTTGCCGCGGCGCTTCAACCGCACCCACAGCTCGCCGCGTCCGGCGGAGTTCTGCACGTTCTTGGTCTCCAGGAACGGCTGGTCCTTGACCAGGTTGCTGAGCTTGGCGAAGCCGTAGGTGCGCGGGTCGAAGGAGGGATCGGTGCGGTTCAGGTGACTGCCCAGCGTCCCCAGCGGTGACCAGTCGTCGTCGTCGGAGGCGGTCCGGTTCAGCGCCCGGGCGAGCATGCTCTCCAGGTGGCCCTTGTCGCGCACCGGCTCGGGCACGGCCGCCACCTGCTCGGGCACCTCGGCCTGCTCGGCGGCGGCGGGGCTTCCGCTGTCCTCGCGCAGCACCTCCAGGAACGTGAACTTGTCGCACGCGTCCTGGAACGGCTTGGGGGTCTTGCGCTGTCCCAGCCCGATCACGGTCATCCCCGACTCCCGCAGGCGCGTCGCCAGCCGGGTGAAGTCGGCGTCGCTCGAGACGATCACGAACCCGTCGAGGTTGCCGGCGTAGAGCAGGTCCATCGCGTCGATGATCAGCGCCGAGTCGGTGGAGTTCTTGCCGCTGGTGTTGGCGAACTGCTGCATCGGGGAGATCGCGTGCTTGTGCAGCTCGCCCTTCCAGCCGCTCAGCTGCTGCTGGGTCCAGTCGCCGTAGGCACGCTTCACGGTCAGGGTGCCGTAGCCCGCGAGCTCCTCGAACATCTCGCGGGCCACCTTCGGGGAGGTGTTGTCCGCGTCGATGAGTACGGCGAGGCGCTGGCTGTCGTTGGTCATTCAGGATTCCTCTCGCTGCGTGAGCACCGGGTCTGTGCCCCGCATGCCGAACCATGACACCACGCCACCGGCCGCCAGCAGCGACGCGCAGGAGAGCATGGCGAGCCGGTAACCGTGGGTGAGCGCGACGGGGTCCTGGTAGTCGGCACCGGCCAGGCCCACCGCAGCCGGGAGCGCGGCGACCGCGAGCAGGCTGCCAGCGCGGGCGACGGCGTTGTTGACACCGCTCGCGACGCCGGCGTGCTCGTCGGGTGCCGCCCCGAGCACGGCCGTGGTCAGCGGTGCCACCAGCGCGGCCAGGCCGAGCGAGAAGATCACCATCCCGGGAGCCACGTCGCTCAGGTAGTCGACCTCACCGTCGATGCCCGAGAGCAGGAGGACCCCGGCGGCGCAGGCCAGCGGCCCGACGCTCATCAGTAGCCGAGGTCCCGAGAGCACCGAGAGCCGGGCGAAGCGTGAGGACAGCAGCAGCATCGAGATCGTCAACGGCAGCGGGGAGAGCCCCGCGGCCAGGGGCGAGAAGCCTCCGGTGACCTGCAGCTGGATCACCAGGAAGAACAGCAGCGCCCCGAGCGCGCCGTAGACCAGGAAGGTCATCAGGTTGGCAGCGGTGAACACCCGCGAGGCGAACAGCCCGACCGGCATCATCGCCCCCGGGCGCCGCTCCAGCACCACGAAGACCGCGACCGCAGCGGCGGAGCCCAGTACCAGGGCGGTCAGCGGCAGCGACGAGAGCTCGCGCCACGACGTCAGGGCGTACGTCGAACCGCCGAGCATCAGCACCCCGGCCACGGCCCCGCCGACGTCGAAGCGATGCCGGTTCGTCCCGGATCCGTCCGGCTCCGCGGGCGACTCCCTGGTCTCGGGGATCGCGACGCCCAGAGCGATCACCAGCGCGCACAGCGGGAGGTTGATCGCGAAGATCCACCGCCAGCCGCCGTGCTCGACGAGGAACCCGCCGAGCAGTGGGCCGACCGCCGCTGCGATCCCGGAGAACCCCGCCCAGGTGCCGATCGCTGCGGCGCGGTCCTCGCGGCGGAAGGTGCCCTGGATGATCGCCAACCCGCCCGGGACGAGCAGCGCCGCCGAGAGCCCCTGGACCGTCCGGAAGCCGATCAGCTGCGCCGGGGACTGCGCCACCGCGCACAGCGCGCTGGAGACGGCGAACCCGGCGACCCCGAGGAGGTACATCCGGCGCCGCCCGAGCCGGTCGCCGAGCGAGCCGCCCACGAGGATCAGCGACGCCAGCGCGAGCATGTAGCCGTTGACCACCCACTGCAGCTCCACCAGCGAGGCGCTGAGGTCCTCCCCGATCCGGCGCAGGGCGATGTTGACGACCGTGCCGTCGAGCAGCGCGATCCCGGACCCGAGCGTGACGGCGGCCAGCGTGCGGCGGCCCAGCTTCGAGTCGCGGGCGAGCAGCGTCGCGGGGCCCTCAGACACCTGCGGCGGCCCGGCGTACCTTCTGCTGGAGCTGCTCGGGAGCGTCGGCGGTGCCGCCGGCCTCCGCGATCCAGTCGTAGACCTGCTGGCGTTCGGCGTGGCACATCAGCCCGACCACGTCGCCCGGCTCGGCCTGGCGCAGGAGCGCCTGCAACGAGGCCAGCTCGGTGGGGAAGCTCTCGATGTCGGTCACCCCTACCCGGGCGGCGCCTGCACGCAGCAGGGCGTCGAGACCCTCGATCGTGCGGCCGCGCAGGTAGTGCTGCTTGTGCCCGATCGCCACGATGTCGGTGTCGCGGGCCGCGATCTCGCCGAGCATCTCGATCAGGTCGTCCTGGCGGTCCCCGACCGCGCCGAGGCCGAGCAGCAGCCTGCGACCCGGAGCCCGGACACCCCGCATGATCTCGATCATCGCCTCGAGGCCGGCCTCGTTGTGGGCGAGGTCCATCACCACCGAGACCTCGCCGAAGGAGAAGAAGTTCATCCGGCCCGGGTTGTGCGCGGCGTCGGGCAGGAAACCCCGGAGACCGGTGATCACGTGGGAGCGGTCGATCCCGGCGCCGAGGGCGGCCGAGGCGGCCGCCAGGGCGTTCTCCACGTTGAAGGTGGACAGGCCGCTGAGCGTCATCGGCACGTCGACGACCTCGATCAGGGTGTCCGCCCTGCTCCCCTCCAGGACCGTGATCCAGCCGTCGATCACGGTCGTGGCACGGCCACCCCCGCCGAGCACCTCGCGGATGGCGGGCGAGTCGGGGTCGCGGGTGAAGATCCACGGCCTGGCGGGCGTGGTCAGGCGCATGTTGTAGGCGCGGGGGTCGTCGGCGTTCAGCACGGCCCACCCGGTCTTGCGGGTGATGTGCGGGACCACGGCCTTGACCTCGGCGAGCTGGTCGACGGTGTCGATCCCCTGCAGGCCCAGGTGGTCGGCGGTGACGTTGGTGACCACCGAGACGTCGTTGTGGGTGACCCCGATCCCCTTGAGCAGGATGCCGCCCCGGGCGGTCTCGGTGACCGCGAAGTCGACCTGCTCGTGGGCCAGCACCCGCCCCGCGCCGGAGGGACCGGAGTAGTCCCCGGCCTCGACCATCTCGCCGTCGACGTAGATCCCGTCGGTGTTGGACCACCCGACGTGGAAGCCGGCCTCCCGCGCGATGTGCGCGACCATGCGCGACGTGGTGGTCTTGCCGTTGGTGCCGGTCACGGCCACTACCGGGATCCGCGGCCTGATCGTCGTGGGACCCGGCCCGGGTCCGGACTGCCGCACCTTCTGGGCGACCCCGCGCACCAGCTGGCTCAGGTCCTCGGCCTCCCGACCACCGGAGCCCAGGTCGTCGAGCACCTCCACGACCGCCTCGCCCAGGGCCTGGGCACGGCTGCGGTCACGCCACGGGTAGGCGACCACGATGCCGGTGGGGTCGCTGGTCATCCGGACGCGGACCCCGAGCCGGGTGGTGCCTGCCTCGCGGGCGATCCGGCGCACGAGCGTGCCGACCAGCCGCACCACCGAGCGCTGTCGGAAGCCGCTCGCGGGAGCACCGGCACGGATCGACCGGATGCCCAGGGCGTGTGCCAGCCGGCGCAGGTCGCTCTCGGGCAGTGCCGAGAGCACCCCGACGTCGAGGGTGAGCTTGATGGCGGCGCGGGGGAAGTAGAGGTTCGGGCCCTCGAGAACCCGCAGCTCGACGAGTGCGGTCATGAGGCGGTGGTGCTCAGTCGTCCTCGAGCCGGAAGCCGACCTTGATGCCGACCTGGAAGTGCTCCACGGTGCCGTCCTTGACCTGCCCGCGCACCTCGGTGAGCTCGAACCAGTCGACGTGGCGCAAGGTCGCGGCAGCCCGCTCGACGCCGTTGCGGATGGCCTGGTCGATGCCCTCCGGGGAGGTGCCGACGATCTCGGTGACACGGTAGGTGCGGTTGCTCATGAGCCATCTCCTGCGGGGTCGGGGTGGGACGGACCAAGGATGCCATGGCTGCTCTCTCGCCCTGCGGGCAGCGCTTCGGCCCCGACGTACGCTGGAGGTGTGGGAGCGAACCGAAAAGCACGGCGAGACGACGGCGTCGTCCGGATCACCACCGCACCGCACAACCCGCTGGACGACATCGACACCCGGCGGCGCCGCTACGTGATCTCGATGACCATCCGCACCCTGTGCTTCGTGGGCGCGGTCCTCGTCGGTGACAACTGGCTGCGGTGGGTGCTGATGGCGGGAGCGTTCTTCCTGCCGTACTTCGCGGTGGTCGTGGCCAACAGTGCGAGCCCGCGGATCGAGGGCGCCGACCTGGTCACGCCGTCCGAGCAGCGCAAGCAGCTCGGCGGATGAGCGAGCCCTCGAGCGAACCGGGCACTGAGCTGGGCACCGAACCGGACCCTGCCGTGTGCTCGGCCAAGGGGTGCCAGCAGCAGGCGGTGCACGAGCTGCGCTGGAACAACCCCAAGCTGCACACCCCCGAGCGCCGCAAGGTCTGGCTGGCGTGCGAGGACCACCGGCAGAGCCTGTCTGACTTCCTGGCCGCGCGCAGCTTCCTGCGCGAGGTAGCGCCGCACCAGCCGCAGGCCTGAGTCTTCTGGCATGAGACGGCCTGGCTCCGCCGCGTCGACCGTCCGAGCGGACCGGCGTGATTGACTCCGCGCACCATGCGTTCTCCCTCGGAAGGCCCTTCATGACCCGTCTGCGCACGTTCGCTGTGCTCCTCGCCGTCGCTGCGGTGACCCTGTCCGGCTCCCCAGCTACCGGACTGGCTGTCGGACCGGCCGCCGCTGGGGTCAACGACAACATGCTCCGCGTCATCCAGCACAACACCGACATGGGTGGTCCGGCCTCCGCGCTGGCCGCGGCGGCCAGCTGGGGTGACGTCGACGCCATCACCTTTCAGGAGCTGTGCCAGTCGCAGATCGCAGAAGTGCGGGCCGCGGGCTACCAGGTGATGTGGAGGAAGCAGATCCAGGCCTCGGACTGCCCCCCCACGAAGAACAAGAAGCGGTGGAAGGGCAACGCGATCGTCACCAGCCGCGGGCTCGGCACGCAGAAGGTCACCTCGCTCGGGACCTACGGCGGCCGCAGCTTCAAGCTGCTGTGCGCGAAGATCACCGGCACCGGTGTGGCTGGTTCATGGGTCTGCACCACCCACCTGGCTCTCGGATACCCCGGCGCGCCCAACGGCTCGAAGAACCGCACCAGGCAGACCCGCAAGATCGCCGGGGTCCTGGGTCCCTGGATCGCCGGCGGCCGCAAGGTCGTGCTCACCGGCGACTTCAACGACAACCCCAAGTCGAAGCCGATCGACGCGTTGCACCGGTTGCGGCGCGACGGGACGATCGGGACGCGCGGCAGGTTCTGGGAGGGTGACCAGAGCGACAACAGCGTCTGTGGGGGCCAGGGCCTGTGCCGGGCGATGGAGGTCACCACCGACCCGAACAAGAAGGGCGTCCGTCGGGCGCTCGACTACTTCTTCGCCGGCTACCGAGGAGTCAACCCGGACAAGGGGATGTCCAAGGGGCTCATCGACTCGGCGACCGCCGGGCACTGGATCGTGCGCGGCCAGGTGATGTTCGGCTAGCCCTCCGTGGTGGCTCAGCCGGGCGGCGCTCGAGGACCGCTCGGCTCAGCCGCCGATGGCCGACATCGGCCGCGTGGGCTGGAGGAAGCTGGTGTCGTTGATGCCGTGACCGGGGCGCTTGGTCATCATCGCCAAGCGCCACTGGTCGGCGATCTCGTCGTCGGAGGACCCGCCGCGCAACGCACGCCGCAGGTCGGACTCGTCGCGGGCGAACAGGCAGTTGCGGACCTGACCGTCGGCGGTGAGCCGGACCCGGTCGCAGTCGCCGCAGAACGGCCGGGTGACCGAGGCGATCACGCCGACCGTGGCCGGTCCGCCGTCGACCAGGAAGGTCTCCGCTGGGGCGCTGCCACGGTGCTCGGGGTCGGGGGTGAGAGCGAACTCGGTCTCCAGCGAGGCCAGGATCTCCTCCGCGGTGACCATGCCCTCGCGGGACCAGCCGTGCTGGGCGTCGAGCGGCATCTGCTCGATGATCCGCAGCTGGAAGCCCTGCTCCAGGCACCAGCGCAGCAGCTCGGGACCGTACTGGTCGTTGACCCCGCGCATCAGCACGGCGTTGACCTTCACCGGGGTCAGACCTGCGTCCTTGGCCGCGGCCAGGCCGGCCAGCACGTCGTGGAGGCGGTCACGGCGGGTGATCTGCTCGAACACGTCGCGCCGGACGGTGTCCAGGCTGACGTTGACCCGGTCGAGGCCCGCGTCGGCCAAAGCGGTGGCCGTGCGGGCGAGGCCAAGGGCGTTGGTGGTCAGCGAGACCTCCGGTGACGGAGACAGCTCCTTGGTACGGCGTACGAGGTCGGGCAGCCCGCGGCGCAGCAGCGGCTCGCCGCCGGTGAAGCGCACCTCCTCGATGCCGAGCTGCTCCACACCGATCCGGACGAGGCGCACGACCTCGTCGTCGGTGAGGGTCTCCTCGGTCGGCAACCAGTCCAGGCCCTCGGCGGGCATGCAGTAGTTGCAGCGCAGGTTGCAGCGGTCAGTCAGGGAGACACGCAGGTCCGTCGCCGTCCGGCCGTAGCTGTCGACCAGTCCGGTGGCGTCCGTGCCCGAGCTCGATGCGTTCACCCGGCCAGTGTAGGTGGGGTGTGGAGAGACCACCTACGCTCGCGTCGTGCGATTCCTGCTGAGCCGACGCTGGGTGCTGTTCGCCGTCACGGTGGCGCTGCTGGCCTGGGTCGCGGTGCAGCTGGGTGACTGGCAGTTCCGCCGGCTCGAGGAGCGCAAGCACTCCAACGCCGTCGTCTCCCGCAACATCGCGGCCGAGCCCGCTCCGATCGCCGAGGTGATGGGCACCGATCGGGCCCCGAGGGCCGACGACGAGTGGCGCCGGGTCCGGGTCACCGGGACCTGGGACGACGAGCACACGGTGGTGCTGAAGTACCAGACCCGGGACTCCCGCGCCGGCGTCGACCTGATCACCCCGCTGGTGACCGACGGCGGGGCGGCCGTGCTGGTCGACCGCGGCTGGGTCGGCTCGAGCAACACCGTCGCGCGGCCCGAGCTGCCCGAGGCCACGGCGGGCGAGGTCACCGTCGTCGGCTGGGTACGCCGGGACGCGACCGGGAAGGCCACGCAGATCAGCGAGATGGCCACCCGCGCGATCTCGTCGCGCGCGATGGCTGGGGAGGTCTCCTACCCGCTCTACCGGGGGTTCGTGGACCTCGAGACCCAGGATCCGCCGCCGGCGACCGCGTTGCAGCCTGCGGAGCTGCCCGACCACACCGGCAACGGCCCGCACTTCTTCTACGGCCTGCAGTGGTGGTTCTTCGGCGCGCTCGCGGTCTTCGGCTTCTTCTACCTCGCCTTCGACGAGTGGCGCCAGCGGCGCAGCGGCGAGGTCACAGAGCCCGGAGCATCCCGCCGTCGACCGGGAGCATCACGCCGGTCACGAACGAGGACACCGGGCTGAGCAGGAACGCAGCCGCCGCCGCGAACTCCTCGGGACGGCCGTAGCGCCCCAGCGGGATGCCGCGCATGGCCTGCGCCCTGGCCTCCTCGGCGTCGCCGGTGGCGGCATCGAGCTCCGCCACCCGGTCGGTCCCGACCCGCCCCGGCAGCAGCGCGTTGACGCGGATCCCGCGCGGGCCCAGCTCGTCGGCGAGGGTCTTGGCGACCATCGCCAGGCCGGGACGCAGCCCGTTGGAGATCGCCATGTTGGCCAGCGGGGAGCGCACCGAGCTGGAGAGCACGAACGCGATCGAGCCGGGACCGGTCATCGCGGCGGCGACCGTGCGGGCGATCCGGGTCCCGCCGAGGAACACCGTGGCGAAGCTGTCGGTCCACGCCTGGTCGGGGGTGTCCATCACCGTGCCCGTCGGCGGCCCGCCGACCGAGACCAGTGCCCCGTCGAGGCGGCCCCACGTGTCCAGCGCGGCCGCCACTAGCCGGTCGGCGGCCTCCGGGTCGGCGTTGTCGGCCACGACCGGGACCACACGGTCCCCGAGCTCGGCGGCCGAGCGCTGGAGGGTGACCTCGCTGCGCCCGGAGAGCACCACCCGGGCGCCCTCGGCGACGAGGAGCTCC
Source organism: uncultured Actinomycetota bacterium (assembly GCA_963782215.1). GTDB lineage: Bacteria > Actinomycetota > Actinomycetes > Propionibacteriales > Nocardioidaceae > Marmoricola. The sequence continues at coordinate 15,752 of CAWAJE010000053.1, read as the reverse complement.
GCGGTCGCCCGCCCGAGGCCGCGCCCGCCTCCGGTGACGACGTACACCTGCTGGTCGAGTCCGAGATCCATGCCGCCCAACCTACGACGCCGCGCCGCTTGCTGGACCGCTTGCTGGACCGCTTGTAACGCGGTGTTCGCGCTGCTGTGCACCCCGCCGGCGGGTCAGTTAGCAGCACGAACACCGCGTTACAAGCCGGCGCGGTCCGGCTCCGGCTCGGGCTGGGGCTCGGGGCGCGGAGCGGAGGCGTCCTCCTGGAACTGGGTGCGGTAGAGCTGGGCGTAGGTGCCGCCCTCGGCGAGCAGCTGCTCGTGGGTCCCGCGCTGGACGATGCGGCCGTCCTCCACGACCAGGATCTGGTCGGCGTTGCGCACCGTGGAGAGCCGGTGGGCGATCACCAGGGAGGTGCGGCCCTCCAGCGCCTCGTCGAGGGCCCGTTGTACGGCGTACTCCGACTCGGAGTCCAGGTGAGCGGTCGCCTCGTCGAGCACCACGATGCCCGGGGCCTTGAGCAGCAGCCGCGCGATCGCGAGCCGCTGGCGCTCCCCGCCGGAGAGCCGGTAGCCCCGGTCCCCCACGACCGTGTCCAGCTCGTCGGGCATGCTGCGCACCAGTGTCGCGATCCGGGCCGACTCCAGGGCCGCCCAGATCTGGTCGTCGCTGACCCCTGGCGCCGCGTAGAGGAGGTTCTCGCGGATCGTGTCGTGGAACATGTGGGCGTCCTGGGTGACGTAGCCGACCGCGTCCTCCAGCGACTGCAGCGTCACGTCGCGCACGTCGTGCCCGCCGACGCGGACCTGTCCCCCGGTGACGTCGTAGAGGCGCGCGACCAGGTGCGTGATCGTGGTCTTGCCCGCCCCGGACGGTCCGACCAGCGCGACCATCTGGCCGGGCTCGGCGGTGAAGCTGACGTCGTGGAGCACCTGACCGGACTCGCGCTTCTCCACCCGGGCGACCGTCTCCAGGCTGGCCAGCGAGACCTCGTCGGCCCGCGGGTAGGTGAACTGCACCGAGTCGAACTCGACCCGGCTGGCGCCCTGGTGCAACGCCACGGCGCCCGGCTTCTCCGAGACGGTGGAGGGCAGGTCGAGCACCTCGAAGACCCGGTCGAAGCTGACCAGGGCGGTCATCACGTCGACGCGGACGTTGGAGAGACCCTGCATCGGGCCGAGCAGCCGCAGCAGCAGCGTCGCCAGCGCGATCAGGGTGCCCGGGGTGAGCGAGCCGTTGATCGCGAGGGCGCCGCCGATGCCGTAGACCAGCGCGGTCGCCAGCGCGGGGATCAGCATCATCGTGGCCACGAAGATCCGGCTGATCAGCGAGATCCGTACGCCGAGGTCACGGACCACGCCGGCCTTCACGGCGTACTTCGCGTCCTCCTCGTCGCGGCGGCCGAACAGCTTCAGCAGCAGGGCTCCGCCCACGTTGAACCGCTCGGTCATCATGTTGCCGAGGTCGGCGTTGCCGTCCATCTGCCGCCGCGTGAGGCCGCTGATCTGCCGGCCGACCCAGCGGGAGGCGAGCAGCAGCAGCGGGAACAGCGCCAGGCAGGCCAGGGTGACCTGCCAGCTGAGCGCGAACATCGTGATGCCGACCACTACGACGCTGATCGAGTTGGACACCGTGCTGGACAACGTCGAGGTGAACGCCCGCTGCGCGCCGATGACGTCGTTGTTCAGTCGCGAGACCAGTGCCCCGGTCTGGGTGCGGGTGAAGAACGCCAGGGACATCCGCTGCACGTGCGCGAACACCTGGGTGCGGAGGTCGAAGATCAGGCTCTCCCCGATCCGCGAGGACAGGAAGCCCGAGCCGACGCCGAGCACCGCGTCGAGGACCGAGACCAGCGCCATCGCCGCGGCCAGCCACAGCACGAGGCTGAGGTTGCCGCCGATCACGCCGTCGTCGAGCAGCTTCTTGACCAGCAGCGGGTTGGCCACCACCAGGCTGGCGTCGAGGACCACGAAGATCAGGAAGCCCACGATCAGCTTCTTGTGGGGTACGGCGAAACCGGCGACCCGCTTGACCGTCTCCCGGGTGAGCTTCTGCTCGACCACCGAAGGGTCGGTCCGCATGGAGCGCATCATCACTCCGGGATGCATCGAGCTCATCGGCTCCCCTTCCTGGGCCGGGTGTGACCCGGCGTTGCTGGCGGGACCTCAGGCCCCGCCGACGATGTCGCGAAAACGTCGGAGCTGTGCGCGTCGCTCCGCGAGCCGCTGACCGTCGAGATCGTGCGCCCCGGCCTGCTGCAGCAGGGCCTTGGTCTCACGGACCGCACCCGCACTGCTGGCGAGGACGGCCCCCACGAGGTCAGCGGTCGTGGCATCGAGCTCCGCGCGGGGCACGACGACGCTGGCGAGACCCAGGTGCTGGGCCTCGTCGGCCTCGACGAACCTCGCGGTGGCGCAGATCTCCAGTGCCCGCGAGTAGCCAACAAGATCGACGAGGGGTTTTGTTCCCGCCAGGTCCGGCACCAGCCCGAGCGCCGGCTCCTTCATGCAGAACCGCACGTCGTCGGCCACCACGCGCAGGTCGCACGCGAGTGCCAGCTGGAAGCCCGCACCGATCGCGTAGCCGTGCACGGCGGCCACGGTGACCACGTGCGGGTCCGAGAGCCAGGTGAAGCCGCGCTGGTAGCCGTCGATCGCGTCGAGCACGGTCTGGTCGTCGCGCCGCATCAGCTCGTGCACCGACTCCTCGCCCTCGAGCCCCTCCGGGGTGAGCAGCTGGGTGTCGATGCCGGCGGAGAAGCAGTCGCCGGCTCCCCGCAGCACCACCACGCGGACCTCGTCGGGCAGGCCTTCCCCGATCGCCTCGAGGGTGTGCCACATCCGCGGCGTCTGGCTGTTGCGGCGCGAGGGCTTGTCGAGCGTGACGGTCAGGACCGGACCGTCGTGGGCCACCGCGAGGCCGGCGCTGCGCAGCTCGGCTTCAGAGGGGAGGGACATGGCGCGAACTCTAGGCGTGTCGCCGATCTGGTGACGGCAGGCCCCCGAGGTAGTTGACTGGCTGGTCATGAGCCACGAGACGGACATCGCCGACACCGGTCCCGCGGCTGCGGTGGGGCGGTTCCTCCGGGTCGTGGTCCTGGTCCTCCTGGTGCTCGGACTCGCCTTCGTCGCCGGGGGCGGCTGGTACTTCTCCGGGCTGATCCACTCCGACGGCCTCGAGGTCAAGCCCTACCCCGACGCGAACGACCTCGTGCTCGACCCCGGTCCCGAGGGCACGGTCGTCATCGAGGCCAGCGACGACGTCGAGCGCACGATGCTCGCGGCGCCCTCGACCTACGGGATCTCCTGGGACGGCGGCTACGGACAGGTCTCCGGTCCGGTGGTGAGCACCGACGGCGACGTCGTCGTACGCCGCTTCAGCGTGCTGGCCGGGGCCCCGCCCGCGACCGACACCACCGCCAACCTGGAGACGGCGGCCTTCCCCGACGACCCGCGGTTCGCGCTGGGACTCACCGCCACCGAGGTGGAGGTGAAGGCACCCCTGGGCACGTTCCCGGCGTGGTTCGTGCCGGGCACGACCTCGCCGCAGGACACCTGGGCGGTGCTGGTGCACGGCAAGGGCGGCGACCGTGCCGAGATGTACCGGATGGGTCGCAGCACCGTGGCCGCGGGGTTGCCGACGCTGGACATCACCTACCGCAACGACGAGGGTCTCCCGCAGGACCCCTCCGACCTCTACCAGTTCGGCAGGACCGAGTGGCGCGACCTCGCGGCCGCCGTCGACTACGCGGCCCAGCAGGGCGCCGAGAAGGTCGTCCTCGGTGCGAGCAGCATGGGCGGCGGGATCGTCGCCTCCTACCTGCGTCACCGCAAGGCCGGCGACGGCCCGCAGGTGGTGGGGCTGGTCCTGGACTCCCCGATGCTCGACTTCGGGGAGACCGTCCGGTTCGGGGCCGACCAGCTCGACGTACCCGTGCTCGGCCACGTCCCAGGCATCCTGACCTGGTCGGCGCAGGCGTTGGCCGCCCAGCGCTACGGCATCGACTGGGACGCGGTGAACTACCTCGAGGACACCTCGTGGCTGACGATGCCGGCACTCGTCTTCCACGGCACCGCGGACACCACGGTGCCGATCTCCACCAGCCGTCAGCTCGCCTCCCAGCACCCGGACACCGTCGAGCTGGTGGTGACCCAGGGAGTCGAGCACGTGCGGTCGTGGAACGCCGGGCCCACGGCCTACGACAAGGCCGTCCGGGCCTTCCTCGACGGGTTGTGAGGCCGGGCGGTCGAGAAGCGGGCCCGGAAGCTCAGGCCAGCGAGATCAGGTCGGCGTAGTCCGGTGTCCACAGGTCCTCGACGCCGTCGGGCAGGATCAGCACCCGGTCGGGCTCGAGGGCGTGCACGGCACCCTCGTCGTGGGTGACCAGCACGATCGCGCCGGCGTAGCCGCGGATCGCGGCCAGCACCTCCTCGCGGGAGGCCGGGTCCAGGTTGTTGGTGGGCTCGTCGAGCAGCAGCACGTTGGCGCTGGAGACGACCAGGATCGCCAGCGCGAGCCGGGTCTTCTCACCGCCGGAGAGCACCCCGGCCGGCTTGGTGGCGTCGTCGCCGGAGAACAGGAACGAGCCCAGCACCGAGCGCGCCTCGGTGTCGGTGAGCTGGGGTGCGGAGGCGTGCAGGTTCTCCAGCACGCTGAGCCTTACGTCGAGGGTCTCGTGCTCCTGGGCGTAGTAGCCCACCTTGAGGCCGTGCCCGGGCTGGATCTCCCCGGTGTCGGCGAGGTCCACCCCGGCGAGCATCCGCAGCAGGGTGGTCTTGCCGGCGCCGTTGAGGCCGAGGATGACCACCCGGCTGCCCTTGTCGACCGCGAGGTCGACGTCGGTGAAAACCTCGAGCGAGCCGTAGCTCTTGGACAGACCTGTGGCCATCAGCGGCGTCTTGCCGCACGGTGCGGGTGAGGGGAACTTGATCCGGGCCACCTTGTCGCTCTTGCGCTCGCCCTCGATCCCTTCCATCAGGCGCTCGGCCCGCTTGAGCATCGACTGCGCGGCCTGGGCCTTGGTGGCCTTGGCGCGCATCTTGTTGGCCTGGTCGGTGAGGGTCTTGGCCTTGTTCTCGGCGTTCTGCCGCTCGCGCTTGCGGCGGCGCTCGTCGGTCTCGCGCTGGGCGAGGTAGGCCTTCCAGCCGATGTTGTAGACGTCGATCACCGCACGGTTGGCGTCCAGGTGCAGCACCCGGTTGATCACCGCCTCCAGCAGGCCCACGTCGTGGCTGATCACCACCAGACCACCCTTGAAGTTGCGCAGGAACTCCCGCAGCCAGACCACGGAGTCGGCGTCGAGGTGGTTGGTGGGCTCGTCGAGCAGCAGCGTCTCCGCGCCGGAGAACAGGATCCGGGCCAGCTCCACGCGACGGCGCTGGCCACCGGAGAGGGTGCGCAGCGGCTGGTCGAGCAGGCGCTCCTCGATCTTCAGCGACGCCGCGATCTGCGCCGCCTCGGCCTCGGCGGCGTAGCCACCGGCAGCGTGCAGGGCCGCGTCGGCGCTCTCGTAGCGTCGCATCCCACGGTCCCGGACCGCGGGCAGGTCGCTGCCCATCTCGACCTCGGCCTCGCGCAGGCGGCGTACGACGACGTCGAGGCCACGGGCCGCGAGGATCCGGTCGCGCGCGAGCACCTCGGGGTCACCGATGCGCGGATCCTGGGGCAGGTAGCCGATCGCGCCGGAGAAGGTGACGTCCCCGCTCGCCGGCAGCGCCTCGCCGGCCAGGATCTTGGTGAGCGTCGTCTTCCCGGCGCCGTTGCGCCCGACGAGACCGACCCGGTCGCCGTTCGCGACGCGGAACGACACGTCGTCCATCAGCAGGCGTGCGCCAGCACGGACCTCGAGCTTGGAGACAGTGATCACGGGGAGCGGGCTTTCATCGAAAGTTGAGGGTCCGGCCACGTCACGACGGACAGGTCTCGGGGAAGGTCTGGGAGGCGCAGACGTGCGCGGGTCATGGTTAGTCTACGAGCCCACGGCGGGCGAAAAGGACACAGCATGCGTTTCAACCCCAAGGCCAGGATCGACCAGAGCCAGATCCAGACCCGCGGCGGCGGTGGCCGTGGCCGTGGTGGGGGCCGCGGTGGCGGCCGCGGTGGCGGTGCCAGCTTTCCGATCCCCAGCGGGAGCGGCGGCAAGCTCGGCATCGGCGGGATCCTGGTCGTGGTCGCGCTCGTCCTGCTCTCACAGTGCATGGGGGTCGACCTCCAGGGCGGCTCCCCCGGTGGCTCCGGCGACACCGCCACCGAGAACCAGTGCCAGACCGGCGCGGACGCCAACAAGTCCGACGCCTGCGCCATCGACCTGTTCACCACGTCGGTGCAGAACTACTGGAAGAAGGAGTTCCCCCGCCAGACCGGCCAGGCGTACGACGTGGTGCAGACCGTGCGCTTCGAGGGCTCCACCAGCTCGGCCTGTGGCCAGGCCAGCGCCGACATGGGCCCGTTCTACTGCCCCAACGACGCGCTGGTCTACCTCGACAGCACCTTCTTCGACGACATGCTGGAGGGTCAACTGGGAGCCAAGGGCGGGCCGTTCTCGATCGGCTACGTGATCGCCCACGAGTACGGCCACCACATCGAGGACCAGCTCGGGGTGCTCGGCAAGATCCGCACCCAGAAGGGCCCGAAGAGCGACGGCGTCCGCGTGGAGCTGATGGCCGACTGCCTCGCCGGGATGTGGGCGAAGGGCGCCCAGGAGACCGTCGACGCCGACGGTCAGACGATCATCGCCGACCTGACCCAGGACGACATCAAGCGCGCGATCGACGCCGCCGAGGCGGTCGGGGACGACCGGATCCAGAAGCGCAGCGGCGGACGGGTGAACACCGAGTCCTTCACCCACGGCTCGGCCTCCCAGCGGGTGCGCTGGTTCAACGTCGGCCTGTCCGAGGGCTCGATCAAGAGCTGCGACACCTTCGCGACCGACGACTTGTGACCGTCCAGTAGCGACCCCGTGTCGCCGCGGGAAGCCGCCGTTGGGACACAATGACTCGCATGTCAGTCCAGTCTGAGTCCCTCGAGTTGTCCACCAGCATGCTGGCCGAGCTGCGCGAGCAGGTGCTCGAGCGCGGGGAGGCCCTCGCCGAGGCCCAGATCCTCGCCGTGATGCAGAGCTCCGACGACCTGCTCCCCGACCTGCTCGCCCTGGCCCACGACGTCCGGATGAAGTGGTGCGGCCCGGAGATCGAGGTCGAGGGGATCGTCTCGATCAAGACCGGCGGCTGCCCCGAGGACTGTCACTTCTGCAGCCAGAGCGGCCAGTTCACCTCCCCGGTGCGCTCGGTGTGGCTGAACATCCCCGAGCTGGTCAAGGCGGCCGAGCAGTCCGCGGCCACGGGGGCCAGCGAGTTCTGCATCGTCGCCGCCGTGCGCGGTCCGGATGACCGGTTGATGACGCAGATGCGCGACGGCGTCAAGGCGATCAAGGAGGCCGTCGACATCGAGGTCGCCGCCTCCCTCGGCATGCTGACCCAGGAGCAGGTCGACGACCTGCAGGACATGGGCGTGCACCGCTACAACCACAACCTCGAGACCGCCCGCTCCTACTTCCCGCAGGTGGTGACCACGCACTCCTGGGAGGAGCGCTGGGACACCTGCGAGATGGTGCGCGCCTCCGGCATGGAGCTGTGCTGCGGCTGCCTGGTCGGCATGGGCGAGAGCGTCGAGCAGCGGGCCGAGCTCGCCGCGCAGCTCGGCGAGCTGCAGCCTGACGAGGTCCCGCTGAACTTCCTCAACCCCCGCCCCGGCACCCCGTTCGGTGATCTGCCGCTGATGGACAGCAAGGACGCGCTGCGCACCATCGCCGCCTTCCGGCTGGCCCTGCCCCGCACGATCCTGCGCTACGCCGGCGGCCGTGAGCTCACCCTCGGCGACCTCGGCACCCGCGAGGGCCTGCTGGGCGGCATCAACGCCGTGATCGTGGGCAACTACCTGACCACCCTGGGTCGCGACCCGGCCGAGGACCTCGCCCTGCTCGAGGACCTCAAGATGCCCATCAAGGCCCTGAGTGAGTCTCTCTGAGCCGGACCCGGTGAACGGGTCCGGCGACGAGGCGGTGGTCGGGTCCTACTGCGGCCACTGCGGGGTGGAGCTCACCGAGCGTGACCACGGCTCCTGCCGCAGGCTGCTGGAGCTCGAGCCGCCGCGCTACTGCACGCACTGCCGCAGGCGGATGGTCGTGCAGGTGACCCCGCGGGCGTGGACGGCCACGTGCGTCGAGCACGGGACCATCCACGGTGGCTGAGGCTCACTCGCTGCTGGACTTCGACCGCGAGCACCTCTGGCACCCCTACTCCTCGCTGACCCGGCCCTCCCCGGTGCTGGAGGTCGAGTCCGCGAGCGGCGTACGCCTGCGGCTGCGGCGCGACGGGACCTCGGTCGAGGTCGTCGACGCGATGTCCTCGTGGTGGTGCGCGGTGAACGGGTACGCCGTGCCGGAGCTGGACGCGGCAGCCACCGCGCAGCTCGGCCGGATGTCGCACGTGATGTTCGGCGGCCTGACCCACGAGCCTGCCGTCGAGCTCGGCCGACGCCTGGTCGACCTCGTCGGCCTGCCCCACGTCTTCCTGGCTGACTCCGGGTCGGTCTCGGTCGAGGTCGCGATGAAGATGGCCTGGCAGGCGCACGCCGGCGGCACCGGACTGAGGCGCACCCGGTTCTTCACCGTGCGCGGCGGCTACCACGGCGACACCTTCTCGCCGATGAGCGTGTGCGACCCCGAGGGCGGCATGCACTCGCTGTACGGCGGACTGGTGCCCGAGCACGTCTTCGCTCCGCGCCCGCCCGCCGGGGTCGACCGGACGGCCGACGACCCCGAGGTGGTGGCCTGGCAGCAACTGACGCGCGCGCTCTACGCGCAGCACGCCGAGGAGATCGCCGCGGTCATCGTGGAGCCCGTGCTCCAGGGCGCCGGGGGGATGTGGGTCTGGCCGGCGGTCTGCGTCGACTTCCTCAGCCGGCTCGCCCACGAGCACGGCGCGCTGGTGATCCACGACGAGATCGCCACCGGGTTCTGGCGCACCGGGCCGGCGCTGGCCGGGCAGCACGGCACCGAGCGACCCGACATCGTCTGCGTCGGCAAGGCGCTCACCGGCGGTTACCTCACCCTGGCGGCCGTGCTGTGCAGCGCCGAGGTCGCGCAGCGGGTCAGCGACTCCCCCGCCGGCGCGATGATGCACGGCCCCACCTTCATGGGAAACCCGCTCGCCTGCGCCGTCGCCGTCGCCAACCTCGACCTGCTCGTCGAGCGGGACGCGGCCGCGCTGGTCGCGCGCATCTCCGGGGAGCTCGCGGCCGGTCTCGCCCCCGCCACGGAGCTGGGGTCGGTCTCCGGCGTACGCACGCTCGGCGCGGTCGGCGTGATCGAGCTCGACCGGCCGGTCGACGTCGCCGGGGTGACCGCGGCCGCGCTGGACCGCGGCGTGTGGGTGCGGCCGTTCCGCAACCTCGTCTACACGATGCCGCCCTACGTCACCGCCACCGAGGACGTCGCGACCATCACCGACGCCCTGGTGGGTGCGGTCGCCGAGGTGCACCGATGACCGCCTTCGAGGACTGGCTCTGCGCCCAGGCCGAGGCGCGCGAGGAGGCCGGACTGACCCGGCGACTCGTCACGCGGCACCCCTCCGAGCGGGTGATCGACCTCGCCGGCAACGACTACCTGGGGCTGGCCCGCCACCCGGCCGTCGTGGAGGGAGCGGTCGCCGCAGCGCGGGAGTACGGCGGCGGCGCTGCCGCGTCCCGCCTGGTCACCGGCACCCTCCAGGTGCACGACCAGCTCGAGCAGGCCCTCGCATCGTTCACCGGCTTCCCGGCCGCGCTGGTGCTCTCCACCGGCTACCACGCCAACCTCTCCGCGGTCTCGGCGCTCGCGGACCCCGACACCGTGATCGTCTCCGACGCACACGTGCACGCCTCGATGATCGACGCCTGCCGGCTCACCCGGGCACGGGTGCAGGTGGTGCCGCACAACGACGTCGACGCCGTTCAGGCCGCCCTGGCCGAGCGGACCGAGACGCGGGCGCTGGTCCTGGTCGAGACGATCTACTCCGTGCTCGGTGACGCCGCGCCGGTCGCGGCACTGGCGCAGGTGTGTGCGGCGTACGGCGCGGTGCTGGTCGCCGACGAGGCGCACGCCCTGGGCGTCTCCGGTGCGCACGGCCGTGGCCTGCTGCACGCCGCCGGGCTCGCCGGGCGGACGGACGTGGTCGCCACCCTCACCCTGAGCAAGTCGCTCGGAGCCCAGGGGGGCGCGGTGCTCTGCTCGCCTGCGGTGCGCGAGCACCTGGTCAACCGGGCGCGACCGTTCATCTACGACACCGGGCTCGCACCCGCCGCCACCGGCGCGGCGCTCGCTGCGCTGCGCGTGGTCGAGGACGAGCCCGAACGGGTGGCGCGCGTCAACCAGGTCGCGGCCCGGCTCGGCGAGGCCTGCGGCGTCGACCGGCCCGGTGGCGCCGTGCTGGCGGTGCCGATGCCCGGTCCGCGCGAGGCGCTGGCCGCCGTCGAGGTGGCCGGCCGGGACGGCGTACGCATCGGGTGCTTCCGGCCGCCCTCCACCCCGGACGGCATCTCCCGGCTGCGGCTGACCGCCCACGCCCACCTCACCGACGACGACGTGGACCGAGCGGTCGAGGTCCTGGAGGGCCTGACGTGAGGATCATCGCGGTCAGCGGCACCGACACCGAGGTCGGCAAGACGGTCGTGACGGCGGCGATCGCGGCGATGCAGCTCTCCCTGGGACGGTCGGTGGCCGTGGTCAAGCCCGCCCAGACCGGGGTCTCGCCCGAGGAGGACGGCGACCTGGCGGAGGTACGCCGTCTCGCAGGCGAGGTCTCCACCCACGAGGGCGCGCGCCTGCTGCCGGCACTCGCCCCCGACGCCGCCGCCCGGGTCTCGGGCGTGGCCCTGCCTTCGCTCGAGGACCAGCGGGCCCTGCTCGCCAAGGTGGCCGCAGCCCACGACGTCACGCTGGTCGAGGGTGCCGGTGGCCTGCTCGTGCGGCTCGGCGAGGACTTCACCCTGCTCGACGTGCTGGCGCCCTTCACCGCGGAGTGGGTCGTCGTGGCACGCGCCGGCCTCGGCACCCTGAACCACACCGAGCTCACCGTGCGCGCGCTGCGGAGCGCCGGCGCCGAGGTCGGCGGCATCGTGATCGGCTCCTGGCCCTCGGCCCCCGACGAGGCCGAGCAGGAGAACCTCACCGACCTCCCCCGGGTGACCGGGGTCCCGCTGCTGGGGCGGGTTCCGGCGGGTGCCGCGACGTTGCCGGTGCGCCAGTTCCGCCGCGACTCGCTGGACTGGTTGACCCTGCTCTAGGGCCGTGGTCACCGACCCGCTCGCGTAGGTTGGCGGTCATGGACCCCCTGGTCTCCATCGCGAACCTGGTCAAGACCTTCGGCCAGACCCGGGCACTGGACGGGCTCGACCTGGAGGTGCGCGCCGGGGAGGTGCACGGGTTCCTCGGGCCCAACGGCTCGGGCAAGTCCACCACCCTGCGGGTGCTGCTCGGCCTGGTGCGCCCCGACTCCGGGACCGTGCGGCTCCTCGGCGGCGACCCGTGGCGCGACGCGGCCGAGCTGCACCGGCGCCTGGCCTACGTCCCCGGTGACGTCAACCTGTGGCCCAACCTGACCGGCGGGGAGATCATCGACCTGCTCGGGCGTCTGCGCGGCGCGCAGGACGCGGGCCGGCGCGCCGAGCTGGTCGAGCTCTTCGAGCTCGACCTGACCAAGAAGTCGCGCGCCTACTCCAAGGGCAACCGGCAGAAGGTCGCGCTGGTGGCGGCGCTGGCCGCACGCGTGGACCTGCTGCTGCTCGACGAGCCGACCTCCGGGCTCGACCCGATCATGGAGAGCCGGTTCCAGGACCAGGTGAACGACTTTCGTGAGCAGGGCGGGACGGTGCTGCTCTCCAGCCACATCCTCGCCGAGGTCGAGAGCCTGTGCGACCGGGTGAGCATCATCCGGTCGGGCCAGGTGGTCGAGACCGGGACGCTGGCGGAGCTGCGCCACCTGATGCGCACCTCGATCAGCGTGGACCTGGAGCGACCGGCGCACGCGCTCGGCGAGGTCGCCGGGGTGCACGACCTGGTGCTGAAGGGCAACCGGGCGTCCTTCGAGGTGGACACGGTCCAGCTCGACGCGGTGCTGCGGACGCTCACCGGTCTCGGCGTACGCACCCTGACCAGCCAGCCCCCCACCCTGGAGGAGCTGTTCCTGCGGCACTACGGCGACGACGTCCCGTGACCGGGCTCGGCGTGTTCCTGGCGGCCTACTCCCGCCGCGACCGCTGGATGGTGCTGTCCTTCGCCGTCGGGATCACGTTGCTGTACTGGTCCCAGGCCGTGAGCGTCGACAGCCTCTACGCCACCCGGGCCGCCTTCCAGGAGGCCGCCGCCCTGATGGGCAGCAACCCGGCCTTCGTCGCGATGGCCGGCCCCGCCCGCGCGCTGGACACCACCGGCGGCCAGGTCGCCTGGCAGTCGACCGCGTTCGGTGCGGTGATGATCGGGCTGATGAGCATGTTCCTCGTCGGCCGGCACACCCGCAGCGACGAGGAGACCGGGCGTGACGAGCTGCTCCGTGCCGGAGCGGTGGCCCGGCGTACGCCGATGACCGCCACGCTCGTGGTCACGGCGAGCGCCAACGTGCTGGTCGGCGCCGCGGTCACGGGGAGCCTGGTCGCCTACGGGCTGGCCGTCGAGGGCGCGCTGGTCCTCGGCATCGGCCTGACCGCCTGCGGTCTCGCCTTCGGCGCCGTGACCCTGCTCGCCGCCCAGCTGACCAGCAGCACCCGTGCGGCCTACGGCATCACCGGCGCGGTGATCGGCGCCTCCTACGCCCTGCGTGCCCTCGGTGACGTGAGCGGAAGCGTGCTGTCGTGGCTCTCGCCGATCGGCTGGTACCAGGCGATGCGCGCCTACGCCGGGGAGAGCTGGTGGCCGCTCCTGCTCCTGATCGGGTTCACCGGCATCGTCCTGCTCGGGGCGTACGCCGCCTTCGACCGCCGCGACTTCGGCGCCGGGCTGTGGCCCGCACGTCCCGGACCCGACGCCGCAGGACCGGGGCTGCGCAGCGCGCTCGGCCTGAGCTGGCGGCTGCAGCGCGGCAGCCTGTTCGGGTGGAGCACCGGCATGTTCCTGACCGGTCTCTCCTACGGGGCGATCGGGAACGACGTCGGGTCGCTGCTGGGCGACTCGGCACTCTCCCAGGAGCTTTTCGCCCTGGGCACGGCCGATCTCACCGACTCCTTCTACGCGACCTCCGCGCTGATGATCGGGATGATCACCTCCGCGTTCACGGTGTCCTCGGTGCTGCGGTCCCGCGCCGAGGAGCTGGACGGGCGCCTGGAGCCGCTGCTCGCGACAGCACTGCCCCGCCCGCGGTGGTGGCTCGGCAACGTGCTGATCACGGTCGCCGGCACCGCGCTGGTGCTCACGCTCGCCGGGGTGGGGATGGCGGCGGGTTTCGGGCTCACCACCGGCGACTGGAGCCGCACCGGGGACCTGGTGCTCGCCACCGTGGTGACGCTGCCGGCCGCGCTGGTCCTGGGTGGGCTCGCCCGGTTGCTGGTCGGCGTCGCTCCGCACCGGGCGGTGCTCGCCTGGCTGGCGCTGGTCTTCTGCGCCGTGGTGCTGTTCTTCGGGGCGCTGCTGCGCTTCCCCACCTGGCTGATGGACCTCTCGCCGTTCAGCCACCTGGGGCGGTTCCCGGCCGAGCCGGTCACGTGGGTCTCGGCGGGAATGGTTCTGCTGGTGGCACTGTTGTCCAGCGCAACAGGGCTCGCGACCTTCCGTCGCAGAGACGTGCTGTCCCACTGACCCGCGGCCTCGCGGGAGATCGTCCAGGAGACCGAATGGAAGCCACCGCCCGGCTGGTCACCACGCGTGCCCCACGCGATCCCGACGGGGTGGTGCTGCTGCTCCACGGTGGCGCCGCTCGTCGCGACCGGCACGCGGTCAGCCCCACGCAGCTCTCGGTGCTGCGCATGGTGCCGATCGCCCACCGGTTGGCCCGGGCAGGTCGCGGTCGCCTGGCCGTCGTACGCCTGCTGAACTCGGTGCGCGGCTGGGACAGCACGCACAACCCGGTCGCTGACGCCCAGTGGGCGCTGGACCAGCTGCAGGAGCAGTACGACGGACTGCCGGCGTCGCTGGTCGGCCACTCCCTCGGCGGTCGGGCCGCACTCCTGGCCGGCGACCACCCCTCGGTGCGCAGCGTGGTGGCTCTCAACCCGTGGGTGCACCCCAAGGACCGGGCCCACCTGGGTGGACGCTCGGTGCTCGTGGTGCACGGCAGCGAGGACCGGATCGCCGACCCCGCCCGTGCCGAGCGAATGGTCGAGTCCCTGTCGCGGACCACCGACGTCACCCACATCGAGGTCCCCGGCGGCAAGCACGCGATGCTGCGGCACCGGTCGGCCTTCGAGGACGCGACCGTGGACTTCGTCACCTCGACCCTCCTGGGTGCTCCGGCCCGCTGACGCTCAGGCGTCGCCGAGCAGGTGCTCCATCTGCGGGAACTGACGCTGCAGCGCGCGCAGGTGCGGAGCCACGGCGGGGTGCCGGAACTTCCCCGCCAGCGCACCCTCACCCCGCGCGGCCTGCGCCAACGCCCACTCCGCGCGACCGAGCACGGAGTAGACGGCCGTGACCCGCGCCGCCAGTGCGACCGCGGCACGGTCCACCTCCGGCCCCGCGCCGGCGAGGAAGGCGTCGAGCAGGACGTCGAACTCCTCCCTGCTGGACAGCGCGTAGTAGCCGAGGTCGGCGCCGACCGGCCCGATGCCGAAGCACTGCCAGTCCAGAGCGACGACGTCGGCTCCCCTGCTCGAGACGAAGTTGGACGGAACCGCGTCCCCGTGCATCCGCCCCTGGGGACCTTCGGCACAACGCTCCAGCCAGTGCCCCGCCCGCCGCCACAGGACGTCGGCCACGTCGGCCACGGTGGTCCTGGCCAGGGTCGGCCATCCGCCGCGCTCGCGGGCCATCTCCAGCCGGTCGGCCAGCAGCGACCGCGCCGCCCAGCGGGGGGACGCGTGCCCGGCCGCCGCGAACCGGCCCAGCGCCCGGGCCACGAACAACCCGGTGGGGGGGTCACCGACCTCCGCCCGGGTCCACAGCGTGACGCCGTCGGCGTCCTCCTCGACGGCCCCGAACTCCGGCGGGACCAGGCCAGGACCGTCGACCACGCCGGGGTCGTGCGCGACCTCGACCTCACGGCGCCAGTAGCCGGCGTGCGCAGGGTCGGTCAGCGACAACGGCGCCTCGCCAGGAGCATCCAGCCGTTTCACGACCCACTCCCGGCCCTCGACCATCGCGAGCCACATCCCGCTGGTCGCCGGGCCACCGCCGGGCAGGCGGCGCCATCCCGGGTCGGGTTCCCACATGGCCGGTGCTACTCCCGGTCGTCGCCGGAGAGGTCGAGGTCGACCATCAGCTCGTCGGCCAGGGACTCCAGCGAGCTGCGCACCGCGTCCAGAGAGGCGGTGGCGGGGAGCACCAGCTGGGCGGTCGCCTCGAAGAGCAGCTCCGCCGACATCGGGGCGCTGATCGTCGCGGTCTGCAGCTCGTCGATGCTGACGTGCTGCTCGGCGAGCACCCGGGAGATCTCGTGGACTATCCCGGGGCGGTCCTGCCCCACGAGGTGCAGGCGGAACCGGGTCGAGGCCGGGTCGTCCTGCACTCCTGTCGCCACCTCGGCGGTGACCTCCAGCAGCCCTTGGCCCCGCAGCGGGGCGAGAGCAGCGAGCAGTGC
>CAWAJE010000052.1:0-70297 GCA_963782215.1 uncultured Actinomycetota bacterium | reverse complement strand
GGGAGCGCCGCAACGGGGAGAGGAAGCGCTCCATCAGCAACCCGTGCCGGATCGGGTCGACCCCGGAGATGCCGAGCAGGTAGTTGACCAGGCTGCCTGCCCCGGAACCGCGCGCCGCGCTGCGGATCCCCATCGAGCGGATCATCACCGTGATGTCGGCGACGGTGAGGAAGTAGGAGGCGAACCCGAGCTGACGGACGGTCTGCAGCTCGTCGTCGAGCCGCTTCCAGATCCGTTGGCGAGGGGCGTCGGCGTAGCGCCGGCCGATCCCGGCCTCGCACCGGGCACGCAGCTCGGCGTCGGCAGAGGTGCCTCCGCGCAGCGCCACCTCACCGGTGAGGTCGAACTCGGGGAAGTGCACCTCTCCGATGCCGAGGTCGACCCGCGGGTCCAGCACGCACTGGTCGGCCACGGCCCGAGTGCCGGCGAGCAGCTCGGTGGCCGCCCGGGTGGACTCACCCAGCCCGGCGTAGCGGCAGATCTCCTCGGCCACCTCGTGCATCTGCTTCCCGGACTTCAAGAACCCCTCGGCGTTGCCCCGGTAGGAGCCGGCCTGGGAGGACCCGGCTGCTCCGGAGAGACCGTGGGGCAACGGCACCAGCCGCCGCGCGGCGTCGAGGACGTCGGTGGTCGGGGCGTCGAGCCGGTCGGCGAAACGGACCGCGTTGGAGAGCACCACCGGGAGCCGGGCCGGGATCCGGGAGGAGCGCGCGAGCCCGGCCATCCGGGCGGCGTGCGGGGAGGAGCCCGGTCCGGCGCCGGGCAGACGGTGGGAGACCACCTCGACCACCAGCTGCTCGGGACCGACCAGGTCCAGCCAGCGCCGCAGCACCGCCTCGCCGAGGTCGTCTCGTCGCAGCGTCGCCGCCCGTCCCAGCTCCGAGCCGGGACCGAGCAGCACCCGCACGTCACGACCCGCGACGTGCTCGGCCACCAGCTCGGGGGTGCACACCGGACGACCCCGCTCCCCGGCCTGGTGGGTCGCCGAGACCAGCCGGCACAGGGCTGCCCAGCCGGCCTTGCCGCTGGCCAGGAAGGTCACCCGTGGCAGCTGCGACTCCCGGAAGGCGCCGCCCCGCACCGGGGTCCGGGGTGGTGCACCGTGCGCTGGTCGCCGGCCAGCCCGATCCGCACGATCCGCAGCGGGCGCGAAAGCCAGGTCGACGCCGAGCACCGGCCGGATCCCGGCAGCCATCGCGGCCTTGACGAACCGCACCGCGCCGTAGGTGCCGTCCCGGTCGGTGAGCGCCAGGGTGTCCATCTCCTGCTCGGCGGCGCGCTCGACCAGCACGTGCGGGTGCGAGGCGCCGTACTGCAGCGAGTAGCCGGAGAAGACGTGCAGGTGCACGAAGGGGTCAGCCACGGGTGGTCCTCAGGGTCCTCAGGCGACGCGGATCGGGACGTGCTCGGTCAGGCCGAGGAGGGTCTCCACCAGGGCCAGGAACCGGTCGGCGTCCCGGACCAGGTCATCGGCCTCCCGCTCGGTCACAGCACGCCGCGACCCCGCCTCCGCGGCGGCCCGCTTGTCAGCGCCGGCGGCGAAGAAGGTCGCCCACTCGCTGAGCTCCGGGGCCACCTCGGCCAGCAGCACCCAGGCGTTCTTCTGCCGCCTGCCCCGGCTCGCTGCCATCGGGCGTGCTCGGGCCGCCAGCAGGGCGGCGGTCGCCCGGAGCGCGGAGACGTGAGCCAAGGCGTAGCGCTCAGGGACGCTGGCGCTGGTGATCGCCTCGCGCAACGAGCTCGCCGCTCGCTCGAGGTAGGAGTGCGTCGCCGCCGGCAAGAACGCCGGGGCACTCATCTGCACGGTCGGCACGGTCTGCATCGTCTGCATCGTCGTCTCCTCTTCTCAGTCCATCGCCCGGACGAGCTGCCAGCTGCCCGCGGACCAGCTGAAGACCAGGTCGAAGACGCCGTAGCCGAGGTCTGCTCCCGGAGCTGGTCCGACACCGCCGGGACCTCCGTGCTCTGCTGCCTGCAGGGCGGCGACCCTTCCCCGAGCCGCCGTCACCCGCCACACCTCGCGCTCGGCCAGCAGGTCGGGCTGGTCGGTCGTACGCCGGGTCCACCAGGCCCCGGTCTCCACCCAGTGCGCGACCACCTCGCGCACCTGCCACAGCTTGCCCCGCCACAGGAACTGCTCGGGGTCCTCGTCTGCGCCCTTGCGCACCTCCACCAGGTCGTCGTAGCGCCGCACCGCTTGCTCCTTCACCGTTGTCCCGCAGCAGTCGACCCCTGTCGGTGCCCCGGTGGAGGATGGGGGTCGAGGTCATCCCCCACCGAGGCGTTGATCGAACACATGTTCGAACAACTCCAAGGTACACCTCCCCTCCGACAGCTCGTCAAGGCCGGATCCACAACTCCCCTCCCAGGCCGCTTCCGGACCCGCCTACGCTGCCCCGATGAGCCAGGTCCTGCTGCTGCACTCCGCCATGGGGCTCCGTCCCGCCGTACGCCGCCTCGCCGAGGAGCTGGTCCACCTCGGTCACGAGCTGGTCGTGCCGGACTACTACGAGGGTCGGGTCTTCGACGACGCGAGGGTCGGGACCGACCACCGGGACGCCGTCGGGGCCGGCACCCTGTTCCAGCGCGTCCAGTCGCACCTGACCTCCCTCGAGGAGCTGCGTCCCGACGCCGTACTCGCCGGCCTCTCGCTCGGCGCCGCCTTCGCCCAGGCCCTGGCCCGCCACCGCCCCCTGGCCCGCGCCGTGGTCCTTCTGCACCACGTCACCGCGCCACGCGACACCTGGTCGGGACAGCCCGTCCAGGTGCACCGCTACGCCGAGGACCCCTGGGTGGAGCCCGAAGACGTGCTCCGGCTCGCCCAGGCGGTGCGGCAGAGCGGCGCCCGCTTCGAGGACCACGTGACACCGGGGAAGGGCCACCTGTTCACCGACCTCGACCTGCCCGACGGCGACGCCGCGGCGACCGCGCTCACCGTGGCCCGCATCCACGCGTTCCTCGGGCTCAGTGCGGAGGCGTGACCCCGTCTCCCCGCAACGCGGTCGCCGGGTCGCAGGAGAGCTCACCGGGCTGCCTCTGCACCCTCGAGAGACGCCAGACCAGCACCCGCCCACCAGCGCCACCCACCCGCGAGCCCAGCAGGCAGCCGCTCGCAGCGCGCACCGAGACGCCCACGTCACCGCCCCGGACCTCCGCAGTGACCTCCGGGTCCAGGGCTCCGGCCGCCGCGGCGGGGAGGGCCCGGCGCACGGCCCCCGCGGCCGCGATCGCCTCCACCTCGTCCGGCAGACCACGGACCACCCGGCGCAGCGCCACGTCCGAGCCTGACGAGAGCTCACGCACCGCAGCCGGTGGAGGTAGCGGGACCGCCGTCGCCGATGCCGGACACTCCCGGCGCCGAGGCGACCCGGCCGGGCCGAAGTGGGTGAACTCGACGTCGTAGCAGGCGGTCACGGCAGGTTCGTCCGACTCGAAGATGCCACCGGCCTGGACCCGCTCCAGGTGGATCCAGAAGACCAGTCGCGCCATCACCTCACCTGAGCCCGCTCCCGGCAGGTCCTGCGCCTCGACCACCCGGAGCTCACCGGACGTGACGGCCCGGGTGGTGACGGCTGCCCGGGCGAGACCGATCGCGTCGTCCTGACGGGGATAGCCGATCGCCTCCGCGACCACCCGGGCGATCCGGTCGGTCTCCGCCGAACCGGAGGGCCGGGAGAGCCCGCACCCACCGAGCACCACGGCCAGCACCAGCGTCGTCGTCCCGAGGATCCTCATCCCGCCACGATAGGGATTCTCGGGCGTCGGCACATGAGTGCTCCGACTCAGATCTGCCTGCTGTCGGGCCTGGTCGGTAGCGTGCCCCCATGACCGAGCACGCCGCCGTCTCCCGCTTCCGCACCGAGCTGGAAAGACGCGGCGGGACCGGCCGGATCGTCGTACTGCCCGACTCGGTGCACACCGCCCAGCTCGCCGCCGACGCCCTGGGGTGCGAGGTCGGGGCGATCGCCAACTCCCTGCTCTTCGAGGCCGACGGCGAGCCCGTCCTGGTCCTGACCAGCGGGGCGCACCGGGTCGACACCACCAAGGTCGCCGCCGCGATCGGCGTGGGTGCGCTCAAGCGTGCGAAGCCGGAGTTCGTCCGGCAGCACACCGGACAGGTCATCGGCGGGGTCTCCCCGATCGCGCACCCGAGCCCGGTGAGGACCTACCTCGACCCCTGGCTGCGCCGGTACGACGAGATCTGGGCTGCCGCGGGGCATCCGGCAGCGGTGTTCAGCTCCACCTACGACGAGCTGGCCGTGATGACCGGGGCCACCGAGCTGGAGGTGGAGTGATGGAGCTCTGGACCAACCCGGCCTGCAGCAAGTGCCGCAGCGCCACGGCGGCCCTGCGCGAAGCCGGGATCGACTTCGTCGAGCGCCGTTACCTCGAGGACGTCCCGACCACCGCAGAGCTGGCCGAGGTGCTGGACCGGATGGGCCTGCAGCCGTGGGACCTCGCACGCCCGCAGGAGACCCGCCAGGCCGGTATCAAGCTCCCGCGCGACGCCGAGCATCGCGAGGACTGGCTGGTGGCGATGGTCGCGCACCCCCGCACGATCCAGCGCCCGATCCTCACCGCCGACGACGGCACCACCGTGGTCGCCCGCGACGCCGCGACGCTGGAGCGAGTGCTCGGTCGGACCCGGCGATGAACCTCGTCCCGCTGGTGTTCTCCAGCGGCTGGGCGAGCGGGGTCAACGCCTACCTCCTGGTGCTCGTCCTCGGTCTCGCCGACCGGTTCGGCGACCTCGCCCAGGTGCCGGACCAGCTGGCGCGGACCGACGTACTCCTCGGCGCCGGCGTGCTCTACGCGATCGAGTTCGTGGCCGACAAGATCCCCTACGTGGACTCGACCTGGGACGCGATCTCGACCTTCATCAGGCCCACGGTCGGCGCTGTGATCGCTGTGCTCGTCTCCGGTGACGCCGACACCCTCGAGCAGGCGGCTCTCGCGGTTCTCGGTGGCGGCACCGCGCTGGCCAGTCACGCGGTCAAGGCGGGGTCGCGACTCGCGGTGAACACCTCCCCGGAGCCGGTCTCCAACGTGGTCACCAGCCTGGCCGAGGACGGCGTGGTCGTGGCCGTGGCGCTGCTGGTGATCCACCACCCGTGGATCGCGCTCGCGGTGACCGCGACCCTGCTCGCGCTCGGGCTCGTGCTTCTGGGCTGGTTGCTGCGGCGCGTCGGACGGGGCTGGCGACGATGGCAGGACGATCGTCGCGAAAGGCTCGGTCGAGGCGTCACCTAGGGTGACCGCCATGGCGCGTGTCGTGGTGGTCGGTGGCGGGTACGGCGGGCTGGCGAGCGCCGCGCGCCTGGCCAAGATCGGTCACGAGGTCACGCTCCTCGAGGCTTCGGACCGGGTCGGAGGGGCGATCGGTTTCGTCGAGCAGGACGGGTTCCGCTGGGACACCGGTCCCACCAGCACCCTGCTGCCGGCGGTCCTGCGCGACCTCTTCCGCAAGTCCGGGCGGCCCCTGGAGAAGGAGGTCGACCTCGTCCCCGTCGAGCCGGTGCGGCAGCACCGCTTCGAGGACGAGACCGTGCTGGACCTCCCCGGCGGGAGCAGGGCCGCGCAGCTGAGTGCCGTCGAGGCCGCCCTGGGAGGCCGGTCGGGAGAGCAGTGGACGGAGTACGTCGACCTCTTCGCCGACGCCTGGGAGACGTTGCGGGCCGACTACTTCGAACGGCCCTACTCCTCCGAGCACGCGAGCAAGAAGGCCACGGCGCTGCTGGGGTCGCGCCTGACGATGCAGAAGATGGTGCAGCGCAGCTTCAAGGACGAGCGCCTGCGCGCCCTGGCCCTGCACTCCGTGGTGCTCGACGGGCACGATCCCCGCAACGTCCCTGCCTGGATGGGGATGTGGTCCTACATCGAGCAGAACTTCGGTGCGTGGACCGTGCCCGGTGGCATGGGTTCCCTCGCCGACGCCCTGGTCTCGCGGCTCGCGACCCGCCGCGTCACCGTGCACACCGGGACCCCCGTGCGCGACCTGGTCGTCGCGGGCGGCAAGGCGGTCGGGGTGCGGACCGATGCCGGAGACCTCTCCGCGGACCACGTCGTGTGCGCGATCGACCCGCGCCGGCTGCCCAGCGTCCGCTCGCTGGTCGAGCGGACGATGCCTGTGATCCCGCCGGTGATCTGCCACCTCGGGATCGTCGGGGACGTTCCCGAGGTTCCGCACGAGGTGGTCCTGCACGGCGACCCGATGCTGGTCGTGCGTACCGGCGGGCAGGCTCCTGCCGGCGCGCACGCCTGGACCGTGATGGGCCGCGGTCGACTGGCCGAGGACATCCTCACCGCCCTGCAGCGCAGCGGACTGCGGGTGCGCGACCAGGTCGAGGTCCGCGTCGACCGCTCCCCGCGTGAGCTCGTCGAGCAGTGGGGCGGCTCGCCGTACGGCGTCCTGTGGCAGGGCCGCAACACCGTCACCCGCCGCCTCGGTCCCCGCACGCCGATCCCCGGCCTGCTGATGGCCGGCGCGCACGCCACCCCCGGCGCCGGCCTGCCCTCCGTCGGCCTCTCCGCGTCCCTGGTCGCCCAGGTGATCGGGCCTGCGTAAGGCGGGCTGTCGGCTCAGGCCCGCAGCGACAGCGCGGCGTAGATCTCCCGGGTCGCCTTGGACCGGTTCAGCGTGTAGAAGTGCAGGCCCGGGGCGCCGCCCTCGAGGAGTACGTCGCACAGCTCGGTCGCGATCTCGATGCCCGCGGCGCGCAGGGCCGGCGGGTCGTCCTTGAGCGGACCGAGGCGGTCCATCACCTCGTCCGGGATCTCGCGACCGGAGAGCTCGACCATCTTGCTCATCGAGGCGAAGTTCAGGATCGGCATGATGCCCGGGATGATCGGGAAGTCCACGCCTGCGTCCGCAGCACGCTCGACCAGAGCGAAGTAGTCCGACGCCCGCAGCACCATCTCGGTCACCGCGAACTCCGCGCCTGCGTTCTGCTTGGCCTGGAGCACCTTCACGTCGTCCTCCAGCGAGGCGGCGTCGCGATGCCCCTCAGGGAACGCGGCGACACCGATCGAGAGGCTGGAGGTCGACCGGATGAACTCCACCAGTTCCGAGGCGTAGTCGACACCACCCTCGGTCCGCACCCACTCGGTGCCGGGCCCGTCGGGAGGGTCACCGCGCAGCGCGAGCACGTTGCACACGCCCGCCTCGGTGAGCGAGCCCAGGATCGTGGCCAGCTCCGCCGTGGTGTGACCCACGCAGGTCAGGTGCGCCATCGGCACCATCGTGGTCTCGCGTGCGATCCGGCCGGTGATCGCGACGGTGCGGTCGCGGGTGGTCCCGCCGGCACCGTAGGTCACCGAGACGAAGGTCGGACGCAGCGGCTCGAGCTCGCTGATCGAGCGCCACAGCACCTCTTCACCGGCCTCGTCCTTGGGCGGGAAGAACTCGAAGGAGAACGACCGACCGCCCTGCCGCAGGAGGTCGCCGATGCGCACAGGGGCCGAGGACATGTGCCGAGGATACGGGGCTAGTCTCGCCGGGTGACCGCGCTGCACACTGAATGGGACGCCTCCTGGGACGCCTCCCGGTTCCGCGACGACATCGAGTCGACGCTGGCCACCTTCGTCGACTCCCAGACCGGCTGGCTGGACGAGCTGGGTCCGGACGCGCACCGACTCGTGGAGCACTCGCGCACGGCGATCTCCGGTGGCAAGCGCTTCCGCGCAGCCTTCTGCTGGTGGGGTCACCAGGCGGTCGCCCCGCCCGTCGAGGAATCCGCGCTGCTGCGGGCGTGTGCCTCCCTCGAGCTCCTGCACGCCAGCGCCCTGGTCCACGACGACTACATGGACGCTTCCGACGTACGCCGTGGTCGCCCCGCGACGCACCGCGCCTTCGAGAACCTGCACCGGCAGCAGGGGTGGGCCGCCGACCCCGAGCAGTACGGCGCTGCCGCCGCGATCCTGCTCGGCGATCTCCTGCTGAGCTGGTCCGACGAGCTGCTGCGGACGTGCGGTCTGCCGGCCGAGCGGGTGCTCGAGGCGCTCGGATACTTCGACCTGACCCGCAGCGAGGTCGTCACCGGCCAGTTCCTCGACGTCTCGGCGCAGGCGCGAGGTGCCGCCGACGTGGACACCGCGATGACGGTGCTGCGCTACAAGTCGGCGAAGTACTCCATCGAACGACCGCTCCACATCGGCGCCGCGCTCGCCGGCGCGACCTCGGAGCAGATCGCACAGCTCACCCGGTTCGGCCTGCCGCTCGGTGAGGCCTTCCAGCTCCGCGACGACCTGCTCGGCGTCTTCGGCGATCCAGCCGTCACTGGGAAGCCCGCCGGAGACGACCTGATCGAGGGCAAGCGCACGGTGCTGATCGCCCTGGCGCTCGACGCGCTCGGACCCGAGGACGCCCAGGTCCTGGAGTTGGGTCTCGGCACCGCGCTCGAACCCCCGCAGGTCGAGCGGCTGTGTGCGCTGATCGACTCCTCGGGTGCACGCGAGCAGGTGGAAGCCGTGATCAGCCAGCTCACCGACCACTCGCTCGCGGCCCTGGCGGCGGCCGACATCACCGAACCTGCCCGACGAGTGCTCGAGGGTCTTGCCGCGGAGGCCACCCAGCGCGCCGTGTGACTGGCAGCGCGGAGGCGTCCATCCGTCCCTGGATCGCGACCTCGACCTTGGCGTGCCTCGCCCTCGCCGGGTGCGGCGATCTTGCCGACCCCGCCGGCCAGTCCTTCCGGGTGGTCGGCGCCGTGGTCGTGGTGGACCCTGCAGGGATCGAGACCACGTCCGCCGGCGCCAAGGGGTGGGTCTGCCAGGGTCGTGGGCCGTACGCCGACCTCGCGATCGGCGCCCCCGTGGTGGTCGAGGACGCGGGTGGGACTGCTGTGGCCCGCGGCAAGCTCGGCATGGGCCGGATGACGGTCGACCTGGCCCAGCTGAGGAACGGGGCGGTAGACGCCGGGGCCGGTCAGGGCTGCCTGATAGGCCTGGCGATCGACGGTGTCCCGGCCCTGGGCACGACCTGGACGCTGCACGTCGGGGCCCGCGAGCTGCAGTTCTCCCGCGACGAGGCCGAGAACCTGCGACTGGTGCTCGGGTAGGGCGGGTCAGGCTGTCGGTGACGCAAGGCAACTCACAGCGCGAGCGCCTGCGCCCGTCGCTTGACCTCGGAGCCGCGGTTCTCGCGCAGGGCGTCGATGGGGCGGCCGGGGAGGGTGTCGTCGGGGGTGAAGAGCCAGGTGAGCTTCTCGTGGTCGTCCCAGCCGCCGTCGGCGAACATCGTCAGCAGTCCGGGGACTCCCTTGACGATCTCGCCGTTCATCAGCAGCTCGGCCGGGACCTGCTGGCCGGCTCCGGGGGTGGGTACGGCGGCCACGAGCTGGTGCTCACGGATCAGCTGGCGCACCTTGCTGACGGTGATCCCGAGCTCGGCGGCTGTCGCCTTCCAGTCGAGCCAGTCGCTGATCAGGGTGGTCCAGTCGGTGCCTTCGGGGGTGTTCTCGCTCACGACCCCATGCTCCCATCCCACCGATCCCCGGCGAAAAGCGGCGTACACCTCCCCGGATGGAAGCCGTCGAGCCACTAAACTGGCTCGGCAGTCGGGCAACTTCCCCTGGCCCGGCCCTGGAGGACACCGTGGAACGCACTGCCGACGCGCTCATCGGGCGCGTCCTCGAGGGCAGGTACCGCGTCGGTCCCAAGATCGCCCGGGGGGGCATGGCCACCGTCTACGAGGCCACCGACCTGCGCCTGGAGCGCACCGTCGCGGTGAAGGTGATGCACGAGGGACTCGCCGACGACGAGGAGTTCGTCCGTCGCTTCCAGCGCGAGGCCCGTTCTGCCGCCCGGCTGGCGCACCACAACGTGGTCGCGGTCTTCGACACCGGCGACGACCACGGCACGTTGTTCCTGGTGATGGAGTACGTCCCCGGCCTGACCCTGCGCGACGTGATCCGCAAGGAGGCCCCGATGTCGCCGGCCAAGGCGCTGGCGGTGATCGAGCCGGTGCTCTCGGCGCTGTCCGCCGCCCATCACGCCGGGATCCTGCACCGCGACGTCAAGCCCGAGAACGTGCTGATGGCCGACGACGGCCGGGTCAAGGTGGCCGACTTCGGCCTCGCCCGGGCGATCAACTCCGAGACCCAGCACACCGCGACCGGCGGGATCCTGATCGGCACCGTGTCCTACCTCTCCCCCGAGCTGGTGGTCAACGGCAAGGCCGACGCCCGGGCCGACGTGTACGCCGCCGGAGTGCTGATCTACGAGATGCTCACCGGCCACAAGCCCCACCAGGCCGACAGCCCGATCCAGGTCGCCTACAAGCACGTCCACGAGGACATCCCCGCGCCCTCGGCGTCCACGCGCGGCATCCCGGCGTACGTCGACGCGCTGGTCGCCCGCGCGACTGCCCGCGACGCCGACATGCGCCCGACCGACGCCGGCGTCCTGCTCCACCAGGTCCGCCGGGTGCGCAACGCCCTCGACCACGGGGTGGTCTCGGACGCCGACCTGCTCGCCGACCTGACCCCCACCACCCCCGTCGGCGGGGAGCGCACGCCCACGGGCGAGCTGCCCGCGCAGATCCTGGAGCCCCAGGAGCTCTCCCACCTCGTCGGTGCCCGGCCGCGCGGTGCCGGACCCCGGGCGCCCGACGACGTCTACGACCAGGAGTTCGACGGCACCACCGGGCTGCTCTCGCCTCCGCCCGGCAACCGTCAGCGTCCCCCTGCGCCGCCGGGTCGACCGCCGCAGCGGCGTTCGCGTCGTGGCCCGATCCTGCTCGCCGTGGTGCTCGCCCTGGCCGTCCTCGCGGGGCTGGCGGGCTGGTACCTCGGCGTCGCGCGCTACACCACCACTCCCGGCGTGCTCAACCTCACCCAGACCGCGGCCCGCGCCAAGCTCGACGACGCCGGGCTCGCCATGAAGGTGGGCGACCAGGCCTTCTCCGAGACCGTCGCGAAGGGCTACGTGGTCTCGACCGACCCCTCACCCGGTGACCGGGTGCTCAAGGAGGGGACGGTCTCTGCGGTGATCTCGCTCGGTCCGGAACGCCACGGCGTGCCCGACGTACGCGGGAAGACCCTCGACGAGGCACAGCAGGCGCTCGACGAGGCGAAGCTGGAGTACGGCGACGCGGTCCAGCGCTTCTCCGAGAAGCTCGCCGTCGGCCAGGTGATCGCCACCGACCCCAAGTCCGGCACCCTGCTGCGCCGCGGCTCGGCCGTGGACGTGGTGGTCAGCAAGGGACCACGCCCGATCAAGATCCCCGACTTCACCGGCAAGCCCGCCGACACCGCCGAGGAGCAGCTCGGCGAGCTCGGCTTCGAGATCGAGACCTCCGAGGTCAACAGCGACTCGGTCAAGGAGGGTCTCGTGATCGCCCAGACGCCCAACAGCGGCACCGGCCAGCGCGAGGACGTGATCTCGCTGATCGTCTCCAAGGGGCCGGTGATGGTGGAGGTGCCGAAGGTCCGGGGCATGGGCCTGCAGGAGGCCACCAGCCGTCTCGAGGCCGCCGGCTTCGAGGTCAAGGTCAAGCGCAGCGACCTCTACGTGGGGGTGCAGTACGTCGTGAGCACTGACCCCTCCGGCGGCTCCTCGGCCCCGCGGGGCAGCACGGTCGTCGTCACGGTGGTCTGAGCGCGCTACCACACCAGCACCTTCCGTCACACGCGACACGCTGGTAACGTCGGCGACTCCTCTTGCCGGGGGCAGCTCGGAGGCCCCGCCCGGTCTCCGGGCACGGCACCTGACGACAGGACCGCCATGTCAGCCACCGGACGAATCTCGACCCTGGCCGCGCTCGTCGTGGCTGCGGTGCTGCTCGCCCCGGCCCCGCTCGCCCAAGCGGCAACCCCAGCGGCAACCCCAGCAGCAACCCAGGCAGCAACCCAGGCAGGCACCCCCTGGCCCGGTCACCCCGGCCGGTCCCTCGATCGTGCACAAGGTGCGCCCCGGCGACACGGCCACGGGCCTGTCGGTGCGCTACCACGCCTGGACCCGCGAGTTCATCGCCCTGAACGGCAGCAGGCTCAAGGTGGGAGAGCGGGTCCGGATCCCGGTGGTGCTGGCCGCCGTACGCCGGGCCAAGAAGACGCACAAGCACAAGGCGGCCCCTGCCACCACCAAGAAGCAGGCCCCGCGCCCGCCGACGAAGAAGCCGGCCAAGAAGAAGTCCCACACCTCCTCGGCAGGCGTGGTCCGGCACGCCACCCGACCCCCGGGGCACGGCTGGCTGCACGCCGACCTGTCCCGCGAGCAGGTCCGCCGCGTTGTGGTGGCCACGGCCAAGCACTACGGCGTTTCCCCCAAGCTTGCGCTCGCGATCGCCTGGCAGGAGTCCGGCTGGCAGCAGCGCCGGGTCTCCTCCGCGGGCGCGCTCGGGGTGATGCAGGTGATGCCTGGCACCGGTCGGTGGATGGAGCTCTACGTCGGTCGCAAGCTGCGGCTGCGTGACTCTCACGACAACGTGCTCGCCGGCGTCCGCACACTCAAGGTCCTGCTGGACTCCACCAAGCGCGACAACCGGGCCGTGGCGGCGTACTACCAAGGGCTCGGTGCCGTCCGCAGCCACGGCCTCTACTCCGACACCAAGGCCTACGTCGCGGCGGTCCGTGCCCACGAGTCGCGGATCGGCCGCACCGGCAGCCCGATCTGATTCTCGGCACTGCCACGTGGTCTAGGCCGATGGAGGGCGCGGCTCCCGGCAGCCAGCGGAGGTGCTTAATGTCGAACCACGGGTGCCGCCCGTCGGGGCGCCCGGAACGGGGGTCGGCAGATGTTCACGGTCGAGGAGTCCATCGTCATCGACAGGCCGCGGATGGAGATCTGGGATTTCCTGATCGACCCGCAGAACGTGCCGTTCTACAACGGCAACGTCGTCGAGTACGACCTCGTCGCCGGCGAGAAGGACCAGGTCGGGCGCAAGTGCCACGGCGTGGTCAAGGTCGCGGGGCGCCGGCTCGAACTCAACGACGAGCTCGTGGAGGCCGACCCCGGGCGCATCGGAAGGCTGGTCTCCGAGGACGCGACCATTCCCTACACCCTCACCTTCACCTACGCCGATGAGGGAGACGGCACCCGGGTGACCTGGCACCAGGAGATGGAGTCGCTCAAGGGTGTCTTCAAGTTCGCCGACGCGCTCGTGCTCAAGCTCTACTCCCGCGACGTGCGCTCCAACCTGGAGAAGGCCAAGACGATCCTGGAGTCCTGAGCTCAGCAGTCCGGGGCGCGGTCGGGGGGCCGCGCGTCGGTCGCTAGCCTGCGGCCCATGCCCCTGACCGAGCGCCGGACCGCGCTGCTGGCCACCGCGGCCCTGCTCGCGATGACCGCCTGCTGGGGTTCGACGTTCTTCCTGATCCACGACCTCCTCGACCGGGTGCCGGTGGTCGACTTCCTCGCCGTGCGGTTCACGGTGGCCTCGGTGGCGATGCTGGTCGTCGCGCCCCAGGCGGTGGCCCGGCTCTCCCCGGCCAAGCGTCGCAGCGCGGTCGTGCTCGGCGCGCTCTACGGCCTGGCGCAGATCTTGCAGACGGCCGGCCTGGCCCACACCGCCGCCAGCATCTCGGGATTCATCACCGGGATGTACGTCGTGGCCACCCCGTTGTTCGCCGCGGTGCTGCTGCGCACCCGGATCGGTGGGCTCACCTGGGCAGCGGTGGCGTTGGCGATCGCCGGGCTCGGCGTACTCACCCTCGGCGACCTCGGCTCCGGGCTCGGACTGGGGTACGGCGAGGCGCTGACGCTCGTGGCCGCGATGCTCTACGCCTTGCACATCGTCGGTCTGGGCGCGTGGAGCACGCCGGCCGACGCCGTGGGGATGTCGATCCTGCAGATCACCGTGATCGCGGTGATCTGTGCGGTGGCCGCGGCGCCGGGAGGCGTCGTGCTGCCCTCGGGAACCGCCGACTGGCTCTCGGTCGGCTACATGGCGCTGTTCGCCGGTGCCGCGGCGATGCTCGGCCAGACCTGGGCCCAAGCGCACCTCTCGCCGACCCGGACCGCGATCATCATGAGCATGGAGCCGGTCTTCGCGGCGTTCTTCGCAGTCCTGCTCGGTGGCGAGGCGCTCGCCGCCCGGATGTTGAGCGGTGGTGCCCTGGTGCTCGCGGCGATGCTGATCGTGGAGCTGGTGCCGCGGCGCAGGGTCGAGGCTGAGGTGACCCACATCGCGGTCTGAGGGCGAGCCCCCCTCCCGACCGGATCGCGGACGGACGTCCCGACATCCGGACTGCGCACCTAGAGTCGACCCATGGTCATCGTGATGGCTCCAGGAGCGACGGAGGAGCAGATCGCCCACGTCACCAGACGCGTCGAGGAGACCGGTGGCCAGGCGTTCGTGAGTCGCGGCGTCGTTCGCACGATCATCGGCCTCGTCGGCGACATCGAGTCCTTCCACGGGCTGAACCTGCGCGGCATGGCCGGGGTGCAGGACGTGCACCGCATCTCCGACCCGTTCAAGCTGGTCAGCCGCCAGCACCATCCCGACCGGTCCACCGTGCACGTGGGTCCTCCCGGCCAGAACGCCCCGATCGGGCCGGACACGTTCGCGTTCATCGCCGGTCCCTGTGCCGTGGAGTCGGCCCAGCAGACCCTCGAGGCGGCCGAGATGGCCAAGGCGGCCGGGGCCACCCTGCTCCGAGGCGGCGCCTACAAGCCGCGGACCTCGCCGTACGCCTTCCAGGGGCTCGGCGTGAAGGGGCTGGAGATCCTCGCCGACGTCCGGGAGGCCACCGGGCTGCCGGTCGTGACCGAGATCGTGGACGCGCGTGACGTCGAGGTGGTCGCCGAGCACGCCGACATGCTGCAGATCGGCACCCGCAACATGGCCAACTTCGGGCTGCTCCAGGCGGTCGGCCAGTGCGGCAAGCCGGTGCTGCTCAAGCGCGGCATGACCGCGACGATCGAGGAGTGGCTGATGGCAGCGGAGTACGTCGCCCAGCGCGGCAACCTCGACGTGGTGCTGTGCGAACGCGGCATCCGCACCTTCGAGCCGAGCACCCGCAACACCCTGGACATCTCGGCGGTCCCGGTCGTCCAGGCGATCAGCCACCTGCCGATCATCGTCGACCCTTCGCACGCGGGCGGGCGCCGCGACCTCGTCGTACCCCTTTCGCGCGCAGCGATCGCGGTCGGCGCTGACGGGGTGATCGTCGACGTCCACCCCGACCCTGAGCACGCCCTGTGCGACGGACCCCAGGCGTTGTTCGGCGCCGAGCTGCGGGCGCTCGCCCAGGCGGTGCGGGTGCTGCCTCCCGTGGTCGGGCGCGGGTAGGGGTTGTTGGCTGGCGTCCTCGCCGGTTGGTCGGGCGGATGGTCGGATGGATGACCGGGGGGTTGGCCGGTTGGTCGGGCGGATGGTCGGATGGATGACCGGCCGGTTGGCCGGTCGGTTTCCCAGGTGATGAGGTCAATCTGCCTCTTCACCCGGCAGACACCCCGGCTGCGCAGGACCAGACCGCTCTTCGCACGGCACATTGCCTCTTCCCACACCACGCACGGTGTGTGAAGAGGCAGTGTGGGTTCCTAACCTGGCAAACCAACCCCGCTCACCCCCGGGGAACCCGATCCCGCTCGACCCCCGGAACCCGACCCCCGGACGACCTCACGCCAGTCCCGCGAGCACCTTGGTCAGGACCACGGCGGCGTGCTCGGCGTCCTCGCGGGTGAGGTCGAGGTGGGTGAGCATCCGCACGCGGGTGGGTCCGACGGCGCCGAGGAGGACGCCCTCGTCGCGGGCGGCGTCGACGACCGCCCGGGCGTCGGGGACCTCGACGACCACGATGTTGGTCTCGGTCAGGGCCGGGTCGGCGCCGCAGGCCTCGGCGAGCAGGCGGGCGTGCTCGTGGTCCTCGGCGAGCCGCTCGACGTGGTGGTCGAGCGCGTAGAGGCCGGCGGCTGCGAGTACGCCGACCTGGCGCATGCCGCCCCCGAGGCGCTTGCGACGTACTCGTGCCTCCTCGATCCGTGCCGCGGAGCCCAGCACCAGCGAGCCGATCGGGGCGCCGAGCCCCTTGGAGAGGCAGACCGCCATCGTGTCGGCGACGGCGCCGTACTCGGCGAGCGGCACCCCGTGGGCCACATGGGCGTTCCAGATCCGGGCCCCGTCGATGTGCACCGCGCAGCCGATCTCGTCGGCCCAGGCGCGAAGGCCCTGCAGGTCGGCGAGCGGGAGCACCGTGCCACCGGCGAAGTTGTGGGTGTTCTCCACCGACACGGCCTTGGTGCGCACGAAGAACGGCCCCATGTCGGGGGCGTACATGCCGCGGATCGTCGCCAGGTCGATCTGCCCCTGCTCGTCGACCCACGTTCGCGAGGTCAGGCCGGTGAGCGCCCCGTGCGCGCCGAGCTCGGCGCGCACGATGTGGGCACGGGACTCGCAGAGCACCTCCTCGCCCGGGCCGACCAGGGCCGCCAGGGCCAGCACGTTGGCCATCGAGCCGGTGGGGGTGAACAGCGCGGCCTCGTGGCCGAACATCCCGGCGACGCGGACCTGCAGCTCGGTGACCGTGGGGTCCTCGGAGTAGACGTCGTCGCCGACCTCGGCCTCCGCCATGGCCTTTCGCATGGCGGGTCCGGGGCGGGTGATGGTGTCCGAGCGCAGGTCGATCATGCTGCGAGCCTAGGGGTCACCCCAACAGGTCCGGAGTCCGCCAGTCCTTGCCCAGGACGTGGTGGTCGAGGAAGGCCAGCACCGTCTGGTTCCAGACCTTCGCGTGCTGCGGGGTGAGGATCCAGTGGTTCTCGTCGGGGAAGTAGAGGAACTTGTGCGGCATCTCGCCGTCCTCGCCCTCGGCGCGGGCCGCCAGCTCGGCCCACAGCCGCAATCCCTCACCGATCGGCACCCGGTAGTCCTTGTCCCCGTGGATCACCAGCATCGGGCTGACGATGTCGTCCACGAACCGGTGCGGCGAGTTGGCCGCCTCCATCTCCGCGGTCATCTCCCGCGCCCAGTACCAGGGTGCGTCGGTGGTCGGACCGAACTGGTCCAGCGCCCACAGGCTCGCGTGCGTCACGATCGCGTCGAACCGGTCGGTGTGGCCGGCGATCCAGTTCGCCATGTAGCCACCGAAGGAACCGCCCATCGCGGCCGTCCGGGTCTCGTCGATGTCGTCGCGGGCGACGGCGGCGTCGGTCGCGGCCATCAGGTCGGTGTACGGCGCCTGCCCCCACTCCCCCCAGCCGCGGGCGATGAAGTCCAGCCCGTAGCCGGTGGAGAGCGCCGGGTCGGGCAGGAGCACGGCATAGCCCTGCGCCGCGGCGATCCACGGGTTCCAGCGCCAGGACCAGGCGTTCCACGAGCTCAGCGGCCCACCGTGGATCCACAGCAGCAACGGGGCCGGGCTCTGCGCGGAGGCACCCTCGGGCAGCACCAGCCACGAGCGCACCCGGGTGCCGTCCTCGGCGGTGGTCTCGACGTCGTGGAGCGTGCCGGGCAGGACGGGGGGTGCGCTCGGCCCGCGCAACGGGGTCGACTGCTGGTCGGGGGTGCTCGCGTCCAGCCGGGCCGGACGCGCCGGCTCGGCGTACGACGTGCGCATGGCGTAGACGTGCCGGCCGTCGGGCGAGACCTGCACGTCGGAGTAGGCGAAGTCGTCGGCGGTCAGCCGGGTGAACACGCCGGTCTCCAGCTCCAGCCGGAACACCGGGGCGCGACCGAGCTCGTCGGCCACCACGATCAGCGCCGAGCCGTCCGGGGTCCACCGGCACGGGCCTGCGGGCCAGTGGTCCCAGTCACCGCTGAGGTCGCGCAGGGTGCCGTCCGCGACGGAGAGCACCGCGAGCCTCAGGTCGCCCGGGTCCTGCGGGGTGCTGCGCACCTCGGTGACCACCGCGACGTGCTGCCCGTCGGGGCTGAACACGGGGCTGCCGTACTCCTGCTCCGGGTCGTCGAGCACGATCCGGTTCTCGCCCGTGGCCACGTCGATCAGCGCGAGACAGGTGCGTGCCCCGCCACGCTCGGGCACGACCCAGGTGGTGGCGACCGTGGTGCCGTCGGGGCTGACGTCGAAGGCGACCTCCCACAGGGCGCGACCGGGCCGCGGCGTCAGGTCGGTGAGCTCGATCCGCTGGTCGCGACCCGGCTCGTCGTCCTCCGACAGCCGGCCCGCGAACAGCCGCGGCGACGCGGGGCCCAGGTCGTGGTCCCAGAACCGGACCGGCACGCTCTGGTGCAGGATCGCCGAGACCGCCTTGTCCTTGCGCTGCTTGCGGGTGTCCTTCTCCGCCTGCTCGCTGTCCGAGCTCGGGAAGGTCCCGGCCGAGACCACCACGGCCCCGGTGCCGGCAGCCACGCGTACGGCGTCCACACCCCCCGGGCGCGAGCCGACCACGCGGGCCTCGCCGCCACCGGCGGGCAGCAGCCAGAGCAAGGACTCCTCGTCCTTCTCCTCCTTGCCGGCGTCGGGATCGGGTCGCGCCGAGGTGAACAGCACCGAGCCGTCGGGGAGGAAGGTGGCACCGCCCTCGCCCTTGGCGCTGCGGGTCAGCCTGCGCGCGGGAGCCTCACCGGCGGGGTCGACCTGCCACAGGGCGGTCACCCACTTGGTGCCCTCGGGGTTCAGCGTCTGCACCGAGGTCACCAACCGGCTGCCGTCCGGGGACAGCGCCAGGCCGGAGCCGCGTGGAAGGTCGATGTAGGAGTCGAGGTCGTGGAAAGGGGTCGAGGATGCCGAGTCAGTCACCCCTTCTTGCTATCACGCCGTCACGACAAGGCGGGGCACAAGGCCGGACACAGGCGGGACACAGGCGGGGCGCAGGTGGGGCGCAGGTGGGGCGGCCGCCGTCCGGGCCGGCGCCCGCCGAGCGGCTACTTCGGCGGCAGCGTGGCCACGAACGCCACGCCCCTGGCCACCCAGCCGGCGAGTTCGTCATCGGTGCTGGTCGCGGACTGCTCCACGTGCAACCAGCCGCTCATCGCCCGGCCGCGCATCTCGAACAGCTCGACACCGTCCTGGACCGCCAATTCGTCGCTCTCGTCGGGGTCGACGCGCACCATCAGCCCGCCCTGCCCGCTCGCAGCGACCGCCATGTGTCCCCCGAGCAGGAACGCATGACCGCCGAACATCTTCTTCTCGGTGACGTCGT
This sequence comes from uncultured Actinomycetota bacterium, assembly GCA_963782215.1. Lineage (GTDB taxonomy): Bacteria > Actinomycetota > Actinomycetes > Propionibacteriales > Nocardioidaceae > Marmoricola. Next base: position 51,256 of record CAWAJE010000052.1, on the reverse strand, counting down.
CCTGGCCCTGGAGGGCCTCACGGATCCGGTCGACGAGGTCCTGGTCATAGGCCATCGCCCCACCCTCGCACGAGCGAGTGCCCCGAGCGAGGGCTCAGACGTTGCCGATGGCGTGAGTGATCGTGATCCGCAGCGCCACGCGAGCGGGGTTCTCCCGGGGCTGGCGGTAGCGCTCGGCGTAGCGGCGCACGGCCTCGGCGACCGAGTCCTCGTCGTCGCGGACCTCCGCGGTGCCCTCGATCGTGGACCAGCGGCCACCGTCGACCTGGCACACCGCGACCCGGGGGTCGCCACCGGCGCGCAGGTTGGCCACCTTCTGGGAGGAGCCCGAGGTGATCCCCCACGCGAGGCCGGCATCGGGGTCCACGACGATCCCCATGGGTACGACGTGCGGTGAACCGTCGCGACGCAGGGTGGTCACGGTGCACAGGTGGCGTTGGCGCCAGAACTCCAGGTGGTCGCCGCTGAGCTCGTAGACCCGGGGCACCCGGTCAGGCCTTGCGGAGCATCTCGGCGACCAGGAACGACAGCTCCAGGGACTGCACACGGTTCAGGCGCGGGTCGCAGACCGACTCGTAGCGGTCGGAGAGGTCGGACTCCAGGAGCTCCTCGCCACCGCCGACGCACTCGGTGACGTCGTCGCCGGTGAGCTCGACGTGCAGGCCACCGGGCCAGGTGCCGACCGCGCGGTGCACGTCGAAGAACCCCTGGACCTCCTCGATCACGTCGTCGAAGCGGCGGGTCTTGTAGCCCGAGGACGCCTCGAAGGTGTTGCCGTGCATCGGGTCGCAGACCCACGCGGCCTCGATGCCGGCGGCGTGCACCTTCTCCAGCAGGTTGGGCAGGTGGTCGCGGATCTTCCCGGCGCCCATGCGGGTGATGAACGTCAACCGGCCCTGCTCGTTGGCCGGGTTGAGCCGGTTGGCCAGCGCGATCGCGTCGTCGGGGGTGGTCGTGGGCCCGAGCTTGACGCCGATCGGGTTCTTGATGTGGCTGAGCAGCTCCACGTGGGCACCGTCGAGCTGGCGGGTGCGCTCGCCGATCCACAGGAAGTGGCTGGAGACGTCGTAGGGCTCCTGGGTCCGGCTGTCGGTGCGGGTCATCGCGTGCTCGTACTCCAGGATCAGCGCCTCGTGGCTGGAGTGGAAGTCGACGCGGTGGAACTCGTCGGGGTTGGCGCCGATCGCCTTCATGAACGTCAGGGCACGGTCGATCTCGGCGGCCACCTGCTCGTAGCGACGCCCCACCGGGGAGCCGAGCACGAAGTCGGTGTTCCAGGTGTGCACCTGGCGCAGGTCGGCGTACCCGCCGGTGACGAAGGCGCGGACGAGGTTCAGCGTCGCGGCGGAGGCGTTGTAGACGTCGACGAGGCGCTGCGGGTCGGGCACCCGCGACTCCGGGGTGAAGTCGAAGCCGTTGACGGCGTCGCCGCGGTACGCCGGCAGGGTCACGCCGCCCCGGGTCTCGAGGTCGGAGGAGCGCGGCTTGGCGTACTGGCCGGCGAGCCGGCCGAGCTTGACCACCGGGACGGAGGCGGCGTAGGTGAGCACCACCGCCATCTGCAGCAGCACCCGGAGCTTGTTGCGGGTGTTGTCGGCCGTCACGCCCGCCAGGGTCTCCGCGCAGTCACCGCCCTGCAGCAGGAACGCCTCGCCGCGGGCGACCGCGGCAAGCTTGGCCTTGAGGGCGTCGCACTCCCCAGCAAAGACCAGCGGCGGCATCCGACGCAGCCGCTCCACGGCCGCGTCCACGGCGGCGCGGTCGGGGTAGGACGGCTGCTGGGCAGGGCCCATCGCATGCAGGGTGGCGAGGTCGGGAATGCGTGCTGACACTCCCCAAGCCTACGACCCACCGCTCGGAGCCCGATCCGCACGGTCCGGGCCGTGACCATCCGGGGCCTGGGGCGTTGGTCTCAATACGTACCCGTGTCCCCTCTCGGGGTCTAGGAAAGGCACACCATGAACCAGTACAAGCTTGGCGGGCACCATCGCAAGCTTCGCGGCGTCCTCACCACCACCGCCGCCGCGCTCAGCCTGGCGGCCGTCTCGGCGCTGCCTGCACAGGCGGCCACCTCCGACCCGCTGCGCTCCCAGCAGTGGGGCCTGGACCAGATCAAGGCCGAGCAGGCCTGGTCGGCCTCTGACGGCACGGGCGCCGTCGTGGCGGTCGTGGACTCTGGTGTCGACCTCACCCACCCCGACCTGCGCGCCAACCTGGTGCCCGGCATCACCACGGTGAACTGCCCCGTGAACCAGCAGACCTGCAGCAACGGCGACTGGAAGGGCACCGACGGGGTCGGGCAGCCCGACGACGCCCACGGCACCCACGTGAGCGGCATCGTCGCGGCGGTGACCGACAACGGTCTCGGCGTCGCCGGCACCGCGCCCGGTGCGAAGGTGATGCCGGTCAAGGCGCTGGAGGAGGGCTCGGGCTCGTTCGCCGACATCGCCGCCGGCATCCGCTGGGCGGTCGACCACGGTGCCGACGTCGTCAACATGAGCCTCGGCGCCGTACCCGGTGCCCAGGCCCTGACCATCACCGGCATCGAGGCCGACGTCGACGAGGCGATCGCCTACGCCGGTTCGCGCGGTGTGCTGGTGGTGGCTGCGGCAGGCAACGAGTCCGTGCCGGTGTGCGACACCCCGTCCTTCGCCGACGGCGCGATCTGCGTCACCTCCACCACGCGCGAGGAGACCCCCAGCTACTTCTCCAACGGCGCCGTGAAGCCGGACCTGAACGCGGTGGCCGCACCCGGAGGCGAGGGCCTGATCACCTGCGCCAACGACATCGTCTCCACGGTGCCGCTGGGCACCGGCTCGGCGAGCTGCGGGCAGAGCGACTACGACTACTACGCGGGCACCTCGATGGCCACCCCGCACGTCGCCGGGGTCGCGGCACTGCTGGCCGCGCAGGGTCGCAGCCTGGACAACATCCGTGAGGCGCTGATGTCCACGGCACGCACGCCGGGCGTCGGCACCGGTGTCTTCACCCCCTCCTACGGACACGGCATCGTCGACGCGGCCGCTGCCGTGGCCTACCCCGGTGCTGCAGCCGTCGCTCCGGCAGCCGTCAAGGGCAAGGGCAAGAAGCACTGATCCAGGGGGAAGCACTGACCCGGAGGCACTCACCGACCCGGAGGACCACAGGGCCTGCACCGCACGCCGGTGCAGGCCCTTCGTGGTTCTTCGGCGTTCAGCCCTCGATCCCCTCCACGTCCTCGAACTTGCTGCTGTCCTGGCCTGCGGCCCGGTTCAGGACCCACGTCACCGCCCACAGCACGATGCCGATCAGGAGCAGACCACCCGCGATCTGGTACTGGATCCAGTCCTCGCGGTCCCGCGCCCAGGGACCGGCGAGGAACAGGCAGGCCGCGGCGCCGATGAGCGGGACCGGGGCCGGTGCGCGGAACGCGTCCTCCCGTCCGGGATGGCGCCGCAGCACCACGCAGGCCACGTTGACGACCGCGAAGACGCACAGCAGCAGCAGGCCGGTGGTCCCCGAGAGCGCGGTGATCACGCTGCTCTCGGCCAGCTCGGTGACCACCACGATCAGGCCGAGCGCCATCGCGGTGGAGAACGCGATGCCCATCCACGGCGTACGCCGTCCCGGGAGCACCTTGCCCAGCTGCGGCGGCAGCACTCCTTGCCTGGCCATGCCGTAGAGCAACCGGCTGGCCATCAGCATGTTGATCAGCGCGGTGTTGGCGACCGCGACCACGGTGAGGAAGGGGAACAGCTTGTCGATCGGGATGCCGGGCGCACCTGTCCGCACCACCTCGAGCAGGACCTTGCCCTCGTCCTCGATCACGCTCTCGATCCGGCCCTCGGGGATCACTGCGATCACCGAGATCGCGACCAGCACGTAGCAGACCAGGGCGATGCCGAGGCCGGTGAGCATCGCGCGTGGGAACGTCTTGCGGGGGTCCTTGGTCTCCTCGACCATGTTCACCGAGTCCTCGAAGCCGACCATCGCGAAGAACGCGATCGCCGTCGCCACGGTCACCGCACCGAAGAGCCCACGCTCGCTCGGTGATTCGAAGACCACGACCCGGCCGATGTCGGAGTCCCCCTGGGCCATCACGTAGAACCCGACGGCGATCACGATCACCAGGGCAGTGATCTCGACCAAGGTCAGCACCACGTTGAACTTCACGCTCTCACCCACGCCGCGCAGGTTGACCAGGGCGAGCAGCACCATGAAGGCGAGTGCCACCGCCAGGACGGCGCCGTCGCCGCCTGGCACCGAGACCCCGATCCCGTCGAAGCCCGCGAGCAGGTTGGTGGCGAGCAGGTTGGAGGAGGTCGACGCACTGGTGATCCCCGAGGCGATCACGGCGAAGGCGACCAGGAAGGTGACGAAGTGGATCCCGAAGGCCTTGTGCGTGTAGAGCGCGGCACCCGCCGCCTGGGGATGCTTGGTGACCAGCTCGATGTAGGACAGCGCGGTCAAGGTGGCGACCGCGAAGGCGAGCAGGAACGGCAGCCACACGATCCCACCGACCTCGGCGGCCATGTCACCGGTGACCGCGTAGATCCCTGCCCCGAGGATGTCGCCGACGATGAACAGCAGCAACAGGCCGGGGCCCATCACCCGGTGGAGGTCGTCGGGTTCCTTGCCGGTGTCCTGCTCCGCGGTCGTTGCCGACATCTGCGCCTCCAGTCCGAGTGGATGCAGACATGGTGGCGCAGAGTCGACCCGACCACCAGCACCCCGGGGCGCCGGGAGTGCCGGGCCTTGGCCTCAGCCGAAGAAGACCTGGGCCTCGGCGTACTCGCGCGGGTCGACCAGCTTGAGCTCGCCGGTGCCCTCGATCAGCGGCACCCGCTCGATCTGGGTCCCGCGCAGGGCCATCATCTTGCCGAAGTCCCCGTCGTGGACGGCGTCGATGGCGTGCAGCCCGAACCGGGTCGCCAGCCAGCGGTCGAAGGCCGTGGGGGTGCCGCCGCGCTGCACGTGACCGAGTACGACGGCCCGGGCCTCCTTGCCGGTGCGGTGCTCGATCTCGCTGGCCAGCCGGTCACCGATGCCGCCGAGCCGCACGTGCCCGAAGGCGTCCTTCTCCCCCGAGACCAGCGTCATGTCGCCGCCCTCGACCGGGATCGCACCCTCGGAGACCACCAGGATCGGTGAGTAGTGGCTCTCGAACCGTTGCTCCACCAGGGCGCAGACCTGCTCGATGTCGAACGGCTGCTCCGGGATCAGCACCACGTTGGCGCCGCCGGCGATCCCAGCGTGCAGCGCGATCCAGCCGGCGTGGCGGCCCATCACCTCGACCACGAGCACGCGGTGGTGCGACTCGGCGGTGGTGTGCAGCCGGTCGATCGCCTCCATCGCGATGTTCACAGCGGTGTCGAAGCCGAAGGTGAAGTCGGTGGCGTTCAGGTCGTTGTCGATCGTCTTGGGCACTCCGACCACGTTGACCCCGAGGTCGTGCAGCTTGGTCGCCACCCCCAGGGTGTCCTCGCCGCCGATCGCGATCAGGGCGTCCACGCCGAGGTCGGCGAGGTTGGCCTTGATCTTCTCCACACCACCCTCGATCTTGAACGGGTTGGTCCGCGAGGAGCCCAGGATGGTGCCGCCGCGCGGCAGGATCCCGCGCACCGCCGGGATGCCCAGCTCGCTGGTCAGCCCCTCGAGCGGTCCCTTCCAGCCGTCGCGGAAGCCGACGAACTCCATGCCGTACTCCTTGACGCCCTTGCGTACGACGGCGCGGATCACGGCGTTCAGCCCCGGGCAGTCACCTCCACCGGTCAGCACTCCGACGCGCATGTTCTCTCCCTCGAAAGCAGAATTGGATCGTTCCGATCCAATCGCGAAGCGCGCCCGGAGTCCACCCCGAGCCGCTGCCGAACGGTCGCGACCCGGATCTGGGACGCGCCCGGTCCGACCGCGGCCCTCCCGCCGTACCTGCCAAGATGCCGCCATGAGCGCAGCGGGAGCCGGCACTGCCATCCTCGCCATCGACGTCGGCACGACGGAGGTGACCGCGGTCGTGGTGACCGCGGAGGGCTGGGTCGCGGCGCGGGGCCGGCACGAGCTCCGGCAGCACCATCCCGAGCCGGGGTGGGTGGAGCAGGTGCCGGAGGAGATCTGGCAGGCAACCCTCGCGGCGACCCGGGAGTGCCTGCGCGCCTGGGACGGCTTCCCCGCTGCGCTTGCCGGACTGGGGATCACCAACCAGCGCGAGACCGTGCTGCTCTGGGACAGCGAGACGCTCGGTTCTCCTCGTGCCGCGATCGCGGGCCAGGACCAGCGCGCCTCCGCAATCTGTCACCGACTGCGCCAGACGGGCCTCGAGGACCGGGTCCGCGAGCTGAGCGGGCTGCCGCTGGATCCCTGTCACCCGGCCGCCAAGCTCGCCTGGCTGGCCGGGAACGAGCCGCACACGTGGGCACTGGTGGAGCAGGGCCGCTACGCGGTCGGCACCGTGGACTCCTACCTGGTCGCCCGGATGACTCGCGGGACCTGGCACGTCACCGACGTCTCGAACGCCGGCCGGACCCAGCTCCTCGACCTGGAGGCCGGGACGTGGTCGCCCGAGCTGTGCGGCTTGTTCGGCGTGCCGGTGGAGGCGCTGCCGGACGTGGTGCCCAGCTGGGGCCTGCTCGCCCGCACCGAACCCCGCAGCTTCCTCGGCCTCGACCTGCCGATCAGCGGCATCGCCGTGGACCAGCAGGCTGGGCTCTTCGGCCAGGCCGGCTTCGACCGGGGCGACTCGAGGTGCACCTTCGGCGATGGGGCGTCGGTCGTGACCAACACCGGCTCCGAGGTGGTGCGGGCCGGCGGCCGACTGCTCTCGACCGCGGCGTGGCGATCACCGCACAACGAGATCACCTATTCGCTCTCGGGGACGATCGCCGGCTCCGAGGTCCGCGAGGTCGTCGCCGCGATGCCCGTCCCGCTGACCTCCCTGAGGGTCGACGGGGCCGCGGCGGCCGACGACCTGCTCTGCCAGCGCCAGGCCGACCTGCTCGGCGTACCCGTGCTGCGCCCGCAGGTCGACGACATCTCCGCCCTGGGAGCGGCGTTCCTCGCCGGTCTGGGCACCGGGGTCTGGGACTCCACCGACGCCCTGCGCGAGATCTGGAGGCTGGACCGGCGGTTCGAGCCGCGCGGCTCCGCGTAGTCCGCGGGCGTCAGTCCCTGTGGGCGTCCGCGGCCGCCCCGATCTCTTCGACCATGCCCTGCCACCAGGCCTGATCACCCAGCTCGTCGCGGTCGGCGCCCGCCCGCCCGTCGATCATCTCCCGAAGGATGTCGGCGTGGCCGGCGTGGTGGGCGGTCTCGGCGATCATCCGCACGACCAGGTGGCCGAGCGTGGTGTCGCGGCGCTCCTCGGGCCACCACGGCACGGTCGCGGAAGCATCGAGCCCGAGCTCGCGGACCGCGGCGTCGCACACCGTCCACGAGTCGCGGTACAGCGCCAGCAGCCACTCCCGGGGCTCGTCGGCCCGCGCCCACATGTCGACGCTGTCGGTGAAGGCCTGCTCGTTGTCCCAGGGAAGCTCGATCCCCGCCTGTCGGTCCACGCTCTCGGCCAGGTAGCCCAGCTCCACGCTCAGCACGTGCTTGACCAGTCCCAGCAGGCTGGTGCCGGTCGGGGTCATGGGCCGGCGTACGTCGTACTCGCTGAGCCCGTCGAGGGTGCCGACGAGGTGGTCGCGCTCCCGCTGCAGGTAGCGCAGCAGCAGGTCGGTCTGGGTGGGGTGGCCGACATCGGTGGAGGTGCTCATCCCCCCACCGTAGGCGCGTTGCGGCGGCTCACCGACCGCGAGAGGTTCTCGGCACCTGTTCCGCGAGCCAGCTCGAGAGCCAGTACGGCGAAGCACAGGGTCGTGATCACGCAGCCCCACCACGACACGTTGGAGACGGTGAAGCTGACGTAGCCGGCGACCACCGCGACGATGGCCCACCAGCGCACCACCCCCCCTCGCCAGAGCGCGACGGTGGCGAGCGGCAGCGCGAGCAGGAAGCCGAGCATGCCGGGGATCGTGAACGCAGCGACTCCCCACATCGTCTCGGTCATGTGCTCCTGCACGGCGACGACGGCGTCGGGCCCGTAGAGCTGGCCGACCGCGGAGTCGTACCAGTCGAGGAACAGCAGCCCGGGCAGCGTGGTCATCCCGGCGAAGCCGAGCAGCGCGGCGACGTTGGCGATCCAGGCACCCTTGCCGCGGACGTGGGCCGCAGCCAGCAGCGCGGGAGCGATCCAGAAGGCGTAGGCCCAGTGCAGGCCGAGCGACTTGAACTGCAGCGCCTCGGGGTTGGCGGCGTAGAGACCGGACAGCTCGACCCCGTTGAGCCCCGGCGCCGGATCCGCCCACGCACCGACCACCGCGAACACCCCGGCCAGCACCGGGGAGGCGATCAGGAAGCCCCGGCGCGCGGCCAGGGCGCGGCTGCGTGGCAGGACAGCGGGGTCGCCGCTGCGGGCCCCGGGGATCGTCGCGTCGTCGGCCGGGTTCAGGGTCGTGCTCATGGAGGGTCTCCTCGTGCTCGGATCGGTTCCACGAGCAAACCTCGCCCCGGTCTCAACCGGATCAGCCGCAGGACGGATCTCCGGCTCGACCGCAGGACGGATCCCGGTCAGCCCGCGCGGTCGTCCTCGCCACCCGGCACCACGACGCCGTGCTCGTAGGCGAAGATCACCGCCTGCACCCGGTCGCGCACCTCCAGCTTGGTCAGCACGTTGCTGACATGGGTCTTGGTGGTTCCCTCCGAGACGAACAACCGGGTCGCGATGTCCACGTTGGACAGGCCGCGCGCCAGCAGCCCGAGCACCTCGGTCTCCCGTGGTGTCAGGAGCTCCAGGCGCCTGTCGGCGGACCGCACCGGCGGAGCGGGCCGGCGTACGAACGCGTCGATCACCCGGCGGGTGACGCCGGGTGCGAGCAGCGACTCACCCGCCGCCACCACCCGGATCGCCGCCGCGAGCTCCTCGGCGGGGGCGTCCTTGAGCAGGAACCCCGACGCCCCGGCCCGGAGCGCCTCGAAGACATATTCGTCGAGGTCGAAGGTGGTCAGCACCAGCACCCGCGTGCCGACCCCGGCCTCGACCAGCTGCCGGGTCGCCGCGATGCCGTCGAGGACCGGCATCCGGATGTCCATCAAGGTCACGTCCGGACGCTCGCGGGTCACGACGCGGACCGCCTCCTGCCCGTCGGCCGCCTCGCCCACGACCTCGAAGTCGGGCTCGCCGGTCAGGAGCGAACGGAACCCGGCGCGCACCATGCCCTGGTCGTCGACGATCACCAGACGGATCCGTGGGTCGCTGCTCACGGGTGACCTCCGAGAGGCAGCGTGACCGCGAGCCGCACACCGCCGTCCGAGGACGGGCCCAGCTCCATCCGACCGTCGTACAGCGCGACCCGCTCCCGGATGCCGCCGAGCCCGTGACCGCCCGTGGCGTGGCCGTTCATCCCCCGGCCGTCGTCGGCGACCTCCACCTCCAGCTGGTGCGGGGCGTAGCGGACGAGCACCTCGACGCTGGTCGCGCGGGCGTGCCGGAGCGCGTTGGTCAGCCCCTCCTGGGCGATCCGGTAGGCGGCGAGGTCGACGCCGGGGCTCAGCGGCACCGGCTCCCCCTCGACGCGCAACCACACCCGGACCTCTCCGGACGCCACCGTGGTCACCAGCCGCTCCAGCTCCGCCAGTCCGGGTTGAGGCGCCAGGTCCGGTGAGGCGCCCTCCGCACGGAGTACGCCGAAGAGCCGGCGCAGCTCCGCGAGCGCCTCACGCGCGGTCGCCTCCACCGCCGCGAGGTCCTGGGACTCGCGCGCGTGCTCCGGTCCCAGGCGCCTGCGCACCGCCTGCGTCTGGATGGTGACCACGCTGATCGAGTGGGACACGATGTCGTGCAGCTCGCGGGCGATCCGCACCCGCTCCTCGGCAGCCGCCCGCTCGGCCTCCCGCACCCGTTCGCGCTCGAGCTGGTCCACCCGGGCGACGGCCGCCTCCGTGGTGGCGATCCGGTTGTTGACCATCACCCCGGCGATCCACGGACCGGCGAAGAACACCAGGGCGGCGGCGAGGTCGCTGGGCTCGAAGCCCTCGATCACCGACCCCACGAGGAAGGGCACCGTGACGATCGCGAGCCCGAGCCAGTTCCGAGGGGGCGGGCACTCCAGACCGATGGTGAAGCAGACCAGGACCAGCGAGAGCAGCGTCGAGAACTCGCCGGTCTGGTTCACCGCCAGGTTGGACGCGACCACCACCGCCGCGACACCCAGCGGGACCACCCGGCGCCAGGCCAGCGCCGCCATCGCGGAGCCGGCCACCGCGAGGTGCAGCACCGGCGACGGGACGCTGGGACTGAAGGCCGCCTCGCCGGCCACCAGCGCCACGAACACCACGGCGATCAGCACGTCGACGAGGGGTGGTCGCAACCTCACTCGCTGACCGTAGGACATCGGCGGCCCCAGGGCATCGGTCAGCCGACCGATTGCGGCGGCCCGGAGCGACCGGCACGCGAGCTCAGTCCTGCAGGCGGTCCCGGGCGCGTACGGCGGAGCTCTGGGCCCGCTGCGCCTCCTCCAGGACGGCGCGCGCGTCGTCTCGGGCCTCGTCGGCCTCCTCGCGCTCCTCCTCGACCTGGTCGGCCTCATCGTCGATGCGCGCCAGGCGCCGGCGCAGCTCGTCGGCCTCACCCTGCAGCTGGAGACGGCGCGCGTCGAGGGTGCGGATGGACTCCTCCACCTCGTTGAGCTCCGCCTGCGCCTCCGCGACGCGCTCGCCGGCCTCGGTGACCGCCTCCTCGGCGGCCCGCAGCGCCGCGCCGGTGTCGCGGACCACGTGCAGCTCGACCGGCGCTGGCTCCTCGTCACCCTCGAGCGGGGTCGCGGCCACCTCGAGGGCCTCCGGCACAGCCACGACGGCCGCCAGGTCCAGCTCGGACATGCCGGTCGAGGTGAACGCGGTCAGGACCCGTCCGGTCCGCACCACCTGGGCCGCCACCGGGTCGAGCATCGCCGCGTTGAGCATCCCCTCGACCTGGTCGACCACGGAACCGGTCAGGCGCACGCCGTTCTCGCGGGCCAGCGAACGCGCCGAGGTCGCCAGCGCGCTCGTCAGCTGTCGGCGCTGCCGGTTCAGCGCACGCAGCTCGTCGCCGTCCAAGGCGTCGGCCGCGGCACGCAGCGACGCGGCGAGCTCGAGCACGGAGCCGATCTGCTCGGCCTCGCGACGCACGAGCAGGTTGACCGCCCAGGCCGCCAGGGAGGGCTTCTTGAGGCGCTTCACCGCGGCGGCGAGTGCCTTGGCGTCGGCGCCTCCCGCAGCCCCGGCGTCTCGCGCCGCCTGGTTGCGTGCGTCGGTGAAGCCGTCGGCGGGTCCGGCGTACAGCACGTCGGCGATGGCCGCCAGGTCGGCGGAGTCCTCAGCCACCGCGCACCTCCTGCCACAGGAGCAGCAGCGCCTGGCGGCAGGTCTCGGCACGGATCTCCACACGGGTGCCGGAGAGGGCGAGCAGTGTCGACCGCACGCCCCCGGGTCCGGCCACGCCGAGATGCACCGTGCCGACCGGTTGCCCCTCCTGCGCCTCCGGTCCCGCCACCCCGGTGGTCGCCAGCGCCCAGTCGACCCCCAGCAGCGCCCTGGCCCCGGAGGCCAGCTGCTGCGCGGCCGCGGCGGAGACGACCCGGTCGGCGGTGACCCCTAGCACCGAGCGCTTGACCTCACTGGCGTAGCAGACCACCGCGCCGGCGAAGGAGGCCGAGGCCCCCGGGGTGGCACTGAGCAGGGCGGCCAGCTCGCCGCCGGTCAGCGACTCCGCACAGCCCACGGTCTCACCACGGTCGACCAGGAGGGCGTGCACCTCGCCGGCCAGGGAGAGCAGCCCCCTGGCGTCACCGGAGGTCCCGCAGGCGGACTGGGTCACGAGAAGACGCTAGCGAACCACGTCCGCGGCACCCTCGGCGCACTGATGGCAAATCAATCAGCCGTCCGGAACATCCCGGTCTACACCACCCAGACCTATTGTCCGGCGCTGTCGTGACTTTTGAGTTCATATCCCCACAGACTCGAGGGTGATCCACCCGCCCCGAGGAGAAGCCATGCAGAACCAGGAAGCAGACGTGCCGGCCATGGTGGCCGCGCTGATCGGACGACGCGTCCGCACCGACCTGCCTGGCGCCGAGCTCGACCTGCTGGCCTCCGGGAGCACCCCCACGGGCAAGCACCAGCTGACCCGGCTGCCGAGGCAGGTCGCGCCGACCCACGACGACCTCGCGGTGACGCCGGCCCACCTCCCTCTCGTCGACGCCGATCCGGAGAGCGAGCAGTCGACCGAGGCGCCGACCGTTGTCGCGGAGCCGGCGACGGTGGCGGCGACGGCGGCGATCAGGGAGCGGGCTCGGTGGACGCGGGCCGGTTGGTCGCGTCAGCTGCTGCGTCTGGCCCTGGTCGCCCTGGCGGTGCTCACCGCGTGGTCCGCCACGCTGGCCGCCGTCGAGCCGGTGGCCACCCAGATGAACCAGCTCGCCCTGTGCGCCTTCAGTCTGATGGGCGTGTGGATGCTGCTGGCCTCCAGCCAGACGGTCGTCGTGAACCTGGTCGGCTCCCAGCTCCGGGTCCGTCAGGGCCGACGCGTGGAGATCTTCCACCTGGCCTCGCCGTACCTGCGGGTGCAGGTCAGCGGAGAGGTCGGCACCCGCTCGTGGGCCCTGCGCCTGGAGCGGGCCGACGGGTCCGACCTCGTGCTCGCCGAGCCCCTGGTCCGCTCCAAGGTGCTGCACCCCGTGGTCGAGCACCACCGAGCCGTCGCCGCGCAGCTCCGCGCCTCCCGGGAAGCCCGGTTCCGGCGCTGACCCCGCCGGGTCGCTAACCTGCCTTCCATGTCGTTGCCGATCGAGGACTATGCCGCCATCGGTGATGGCCACACCGCGGCGCTGATCGGGATCAACGGCTCGCTCGACTGGATGTGCCTGCCGCGCTTCGACAGCCCCGCCTGCTTCGCCGCGCTGGTGGGCGACCCGCGCAACGGTCACTGGCTGATCGGCCCGGACGAGGAGCACACCGCGCAGCGGCGCTACGTCGACGACACCGCGGTGCTCGAGACGACCTACACCACCGAGCGGGGCGTGCTCCGGGTCACCGACCTGATGCCCACCGGGGACCGACGGGCCGACGTCGTACGCCGCGTCGAAGGCGTCTCCGGGACCGTCCGGGTGCGGCACAGCTGGCTGGTGCGCTTCGACTACGGCAAGATCCGCCCGTGGGTGCACCGCGAGGAGGTCTCCGGGGTGCGCGCGATCATCGCGACCGCAGGTCCGGACAAGCTGATCCTCACCGGCCCGCGGCTGCCACCCGCGGTGGACGGCCACCACGAGGAGACCTTCGAGGTCGCCGCCGGTGAGCGGCTCGACTTCGCGCTCACCTGGGTGCCGTCCTACCGCGAAGCGCCTGACAACTTCGACATCGACGAGCGCCTGGCCCACACGCTCACCGAACAGCAGGCGTGGGCCGACGCGTGCCGCTACGAGGGCAGGTGGCGTCCCGCGGTGGTGCGCAGCCTGGTCACCCTGCGCGGCCTGACCCACAACGACACCGGCGGCATCGTGGCAGCCCCCACCACCTCCCTGCCGGAGACCTTCGGGGGCGAGCGCAACTGGGACTACCGCTACTGCTGGCTGCGCGACGCCGCACTCACGCTCGAGGCACTGATGGCGGCCGGGCGTCCCGACAGCGCCGGGCACTGGCGCAACTGGCTGCTGCGCGCCATCGCCGGCGACCCGGACGACATGCAGGTGATGTACACCGTCGACGGTGGCCGCAACCTGCCCGAGCGCGAGCTGGACCATCTCTCTGGGTACGCCGACTCGCGTCCCGTCCGGATCGGGAACGGCGCCGTCGACCAGCGCCAGACCGACGTGCTCGGGGAGGTGATGTGCGCGCTCTCCTCCGCGCGCAACGACGGGCTTCACGAGACCAAGGACAGCTGGAGCCTGCAGCGCGCTCTGATCAACGGGCTGGCCGAGCACTGGCAGCGAGCCGACCACGGCATCTGGGAGATCCGCGGACCGCAGCGGCACTTCACCCACAGCCGGGTGATGGTGTGGGCCGCCTTCGACCGCGCCATCGAGGGGGTCGAGCAGCACGGTCTCGACGGACCCGTGGAGGAGTGGCGCCGGCTCCGCGAGGAGGTCCGGGTGGAGATCATGGAGCGCGGCTTCGACAGCGAGCGCAACACCTTCGTGCAGCACTACGACACCCGTGAGGTGGACGCCTCACTGCTGGTGCTCCCCCACGTCGGGTTCCTGCCCGGTGACGACCCGATGATGCTGGGCACCATCGCCGCGGTCGAGGAGGACCTGATGAGCAACGGGTTGCTGCTGCGCTACCGAACCACTTCGGGTGTGGACGGGCTCGCGGGTGAGGAGCACCCGTTCCTCGCCTGCTCGTTCTGGTTGGTCTCCGCCTACGCCCTGGCCGGACGCACCCAGGCCGCGACCGAGCTGATGGAGCGCCTGGTCGCGCTGACCAACGACGTCGGCCTGCTCAGCGAGGAGTACGACCCGGTCGAGGGCAAGATGGTCGGCAACTTCCCCCAAGCCTTCTCGCACCTGGCCCTGGTCGGGGCAGCGGTTCATTTGTTCAACGCCGGGGCATAACAGAACGTATTATTGACCACATATCGGCGAGCGGTGCCCACCGTTCGTCCGCCCGGGGAGCGAACATGCCGCACGAGAGCGAGCCAGCTCGGGACGCGCGCGCGCCGCGAACCCAGCCCGCCTCCGGTCCCGACATCCCGGCCAGTGCCACCTGGCGCCGACGCAACCGGTTCCGGCTGGTCGCGCTGCTCGCACTCGCGGTCGCCGCGGCTCTGGTCGGCTGGACCGGACGGGACCTGGTGGGAGACGACGCCGAGGGCAGTCTCGACCTCTTCGTCGCCTCGGTCCTCGCCGCCGTCGTGCTGTGGGCGGTGGTCACTGCCACCCCGCCCCGGGTGATCCACCTCGCGGGCTCGGTGCTCGACGTCGGCTCAGCGCGCGGGATGGAACGCTTCGACCTCACCGACCCCACGCTCCAGCTCGACCTGCTCGGCCACGCCCGCTCCCGCACCTGGCAGCTCGTGGTCCATCGTCTGGACGGCAGCGTGCTGCGCATCGACGCTCACGACACCGACCCCGTGGTCCTCGAACGCGTCGTCAAGCACTACCGCGCCTTCGCCGAGCGGCGTCGTGCCCAGCACTGGTCCCTCGAGGACTGAGGCCGGGCCCCGGTTCTCCGAACGCACCGCCACCACCCCCGCGAGGAGGACCAGCCCGCCCACGAGCTGGACCGGCCGCGGCAGCTCTCCCAGCAGCACCCAGGCGAAGAGCACGGCGAACATCACCTCGGACAGGCCGACGAACGAGGCCAGCTTGGCGCCCAGCATCCGGGTGGCGGCGATCCCGGTGACGTAGGCGGTCGCCGCCGCGAACACGGCCAGCTCCACCACGGCGAGCCACCAGGGCACCTGGAACCCGGCGAGGGAGACGTCGTCGGTGGGGAAGGTCATCGGCAGCAGCCCGGCGTACCCCAGCAGGGCGAAGGTCACGCCGCCCACCATCAGCCCACCTCCGGCGAGCGCGAGCGGTGGGAGCGAGGCCTCGTCGGAGTGGCCCGAGAGCAGGAAGTACGACGTCAGGCCGACCGCCGCAAGCAGGCCCCAGAGCACCCCGATCCCGTCGACGCGCACGTGCCCGCCACCGGCCACCGGCAGCAGGTCGAGAACGAGCAGCAGCCCGAGGACGGCCAGCACGATGCCGACCACGGTCGGGGTGCGCGGCAACCGTCGTGCCGCCACGCACTGCCAGGCGACGACCATCACCAGCGCGAGGTACTCCAGCAGCAGCGCGACTCCCACCGAGAGGTGCTGGACGGCGTAGAAGAAGGCCAGCTGGGGCAGTGCCACCGCGGCCATGCCGTAGGCGAGGACCTGGCGCCACGAGCGCCGCAGCAGGTGCCAGCGCCCGGAGAGGGCACGTGCCGTCGGCACCGCGAGCAGCAGGGCCGCGCCCGCGATGCGCAGGAACACCACCGCGCCGGGGGTCCAGCCGGTCTCGAGCAGCGACTTGGCGAACGGGCCGGAGGTGGCGAAGGTCGCTGCGGAGAGCAGCGCGAGGGCGATCCCGGTGCCCGTGGACCTCGGCGACATCAGTTCCCACCTGTCATGAGCAAAAGTTAAGACACCGGTTACGATAGAAGCACCCACGTCAGGAGTCAAAATGACTTTCGCTCATGACACCGAGGTGGCGCTGACCGCCGCCGCCGCCCTGGTGAACACCGCCTCCACCGCGGGTGACCAGCTGCGCTCGCAGGCAGACCTGGTGCGCTTCCTCGACGAGCACCGGTGGACCGGCGACCGGGTCGGCGACGACGCGGAGCTGCAGCAGGTGCGCGACCTGCGCCCTGTGCTGCGCCGCCTCTGGGAGGCTGACGAGGCCGAGCTGGTGCCGTTGGTCAACCAGGCGCTCGCCGACGCCGGGGCCCTGCCGCAGCTGGTCGAGCACGACGGCTTCGGGTGGCACATCCACGCCGTCCCGCACGAGGCGCCGCTGGCCACCCGGATGGCGGTCGAGGCGATGATGGCGGCGGTGGACGTGATCCGCGCAGGCGAGCTGGACCGGCTCAAGACCTGCGCGGCGCAGGACTGCGACGACGTCGTGGTCGACCTCTCGCGCAACCGGTCGCGACGCTTCTGCGAAGGCGGCTGCGGCAACCGGGAGAACGTGCGCGCCTACCGTGACCGGCAGCGCGGCGACTAGGGCGATCGCCTAGCGAGAGGTGGCGGCCGAGCGCCGGTGTCGTACGACGTCTCGAGCGAACTCCAGACCGGAGGACATCGTCAGCGCCACCGCACCGACCAGGAACACCGCGGTCAACCACCACAGCAAGTTGCCGGCGGTCCCCAGGTTGCCCTCGTAGAGACCGAAGGGCGCCACGAAACCGCCCAGGGCCATCGCCTGGAACGTGGTCTTGAGCTTGCCGCTGCGCTTGGCCGGCATCACCACGTCCTTGGCGATCGAGAGCCGGGCGAAGGTGACCGACCACTCACGCACCAGCACCAGGATCGTGATGGCCCACCACAGCCACGCGGGCAGGAAGTCGTGGATCACCGCGAGGCCGATGAACGCCATCCCGGTGATCGCCTTGTCGGCGATCGGGTCCGCGATCTTGCCGAAGTCGGTGACCAGGTCGTGCTTGCGGGCGAGGTCGCCGTCGATCTTGTCGGTGATCATCGCGGTCACGAACAGGACGAAGGCCACCCAGCGCCACGTCAGGTCCGCCCCGCCGTCGTGGAGCAGCGCCCACCCGAAGAAGGGCACCATCACGATCCGCAGGGTGGTCAGGGCGTTGGGCACGTTCCAGTTGCTGACCTGCCTGGCCGCCGGTTCGGCGTGGTTCATCGACCCTCCCCTGCCGCGATCAGGTCGACTCCCTCGGAACCGACCACGGAGGCTGTGATCATGTCACCGACCGCGACCGGCCCCGACAGCCCCTCGAGGAACGTCGACCCGTCGACCTCGGGTCCCTGGTGGGCGGCCCGTCCCTCGACCGTGTCGCCGTCGACGGACTCGACCAGGACCACGACCTGCTCACCGATCCGCTCCTCGGCGCGCTGGGCGGTGAGCTCCTCGCTCAGGGCCGTGACGTGCTCGAGGCGCTCGTCGATCTCGTCCTGGTCGAGCTTGCCCTCGAGGCGCTCGGCCTCGGTGCCGTCCTCGTCGGAGTAGCCGAAGATGCCGATCGCGTCCAGGCGCGCCTCGACCAGGAAGTCGCACAGCACCTGCAGGTCCTCTGCGGTCTCCCCCGGGAAGCCGACGATGAAGTTCGAGCGCACTCCGGCGGTGGGAGCCTGGGCGCGGACCTGGCTGAGCAGCCCGAGGAAGGACTCCGGGTCGCCGAAGCGCTTCATCCGGCGCAGGACGGGGTGGGAGGCGTGCTGGAAGGAGAGGTCGAAGTACGGCGCCACGCCCGGCGTGGCGGCGATCGCGGTGACCAGCCCGGGGCGGGTCTCGGCGGGCTGGAGGTAGGAGACCCGGATGCGCTCGACGCCGTCGATCGCGGCGAGCTCGGGCAGCAGGGTCTCCAGCAGGCGGAGGTCGCCGAGGTCCTTGCCGTAGGAGGTGGAGTTCTCGCTGACCAGGAACAGCTCCTTGGTGCCCTGGGCGGCCAGCCACCGGGCCTCGTCGAGCACCTCGGAGGGTCGACGGGAGACGAAGGAGCCGCGGAAGGCCGGGATCGCGCAGAAGGTGCACCGGCGGTCACAGCCCGAGGCGAGCTTGAGCGGGGCCATCGGGCCGGAGTCGAGGCGTCGGCGTACGGTCCGAGGACCGCTGGCCGGGGCCCCGGCGCCGATCTCCTCGAGCCCGGAGGCGGCGTGCCCGGGAACGCTGGTCGCGCCTGCGGAGACCACGTCACCGCGGGCGGCGGGCGAGATCGGCAGCAGCCGGCGGCGGTCCTGCGGGGTGTGCGGGTGGAGCTGCTCCCCCGCCAGCACCGAGCGCAGCCGGGCCGCGATGTCGGGGTAGTCGTCGAAGCCGAGCACCGCGTCGGCCTCGGGCATCGAGGCCGCGAGGTCGGCGCCGTAGCGCTCGGCGAGGCAGCCGACGGCGACCACGGCCTTGGTGGTCCCGGCCCCGGAGGGGTCCTTGAGCTCGGCGGCGGCCAGCAGCGTGTCCACGCTGTCCTTCTTGGCGGCCTCGACGAACCCGCAGGTGTTGACCACCACGGTCTCGGCGTCGGCCGGGTCCTCGACCAGCCGGAAGCCACCGGCCTCGAGCCGTCCGGCGAGCTCCTCGGAGTCGACGTCGTTGCGGGCGCAGCCGAGCGTCACCATCGCGACGGTGGTCAGCGAGGCGGATTCGGGCGCAGGGGGATGCTCAGCAGTGTCCATGGGTTGTCATGAAGTATGACCGACAGGTCCCGTCCCACCCCAATCGAGCGGGGGCCGGCTCAGCGGAAGGTACGGCTCGCGGCACCCGAGCCCTGGCCCACCGTGCCCCGCGCCCTGCCGAGCAGGGAGACCTTCACGGCCTTGCCGTTGCTCGCGGTGACCTCGAACGGAGCCATCCCGATCACCTGCTGGTCCTGTCCCTTGCGCAGCTCCCCGGCCCACAGGATCCGCCCGTCCCGGTCGCGTACGACGACCTGGGGGGTGGTCTCGGCAGCGGTGATCCGCAGCGGGGCCAACGTGCTCTTCGGGGCCTTCGGGGCGTCACCGGCGGCGAGACCGGCCGTGTCGACGACCTCGGGTGCCGGGCTGACCAGCTCCTGCGGGGTGTCGGAGAAGATCCGCGCGGCGCCCCACACGAGGGCCAGCGCCACCACGCACGCGGCGAGCAGGCTCCAGCGCGGTCCGGAGAACGTCGAGCGCATGCCGCCGCCGATGCTCGAGGCCAGCTCGGCCTCGAACACCTGACGGGCCTCGATCTCGGCGTGGGCGAACTGGTCGTCGTAGGTCGCGAGCAGGTGAGCGGTGTCGAGGGCGAGGATCCGGGCCAGCGTGCGCAGGTGGCCGCGGGCGTAGAAGTCTCCGCCGCACGGCTCGAAGTCGTCGACCTCGATGCACTCCAGCACGTGCGGCCGGATCCGGGTGCGCTCACTGAGCTCCTCGATGCTCAGCCTGGCCCGGTTGCGCGCTGCCGCGACCAGGGGGCCGATCACCAGGGGGCGCCGGGCCGGAGCCAGGTCACCGGCCTCGACCTCGTGGGTGAGGTCGTCGATCCGGGCCACCACGACCGGGTCGCCCGCGGCATGTGGCAGCGGCATCTGCGAGGTGCGCTGCACCGGGATCGCCGGTGGGTCGGGCAGCATCCGCACGGTCTCGCGGACCACCTCGGCACGCGCGGCAGGCACGGTCGCACGGCCAGGGTCCACCGGCTCGAACTCCGGCTCGGTGTCGGGCTCGGAGCTGGTCTCGGAACTGGTTTCTGGGGCCGTCTCGGGTGCAGTTTCGGGCTCAGGCTCGATCTCGGCGGTGCCCTCGCTACCGTCCTGGCCCTCGTCGGTCCCGCCGGGCCGGGTCTGGTCCTCCGAGGCGCTGGAACGGGTCAGCACGAGCACCTGGGTGCGGCCGGCGGCCAGCGTCCCGAGGTCCTCGACGAGGTCACCGGTGAGGTCCTCGCTCTCCACCACGGTGGTCACGGCCAGGGGTACGACGTACCGCTGTGCCGTCCCGGCGTCCTCGCCGGGCTCCCGCGCCAGCAGCACGAGCCGGCCGTCGCGCAGCAGCGCACCCAGCCCGCGACCGCGGGCGAGCACCTCGACATGGTCGATGTCCTGCCAGGGCAGACCGCTCCAGGTCTCCCCGCGGCGGATCCGGACGCCCTGCTCGTCGGCCAGCATCAGCGGGGCGCGGCTGTCACGGACGACGAGCAGCTGCACCACCCCGATGGCACCGACGATCACGCACAGCGACCAGTCGAGCAGGGCACCGGTCTGCAGCGCCCGGGAGAACCAGGCCACGGTCACGACCGCGGCGAAGCTCCCCACGGCGGCCGCGAGCCGGGCGTTGTGCCGGACCTGAACGCCCATCACTGGTCTCCCTGGAGGTTGGCGATGACGTCATCGAGGTCATCGGGCTTGATCATCACGTCGCGGGCCTTCGAGCCCTCGCTGGGGCCGACGATCCCGCGGCTCTCCAGGATGTCCATCAGGCGTCCGGCCTTGGCGAACCCGACCCGCAGCTTGCGCTGGAGCATCGAGGTCGAGCCGAACTGCGTGGAGACGACCAGCTCGATCGCCTGGACCACCAGGTCCATGTCGTCGCCGATGTCGTCGTCGAGGTCCCGCTTGGCCGAGACCGTCGCAGTGACGTCGTCGCGGTAGTTGGGCTCCAGCTGGGTCTTGCACTGCGCGACCACCTGGGCGATCTCCGCCTCGGTGACCCACGAGCCCTGCACCCGGACCGCCTTGGAGGCACCCATCGGCAGGAACAGCCCGTCACCCTGGCCGACCAGCTTCTCGGCACCCGGCTGGTCGAGGATCACCCGGCTGTCGGCGAGCGAGCTCGTGGCGAAGGCGAGCCGCGAGGGCACGTTGGCCTTGATCAGGCCGGTGACCACGTCGACCGAGGGTCGCTGCGTGGCCAGCACCAGGTGGATGCCCGCGGCGCGGGCGAGCTGGGTGATCCGGACGATCGCGTCCTCGACGTCGCGCGGGGCGACCATCATCAGGTCGGCCAGCTCGTCGACGATCACGCACAGGTAGGGGTACGGCGCGAGCACACGCTCGCTGCCTGCCGGCAGCTGCACCTTGCCGGCGCGGACCGCCTTGTTGAAGTCGTCGACGTGCCGGAAACCGAAGTTGGCCAGGTCGTCGTAGCGCATGTCCATCTCGCGCACGACCCAGGCCAGCGCCTCGGCGGCCTTCTTGGGGTTGGTGATGATCGGGGTGATCAGGTGCGGGATGCCCTCGTAGGCGTTCAGCTCGACCCGCTTGGGGTCGACCATGATCATCCGCACCTCGTCGGGCGTGGCCCGCATCAGGATCGAGGTGATCATCGAGTTGATGAACGAGGACTTGCCCGAACCGGTCGCGCCGGCCACGAGCAGGTGCGGCATCTTGGCCAGGTTGGCCACCACGAAGCCGCCCTCGACGTCCTTGCCGAGCCCCACGACCATCGGGTGGTGGTCGTTGCGGGCGTTGTTGGAGCGCAGCACGTCACCGAGCGAGACCACCTCCTTGTCGGTGTTGGGGATCTCGATGCCCACCGCGGACTTGCCCGGGATCGGGCTCAGGATCCGCACGTCGGCCGAGGCCACGGCGTAGGAGATGTTCTTGGCGATGCCCGTGATCTTCTCGACCTTGACCGCCGGACCGAGCTCGACGATGTAGCGGGTCACCGTGGGACCGCGGGTGTAGCCGGTCACCTGGGCGTCGATCTCGAACTCGTCGAGCACCTGGGTCAACCGCTCGACCACGGCGTCGGAGGCCTTGGAGCGGGCCTTGTGCACCGACCCCGGCTTGAGCATCTGGCTGTCGGGCAGGGAGTAGGTGACGTCGCCGGAGAGCGAGAGCTGCTCGACCCTGGCCGGCAACGGGGTGTGCGGCGGCGGCTCGAGGGTCTCCTTCCCGCCGGTGTCCACCGGACCGGTCGGCTCGAGGTCGGAGTCAGCCTCGGGGTCGACCCCCACGTCCGCGGTCGCGTCCTTGCGCCGACCACGGCGCTTGAGCTCACGTCCCTCGATCACCGGGGAGTCGTAGGCCGGGTCGCCCATCTCCGGGTCGATGTCGAGGTCGGCGCGACGCCCACGGCCCCGAGCGGCAGGAGTCGTCTCGGACCCGCTCTCGGGGTCCGTCCCATCGACATGCTGTCGACCCATGATCCGCTCGCCGAGCTCACGCAGCCGGGCGGGCACCTGGTAGACCGGGGTCGCGGTCACCACGAGCAGCCCGAACAGCGAGAGCAGGGACAGCAGCGGCACCACCACGTAGACCGACTGCAGCAGGTCGAGCAGGAGCTTGGAGACGACGAACCCGATCGCACCGCCGGCCTGCTGGATCGGGGTGGTGTCACCGAGCTCGGGGGCGGGCGAGCCGTTGGCGATGTGCACGATGCCCAGGACCCCGAAGATCAGGGCGGTCCAACCGACCACCTGACGCCCGGCGGGCCCGTTGGCGTCGGGGTCGCGCAGGTTGCGCCAGGCCACGAAGCACAGCATCAGCGGCACGAACCAGGCGAGCAGACCCACCGATCCGGCGACGACCGCGCGGGTGAAGTCCCCGATCGCGCCGGGCAGCTGCCACCACACGGCTGCGGCCACCACCAGCGCGAGGCCGACCAGGAAGAGGCCGGCTCCGTCGCGCCGGTGCTCGGGCTCCAGCTCGCCGGCCGTGTGCCCGATCCGACGTACGCCGGCACCGATGGCGTGCGCGATGCCCAACCACCCGGTGACGAGCAGGCGGGCCAGCGCCGTGAACAGTCGTGCGATCGGCCCCGGGCCGTTGCGGACCGCGCGAGGCGCAGGACGGCTCGTCGCCGGTCGCGCACCGCCCTTGCGGGGGGTCGCGCCGGAAGCGGGCTTTCGCCCTTTGCTGTTTCCCGTGGCCCGGGATCGCGAGGTCGAGCTCCCCTGTCCAGTCTTGCGGGCAGGGGTGCTCTTGCTGCGCGACGCCGAGGGGGAAGACGTACGGGTCGCCATGCTGGGGAATCTACCCCGAAGATCACTCTCGTCCCTTGCGTCACACGCCGCACAGGCGTGGCGTCGAGGGACGCCTACGCTCGAGGGATGACCCCCGACGACTCCACGCCGACACCGCGAGAGGGCCGGCTGGCCGGTTTCCTCGGTCAGTACGCCCTCGCCGCCCTGTTCTTCTGCGCCCTGGACGCCGTCTGGCTGATCCTCGTCGCCCCCCCGCTCTACGACAGCCTGCTCGGGGACCTGCTGGCGGAGCAGCCGCGGGTGGGGGCGGCGGTGGCGTTCTACGCGCTCTTCGTGGCCGGCCTGGTGTACTTCGTGATCCGACCGGCGCTGGCGGCCGGGTCGCGGCGTCAGGCCATGCTCGCCGGAGGCTTCTTCGGGCTGGTCACCTACGCGACCTGGGACCTCACCAGCCTGGCGGTGCTGGCCGACTTCCCCGCCCTGATCGTGCCGATCGACCTCGCCTGGGGCGCCTTGCTCTCAGCCGGGGTCAGCACGGCGACGTACGCCGTGGCCCAGAGGTTCCGGGGCACGCGCGACGCCTCGGCCACGCTCGCGCGCTAGGAGACCCGCTTCTGGTCCGGGATCTCGAGCTCCTCGGGCGGCCGCAGCGGGAGCCGCAACCGGAAGGTGCTCCCCCGGCCGAGCTCGGAGGCGACCAGGATCTCGCCGCCGTGCATCTGCGCGATCCGGCGGGAGATCGCCAGGCCGAGCCCGGTGCCCGGGATCGAGAGCGCCTCGGGGTTGCTGGAGCGGTGGAAGGCAGAGAACAGGTGCACCTGGTCGGCGCCGGAGATGCCCAGGCCGGTGTCGGCGCACAGCACGATGGCGTGCGCGCCGTCGGTGCGGACCTCGACCTCGACCGAGCCGCCGGGCAAGGTGTACTTCACGGCGTTGCCGGCCAGGTTGTTCAGCACCTTGCCGAGCTCGTCGGTGTCACCGGTCACGATCACGGGGTAGTCCGGCAGGGTCAGCGTGAAGGAGACCCGTCCCTGCTCGGCCTGGACGGCCAGCAGGTCCAGCGACTGGCGGGCGAGGTCGCACAGGTCGACGGGCTCGCGGACGGTCTCACGCTTGTCCTGGACCTCGGAGTAGCTCAGCAGGTTCTGCACCAGCCGGTTGAGCCGCTCGGCGTTGCGGGAGATCGCGTCGACCGAGTCGATCCCGGTGTCGAGGTCCTCGAGGAGCTCGATGTGGCCGATGATCGAGGTCAACGGCGTCTTGAGCTCGTGGGAGATGGTGGCGATCAGCTCGCTCTTGTAGCGCGCCAGCTCCTGCAGCTCGCCCACCAGGTGCCGCTCACGGTCGTAGAGCCGCGAGTTCAGCACCACCCGACCCAGGGCGCGGCCCACCTCGAGCACGGCCTCCTGCTCCTCGTGGGTCCACGGGTGCTGCTCGACGTTGCGGAGCAGCAGCACGTACCCGAGCAGCTCGCGGGCCACACCGACCGGTGCCACCAGCAGACCCCGTGCCGGGTCGTCGCCGATCAGCTGACTCATCAGGACGCGGTGCTCGGGTCGCATCCGGCTGACCGGGTCGGAGACCTCGTCCATGGTGAGCGTGATCGGGCGGCCCAGCTCCCAGGCCCGGCGGGCGAGGTGGCTCTTGAGCTCGACCAGGTCGCGACTGCTCTCGCCGCTCTCCGGCGGGTAGGCCGCGGACTCCTCGACGTGGCCGAGGTCACCGGTCGGGAAGCACCGGATCCACAGGTGCTCGGTCTGCAGCCCTTTCGCCACGGCCTGGGCGGCTTCGTAGAGCGACTGGTCGAGCTCGGCGATCTGGCCGGCGTAGGAGACCGACCGCAGCATCTCACCCATCCGCACCTGGTCACCGAGTCGCTCGCGCTGCTGGGCGTTGTACATCGCCAGACCGGCCTGGACCACGAACATCTCGAGCAGCTCACGCTGCTGCTTGTTGGGGACCCGGTTGCCGGGGGGCAGGTCGACCGACATGTTCCCGAGCAGCTGCCCGGTCGCGGAGTGCAGCGGCGCGTAGAGCGCGTCCAGCGGGTGCCAGGCGTCCGGGGAGCTGTCCGGCTCGAAGTCGGGCACCCAGGCGGACTCCTCGAGCGCATCGGGCATCCGGTCGTGCGGGACGAAGCGGAGCACCCCCCACTCGTCGGCCTGCGCGAACTCGTTGAAGATCGAGGCCACCGGCGTACGCCGTCCGATGATCTGCTCGCGGACGTCGTCGGGACCGGCCACGGTGGTCATCACGAACATGTCGCCCTCGAGCCGCGCAATCGCGGCGATGCCGTAGCCGAGGTCCTCCACCACTCCGCGAGCGATCTCGTCGAGGACCTCGGAGAGGTCCGTCGAGGAGTTCACGCGCCGCATCAGCTCATAGAGGCGCTTGAAGCCCTCGGCACGCGGAGACTCGGTCGTCTGCATCGGTGGACCCGCCCACCTTTCAACAAGAGACAAGGGCTTGGAACCCGAGTCTAAGTTGATTGGTCCTACTGTGTCTCGAAATGCGATTACGAGCCACCGGCCCCGAGACGGGCCGGGAGACCCTACGGTGCTGCAGGTCCGCCCGTGCTCCTGGTTGTGCCCAGAGTAGACGGTCGAGACACGCTCGTCGCACTCACGCCTCGAGCACGACCGGGATGATCATCGGACGGCGCCGGTGGGTGCCGCTGACCCAGCGACCGACCACCCGCCGGATGTTCTGCTGGAGCTGGTGGTGGTCGGTGACGCCCTCGGAGAACGCCTTGTCCAGGGCCGCGACGATCGGGCTCTTGATCGACTCGAAGGTGGCGTCGTCCTCGGCGAACCCGCGCGCGTGGATCTCCGGGCCGCTGACGACCTTCCCGGTCTGGGAGTCGACCACCACGATCACCGAGATGAAGCCCTCCTCACCGAGGATCCGGCGGTCCTTGAGCGAGGCCTCGGTGATGTCACCGACCGAGCTGCCGTCGACGAACACGTAGCCGCACTCGACCTTGCCGACGATGCTGGCCTTGCCGTTCACCAGGTCGACCACGACGCCGTCCTCGGCGATCACCACCCGCTCGCGCGGGATCCCGGTCGCCACCGCGAGGTCGGCGTTGGCACGCATGTGCCGGATCTCGCCGTGCACGGGCAGCACGTTGCGCGGCTTGACGATGTTGTAGCAGTAGAGCAGCTCGCCGGCGCTGGCGTGACCGCTCACGTGCACCATGGCGTTGCCGGTGTGCACCACGTTGGCGCCCCAGCGGGCCAGTCCGTTGATCACCCGGTACACCGCGTTCTCGTTGCCGGGGATCAGCGAGGAGGCGAGCACCACGGTGTCGCCCTGCTCGATGTGCACGAAGTTGTGGTTGCGCTGCGCGATCCGGCTCAGGGCCGAGAGCGGCTCGCCCTGGGAGCCGGTCGAGATCAGCACCAGCTTCTCCGGCGGCATGTCCGCGGCCGCCTTGGCGTCGATCAGCAGGCCGGGCGGCACGTTGAGGTAGCCGAGGTCCCCCGCGATCGCCATGTTGCGGACCATCGACCGTCCGACGTAGGCCACCTTGCGGCCGTGGGACGCGGCAGCGTCGAGCACCTGCTGGACGCGGTGCACGTGGGAGGCGAAGCAGGCCACGATGATGCGCTTGTCGCTGTTGTGGAAGACCCGGTCGAGCACCGGGGCGATGTTCTTCTCCGAGGTGGTGAAGCCCGGGACCTCGGCGTTGGTGGAGTCGGTGAGGAAGAGGTCGACCCCCTCCTCGCCGAGCCGCGCGAAGGCGCGCAGGTCGGTGATCCGGCCGTCGAGCGGCAGCTGGTCCATCTTGAAGTCGCCGGTGTGCAGCAGGAGCCCGGCACCGGTGCGGATCGCCACCGCCAGGGCGTCGGGGATCGAGTGGTTGACCGCCACGAACTCCAGCTCGAAGGGGCCGAAGGAGATCGTGTCGCCCTCCGCGACGATCGTCTGCACGGTGTCCTTGAGCCGGTGCTCGCGCAGCTTGGAGCCCAGCAGTGCCAAGGTCAGCTGCGAGCCGACCAGCGGGATGTCGCCGCGCTCGCGCAGGAGGTACGGCGTGGCGCCGATGTGGTCCTCGTGACCGTGGGTCAGGACCAGGGCCTCGATGTCGTCGAGTCGACCGCGGATGGCGTCGAAGTCGGGAAGGATCAGGTCGACACCGGGGTGGTTCTCCTCGGGGAAGAGCACCCCGCAGTCGACGACCAGCAGGCGGCCGGCGTACTCGAAGACGGTCATGTTGCGACCGACCTCGCCCAGACCGCCGAGCGCGATCACGCGCAGGCCTCCCTGGGGAAGCGGCGGCGGGGCGGAGAGCTCGGGGTGGGGATGGCTCACAGTGAAAGTCCTGACTCGATGAGTGCGGAGCGAACGACCTCGACCAGGGCGGTGTCGGCCTCGACGAGCGGGAGACGCACCGCGCGGTTGTCGTGCACGCCGAGCAGCTGCATGGCGGCCTTGGCCGTCATCACCCCCGGCGCGTGACCCATGATCGCCTCGACCAGCGGGACCAGGTCGCGGTAGACCTGCAGCGCGCCGGCGAGGTCGCCGGCGTCGACCCGGGCCACCATGTCGGCGTACTGCGGACCGGCGACGTGACCGACCACCGACACGACGCCCGCGGCGCCGTGGGTGAGCCAGCCGAGGTTGAGCACGTCGTCACCGGAGTAGTAGCTCAGGCCGGTGTCGGCCATGATCTGCACGCCCCGGAAGAGGTCGCCGACGGCGTCCTTGACCGCGACGAACTTCTCGTCTGCCGCAACCCGGGCGAAGGTCTGCGGACTGATCGTCACCCCGGTGCGTCCCGGGATGTCGTAGAGCATGATCGGCAGCTCGCTGGCTGCGGCCACGGCCTCGAAGTGCGCCGCGATCCCTTCCTGCGTGGGCTTGTTGTAGTACGGCGAGACCAGCAGCACCCCGTCGGCGCCGAGGTCCTGCGCCTGCCGGGCCAGCTCCACGGAGTGCTCGGTGTGGTTGGTGCCGACCCCGGCCATCACGGTGCAGCGATCGCCCACCGCGTCGATGACCGCGCGCAGGATCTCCCCGTCCTCGGCGACCGAGGTGGTGGGCGCCTCACCGGTGGTGCCGCTCACGACCACGCCGTCGTTCCCGTGCTCGACGAGATAGGTCGCGACGCGGGCCACACCCTCGAGGTCGACCGCCCCCTCCGCGGTGAACGGCGTGACCATGGCGGTCAGGACGCGGCCGAACGGCGCAGCAGGCTGGTTCATGCGCCCTAGGTTAGCGAGGGCGAACCCCGGCACTGCGGGACGGTGGGCGCTCGGTGGGTCACGGTGGGGTCATGGTGAGGTCATGGTGGGGTCATGGTGGGTGACGGGGCGCCTAGGCTGATCGGCGTGACCACGAGCCCCTCGCCCTTCACCGCATCGTTCATGCTCGCGCACCTGGGCGGCGAGTACGGCCCCTATCCCTACGAGCAGGTGCGCCAGATGGCGATGTCGGGCCAGCTCCAGGGTGACTCCCAGCTGCGCGACGTCGCGGGCGGCGGCTGGTTCCCCGCCAAGCACCTCCCCGGGGTGTTCTCCACCCGCGAGTGGTTGGTCACGGTGCTGCTCTCGGCGCTGCTGGGCAGCTTCGGCGTGGACCGGTTCTATCTCGGCCAGATCGGCCTGGGCGTCCTGAAGCTGGTGACCCTGGGTGGGTGCGGCATCTGGTACCTGGTCGACCTGGTCCTGATCCTGCTCCGCAAGGTCCCCGACGCCGAGGGCCGTCCGCTCGCCTGACCCGGTTTGCTCAGGCCCCGCACCAGACCCGGACTCAGACTCTGCCCCAGACCCGGCCTTCAGACCCGGCCCCAGACCCGGCCTCAGACCCGGCCGAGCACCTGCTCGGCCACCAGCTCGAGGTGCTCGAGGTCCTCGAGGTCGAGCACCTGCAGGTAGACCCGCTCGGCGCCCAGCTCGGCGAACCGGCCGATCTTGTCGACCACCTCGGCCGGGGTCCCGGCCAGCCCGGTGGCCCGCAGCTCCGCGACGTCGCGGCCGATCCGCTCAGCACGGCGGGCGAGCTCGGCCTCGGTGCCGCCGCAGCACAGCACCAGCGCGTTGGAGTAGACGAGGCTGTCGGGGTCCCGGCCGATCTCCTCGCACGCCGCCCGGACCCGGCCGAACTGGACGGCCGTGAACTCCTCGTCCACGAAGGGCAGGTTGAACTCGTCGGCGTAGCGCGCTGCCAGCGCCGGCGTACGCCGCTTTCCCTGGCCTCCGACGAGCACGGGAGGTCGCGGCGCCTGCGCCGGTTTCGGCAGGGCCGGTGACTCGACCAGCTGGTAGTGCGACCCCTCGAAGGAGAAGCGCTCCCCCGACGGGGTCTCCCACAACCCGGTGATCACGGCGAGCTGCTCCTCGAGGCGGTCGAAACGCTCACCTACGTCGGGGAACGGGATGCCGTAGGCCGCGTGCTCGCGGCCGAACCACCCCGCACCGAGGCCGAGCTCGATCCTTCCGCCGCTCATCTGGTCGACCTGGGCGACCTGGATCGCCAGCACGCCCGGGTGCCGGAAGGTCGCGGAGGTCATCAGCGTCCCGAGCCGGATCGTGCTGGTCTCACGGGCGATCGCGGCCAGCGTGGTCCAGGCATCGGTGGGCCCGGGCAGCCCGTCGCCACCCATGGCCAGGTAGTGGTCGGAGCGGAAGAACGCCCCGAAGCCGAGCCGCTCGCTGGCCTGTGCGACCGCGAGGAGGGTCTCGTAGGAGGCGCCCTGCTGGGGCTCGGTGAAGATCCGCAGTTCCATGTGCCCACCGTAGAGAGCGACGCCAGACCTCCGACCTGGAGTCGTGCTGTGGGAGATAGCTGTGCACCGACACCATGCACAAGGTCGCCGACGCGATCGAGGAGGCGCTCGACGTGCTGCTGCTGCGGTCCGACGACACCGACGTGCCGCTGCTTGCCGCCACCCGCCTGCACGTGGAGGGCGCGCTCGCGTCCTAGTCCGGTGACAGCCGCTCGAGCCAGCGGATCTCGTACGCCGGGTCGTTCTCGAGGTGGCTCTCGCGGCGGGTCTCGCGCCACTGCGTCTCGTCGAAGTCCGGGTAGTGGGTGTCCCCGTGGGGAGAGGCCTGCACCTCGGTGAGGATCTGCTCGGTGGCCAGCGCCATCGCCTCGCCGTAGACCTGCGCTCCCCCGCCGATGTTGACCAGGTCGCTGAGGCCGGCGCCGATCGCGATCGCCTCACCGACGGTCCGCGCCACGATCACGCCCTCCCACGACCAGTCCGGGTCGCGGGTCACCACGATGCTCTGGCGGTCGGGCAGCGGCTTGCCGATCCCCTCGAACGTCGTACGCCCCAGGACCAGCGGGTGTCCCACCGTCACCCGCTTGAAGTGCGCGAAGTCGGCCGGGATGTGCCACGGGATGCCCCCGTCGCGACCGATGACGCCGTTGCTCGCCCGCGCCGCGACCATCACCACTCGGGTCGGGAACGAGTCGGTCATACCGCGATCGGTGCCTTGATGCCGGGGTGCGGGTCGTAGCCCTCGACCGCGATGTGCTCGAGGTCGAAGGCGTCCAGCGCAGTCACCGAGGGGTCGAGCACCAGCGTCGGCAGCGGTCGCGGCTCCCGGGTCAGCTGGAGCTGCGCCTGCTCGAGGTGGTTGAGGTAGAGGTGGGCGTCACCCAGGGTGTGCACGAAGTCGCCGACGCCGAGGCCGGTGACCTGGGCGACCATGTGCGTCAGCAGCGCGTAGGAGGCGATGTTGAACGGCACGCCGAGGAACACGTCGGCCGAGCGCTGGTAGAGCTGGCAGCTCAGCCTGCCGACCCTCTCGCCCTCCTGCGGCGGAGCGACGTAGAACTGGAACATCGTGTGGCACGGCGCCAGCGCCATCTCCGGGATGTCGGCGACGTTCCACGCCGAGACGATGTGACGTCGCGAGTCGGGGTTGTCGCGGATCTGCGCGACGACGTCGGCCAGCTGGTCGACGTGCCGGCCGTCCGGCGTCGGCCACGATCGCCACTGGTGGCCGTAGATCGGGCCGAGGTTCCCCTCGGCGTCGGCCCACTCGTCCCAGATGCTGATGCCGCGGTCCTGGAGCCACTTCACGTTCGTGTCACCGCGCAGGAACCACACCAGCTCCCCGAAGATCGAGCGCGTGTGCACCTTCTTGGTGGTCACCAGCGGGAAGCCCGCGGCGAGGTCGAAGCGCATCTGGTGGCCGAAGACCGACAAGGTGCCGGTGCCGGTGCGATCCGACTTCTCCACACCCTCGTCGAGGATCCGCTGCACCAGGTCGAGGTAGGCCCGCATGGAGGACAACCTACCGCCGCGGCCGCCACGAAGACCGGACGGCATCGCGGGTGAGTCGCGTCAGGAGACTCGTGCGAAGGTGACCCCATGTGGATCGGATTGCTGGCAGCGGCGGGCGCTGCCGTGATCTTCGGGATTGCCGCCGTGGTCCAGGCGGTCGCTGCGCGGGACCACGGACTGCTCTCCCGGCTGATGGTGATGGTCGGCTTCTCCTACGTGGTCGGCTGGGCGCTGCACCTCCTGGCGATCTCCCGGCTGCCGCTCTACCTGGCCCAGGTGGGCATCGCGCTGTCCCTGGTGGTCACGGTGGTGATCGCTGCGACCGTGGTGCGCGAACCCCTCGCCCCACGGCACTGGGGGGCGATCGGGGCCATGGCCGTCGGCCTGGGTCTGCTCGTCAGCGCAGCCGGCCCGGTGGGACACCACGAGTTCGACACCAACCGCACGCTCGCCCTCTACGTCGCGCTGGCGCTGACCCTGGGCCTGGGCCTGGTCGTACGGCGGATGACCGGCCAGCTGAGCGGGGTGCTGCTCGGGGCGCTCGGCGGCATCTCCTACAGCGGCTCACCGGTCGCCACCCGCTCACTGGTCCATCCGGCGTGGGACCTGAACACCTTCGCCCCCGCGCTGACCATCTTCCTCTTCGGGCTGCTGGGGTTCTGGCTCTACTCCCTCGCCCTGACGCGGAGCACCGTGGCGGCGGCGACCGCACCGTTGGTGCTGCTGGAGACCGCGATCCCCGCGATCGTGGGGCTGGCGGTCTTCGGCGACGGCGTCCGGCCCGGCTGGTCGGCGATAGCGCTGGTCGGGTTCGTGGTCAGTGTGGGAGGTGCCCTCGTGCTGTGCGGGGCCGAGTCGCGACTCGAGGACGTCAAGCAGCCACACCTCGAACCCGCGGGTGGCTCGGTCGACCGGTGAGCGCCGATGGTTGGATGGGGTCATGACCAGCGCCGATGTCTCCGCCCGGGTTGCCTGGTCCGACGACGCACCAGCCATCGCCGCCGTACAGGTGCGCGCGTGGCGGACGACGTACGCCGAGCTGCTGCCCGCCGAGGTCCTGTCCGCCCTCGACCCCGAGCAGATCGCGGCAGGATGGGCGAAGTCGCTCAGCCGGCCGGCCGATGCCCGGCAGCGGGTGCTGGTGGCCCTGGAACGCAACCTGGTCACCGGGTTCGTGGTGACCGGCCCCGGCACCGACCCCGACTGCGACCCGGTCGCGACCGGTGAGCTCACCGACCTGACCGTGGACCCGCACAAGCGCGGCGCCGGGCACGGGTCCCGACTCCTCCAGGCCGCGGCCGACACCCTGGTCGCCGACCGGTTCACCCGCGCGGTCACCTGGCTGCCTGCGGGCGACGACCAGCTGCGCGGGTTCCTGACGGCCGCCGGCTGGGGCCCCGACGGCGCCCACCGCACCCTCGACCTGCTCGGCGACGGCAGCACCACGGTCAAGCAGGTCCGCCTGCACTCGGCGTTGGTCGACTAGCACCGTGCCCGCGGCGGCGACCACCCGCAGCATCGTCCGCGACGGGATCGCGGTCGGGATCGCGACCGGCACCTACGGGGTCTCGTTCGGGGCCGTCTCGGTCAGCAGCGGGCTGGACGTCTGGCAGACCTGCGCCCTGTCGCTGCTGGTGTTCACCGGTGCCTCGCAGTTCGCCCTCGTCGGCGTGCTCGGGGCCGGTGGCACCGCAGGCTTCGCGGCCCTGACCGGACTGCTGCTCGGCACCCGCAACCTGCTCTACGGGCTGAAGGTGGCGCCGCTCGTGCAGTGGGGCGGCTGGCGTCGGGTCGCCGCGGCCCACCTCCTGATCGACGAGTCGACCGCCATGTCGGTGACCCGCAGGTCACGAGCGCACGCACGCGCGGGCTTCCTCGCCACCGGGATCTCGGTCTTCGTGCTCTGGAATCTCGCCACCCTCGCCGGCGCGCTCGCGGGCACCGCGCTCGGCGACCCGCGCACCTACGGCCTCGATGCCGCGGTGGCGGCGGCGTTCCTCGGCCTGCTGTGGCCGCGGCTGAGGACCGGTCGCGACCGGCTGGCCGCGATCGCCGCCGCGGGGCTGGCCCTCTCACTGGTCTCCTACACCCCTGCCGGCGTGCCGGTCCTGTCGGCGGCGGTGGTGGCTCTGGGCCTGGCCCTGACCAGTCCCACCGACCGAGGGCGGACCCTCGAGGAGGGGCGGGCCTGATGATCTGGGCGTCGGTCCTCGGCTGCGCGGGTGGGTGCTACCTGCTCAAGCTGGCCGGCCTGTCGGTGCCCGACCGGGTGCTCGACCGTCCGGTGCTGCGGCGCACCGCCGACCTGCTCCCTGTCGTGCTGCTGGCTGCCCTGGTCGCCGTACAGACGTTCTCGACCAGCGGGCCCGAGGGGACCGGGCTGACGATCGACGCCCGCCTGGGCGGACTCGGGGTGGCGGTCGTGGCGCTGCTGCTGCGTGCGCCGTTCATCGTGGTGGTGGTGCTGGCCGCGCTGACCGCGGCCCTACTGCGACTGCTCTGAGAAAGGTGAACGAGGGGCTCGTGTGCCCAGCACGAGCCCCTCGTTCGGGATCCCTGATCTCCTTGGGGGGGGTTAGGAGATCAGGACACGCTCACCGCGCTCCATGCGGAGGCGACTGCGTTGTACTGGGTGCTGCCGGAGCCGTAGAGGTCCCGAGCGGCGTTCAGGGAGGCGGTCCGCGCCCCTGAGTAGGTGGTATTCGAGGTCATGTAGACCGTCAGCGCGCGGTACCAGATCTTCGCGGCGGCATCGCGACCGATCCCCGAGACCGTGGAGCCGTTGCAGGTCGGGGAGTTGTGCGCCACGCCCCCGATCGTCTTGGCACCGGAGCCTTCGGAGAGCAGGTAGAAGAAGTGGTTGCCGACGCCCGAGGAGTAGTGCACGTCGGCAGAGCCCACGCCCGCGGACCAGCAGTTGTAGGAGCTGCCGTCGGAGGCCGGGTTGTCCATGCGGCGGAAGCCGAGGTGCTTCTTGAGGTCGAACTCCTCACCGACCAGGTAGTCGCCCGGGTCGTTGGCGTTGGCGGCGTAGAACTCCACCATCGTCCCGAAGATGTCGCTGGTGGCCTCGTTGAGACCGCCCGACTCCCCGGAGTAGGTCAGGTTGGCGCTGTTCTCGGTCACGCCGTGGCTCATCTCGTGCCCGGCCACGTCGAGCGAGGTGAGCGGACCGTAGTTCACGCCGTCACCGTCGCCGTAGGTCATCTTGGTGCCGTCCCAGAAGGCGTTGACGTAGTTCGACCCGTAGTGCACCCGGTTGTAGGAGCCGCTGCCGTTGCCGAAGATGCCGTTGCGGCCGTGCACGAACTTGTAGTAGTCCCAGGTGATGTTGGTGCCGTACTGCGCGTCGACACCGGCCGATTCACGGCTGCTGGTGCTGCCGTTGCCGAAGGAGCTGTCCGGGCTGGTGAACAGTGTGCCGGCCGAGCAGCCGCTGCCGAGGAGCTGACAGCGCATCGAGTCGGTCTTGTTGTTGAGGTCGGTGGTGTAGGTGTTGCCACGCGTCGGGTCCTTGAGCTGGTACGTCGAACCCGACAGCGTCAGCTGCAGCGGGACGGTGCCGCCGTAGAGCGACTGGCCCGAGCCGCCGACGTTGACGATCTCCTGCTCGGCGCGGAGCACCTTGCCGGACGTCGCGTCGACGTAGGTGGCCAGACGGCTGGGAGTGCCGTCCTCCTGGGTGCCACCGCTGAGCACCTTCCAGGCCAGCCGGGGCGAGCTGCCGGTCGCGTCCACGACGAGGGTGGAGGCACTGACCTTCGCACCCGAGATCTCACGCGTCACGGCGCTGGGGGCGAGCGCACGGCTCTTCGCGGTGGAGGCGGAGACCTTCGGTGCCACCTGCAGGTCGAGGGTGTCGTCGAGGGTCTGGCTGGAGCCCTTCCAGTCACCGGCGCGCGCCTGGTGCACCACGAGGTCACCGCCGACGACCTCGAGGCCGCGGTAGCTGCGGTGCATCCGCACGTGCGAGGTGCCGTCGGCGTCGACGAGGGTGGCGACGGCCTTCAGTGACTGGCCGTCTCCGAAGTGGGTGGCTCCGGCATGGCTCTTGGCCGCCGAGATCGCCATCTCGGCGCGGGACTGGTTGGCGGCCGGGACGGCGGCCTGTGCCTGGGACATGCCGGCAGCCACGAGGGTGAGTGCTGCCGCCGCGCCGGGCAGGATCATGCTCTTGCGCATCAGGTTCCTTCGGGGTCAGGACCCGGGGGCAGTTGCCCCGGTTCGTCCAGCCTGAGGGGCGAGCGACCCCATGGCACCCCTTGCGTCGGTTCACGAAGTTGCGTTGCACAAAGATGAAGACCTACAGGTCGAGGAACTCCTCGAGCCCGACCGTCAGTCCGGGGCGTTGCGCCACCTCACGCAGCCCGAGCAGAACACCGGGGGTGAAGGACACACGGTCGAGGGAGTCGTGCCGGATGGTGAGGGTCTCCCCCACACCACCGAGGATGACCTCCTGGTGGGCGACCAGCCCGCGGATCCGCAGGCCGTGCACCCGGACACCCTCCACGTCGGCCCCGCGAGCACCGGCAAGGCCGGTCGAGGTGGCGTCGGGCATCGCACCCAGGCCGGCCTCGGCTCGGGCCGCGGCGATCAGCTCCGCCGTACGCCGTGCCGTCCCGGAGGGCGCGTCGGCCTTGTCGGGGTGGTGCAGCTCGACGACCTCGACCGACTCGTAGAAGCGTGCCGCCTCGACGGCGAAGCGCATCATCAGCACCGCGCCGATGGAGAAGTTGGGGGCGATCAGCACACCGGTGCCCTCGCTCCGGGCCAGCCACCCGCGCAGGGTGTCGAGCCGGGCGGCGTCGAAGCCGGTGGTGCCGACCACGGCGTGGATGCCGTTCGAGACGCAGAACTCGAGGTTGTCCATCACCACGTCGGGGTGGGTGAAGTCCACGACCGCATCGACACCGTGGTCCAGCAGGGTCTGCAGGTCGTCGTCGGCGTCGATGCGTGCCACCAGCTCGAGGTCACCGTCGTTCGCAGCCGCCACCTCGACGGCCTCGCACACGGTTCGTCCGACCTTGCCCAGCGCGCCCAGCACGCCCACCTTGAGAGTCACGGGGTCAGGCTATCGGCGGTCAGTCACCCAACCCGCACGCGTCGCAGCGGCGAGAGCGCCAGCATCATGGCTGCGACGGCGAAGATCACCGCAGCAGCGGCCAGCGTCTGGCGGTAGCCGACCTGGTCCCCCAGCAGTCCGGCGGCCGGCGAGACCACGACGATCACGGCACGGTTGAGCGAGCGCAGGGTGGTGTTGGTCCTGGCCTGCAGCTCATCAGGGGTGACCGACTGGCGCAAGCTCATCTCGTGGGAGTTGCTCAGACCCATCGCCCAGCCGTGCAGCAGCTGCCCGCCGGCCAGGACCGCTGCTCCCGCCCAGCCCGTCGGCGCCGAGGCTGCTCCCAGCATCACCACGACCCCGAGCGCGCTGACTGCGTAGGAGCAGATGATTGCGCCGCCCGTCCCGAGACCTGCTCCGATCGCGGTGCTCGTCGTTGCCCCGAGCAGCGCACCCAATCCCGCGACGGCGAACACCAGGCCCAGCTGCAGCGGGGTGAGGCCCAGCTGCAGGTAGCCGTAGGGGACGACGAGTACGACGAGGACGGCCTGACCGGCGAACCACACGTGCGTCGAGATGGCCAGACGACGTAGCCCGGAGGCGCCGTACGCCCACCGCGCCCCTTCGCTGACTTCACCTGCGAGTCCGCGGAGGCCCGTCTGCACCAACGGAGCGGCAGCAGGCTCGGCCACGCCCCTCAGCGAGCCGACCATCACTGCTGAGAACAGGTAGGTCATCGCGTCCACCAGCACGGCCAGCGGCGCACCCAGGAACCGGATCAGCGCGCCTGCCATCGCAGGCCCTGCCGTCTGCGCGACAGCGCCGGCACCGTCGAGCCGCGCGTGCGCCCGCTGAAGATCCCGGCGGGGAACCAGACGCGGCACGAAGGACAGCGAGGCTGCATCGTTGACCAGCGACGCCGTCCCGAACAGCGCGACGACCACCAGCAGCATCGGAAGGCTGAGTACGTCGAACGCCCAGGCCAACGGGATCAGCCCGAGCAGCCCTGCCCTGAGGAGGTCGGTGGTGATCATGACGGGTCGGCGGCGGACCCGGTCGACGAGCGCTCCGACCACCAGCCCCAGGAGCAGGTAGGGCAACCAGCGCGCGGAGTTGAGCCAGCCCACCTGTGCGGCATCACCGTCCAGGGTGACCAGGACGATGGTCTGCAACGCCAGCAGCGTGATCGCGTTGCCCATCCCGGAGACGGCTTCGCCCCACCAGAAGCGCCCGAACTCGGCTGACCGGTAGCCGGACTTCGTCGGGGTGGTCACGAGGCACACCTTGGCAGAGAGGGCTGCGCTCAGGCTGGGCACAGAGCCCGACCCTGAGTTCGACCCCGAGCGCCTCGAGCCTTCCGCGGCGTGGCACCACTCATCGACCGCCCCGCACGGTGTGGCCAGTGGCGGATCCCGGTTTGCTCCACAACTTTCTGAAACCTCTTGACTCGAACATCTGTTCGTAGCAGAATGGTCCCATGTCGGCACTCCTCGACCTCCACCCCGACGCCGGACACCCGGTGCTCGCCGGTGTGGTCGAGCTCGACACCACCCTGGACCGGATGCTGACCGGTGCCGGCACCCCGCTGGCCAGCGGTGAGCACGCCAGCCGCGGTGCGTTCGCTGGAGCGGGTCGCCCGCCGCCTGGAATCCGTCCGGCTCAGGGTGCTCGCCGCCGCCGACAAGGCCGGCGCCGCCCAGGACGCCGGGTTCTCCGGCACCGAGGCCTGGACCGCACGCCAGACCAACACCAGCCGCACCACCGCCGCCCGCGAGGTCCACCTCGCCACCGCGCTGCACACCGGCCACGACACCACCGCCACCGCCCTCGACCACGGGCTGCTCTCCCCCGCCCACGCCGCGGTGATCCTCAACGCCAGCGACCAGCTCCCCACCACCGTGAGCCCCGATCAACGTCTCGCGGTCGAGGCCACCCTGGTCGAGCAGGCCCAACGCTTCGACCCCGACCAGCTGCGCCGCATCGCCAAACGCGCCCTGGCAGCGGTCGAGCCCGATCCGGTGGCCGTCGACGCCCACGAGAACGACCTGGCCCGCACCGAGGAGGAGACCGCCCGCGCCGCCTGCTCGCTGAGCTTCCACGACAACGCCGACGGCACCGTGACCGGCCACTTCACAGTTCCCGCCCTGTCCGGCGCGATCCTGCGCAAGGTGATCGAGGCGATGACCGCACCCCGCCGGACCCACCGGACCGGCGACCGCTCACGGTCCGAGGAGCGACTCAGTCCCGACTGGCGACACCGCCGCGGGATGGCGTTCGCCGAGCTGCTCGAGCACCTGCCCACCGACCACCTGCACCCCAGGGCCGCCGCCACCCTCGTGGTCACCCTGGACCACACCGTCCTGGCCGGTGCGCTCAAGACCGCGGGCCTCGACACCGGCGAGACCATCTCCGCCGGCCAGGCCCGCCGCCTGGCCTGCGGAGCCGGGATCATCCCCGCCGTCCTCGGCGCAAGCTCAGTCGCCCTCGACCTCGGTCGTGAGAGCCGGCTCTTCAGCGGGGCGCAACGCCTCGCCGTCGGGCTGCAACATCAGACCTGCGCAGCCGATGGCTGCCAACGACCCTTCGCCTGGTGCGAGCTCCACCACCAACGGCCCTGGAGCCAGGGCGGCAGGACCGACCTCGCCGACGCCGTCCCGCTGTGCCACTTCCACCACCAGCGCATCCACGACAACGCGTTCCACCACCGTCGACTGCCCGACGGAAGCTTCCACTTCAGCAGGCAGACATGAGCGGCGGGGGTGCGGGCGGGAGAACAGCGTGCGCAGGCGGACGTGAGTGCGTGGCGTGCGCAGGCGACAGGGAGTTCCCGTCGCCTGCCCGAGCTAGTGGGCGGGGCCCACCTGGGCGAGGGTCTCGGGGCCGGAGAACAGGCTGCGGGCGAGCTGGTTGACCGCCGCAGGGGTGACGGCGTCGAGCTTCTCGAGCAGCTCGTCGATCGGGCGCAGGCGCCGCTGGAACATCTCGGCCTCGCCGAGTCTGGTCATCCGGGAGCCGCTGTCCTCGAGGCTGAGGACGGTGCCGCCACGGACCTGTCCCTTGCCGCGCTCGACCTCCTCCTCGGTGAGGCCGGTTGCGGCCACCTTGGCGAGCTCGGCACGCACCACGCGCAGCAGATCGTCGGCCTTGGCAGGCAACGAGCCTGCGGCCACGCCCACCATGCCGGCGTCGGAGTAGCCGAGGCCGAAGGAGTAGACCGAGTAGGCCAGGCCACGGCGCTCGCGCACCTCCTGGAAGAGCCGCGAGCTGGAGCCGCCGCCCAGAGCACCGTTGAGGATGCTGAGCACGTCACGGCGCGGGTCCGAGCGGGTCAGGCCCTGGACGCCCAGCACTACGTTGACCTGCTCGAAGGGGCGGGTGGTCTGGGCGTTGCCGGCTCGGAAGGGCCGGGGACGTGCTGCCATGCGCGGGCCGTGCGGCTGCACGTCGGCGTCGAGGAAGCCGTTGCGGCCGAACGCCTTGCGGACTCGGCGTACGACGTCGGCGTGGTCGAGGTTTCCCGCGACCGCGATCGTCATCGCCGGGGCGCGGTAGCGCCGGCGGTAGTAGCCGTTGATCTGGGTGCGCGTGAGCGCCTTGATCGACTCTGCGGTGCCGGCGATCGGCCGCGCGAGCGGCGTGCCGGCCCAGGCGGTCGCGGCCATCATGTTGTGCACGACGTCGTCGGGATCGTCGTCGTGCATGGCGATCTCGTCGAGGATCACCTCGCGCTCGGCTTCCACGTCGACGCCGGTGATCAGCGAGGAGGTGAGCATGTCGCCGAGCACGTCGAGGGCCATCGGCAGGTCCTCGTCGATCACCCGGGCGTGGTAGCAGGTGTACTCACGCGCCGTGTAGGCGTTGAACTCCCCACCGACCTCGTCGAAGGCCGATGAGATGTCCATG
This sequence comes from uncultured Actinomycetota bacterium, assembly GCA_963782215.1. Lineage (GTDB taxonomy): Bacteria > Actinomycetota > Actinomycetes > Propionibacteriales > Nocardioidaceae > Marmoricola. Next base: position 10,962 of record CAWAJE010000052.1, on the reverse strand, counting down.
GCCGAGCGGGTCGGCGTGCCCTTGAAGAGCAGGTGCTCCAGGAAGTGCGACGCACCGTTGAGGTGCGCCGCCTCGTCCCTGGAGCCCACGCCGACGAAGACCCCGACGGCCGCGGAGCGGACGCCGGGGACCTGCTCGGTGAGCACGCGCAGACCGCCCTTGAGGACGGTCCGGCGCACTCCTTCGGGAAGACCCTTCAAGCTCGTCGGGTCACTCGTCGTCGTCGGAGTCGGACGCCTCGGCGCCCTCCTCCACAACCGGGATCAGCGACAGCTTGCCGCGGTCGTCGATCTCGCCGATCTCGACCTGGATCTTCTGACCGACCGAGACGACGTCCTCGACGTTGTCGACCCGCTTGCCACCGGCGAGCGAACGCAGCTTGCTGATGTGCAGCAGGCCGTCCTTGCCCGGGAGCAGCGAGACGAACGCACCGAAGTTGGTCGTCTTCACGACCGTGCCCAGGTAGCGCTCGCCGACCTCGGGCATCGTCGGGTTGGCGATCGCGTTGACCGCGTTGCGAGCGGCCTCGGCAGCCTCACCGTTGGTCGCACCGATGTAGATCGTGCCGTCGTCCTCGATGGACAACGACGCGCCGGTGTCGTCCTGGATCTGGTTGATCACCTTGCCCTTGGGCCCGATCACCTCGCCGATCTTGTCGACCGGGATGCGCACCGTGATGATGCGCGGCGCGTGCAGCGACATCTCCTCGGGCTCGCTGATCGCCTCGGCCATCACGTCGAGGATCGCCAGGCGCGCGTCGCGTGCCTGGGTCAACGCAGCGGCGAGGATCTCGGCGGGGATGCCGTCGAGCTTGGTGTCGAGCTGCAGCGCGGTGACGAACTCCCGGGTGCCGGCGACCTTGAAGTCCATGTCGCCGAAGGCGTCCTCGGCACCGAGGATGTCGGTCAGCGCGACGTACTCGGTCTTGCCGTCGACCTCACCGGAGATCAGGCCCATCGCGATGCCGGCGACCGAGGCGCGCAGCGGCACACCGGCCTGGAGCAGCGAGAGGGTCGAGGCGCAGACCGAACCCATCGAGGTGGACCCGTTGGAGCCCATCGCCTCGGAGAGCTGACGGATCGCGTAGGGGAACTCCTCGCGGCCGGGCAGCACGGGCAGCAGCGCCCGACGCGCCAGCGCGCCGTGGCCGACCTCGCGACGCTTGGGCGAACCCACGCGACCGGTCTCACCGGTGGAGAAGGGCGGGAAGACGTACTTGTGCATGTAGCGACGCGACTTCTCCGGGGAGAGCGTGTCCAGCTTCTGCTCCAGGGTGAGCATGTTCAGCGTGGTGACGCCCAGGATCTGGGTCTCGCCGCGCTCGAACAGTGCCGAACCGTGGACGCGCGGGATCACGCCGACCTCGGCGGACAGGGTGCGGATGTCGCTGAGCCCACGACCGTCGATGCGGACCTTGTCGCGCAGGACGCGCTCGCGGACGAGCTGCTTGTTCAGCGAGCGGAACGCCGCGCCGATCTCCTTCTCGCGACCCTCGAAGTCAGCACCGACCTTCTCCAGGACAGCAGCCTTGATCTCGTCGAGGCGGCTCTCCCGCTCCTGCTTGCCGGCGATGGTCAGCGCCTGGGCGGTGTCGTCCTTGGCGGCCGACTCGACGGCGGCGTAGGCGTCGTCCTCGTAGTCGAGGAAGATCGGGAACTCCTGGACCGGCTTGGCGGCCTGCTTGGCCACTTCCTGCTGGGCCTCGATGAGCTGCTTGATGAACGGCTTGGCGGCGTCGAGGCCGCTGGCCACGACCTCCTCGTTCGGCGCCTGGGCGCCGGACTGCACGAGGTTCCAGGCGGTCTCAGGGGCCTCGGCCTCCACCATCATGATGGCGACGTCACCGGTCTCGGTGACGCGGCCGGCGACGACCATGTCGAAGACGGCGTTCTCGAGCTGGCTGTGGGTCGGGAACGCCACCCACTGACCCTCGATCAGGGCGACGCGGACGCCGCCGACCGGGCCGGAGAACGGCAGGCCGGAGAGCTGGGTGGACAGCGACGCCGCGTTGATCGCGAGCACGTCGTAGGGGTGGTCGGGGTTGAGCGCCATCACCGTGATGACCACCTGGACCTCGTTGCGCAGACCCTTCTTGAAGGTCGGGCGCAACGGGCGGTCGATCAGGCGGCAGGTGAGGATCGCGTCCTCGCCGGGACGACCCTCGCTGCGGAAGAACGAGCCGGGGATCTGGCCCGCGGCGTACATCCGCTCCTCGACGTCGATCGTCAGGGGGAAGAAGTCGAAGTGGTCCTTGGGGTGCTTGCCGGCGGTGGTCGCCGACAGGAGCATGGTGTCGTCGTCGAGGTAGGCGGTCACGGAACCGGCCGCCTGACGGGCCAGCAGGCCGGTCTCGAACTTGACGGTGCGCTGGCCGAACTTGCCGTTGTCCAGCACGGTCTCTACTGCAAAGATCTCGGGTCCCTCAGTCAAGGGTCTCCCTTTCTGTTTCGCGGAGCGAGCCGCGAGCCCATGAAAGGCAACTGCCTGCGCCTCAACGAGGTGAGGATGGCCGGTCTTCGATCGAAGTCCCCTGTGCGGGCCGGAATCTTCCGGGGTGCTCCATGGGGAGCACACAGGAGACCACTACCGAGGACCGGGCCGGCGTACGCGGGCCGCTCCTGGGGGTGGATGTTGTTCAGTTGTGTTTCTAGCAGAAACGGCCCACCGAAAGGGTGAGCCGTTCCTGTTCGATCAGCGTCGCAGGCCGAGGCGGGAGACGATCGAGCGGTAGCGCTCGATCTCGGTCTTCTCCAGGTAGTTCAGGAGACGACGTCGCTGGCCCACGAGCAGCAGCAGACCACGACGGCTGTGGTGGTCGTGCTTGTGCTGCTTGAGGTGGTCGGTGAGGTGCGCGATCCGGAAGCTCAGGAGCGCGATCTGCACCTCGGGGGAGCCGGTGTCGCCCTCGACCGTGGCGTACTCGGCGATGATCTTCTTCTTGGTCTCAGCGTCGGTACCAATGGACACGTGAGCTCCCTTTCTTTGCTGTCGTTGCGCGGCGCGCCGGGGCCTGTTCACCCGGGCACTGTGGATCCGCGGCCGTTGCACGGCGAAGTCGCCCCTGAGGGCAACTGTCCAAGGCTATCAGCGCGCCGAGTGAGCGTGAAATCAGCCCTGTGGGCTGCGTCGGGCGTGTCTGCTGCTTCTTGGCCGGCTTCTTCATTGTCTTCTGAGCCGCCTTCTTTGCCGCGCTTCCTTGGGCGGCGGCGTCCGTGGCGGGCACCAGCACGCTCGGGGTCACCCCGGCCAGCGTGACCGGCGGCAACGACGCGAACGGCGGGGACTGGAGCCGGGGGTCTCCGACCGGGGCGAGAGTGTCCGTGTCCAAGGTCTGCTCGGGCAGCGGGAACACGCTGTAGAGCTCCGTGCGCCCGTTGAGCCAGGGCACGTGGATGAACTCCCCCCAACCGGTCCCCTCGTTGTAGGGATCCTGGGTGACCGTGAGGCGACGGCCCTGACGGTCGACGAGCTGGACGCCCGTCAGCAGGTGGCCCTGAGCGTCGTAGGGATAGATGTTGGCGATCGGCTCCCCGTTGAACGACAGCCCGTCGCCAGGGGACTGGGAGTACGACTGCTCGTAGCGGTAGGCGTAGGGGTCATGGGCGGAGAAGAAACGGGTGAACATCACCGGCAGCAGGGCGATCGCGAACAAGTTCAGCGCGACCAGCCCCAGCCGCAGTGACAGCGAGCGTCTGACCACAGTGCCGGGGAACCACACCTCGCGGCCGATCTGCACGCTGATCAGGATCAGCACCGCCGCCAGCAGGGCGCGGTTGAGAGTCAGCCCGAAGATCGACTGGCTGCCGAAGACCTCCGCCAGCAGGGCCGTGGCGCACAGTGCGCGCAACACCCACCACAGGGGTCGCAACGACTGCGCGAGCGCGGGCAGGCCGAGGTGCTCGTCGGCCTCGACCCAGCCGTGCCAGGTCTCACCCGCCCGGTCCAGCCATGACATCAGGGCACTGCGCCGCCCGTGGCGCCGTCGCTCGACAGCCTGGGCACTGAAGCCGGCCGCGACCCGCAGCTCGGCGGCGTACTCTGCTGGGTCCGGCAGCGCCTCGACGCCGCGCTCGGCGACAAGGTCGCTCAGGTCGGCCTCCAGGCCGCCCACCAGCTCCTCGCGCTCGTCGTCGGTCAGGTCCGAGAGGCGCTCACGGACGGCGGTGACGTAGAGGTGGATGTCAGGCGTGGTGACGATGGTGTTCATGCGGAGACTCCCGAAAGGATCGTGGTGACGGTGGTGGAGAACGACGTCCAGTCGTCGCTCTGCTGCTTGAGGTAGGTGCGCCCGGTGGGCGTGATCCCGTAGTACTTGCGGTGCGGCCCGGTCTCACTGGCCACGACGTAGGAGGTGAGCGCGCCGGCGGCGTAGAGCCGTCGCAACGTGCCGTAGACCGAGGCGTCGCCGACGTCCTCCAGGCCACGCTCGCGCAGCCTGCGCACGATGTCGTAGCCGTAGCCGTCCTCGTCATCCACGACGGCGAGCACCGTCAGGTCGAGCACTCCCTTGAGGAGCTGGGTGGTATCCATGCGATGGAGAGTACTACGCGATGCGCAGTAGTGCGCAGTACGTCGGCCTGGCGTGTCTGCGAGGATCGGGGTCATGGAGAAACGCCTAGGGGTCTGCAATCTGTGTGAGGCCATCTGCGGCCTGGAGCTGACCATCGAGCAGCGACCCGACGGTCCGCACGTCACCTCGATCCGGGGGAACGACGCCGATCCCCTCTCCCGCGGGCACATCTGTCCCAAGGGCGTGGCCCTGGCTGACGTCTACGAGGACCCCGACCGTCTACGTCGCCCGGTGAAGCGGGTCGGTGAGGGTGTCGACGCCGAGTGGGTGCAGATCTCCTGGGACGAGGCCCTCGACCTCGCCGCCGACGGCATCGCCCGGGCCGTGAACGAGCACGGCCGCGACGCCCTCGGCGTCTACCTCGGCAACCCCAACGCCCACTCCCTCGGCGCGCAGACCCACGGCACCGGGATGCTGAAGACCTTCAAGACCCGCAACAAGTTCAGCGCCAGCTCGGTCGACCAGATCCCGCACCAGTTCATCGCCTGGAAGCTCTTCGGGCACCAGCTGATGATCCCGATCCCCGACATCGACCGGACCTCCTACTTCCTGGTCTTCGGCGCCAACCCGATGGCCTCCAACGGCTCGCTGATGACCGTCCCCGACTTCCCGAACCGGGCACGCGAGCTGCGCCGGCGCGGCGGCAAGATGGTGGTCCTCGACCCGCGGCGGACCGAGACCGCCAAGATCGCCGACGAGCACCACTTCGTGAGGCCGGCCTCGGACGCGACCGTGCTGCTCGCGATGGTGCACGTGCTCCTCGCCGAGGGGCTGACCTCTCCCCCTGCCTACGTCGACGGCATCGAGTCCGTCCGGCTGGCCGTCGCGGACTTCACCCCCGAGCTGGCCGAGGAGGCCTCCGGGGTGCCCGCCGAGACGATCCGCCGGATCACCCGTGAGTTCGCCGCGGCCGACGGGGCTGCGGCGTACGGCCGTCTGGGGCTCTCCACCCAGGGCTTCGGCTCGATCTGCCAGTGGGCGATCCAGTGCCTGAACATCCTCTCGGGCAACTTCGACCGCGAGGGCGGGGTGCTGTTCACCGAGCCTGCGATCGACATCGTCGGCAAGGCGATCGTCGGCCGCGGGCACTTCGACGTCTGGCGCAGCCGGGTGCGCGACCTGCCGGAGTTCGGCGGCGAGCTGCCGGTCAGTGCCTTCCGGGAGGAGATCGAGACCCCCGGCGAGGGCCAGATCAGGGCGGTGCTGACCGTCGCCGGCAACCCGGTGCTCTCCACACCCGACGGGTCGGGGCTCTCCCGGGCGTTCGAGGGCCTGGACTTCATGGCGGCCGTCGACATCTACCTCAACGAGACCACGCGGCACGCCGACGTGGTGCTGCCGCCGACGACGGCGCTCGAGCGCGACCAGTACGACCTGGTCTTCCAGTCCTTCGCCGTGCGCAACACCGCTCGCTTCACCCCGGCGGTGCTGCCCAAGCCCGAGGGCGCCATGGAGGACTGGGAGATCTTCCGCGAGCTCGCGCTGCGCACCGCGGCCAGGCTGGAGAAGAAGAAGTCGCGCCGCAAGGCGCTCACCGAGCGCGCCCGGCTCAGCCTGAGCCCCACGGTGCTGGTCACCGCGCTCCTGCTGGCCGGTCGCCGGACCACGATGCGGGCGCTGCGGGCCAATCCCGCCGGGGTCGACCTGGGTCCGCTGCGCCCGACGATGCCGGCGCGGCTGCAGACCCGGGACAAGCGCATCCACCTCGCACCTGACCTGGTGATCGCGGACCTCGACCGGTTGCGGCGTACGACGCAGGAGCTGGTCGACTCGGGCGAGGAGGGCCAGCTGGTGCTGATCGGCCGACGCCACCAGCGCGACAACAACTCCTGGATGCACAACAGCGAACGACTCACGCGTGGCAGGCCACGTCACCACCTGCTGATGCACCCGGGCGACCTCGCCGAGCGTGGTCTCGGCGACGGCGACAGGGTCGAGGTGACCTCCCGGGTGGGCAAGGTGGTCACCGACGTGCGCGCCACCGAGGACATGATGCGCGGCGTGGTGTCCCTCCCCCACGGGTACGGCCACCAGCGCACCGGCGTCCGGATGACCAACGCGGAGCAGGTTGAGGGGGTCTCGATCAACGACCTCACCGACCCCGAGCGTCTCGACCTGTCCGGCAACGCCGCGCTGAACGGCGTACCCGTCACCGTCGGACCGGCCTGAGCGATCCGATGAAGTCGAAGTCACGAGTCTGCCGCACGTCCCGACGACCTTGCCTCGGTGCTGGCCACGCTGCCCGCGCACCGCGCCGAGCTGTTCCAGGCCCGCCTGCGCCGGTGGCTGCCCGATCTCGACGCCGCCCTGCGCCCGTTGTACGACGACCCGGCGCAGGTCCGCGACCGGCTCGTGCTGATCGCGGCGCAGGCCTTCGCGCGACGGGCCGACGACCTGCACGCCCTCGACCAGGAGCGGGCGCTCGCACCCGACTGGTTCCAGCGCCCCGAGATGGTGGGGTACGCCGCCTACGCCGATCGCTTCGCCGACACCCTCAAGGGCGTCGAGCAACGCGTCGACTACCTCGCCGACCTCGGCATCGGCTACCTGCACCTGATGCCGCTGCTCACGCCTCGCGAGCCACCCAACGACGGTGGCTACGCGGTCGCGGACTACCGCAGCGTCCGGTCCGACCTGGGCACGATGCAGGACGTCCGCGCGCTCACCACGACACTGCGCGAGCGCGGCATCAGCATGTGCCTCGACCTGGTGCTCAACCACGTGGCGCGTGAGCACGAGTGGGCACGGCGCGCCGCTGCCGGCGAGGCGAAGTACCGCGACTACTTCCTGGTCTTCCCCGACCGGACGATGCCCGACGCCTACGAGGCCACCCTGCCCGAGGTCTTCCCCGACTTCGCGCCCGGCAGCTTCACCTGGGACGACGAGCTGGACGGGTGGGTGTGGACGACCTTCAACGACTACCAGTGGGACGTCAACTGGGCCAACCCCGACGTGTTGTGCGAGTACGCCGACATCATCGTCAGCCTGGCCAACGAGGGTGTCGAGGTGTTCCGGCTCGACGCGATCGCCTTCACCTGGAAGCGGCTCGGCACCAACTGCCAGAACCAGCCGGAGGTGCACGACCTCACCCAGGCGCTGCGCACGGTGGCACGGATCGCCTGTCCGGCCACGCTGTTCAAGGCCGAGGCGATCGTCGGCCCCAAGGACCTGCTGGCCTACCTCGGGCAGGGCGAGCACCACGGCAAGGTCAGTGATCTGGCCTACCACAACGGCTTGATGGTGCAGATCTGGTCGATGCTGGCCAGCCGCGACGCCACCCTGGGCGCGCACGCACTGCAGCAGCTCGCCAGCGCGCCGACCACGACGGCCTGGGTGACCTACGCGCGGTGCCACGACGACATCGGCTGGGCCATCGACGACGAGGACGCGAGCGCGGTGGGAGCGACCGGCTGGGGGCACCGGGGCTTCCTGTCGGACTTCTACTCCGGGGAGTTCCCCGGGTCGTGGGCACGCGGTCTGGTGTTCCAGGAGAACGCCGAGACCGGGGACCGGCGGATCTCCGGCAGCCTCGCCTCCCTGGCCGGGCTCGAGGTCGGCGACCCCTTCGCCGTCGCCCGGATCATGCTCGCGCACGCCCTCGTCCTCGGCTTCGGTGGCCTGCCGGTGATCTGGATGGGCGACGAGCTCGGCCTGCTCAACGACCCCGACTGGGCCGAGGAGCCCGGGCACGCCGAGGACAACCGGTGGGTGCACCGACCCCGGATGCCCTGGCCGCCGCCGGAGGACCTGCACGGGGTCAACCGCGGGCTGCGCGAGCTGATCGCCGCCCGGCGCGCACTCCCCCACCTGCACGCGGCGACGGCGAGCGAGGTGTGGGACCCCCGGGACCCGGGCGTGCTGCTCGTCGTACGCCAGCACCCGCTCGGCCCCATGCTGGGTGCCTACAACGTCACCGACTCCCCGCGCAGCGTGCCCTTCGAGGTGCTGCACGACCTGGGCCTGGATCCCACCGGCGTCGTCGACCGGATCAGCGGTGCGGTGCCGTCGTTGTGGGGCGACGCGGTGCAGCTGCCGCCGTACGCCGCGGTCTGGCTGACCTGACGCGTCCGGGCGGCCGCGCTCAGTCCTCGCGGGCGGCCAGGTAGACCGTTCGCACCCCCAGCGCGCGGTCGAGCTCGGCCTTGAGCTGGGTGAAGAACTGGTCGCGGTAGGTCTCGTCGGTGACGGCGTAGACGGTGAAGTACAACCCCGCGAACGCCGCGAGGAACACCGAGACCTGCAGCAGCTCCACCGACAGGTTCGAGGCCCACGGCAGGGCGTGGATCTCGCCCTGCACCCAGGCCTGCTGCACCGTGTGGGTCATCACGACCGCACCGAACAGCACGAAGAACACGAACACCGAGACCGCGAGCAGCAGCACCTGCAGGGCCTGGACCACGGTCAGCACCACCAGCAGGTTGGTCCTCTCCAGGCCGTGGATCTCGGTGGGCTCACGGATCCTGCCCTCACGCTCGGCCAGGGTGCGCGCGTAGCCCTCCAGTGGCGTCCCCTGCGCCAGCGCGACCAGCCGGGCGGCGTCCACCTCCCGGTCGACCCGGTCGAGCTCGTCGGGCAGCCGGACCAGCAGGAACCCCAGCGCACAACCCGCGAACAGCAGCACCGTGACCCACAGCAGTCCCCCGTCGAGGGTCGCAGCGACCTGCCAGACCTCGGCGTTGATGAACAGGAAGGTCATGAACACCAGCAGCAGCGGCAACGCCCTGGTGATCATCGGGAACAGCAGCCGCAGGCTGGCGAAGGTACGTCGGACCGCCCAGCGCGCCATCGGCCAGGCGCCGAGCTGCGCGCCGGCGTAGGCCAGGGCTGCGACGCCGACCAGGGTCATCAGCGTGGCCGGCGCAAGGCTGGCCTCGTCGGTGACCCACGCCAGGAGCAGGCCGATCGCCAGACCGAGCGCGACGATGACGGCGAGACCGACCAGGATGTGCCTGCTGTGCAGGGCCCGGCCGGCCGCGGCGCGACGCTCCGGGACGAACCACGGCAGGCCGTGGTCGACGAACCACTGCTCGGCCTCCGGCCCGGCGCCGGGGTGAATCGCCTGCGTGGACGAGGGGTCAGGGCCGGCGTCGGGGAGGGAACCGGTGGGAGGCGCGTTCACCGGGCGAGCATGCCACGCGTCCGCTCGACGTCCTGCGCCATGGTCGCGATCAGAGCCTCGACCCCTTCGAAGCGCACCATGCCGCGGATGCGGGCGACGAACGAGACCTCCACCGGGCGCTCGTAGAGGTCGAGGTCGGTGCGGTCCAGCACGTAGGCCTCCACCCGGCGATCGCGCTCGCCCTCGAAGGTCGGGTTGGTGCCGACGCTGATCGCGGCGGGGAGGGGGTCGCTGCCGGGCTCGTCGAGGCGGCGCAGCCAGCCGGCGTACACCCCGTCGGCAGGGACCGCACGCCCCTGCGTGGGCACGTTGGCCGTGGGGTAGCCGAGCTCGCGACCGCGCTGGTCGCCGCGGACCACGTTGCCGGTCACGGCGTAGGGCCGCCCCAGCGCCTCGGCGGCACCCTCGACGTCACCGGCGGCCAAGCAGGTGCGGACGTAGGTGGAGGACCACACCTGCGGACCACCGTCGAGCTCGAGCCCCTCGACCTCGAAGTCCTGGCGTCTGCCGGCCTCGGTCAGGAAGGCCACGTCGCCGGAGGCCCGCGCGCCGAACCGGAAGTTGCCGCCCACGATGACGTGCGCCGCGTGCAGGCCCTCGACGACCACCCGGTCGATGAACTCCTGGGGCGTCCAGGCCGCGATCTCCCGGGAGAACGGGATCACGAAGACGTCGTCCACGCCCGCCTCGCCCAGCAGGACGGCGCGGTGCTCGACGTCGGTCAGGGTCAGCGGCGCGTGCTCGGGGCGCAGCACGGCCATCGGGTGCGGGTCGAAGGTGGCGGCGACGACCCGCAGTCCGTCGCGGTCAGCGACCGCACGGGCGCGCCGGACCACGGCACGGTGCCCGAGGTGCACGCCGTCGAAGTTGCCGATGATCAGCACCGTGCGGCCCAGGTCGGCCGGGACCTCGCTCAGGGAACGCCAGATTCGCACGACGTGAAGACTACTGGCGCGGCGATCACACGAAGACCGCGACCGCCCTCGCAAGCGGGTCGGGAGCCGGCGTCACCTGCTCGTAGAGCGCCAGGAACTCCCCGTCGGGTGCGAACACCGCCACCGCGCCGGGCTGTCCGAGGTCGATCGCCAGCTTGCGCCCGACGCGCACGTCGGCCGCCTGCTCCTCGTCGAGCTCGTGGGCCGGGAAGCCCCGCCGGGCGGCTGCGGCGATCGGGAGCGTGCCGAGGGTCTCCCCGTGCTGCTCCAGGGTGTGGGCGTCCTCGAGGGTGAACGGGCCGACCTCGGTGCGCCGCAGCGCGACCAGGTGACCGCCC
>CAWAJE010000051.1:0-98131 GCA_963782215.1 uncultured Actinomycetota bacterium | reverse complement strand
GAGATCCCGGTGGCGTGGGCGAGCGCATCCTGCGTCAACCCGCGCGCAACGCGCACGAGCTGCAGCATTGCGCCGGCGTCCGCTACGGAGTTCATAGCAACGAAGATAACCATACCCCCAACTAATATGCAAGAATATTTCTGCACGTCTTGGCGAGTGTGACAGGATGGGTCCGAACCGCCGAGCCAGGACTACCGCTGGCGACAACACCGCGGCCGCGTTAATCCGGGTCGCGGGGGCCCGCCATCGTGACTATGCGAGGGGAGAAGACACCTTGGCTGGTGCTGCGTCGACACCGAGCACGACCTCGACCACGACCACGACGAAGAGCTACCTCCCGGCAGTGCCCGCGGCCGCCGCGGAGGCCGACGCCGTCGCCGACGACGGCAAGCTGACCAGAATACCTCACGATCACCCAGAAGGCTCCACCGACGACCCAGAAGTGCACCTGGCACCTCGGCACCGCGGTCGGGCTCTCCCCTGTCGAGCGAGCGGCAGTCGCGTGGATCATCGCCGAGACGGCGATGAAGTACCGTGGCGGCAACTCGATCGTCTACTCGACCTGGTGCGACGCCGCCCTTGCCGCGTGAAGTTCACCGGCACCGACCGTGTGGTCGTCGCGGCCTTCGTCGACAGCGTCTTCGGTCTCCCGCCGAGGGGCAAGAGCGAGGACCATCTCGTCGGGCACCTGGCGGAGTGGATGTGGTATCTCCACGCCTTCGAGACGGTCGACCCTGCCCGCACCCCCGTCGTGCTGGAGCCTCCGAAGTTCAACGTCACCGAACCGGGGGCCGACGGGTTCATCGTCTTCCGCGAGTCCGTTACCGACGAGTACCACTATCGCCTGTGGGAGCTGAAGAAGCACACCGCGGTCGGGCCGGTTTCATCAACCGTCACCACCGCTTACAACCAGCTACTTACGAAGGCCATGCGGTATCTGGCGCAGCAGGTCTCGATCTACTCGGCCATCGAAGGGCCTGTCGGCGAGCTGTGCAGCAAGCTGGCGGAGTTCTGGCTCGAGAGCCACGAGCGCGCTGGCGCCGGCGTCGGGGTGGCGTCTGCGACCACTCCCCCGCCCAACACGTGCTTCACCACAATGGGCAAGCAGTTCCCCGGGTTCGATAAAGCCGGACAGCTCGAGGGTCTGCTCCTCGCGGTGGAGGACCTCCTGGAGATCGCGAAGGACGTACGGGGGTACCTGTGGACCGTGCTCTGAACCCCGAGATGCTCGCCGAGGCTCTCGGCCAACACACCCCGGGAGTCCTACCCACCGTCGAGGAGCTGCACCGCGCCTATCGCCGAGGTTGAGGTGCGCACCTTCATCGAGCCGACCGACGTCGACGACGACCTTCTCCGCACGGCTTGGTATCTACACGGCGTCGCGTCGGCAGAACAAGCCGAGGACCTTTACACCCCGGCGCGACAGCAGCGCGCGTTCGCCGTGTCCGCACACATCTTCGACCTGGCGCTGAACGGTCCCGGCCTGACGGATTCACGACCAGCTCACCCTGGCCTTCGGTGCACAGGTCGGCTACCGCCGAGGAAACCCGAGCCAAACGCAACAGCGATCTGGCGCCGCGTCAACCGCCACCTGGATCGCCCCCTGTCCCAGACCGACGAGTCCGGCAGCAAGGATGCCGACACCCAGCGCGTCCGACACACGACCGACGCCCGGAGCCGGAAGCACTCGCCAGGCTTCCGAGGAGCCTGGCGACGATGGCCTTGCGTGCCGGTGTCGCGTTCCTCGGGCTCGACGTGCGGCGTATCCAGACCCTGCTGGGCCAGTGGCGAGACGCGATCTCCTCGATGCGTGCCCTGCTAACCAGGATTCCCTGGCGTCGACGATGTTCGGCCCGGCCGAGGCCGTCGTCCAGGCCGTCGGCGACCTCATGGTTTTCCTCGCTACGGCGACCGCGAGCGGCTCCAGGCCGCTCAGGACGCGCTGCGGTCTGTGGTGAGCCTGGAGGCCGGACAGGGTGATCACGACGCACGCTGGGTCGCCGCGCACCTGCTGCACATCGCCGACGGCATGGAGACCTCTAGCGTCTGGACCGTGCTGCCCGACGACACGCCCCCGATCGTCGCTCAGGCGTTCACTGTCGGACTCCCCCGGTACTGACGCTCTGGCCACCGCAGCGCGACCTGCTGACCCGCGAGAACGCGAACCCGCTGGATCCCAACACGCGGCGGCTGCTGCTCTCGGTCCCCACGAGCGCCGGCAAGACACTGATCGCGCACTGCTGATCTGCCACCACCTAGTCACCCAGCCGGGCAACGTCTGTACGTCACGCCTCTGCGCAGCCTGGGACGAGAGATGCGGCAAGCGCTGAGTGGCCGGATGCGGGTCATCCAGAAGGGCCTGGGCGCGGACTTCGCCGACTTCGGCAACGTCACCATCGAGGAGTTCTTCGACCTCCTCGGCGAGCCCGCCGACAGCTCGGTGGAGGTGATGACCCCCGAACGGCTCAGCCACCTGCTGCGCCATGACCCCACCTCGGTGCTCGAGCGGTACTCGATGTTCGTCATCGACGAAGCACACCTGCTCGCCCAACCCGGACGAGGGCTCCTCCTCGAGACCGTGATCGCCGCGGTCGCCACCACTGACGCGCGCATCGTGCTGCTCTCGGGTGTCATGGGCAACGCCCACCAGATCGCGTCATGGCTGGACCCGACCCAGGAGGCGACGCTGTTCGAGTCGGGCTGGCGTGGCCCGCGTCGCCTGCACGTGCTGCTGTACTCGCAAGTGGAAGGCGGCTCCGTCGACCGCCTGCCGTCGAAGTCGTCGACCTTCACCCACCTCGAGCGCGTTCCGATCACGGCCGACCTGCGGGTACGACCAGCCGAAGGGACCGTGCATCGGCTGGTCACGACCGTGGACAGCCCGATCGGGCATCTTGTGCGCAAGGTGCGCCCACCGGGCACCGGCAAGCCCGACGTGGAGGAGTACGACGCGTTCTACCGGATGTGCGCGAGGACCGCGCGCGAGCTCCTCGGGGCCGGCAGTCTGCTGATGATCCTGTCGCGACGCGATTATGCCCGCAACGCCGCGCAGGAGCTCACCGCACGGCTCGACGTCACCGACACCACCAGTGACCTGTGCGAGTTCCTCGTCGAGCGGCTCGGAGCTGAGCACCCCCTGATCGACTGCGTCCGCCACGGCGTGGCCTACCACCACGCGGGGCTCCCCTCGACGTCCTCGACGAGCTCGAGCAGGCCATGCGCGCCGAGACGCTGCAGGCGATATTCGCCACCTCCACCCTGACCGACGGAGTCAACCTGCCGGTGCGCACCGTGGTGATCTGCGAGACCCGCTACGAGGGGCAAGACCCCGGCCAGCAGCTCGATGGCCCGCGACTGCTCAACGCCGTCGGCCGTGCGGGCCGCGCGGGCAAAGAGACCGAGGGGTGGATCATCCTCGGCCTGAAGAAGCGAGCCCGGATAGCGACTTCGACCAGCTGCAGCCCGCCGACAGCGACCTGGAGATCCTTTCGACGCTCAACTCCGAGGTGGCCCTCGAGCGCCTGGCGGAGGTCGAGGCGCTCATCGCGTCGACGGCCGACGCGCTGTTCACCGTCGACCAGGGCGAGGCCGCCGACTTCGCGGCGTACGTGTGGTTCGTCCTGTCCGCGCAGGAACGGCTCGTCGCCGTCGCCGCCGATGCCGACCTCGCAGGTGCGATCGACGGGCTGTTGGCGTTCGTCCAGCTGCCTCCGGCCATCGCGGCTCGATGGAAGGTCCTGGCCGAGTACGTCCGCGAGCAATACGAGGCAACCCCGGCCGAGAGCCGGCTGCGTTGGACCCTGACCGGTACGACGCTTGCCAGCGCACGACGCATCGAGCAGATCGCCTCACCGTCGCCGAACAGGCCAAGACGCTGTTCGGTGAGCTCGACGAGCACGGAAACGCCGGCCCCGTCGTGCGGGCGCTGACCCTCGAGGAGGCCATGCTCGTGCTCGACCGCTCCGGGGCTCTTCACGCCCTTCTGCAGCTGCCCGAGGGCGCCGGGGTGTGGAAGTTCAAGCACACCGTCGGCGCGAGGACAGCCATCGACGTCCCGGTCGCCGATGCGTTGGGCGGATGGCTGGCCGGCCTCAACATGCCGGACCTGGCCCAGCGGATGCTTCCCGGAGTGCCGGACGTGTCGTGGCGGCTCGAGCAGACGGTCGATGCGATCAGCGGCGCGTTCGAGCACTTTCTGAGCTGGACGATCGGGGTGGTCGACCACTCAGGCGAACGAGCTCCTGGTCGATCAGGGCGGCATCGAGGCGCTCCCCGAGGACCTCGCGTACTTCGTGCGGTATGGGGTGGACACGACGATCGCTCTCAACCTTCTCACCAGCGGCATCCGGTCACGGCGGGTCGCGCACGCGATCGGTCGACGTGCCACCGCGCTGGGGCTGGACTGGTCACAGCTGCGCGACTGGCTCCGCGGCCTGCACATCGACGGGTGGAGCACGGAGTTCACTGCCGCTCGGCGCGAAATCGAAGACCTGGTCGATTTCTGCCGCTCACCGGCCACAAGCCCGCTGCGGCAGCTGCTGGAGCAGCACACGACCGCCGTCGAGCTGCACACTCCGATGGCGCCACCTCCGGCTGTGGGCATGCTGCCGGTCGAACTGCGGATCACGCGCAGTTCCGAGCCGATCGAGGTCTGGACCTCTGAGACGGCTAGCTACCGAGTCGGGATCATCGCCGCGGCGTCCCACGCAGATGTCGCCCTGCTCGGGCTCAGCGGCCTCGAGTACAGAGCGGAGACAGACGGTCGCTCAGTGATGCTCCACGAGGTGCGATGACCTCGGCCCCCACCGACCAGAATGGCGTTGTCGACTATCCAGAGCGATCGGGCAGAGCCACCCCACTTAGCCTATGCGGCTCCACACCTACTCAAGGCTGCTCGACACGAGGCCGGGCAGGTCAGACACCGATCATGCCGTTCGATCGGGCTCGCCTTCCAGTCCCCGACGATGTAGTCGTCTAGCAACTCAACGATCCCCGCGCCGCGATCCGCTGGGCCAGCGGTTGCGCCTACCTCCAAAGGCAGACGTCACGGACTTGCCATCTGGTACCGCCGAGCCAAGTGGCTGGACCTCCCGATCGGCCACATCGAGCCCCATCCCGCTGAAATTTTGCGGACTCTGTGCGGACTGGGGGGGCCTAAACCCCTTCTGACCTGCGCAATCGCGCCGATTCACACGTTGAAGCGGAACTCCACCACATCGCCGTCGACCATCACGTAGTCCTTGCCCTCCATGCGGACCTTGCCGGCCGACTTCGCGGTGGCCATGGACCCGGCAGCGACGAGGTCGTCGAAGGAGACGATCTCGGCCTTGATGAAGCCCTTCTGGAAGTCGGTGTGGATCACACCGGCGGCCTCGGGGGCGGTGGCGCCCTTCTTGATCGTCCAGGCACGCGACTCCTTAGGACCCGCAGTGAGGTAGGTCTGCAGGCCGAGGGTGTCGAACCCGACCCGGGCCAGTACGTCGAGACCCGGCTCGTCCACGCCCATCTCGGCGAGCATCTCGC
The DNA here is from genome assembly GCA_963782215.1 of uncultured Actinomycetota bacterium. Lineage (GTDB taxonomy): Bacteria > Actinomycetota > Actinomycetes > Propionibacteriales > Nocardioidaceae > Marmoricola. Next base: position 92,608 of record CAWAJE010000051.1, on the reverse strand, counting down.
GGGCCTCGTCGTCGTCGCCGAGCTCGACCAGCTCCGACTCGAACTTCGCGTCCAGGAAGATCGCCTCGGCCGGCGCGACGAGGTCGCGCATCTTCTGCTTCAGCTCCTCGTCGGCGAGCTCCTCGTTGTCGCAGTTGAAGACGTAGATGTAGGGCTTGGCGGTCAGCAGCGACAGCTCGCGGACCAGCTCGCGGTCGATCTTGGTCGAGGCGATCGGCACGCCCGACTCCAGCTGCTCCTTGGCCTCACGCGCAGCCTCGAGGTTGGCGTTGAGCGCCTTGTTGCCGCGCGCCTCCTTCTCCAGCCGCGGGATCGCCTTGTCGACGGTCTGCAGGTCGGCCAGGATCATCTCGGTCTGGATCGTGGAGATGTCGGAGGCGGGGTTCACCTCACCGTCGACGTGGGTGACGTCCTCGTCGCGGAAGACCCGGGTCACCTGGCAGATCGCCGAGGACTCCCGGATGTGGGAGAGGAACTTGTTGCCCAGGCCCTCGCCCTGCGACGCGCCGGCGACGATGCCGGCGATGTCCACGAACTCGACCGACGCGGGCAGGATCTTGGCCGAGCCGAAGATCTCGGCCAGCTTCGCCAGCCGGGCGTCCGGCACTCCCACCACGCCCACATTGGGCTCGATGGTGGCGAACGGGTAGTTCGCCGCCAGGACGTTGTTCTTGGTCAGCGCGTTGAAGAGCGTCGACTTGCCCGCGTTGGGGAGACCGACGATTCCGATGGTGAGTGCCACGGGCGGCGAGTCTACGGGCGGTGAGCCCAGAGCCACGAATCCAAGAAGTCACAGAGCACTCTGTAGGTTCGGGTGTGACGCCAACCACAGTGGGTAGTGGAAAAGGACATCACCCGGACCTCGCAGTTCGCGCTGCCCCGGCCCGCTCGCGCCCCGCCCGACCGACACCTGACCCAAAGCCTGGAGGCACCCGTGACGAACCTGGCAGACAACCTGACCAAGACCGCCGAGCAGCACCCCGACCGTCCGGCGGTGAAGCTCGACGACACGGTGCTCACCTACGCACAGCTCCAGGACGGCGCCCGCCGGGTAGCTGCCCTGCTGAAGAGCAAGGGGCTCAAGCCCGGCGACCGGGTCGGGATGGTCCTGCCCAACGTGCCGCACTACCCCGCGATCTTCTACGGCGCGATCTCGATGGGTGCGGTCGTCGTACCGATGAACCCGCTGCTCAAGGGTCGTGAGGTCAAGTACTACCTCGAGGACTCCGGGGCCTCGCTCGTCTTCGCCTGGCAGGACATGGCCGCGGAGGCCGGCAAGGGCGCGGACGAGGTCGGCATCGAGTGCATCAGCGTCGAGCCCACCGGCTTCCTCGAGCTTCTTGCCGAGCACGAGCCCGACGAGGAGGTCGTGGACCGGGCCGACGACGACAACGTCGTACTCCTCTACACCTCCGGCACCACCGGTCAGCCCAAGGGCGCCGAGCTGACCCACCACAACATGATCACCAACGCCGCGACGAGCGCCGAGACCCTGATCGAGATCACCGAGAACGACGTGATCATGGGCTGCCTGCCGTTGTTCCACGTCTTCGGGCTGACCTGCGGCCTCAACGCCTCGGTCCTCAAGGGCGCCTGCCTGACCCTGATCCCCCGCTTCGACGCGGACAAGGCGCTCGAGGTGATCAGCCGTGACCAGGTCACCGTCTTCGAAGGCGTCCCCACCATGTACGCCGGGATGCTGAACGCCGAGGGCGCGAAGAGCGCCGACATGTCGAGCCTGCGCACCTGCATCTCCGGCGGCTCCGCGATGCCGGTCGAGGTGATGAAGAACTTCGAGAAGACCTTCTCCTGCGTGGTGCTCGAGGGCTACGGCCTCTCCGAGACCTCGCCGGTCGCCTCGTTCAACCAGCCCGACCAGGAGCGCAAGCCCGGCTCGATCGGGACGCCGGTCCGCGGGGTGGAGATGAAGCTCGTCGACGACGACCGCAAGGACGTCGCCCAGGGCGAGGTCGGGGAGATCGCGATCAAGGGCGAGAACATCATGAAGGGCTACTGGGGCCGCGAGGAAGACACCGCCGAGGCCATCCAGGACGGTTGGTTCACCACCGGCGACATGGCCAAGGTGGACGAGGACGGCTACTACTTCATCGTCGACCGCAAGAAGGACCTGATCATCCGCGGCGGCTACAACGTCTACCCGCGCGAGGTCGAGGAGGCGCTCTACGAGCACGAGGACGTCGCCGAGGTCGCCGTCATCGGCATCCCCGACGACTCCATGGGCGAGGAGGTCGGTGCCGCGGTCGCCCTCAAGGAAGGCGGAAAGGTCACCGGCGAGGAGCTGCAGGCCTTCGCCAAGGAGCGCCTGGCGGCGTACAAGTACCCCCGAGCGGTGTGGATCGTCGAGGAGCTCCCCAAGGGACCCACCGGCAAGATCCTGCGCCGCGAGGTCGAGGCGCCCAAGGACGGTGACGCGTGAGCGCGGCTCCGACGACCCAGGCAACGAACGGGGCCACGAACGGGGCCCCGAACGGGGCCGCGGCAGAGGAACGGATCCACGCAGCCGACGAGAGTGCCGAGGAGACCAGCAGCGCCCTGGCCACCCCGTTGGACCTGCTGCTCGCGGACGCGACCACGAGCCCGTTGCGCCGCTTCCTGCCGGGGATGTCCGGGGTCCGCTTCGGCGCCGCCCTGGCCCGACGGCCGCGGAAGGTGGCAGGACGGACGGCGGGGTTGGCCGCCGAGCTCGCCAAGGTGGGGATCGGCCGCTCCGACCTCGCACCGTCTGAGAAGGACCGCCGGTTCACCGACGAGGCCTGGGCCAAGAACCCGCTGTTCAAGCGCACCCTGCAGGGCTACCTCGCCACCGGCGAGGCGCTGCGGGGCCTGGTGACCGACGCCGAGCTGGGCTGGGGCGACGACCAGCGCATCCGTTTCATCGTGGACAACCTGGTCGAGGCCGCCGCACCGAGCAACAACCCCGTGACCAACCCCAAGGTGCTCAAGCGCGTCCTCGACACCGGGGGCGGCAACCTGCTCTCCGGTGGCCGTCGGCTCGTGCGTGACTTCGCGACGGCCCCCCGGGTGCCGTCCATGGTCGAGCCGGACGCCTTCGAGGTCGGCACCGACCTGGCGGTCACGCCCGGAGAGGTCGTGCTGCGCACCGATGTCTTCGAGCTGATCCAGTACACCCCGCAGACCCCGAAGGTCCGTGCGGTCCCGCTCCTGATCGTGCCGCCGACGATCAACAAGTACTACGTGATCGACCTCGCCGAGCAGCGCAGCCTGGTCGAGCACCTCGTCGCCAACGGCCAGCAGGTCTTCTGCATCTCCTGGCGCAACCCCGACGCGCGTCACGCCGACTGGGGTCTGGACACCTACGGCCAGGCCGTCATCGAGGCGATGACCGCGGCCGAGAAGATCTCGCGCCAGCAGCAGGTCGCGATGCTCGGCATCTGCTCGGGCGGCATGCTCGCCTCGATGGTGCTGGCCCATCTCGCCGTGATCGGCGAGCTGGACCGGATCGCGGCGTTCAGCCTCGCGGTGACCGTGCTCGACCAGGACCAGGCGGGTCTCCCCAGCGCGCTGCTGTCGCACAAGGCGGCGGCCGCCTCCACCCGCGCTTCGGCCGAGAAGGGCTACCTCGACGGTCGCGTGCTCGCCGAGGTGTTCGCCTGGCTGCGCCCCAACGACCTGATCTGGAACTACTGGGTGAACAACTACCTGCTCGGCCACGCTCCCAAGGCCTTCGACATCCTCTACTGGAACGCCGATCCCGTCCGGATGACCGCCGCGATGCACCGTGACTTCATGGACCTCGCGATCCGCAACTCGCTCGTCGAGGCGGGCGGTGCCACGATGCTCGGCTCCGAGGTCGACCTCGGCAAGATCGACGTCGACTCCTACATCGTGGCCGGCATCGCCGACCACCTGTGCAAGTGGGAGTCCTGCTACGCGACCACCCAGCTCTTCGGCGGCAACAGCAAGTTCGTGCTGTCGACCAGCGGCCACATCGCCGCGATGGTGAACCCGCCCGGCAACCCCAAGGCGAGCTTCCAGACCGCGACCGAGAACCCCGCGAGCCCTCAGGACTGGCTCGCCGGCGCGAGCAAGGTCAAGGGCAGTTGGTGGGAGGACTACGTGCCCTGGTTGGCCGAGCGCTCCGGTCCGGAGCGCAACAAGCCACGACGGCTCGGGTCCGCTGCCTACGAGCCGGTCTGCGCGGCTCCCGGGACCTACGTGCATGACCGCTGAGCCGGGCGACGAGAACGCGCAGGACGGCCGCACCGGCCGCAGTCGCGACCGGGTTCGCACGATCTCGGTGCGCGGGTTGCAGGCCCGGGTCTCGGTCAGGCCGGCCCGTGGACGACTGGTGGACGAGCCACCGCTCCTGCTGTGCAACGGCATCGGCGCCAGTCTCGAGGCCCTGCAGCCGTTGGTCGACCACCTCGATCCCGACCGCGGCGTGGTGCGGTTCGACGTACCCGGCGTCGGCGGCAGCCAGCCGCCACCCTTCCCCTACCCGATCGCCGCGCTGTCCTCCTGGGTGACCGCGTTGATGGGCAAGCTCGGGCACGAGCGCTTCGACGTACTCGGGCTGTCCTGGGGTGGCGGGCTGACCCAGCAGCTCGCGGTGCAGTCGCGCCGTCGGGTACGCCGGGTCGTCCTGGTCGCCACCGGCACCGGCAGCCTGATGGTCCCGGCGCACCCGCGCGTGCTGGCCAAGATGCTCACCCCGCGGCGGCACCGCGACCCGGAGTACGCCGCCAGCATCGCCTCGGAGATCTACGGCGGGTCGATGCGCACCAACCCTGAGCGGGGCGCCAAGCTGCTGCACGCCGCGACCCGGGCCGGGCCGAAGCGCGGCTACTACTACCAGCTCGCGGCCATGACCGGGTGGAGCAGCCTGCCCTTCCTGGGCCTGATTCGTCAGCCCACGTTGGTGATGGGTGGGGACGACGACCCGATCATCCCCGCGGCCAACCCCCGGATGCAGGCCCACCTGATCCCGCACGCCGAGCTCCACCTCTACGACGGTGGCCACCTCACGATCCTGACCGAGTCCGACGAGCTCGCGCCCGTCATCGAAGAGTTCCTGCAACGAGGAGACAACCATGACTGAGCTGACCGACCTCGGCCTCGAGGACTCCCCGTTCTCCGACTTCCTCGGCTTCGAGCTGTTGCTGGAGGAGCAGGACCGCGAGCTGCTCAGCAGCGTGCGCGCGTTCATGACGCGCGAGGTCGAGCCGGTGATCAACGACTACTGGACGCGCGCGGAGTTCCCGCACGAGCTGGTGCCGGGCATGGCCGCGCTCGGGATCGCCGGGGTGGCGTACGACGGACCGGGTTGCCCGGGCAGGGGCGCACTGGTCGACGGCCTGGTCTCGATGGAGCTGGCCCGGGTCGACCCGTCGATGGCGACCTTCATGGGCGTCCACGGCGGGCTGGCCATGGGCTCGATCAACCTGTGCGGTTCGGAGGAGCAGAAGCAGCGCTGGCTCCCGGCGATGGCCCGGATGGAGCTGATCGGCGCCTTCGGCCTGACCGAGCCCGAGCACGGCTCCGACATCTCCCAGGGGCTCTCGACCACGGCCCGGCGCGACGGTGACGACTGGATCCTGAACGGGGAGAAGAAGTGGATCGGCAACGCCGCCTTCGCCGACCTGGTCATCATCTGGGCCCGCGACGAGGACGACGGCCAGGTCAAGGGGTTCGTCGTCGAGAAGGACACCGACGGGATGACGTTCGACAAGCAGCAGGACAAGATCGCCCTGCGTGCCGTGCAGAACGCCGAGATCCACCTGCACGACGTACGCGTGCCTGAGACCAACCGACTCCAGAACGCCGACAGCTTCCGCGCCACCGCCAACGTCCTGCGGGTCACCCGCATGGGCGTCGCCTGGATGGCCACCGGGTGCGCGCGAGGGGCCTTCGAGCACGCGCTGCGCTACACCAAGGCCCGCAAGCAGTTCGGCCGGCCGATCGCGTCCTTCCAGATGGTGCAGGACCTGTTGGTGAAGATGCTCTCCAACGTCACCGCCTCGACCGCGATGAACGTGCGCGCCTCCCAGCTGCAGGACGCCGGGCTGCTGCAGGACGAGCACGCGTCGCTGTGCAAGGCGCATGCGACGGTGCGGATGCGTGAGGGCGTCGGCTGGGCCCGCGAGGTGCTCGGCGGCAACGGCGTACTCCTCGAGCACCACGTCGGCCGGTTCGTCGCGGACGCGGAGGCGATCTACTCCTACGAGGGCACCCGCGAGATGAACACCCTGATCGTGGGTCGGGCGATCACCGGGGAGAGCGCCTTCGCCTGAGCCTGGCTTCGTTCACCCGACTTGGCGAGGGTTGTGGACGGTCCGGGGCCGGCACGGGCCTTGATGAGCGTCCATAACCCCGATTTACATGGCGGGCGGCCGCCCCCTACAGCTGCACCAGCCCGGTCACGTCAAGCACCAGCTCGCCCTCGTCGTCGGAGGCGGCGAGGTCGACGGTCGCGGTGATCCGCCAGTCGTGATCGCCCTCGGGGTCGCCGATGATCTGCTGGACCTCCCAGGTGCGCTCGGTCTTCTCCACCAGCAGCATCCGGGGGCCGCGGGCGTCGGGACCGGTGTCGATGGAGTCGTGCTCGGCGAAGTAGTCGGCCAGTGCCTCGCGCCAGTCCTCCTCGGTCATCGAGGAGCCGTTCTCCGCCTCGAGCTCGCCGAGCGGACCCCAGCGGTTCAGCGCCGCCAGCTCCACCCGGCGGAACATCGCGTTGCGCACCAGCACGGTGAAGGCGCGCTCGTTGGCGGTGATCCGCTCCGGGGTCGGAGGCAGGATGTCGGGGGCCGCTGCGGCGACCGACCCGGGATTGCTCAGCTGCTCCCACTCGTCGAGCAGGCTGGAGTCGGTCTGGCGCACGACGGCGCCGAGCCACTCGACGATGTCCTCGAGGTCGTCGGTGCGCACGCTGTCGGGCACGGTCTGCCGCAGCGCCCGGTAGGCGTCGCCGAGGTAGCGCAGCACCAGCCCCTCCGAGCGGGTCAGGCCGTAGAACGCGACGTACTCCCCGAAGGTCATCGCCCGCTCGTACATGTCGCGCACCACCGACTTGGGCTGCAACGCGTCCTCACCCACCCACGGGTGCCGCTGCCGGTAGAGCTCGTAGGTGTGCTCGAGCAGCTCCTGCAGCGGCTTGGGCCAGGTGACCTCGTCGAGCAGCTCCATCCGCTCGTCGTACTCGATCCCGTCGGCCTTCATCTCCCCGATCGCCTCGCCCCGTGCCCGGTGCTCCTGGGCGCCCAGCACGGGCCGCGGGTTCTCCAGCGTCGCCTCCACCACCGAGACCACGTCGAGCGCGTAGGTCGGCGCCTCGGGGTCGAGGGTGTCGAAGACCGCCAGGGCGTACGCCGACAACGGCTGGTTGAGCGCGAAGTTGAGCTGCAGCCCCTCCCCCAACCGGACCCGGCGACCGTCCTCCTGGGGACGGTCGAGGAGCTCGACCACGTCGGCCGCGAGCAGCGCGCGGTGCTGCGCGGCGGCGAGCCGCATCAGCCGCCGCTGGGATCGGTCGTCCTCGTGGTTGTCGCGCAGCAGCCGCCGCATCGCCGCGGCGGGGTCACCGGGACGCGCGATCACGTTGAGCAGCATCGCGTGGCTCACCCGCATCCGGGAGACCAGCTGCTCCGGCTCGGCGGCGACCAGACGCTCGAAGGTCTCCTCGGTCCACACCACCTGGCCCTCGGGCGGCTTCTTGCGCTGCACCCGCTTGAGCTTCTTCGGGTCGTCGCCGGCCTTCTTGACCAGCCGGTGGTTCTCCACGATGTGGTCGGGTGCCTGCACGACCACGGTGCCGGCGGTGTCGAAGCCCGCCCGCCCTGCGCGGCCGGCGATCTGGTGGAACTCCCGCGCCTTGAGCATCCGCTGCCGGCGTCCGTCGTACTTGGACAACGCGGTGAAGACCACCGTGCGGATGGGCACGTTGATGCCCACCCCGAGGGTGTCGGTGCCGCAGATGACCTTGAGCAGTCCGGCCTGGGCGAGCTGCTCGACGAGCCGGCGGTACTTCGGCAGCATTCCCGCGTGGTGCACCCCGACGCCGTGCTTGACCAGCCGCGACAGGGTCTTGCCGAAACCGGGGCTGAACCGGAACCCGCCGATCAGCTCACTGATCCGGTCCTTCTCCTCGCGGGTGCAGATGTTGATGCTGGTCAGCGCCTGGGCGCGTTCCAGCGCCGCCACCTGGGTGAAGTGCACGACGTAGACCGGCGACTGGTGCGTGGTGAGCAGGTCCTCCAGCGTCTCGTGCAGCGGCGTCACCGCCCACTCGTAGCTCAACGGCACCGGCCGGGTGGCGCTGGTGACCACGGCGGTCTCCCGGCCCGTACGCCGGCTCAGGTCGTCCACGAACCGGGTGACGTCACCGAGTGTCGCCGACATCAGCAGGAACTGCGCGTTCGGCAGCTCGAGCAGCGGGACCTGCCAGGCCCAGCCACGGTCGGGCTCGGAGTAGAAGTGGAACTCGTCCATCACCACCTGGCCGATGTCGGCCTCTGCGCCCTCCCGCAGCGCGATGTTGGCCAGCACCTCCGCGGTGCAGCACACGATCGGCGCCTGCGCGTTGACCGCCGCGTCACCGGTGAGCATGCCGACGTTGTCGGCGCCGAAGACGTCGATCAGGGCGAAGAACTTCTCCGAGACCAGGGCCTTGATCGGTGCGGTGTAGAACGTCCGTCGCCCGTCCGCAAGAGCGGCGAAGTGCGCGCCAGTGGCCACGAGGCTCTTGCCGGTGCCCGTCGGCGTCGAGAGGATCACGTTGGAGCCGCCGGCCACCTCCAGGAGAGCCTCCTCCTGGGCCGGGTAGAGCGTCAGTCCCTGCTCGCCCGCCCAGGTCTCGAACGCGTCGAAAAGCGCGAACGGGTCCGGAGAGCCGTCGCCGGCGGGGATTCGGTCCAGGAGTGACATCGCCCGGTCATCGTCCCCGACCGCACTCCGATCGCCCAATCACGCCGCTCAGGAGCACTCCACGCTGAAGCCGTCGGCGCTGTCGGTGGTGGTGCACGACTCGTTGAACTGCGTGGAGATCGACCCGCTGCTGAAGATCAGCAGTCCCGCGACGAGCGCAACAAGCAGGATCGACCACAGCGTGCCCAACAGACCCGTCACGAAGCCCGCCGTCGCCATCCCCCCACCGCCAAGGGCGCCGTTGGCCTGCTTGATGTCGCGCTTGGCCTGCCAGGCCACGACCATCGCCGGGATGCCCAGCAGCAGCCCGCACATCACCAGGGAGGCGATACCCATCACCAGGCTCGCGGTGGCCTTTCCGGACGTGGGGACCACCAGCGGCGGTGGGTAGCCGTAGGGCTGGCCGGGAGATGGCGGGTAGCTCATGGCGCAACGTTAGTGCGCAGCGTGCACCCGCGCAGCGTCATCGACGCACAGGACCGCCCAGGGCAGCGCCTCGAGCCGGCCCTGCGGGATGGCCTTGCCGCACTCGTCGCAGATGCCGTAGGTGTCCTCGTCCAGCTTCGCCAGCGCGCGGACGACATCGGCGCGGGTGACCTGGAGCTGGTCGTGCACAGCCACCTGCTCCAGCCGGTCGACCGCCATCGAGGTGCCCTCGCCGATGCGCTTGCCGAACGCGATCGCCCCCTGCTCGTCAGGCTTCTTCTCCATCAGGGCCATCTCGCCGTCGATCTCTGCGAGCTTCGAGCGGAGGGTCGCGCGGGTGTCTTCCATACCCCCAGCATGCCCCTCTGCTCCTACGGGCGGTGCCGCGCCTAGGCTCGGAAGGTGCGAATCGCCACCTGGAACGTCAACTCCCTCCGCAGCCGGATCGATCGCGTGGAGGCCTTCTTGCAGCGCCACGACATCGACGTACTCGCGCTCCAGGAGACCAAGGCCCGCGAGGACCAGCTGCCCCTGATGGGGCTTTCGGTGCTCGGCTACGACATCGCCTCCGTCGGCTACGACCAGTGGAACGGCGTCGCGATTCTCAGCCGGGTAGGCATCGAGGACGTGGAGATCGGTTTCCCCGGCATGCCGACCTGGGGCGACCCCGGAGCGGCTGAGGCCCGCGCGATCGGCGCCACCTGTGCGGCGGCGTCCGGGTCTGGTCGCTGTACGTGCCCAACGGACGCAAGGTCGACGACCCGCACTACGTCTACAAGCTGGAGTGGCTCGCCCGGCTGCGCGAGGCCGCCCGCACGATGACCGGTGACGTCGCGCTGGTCGGTGACTGGAACATCGCCCCGCAGGACGACGACGTCTTCGACATCGCCCAGTTCGCAAAGAGCACGCACGTCACGCCGCCGGAGCGGGCTGCGTTCTCGGGCTTCCTCGAGGACGGGTACGTCGACGTCGTCCGCCCGCACACGCCAGGGCCGGAGAACTACACCTACTGGGACTACTACCGGCAGCGCTTCGAACGCAACCGCGGAATGCGGATCGACTTCGTGCTCGGCTCCCCGTCGTTGGCCTCCCGGGTCACGCACGCGTTCGTCGACCGCGACGAGCGGGCCGGCAAGGGGGCCAGCGACCACGCTCCGGTCGTGGTGGAGATCGTCTGAGGTGGACGGCTGATGACGACCATGTCCTGGTCGAGCCCTCCAACGGAACTGCTTGCCTTGGCAGCAGAAGTGCTGCCCAACACGGACTTGACCGACTCACACGCGACACGTGGCCAGGACCACGACGTGCTGGTGGTCCCCCAGGTGGGGGTCGTTCGGGTGGCTCGCCACGACGCGGCCGCTGCGGCCATGCCGAGGCGAACGTACGGCCGTTGCGACGTCGTGGGTCGCGGGTGCGGTCCGACCGAAGGGCGAAGCTGACCCGGAGTCCTTGGCGGACTTGCTCAGGGCACTGCGCGAGGTGAGCCTCGAGGAGTTCGGAGATGTGCTGGACCAGCCGCACGCCTACGCGGGCCGCGACCGCTGGTACGAGCTGATGTTGCACGAGGCCATCCCGCGACTTCCGGTACGGCTACGCGATGAGGCCCGACGCCGCACTGACGAGGCCGCGGCGCTGGAACCAGTGGAGGCGTGCCTGGTGCATGGAGACCTCGCAGGTGAGAACGTGCACTGGGACGACCGGGGACGCGTGGTGGGCGTCATCGACTGGGACTTGGCCGCTCCGTTCGACCAGGCCGTGGACGTGGCGTGCCTGGCCTTCTTCGGGTGGGAGAGCGTCCGTGCCGCAGTCGACTCGACCACCTACGCGCGGGCTCGGACGTGGTCGCGCACGTTCGGCATCGAGCAGGTCGTGGCCGCGGTTCTCAACGACGACCCTCACGCCAGCCTGGATGCCTTCGTCGACTCCACCGTCCGCTGGCTGGAGGAGACGTCGGAGGCGTGAAGGGCGGCACGGCGCTATCCACAAAACTGCTCCGACCCCTTGACTCGAACACTTGTTCGTAACAGAATGGTCCCATGTCAGCACTCCTCGACCTCCACCCCGACGCCGGACACCCGGTGCTCGCCGGTGTGGTCGAGCTCGACACCACCCTGGACCGGATGCTTGCCGGTGCCGGCAGTCCGCTGGCCAGCGGTGAGCACGCAGCAGCTGTGCGTTCGCTGGAGCGGGTCGCCCGCCGCCTGGAAGCGGTCAGGCTCAGGGTCCTAGCTGCCGCCGACAAGGCCGGGACCGCCCAGGACGCGGGGTTCTCCGGCACCGAGGCCTGGACCGCCCGCCAGACCAACACCACCCGCGCCACCGCCGCTCGCGAGGTCCACCTCGCCACCGAGCTGCACACCGGCCACGACACCACCGCCACCGCCCTCGAGGAGGGTCTGCTCTCCCCGGCCCACGCCGCGGTGATCCTCAACGCCAGCGACCAGCTGCCCCCCACCGTGAGCCCCGAGCAGCGCGCAACCGTCGAAGCCACCCTGGTCGAGCAGGCCCAACGCTTCGACCCTGACCAGCTCCGACGGGTCGCGAAACGCGCCCTGGAAGCGGTCGAACCCGACACCCTGGCCGTCGACACCCACGAGAACGAGCTGGTGCACTCCGAGGAGGAGACCGCCCGCGCCGCCTGCTCGCTGAGCTTCCACGACAACGCCGACGGCACCACCACCGGCCACTTCACCGTCCCCCGACTCGCCGCAGCAGTGCTCAAGAAGGTCCTGGAGTCGATGACCGCCCCGCGCCGCATGCGCGCAGCCCGACCGGCTCCTTCGACTGGCGGCACCGCCGGGGCCTGGCGTTCGCCGAGCTCCTCGAGCACCTCCCCACCGACCACCTGCACCCCAAGACCGCCGCCACCGTGGTCGTCACCATCGACCACACCGTCCTGACCGGCGCCCTCAAAGTCGCCCACCTCGACACCGGCGAGACCATCTCCGCCGGAGAAGCCCGCCGCCTGGCCTGCAACGCAGGCCTCATCCCCGCCGTCCTCGACAGCAGCTCCGTCGCCCTCGACCTGGGCCGCGAGACCCGGCTGTTCACCGAACCCCAACGCCTCGCCGCCGGCCTCAGACACGACACCTGCCTCGCCGAAGGATGCGATCGCCCCTACGCCTGGGCCGAGCTCCACCACCGAGACCCCTGGGCCACAGGCGGCCGCACCGACCTCGCCAACGCCGAACCCCTGTGCCACTACCACCACCAACGCATCCACGACCACGCCTTCACCCACCAACGGCTACCCGACGGCAGCATCAGAATCCGCAGGCAGACATGAGATCCCCCGACCTGTCGGTGCCGGCTGTCAGGGTGGCCTCATGAACCTCGCGCTCCCCCTCCTCACCTTGGTCATCGGCCTGCTGCTCGGCGCGCTCGCAGTGCTGGTGTGGACCCGGCGCACGGGTGACCCGGAGGTCGTTCGCGCCCTCTCGGCGCGTGGCGAGGACCAGGCCGTCCTGCGCGACGGGCTCGACCGGCTGCACGACAGGCTGATGGACGTGGAGCAGCAACGCGCGTCGTGGCAGGGCCAGCTGCACCAGCAGGTCGCCGACATGCGGCACAGCACCGACCTGCTGCGCAAGGAGACCGGCGCGCTGTCCACGGCCCTGCGCAAGCCACACGTCCGCGGCCAGTGGGGCGAGCTGCACCTGCGCAAGGCGGTCGAGCTCTCCGGGATGGTGGAGCACTGCGACTTCGACGAGCAGGTGCACATCGCCCGCGAGGACGGCAACCACCGACCCGACCTGGTGGTGCGCCTCGCCGGGGGCAGGTCGGTGGTGGTCGACGCCAAGGTGCCGCTCGACGCCCACCTGGACGCGCTGTCCACCGACGACCCCGAGGAGGCCTCGGCACACCTGCGCCGACACGTGCGGCAGGTGCGCAGCCACGTCGACGCCTTGGCCGGCAAGGCCTACTGGCGCTCGATGCCGGGAGCTCCGGAGTTCGTGGTGATGTTCGTCCCGGCCGAGTCGTTCCTGGCTGCCGCGCTCGACACCGACCCTTCGCTGCTCACCTACGCCGCGACCAAGGACGTCGTGATCGCGACCCCGACCACGCTGATCGCGCTGCTGCGGACCATCGCCCACGGCTGGACCACCGAGGTGCTGGCCGAGCGCACCCGAGAGATCCACGAGCTCGGCCGCGAGCTGCACGGCCGTCTCGGGGTGATGGGCGGCCACCTCGACAAGGTGGGCCGCTCGCTCAAGGGTGCGGTGGACGCCTACAACAGTGCGATCGGCTCGATCGAGAGCCGGGTGCTGGTCACGGCGCGCCAGTTCGAGGACATCGGCGTGGCCCGCGAGCAGCTGCCGGTCGTGCGACCGGTGACGCACGTCCCGCGACCGCTCACCGCGGCCGAGCTGCTGGACGCCGTGGCCGAGCAACGCCCCGAGCTGCCGGCCGCGGACGGCACCGGGCAGCCCGGCCCCTCCATCGGCGTCTCCACCGGCGAGTCGCCCGGCGAGTCGCGCCGGGACAGTGCCTGAGCAGGCCTACGGTGAACGCGTGAGCGCACCCACCCTGTGGGAAGAAGGTCGGATGTCCGGAAGCCGCGTCACGCGGCTCTCGGTCCTCCTCGGGCTGCTCCTGGTCGCCCTCGACCTCGCCATCGACCGTCACCTCGACCTGATCTTCGAGATCGGGTTCGTTCTCCTGTGCGTCTTCGCGGCGCTGGCCGTGCGAGCCCGCGACTTCTTCCGGGTCGGCGTACTCCCGCCGCTGCTGCTGCTCGGCCTGGTCACCCTGGTCGCCCTGGTGAACCGCGGCTGGGTGGCCGGAGCCGACGACAGCCTGGCGCAGGCGATCGTCTCGGGACTGACCCAGCAGGCGGGCTCGCTGCTGACCGGCTACCTGCTGGCGCTCACCGTGCTCGCGATCCGCGGCCACCGGCGCCGGCAGCTGCTTCACTCGAAGCGTGAGGTGTCCCCCGCACCGACCCTGACGATCTCGGGACCGCCGTCGGAGAAGTCGACCACTGTGGTCGGCTCCGAGCCGCACTCACCGGAATCTATGACCGCGTCCAACCAGTGATCGAGGTCCTCCTTGACCTGCCAGCCGTCGGTCATCGGCTCCAGCTCACCGGGCATCAGCAGGGTGCTGGACAGCAGCGGCTCATCGAGCTCCTCGAGCAGGGCGCGCACGACCGGGTGTTCGGGGATGCGTACGCCGACCGTGCGCTTGCGCGGGTGCATCAGCCGCTTGGGCACCTCGCCGGTCGCCGGCAGGATGAACGTGTAGGCACCCGGGGTCGCCGCCTTCACCGCGCGGAAGGCCGCGTTGGACAGGTGCACGAGCTGGCCGAGCTGCGCGAAGTCGCGACAGACCAGGGTGAAATGGTGCTTGTCATCGAGCTGGCGCAGCTTCTTGATCCGCTCCAGGCCGTCACGGTTGCCGAGCTGGATGCCCAGCGCATAGCCCGAGTCGGTCGGGTAGGCGATCAGCTGGTCGTCGCGCAGCATCGCCACCACCTGCGAGATGGCGCGCGGCTGGGGGTCCACCGGGTGGACGTCGAGATACCGCGCCATCGGACCTAGCCGCCCCGGGTCGTGCTCTGGGCCGCGCTCGCCGCCGCTTCCGCCGCCTTGCGCATGTCGCGGCGCAGCTCGGGCGGGAGCGCGAAGATCAGCGACTCCTCGGCCGTGTGCACGGCGACGGCGTCGGGGTAGCCCCGCTCGGTCAGGAAGCTGAGCACCCCGTCGACGAGGTCCTCGGGCACCGATGCTCCGGAGGTGACACTGACGCTGCGGACGCCCTCGAGCCAGGCCTCGTCGATCTCGGTGGCGTCGTCCACGCGGTAGGCCGCCTTGGCGCCGGCCTCGAGCGCCACCTCGGCCAGACGCACCGAGTTGGAGGAGTTCGCCGAGCCGACGACGATCACGAGGTCGGCCGAGGGGCTGATCTCCTTCACCGCCAGCTGACGGTTCTGCGTGGCGTAGCAGATGTCGTCGCTGGGCGGGTCGAGCAGCGCCGGGAACCGCTGCCTGATCGCGTCCACGGTGGCCATCGTCTCGTCGACCGAGAGCGTGGTCTGGGAGAGCCAGGCGACCTTCTCGGGGTCGCGTACGACGATCCCGGCCACGTCGTCGGGGCTCTGCACCAGCTGGATGTGCTCGGGAGCCTCACCGGCCGTGCCCTCGACCTCCTCGTGACCCTCGTGACCGATCAGCAGGATGTCGTAGTCGTCGCTGGCGAACCGGCGGGCCTCGTGGTGCACCTTGGTCACCAGCGGGCAGGTGGCGTCGATCGTCTTCAGGCCGCGGTCGGCAGCCTCCTCGTGCACCAGCGGGGAGACGCCGTGGGCGGAGAACACCACGGTCTCGCCGGGAGGGACCTCGTCGAGCTCCTCGACGAAGATCGCGCCGCGGGACTCCAGGTCGGCCACGACGTGCTTGTTGTGCACGATCTGCTTGCGGACGTAGACCGGGGACCCGTAGAGGTCCAGGGCCTTCTCGACGGTGATCACGGCGCGGTCGACCCCGGCGCAGTAGCCGCGCGGCGCAGCGAGGCGCACGGCGCGGTCGGCCTCGTCCGGGGAGAGGACGCTCGGCGTACCCAGGTCAGTCATGCGGTCAATCGTAGGCGGCGGGCCTTAGGGTCGCCGCATGGCCATCGAGACCTCGCCCGAGCACCCGGCGCCGGTCCGGCAGATCACTCAGGCGATCGGCCAGTGGGTCGACCGGCTCGGAGCGGTCTGGGTCGAGGGTCAGGTCACCCAGATCAGCCGTCGGGGCGGGATGAACACCGTCTTCCTCACCCTGCGCGACAAGCTCGCCGACATCTCGATCCAGGTGACCTGCCAACGGGTCGTGATCGACTCACTGCCCACACCGCTGGTCGAGGGCGCCCAGATCGTGTGCCACGCGAAGCCGTCGTTCTACCCCAACCGGGGCACGCTCTCGCTCTCGGTGCGCGAGATCCGGCTGGTGGGTGAGGGCGAGCTGCTGGCCCGGTTGGAGCGTCGCCGACGACTGCTCGCGGCCGAGGGACTCTTCGCCGAGGAGCTGAAGCGACCGCTGCCGTTCCTGCCCGGCAACGTCGGCCTGGTCACCGCACAGAACTCCGCGGCCGAGCGCGACGTCCTCGAGCACGGCCGGCGCCGGTGGCCAGGGGTGCGCTTCACCGTCAAGTACGCCGCCATGCAGGGTGTGAACTCCGCGCGCGACGTGATCGAGGCGCTGCAGGCGCTCGACCGGGACCCCGGCGTGGACGTGATCATCGTGGCCCGTGGGGGTGGTTCGGTCGAGGACCTGCTCCCGTTCTCCGACGAGGCGCTGATCCGCGCTGTGCACCAGGTCCGCACGCCGGTCGTCTCGGCGATCGGGCACGAACCCGACTCCCCCATCCTCGATCTGGTCGCCGACGTCCGGGCCTCCACGCCCACGGACGCCGCGAAGCGGGTGGTGCCCGACGTGGCCGAGGAGGCCGACCGGGTGCACCAGGTCCGCGAGCGGGGCCGCGTGGCGATCCGCGGCCTCATCGACCGCGAGCTTCACCAGCTCGCCGCGTTGCGGAGCCGGCCGAGCCTGGCCGACCCGCGTGCCGGGCTGGCCGACCGGTTGACGGAGGTCGACGCACTCCGTGGGCGCAGCCGTCGCGCCTTCGGGCACCGGTTGGAACGTGGCGCCGACGACCTGGTGCACCAGCTGGCACGGATCCGGGCGCTCTCTCCGCTGGCCACCTTGCGGCGCGGGTACGCCGTACTCAGCGATGCCGGGGGCAACGCGCTCTCCAGCGTGGCGACGCTCGCGCCCGGCGACACCCTGCTCGTGCGCGTCGCCGACGGCCGGATCGGCGCCACCGCCACCACGGTCGACCGGATCGACCTGTTGCCGCAGGACCCCATGACCACGAAGGACCAGGAAGGACCTGACCACGATGACTGACAACGATCCCGGGCAGCTCGAGGCCGAGCCCACCTACGAGCAGGCACGCGACCAGCTGATCGAGGTGGTGCGCACCCTGGAGCAAGGCGGCACCAGCCTCGCGGAGTCACTGGCGCTCTGGGAACGCGGCGAGGAGCTGGCCCAGGTCTGCCAGCGTGCGCTCGAGGGTGCCCGTGCGCGGCTGGACGAGGCGTTGGACGGGACCCGCGAGGAGTGAGCGCGGCCCTGACGCGCTCAGCGCGTCGGGAGGTCGACGCCGATCAGACCGCTGAAGCGGCGGGCCAGCGCGTCGACCTGGTTGAGGCGGGTGGTGAGCTCCTCGAAGCCGTGGGAGTCAACGGGCGCGGCGCAGCAGCTGTGCGCGAGTGCGTCGTCCAGGACGGCCTGCCCGACGTGTGCGGCCAGACCGGTGTCGACCGCGGCCAGGACCCCCGCCAGCGCGAAGACCGGCCGCAGAAGCAGCATCGCCTTGAACATGTTTCCCCCTCCAGAAGCTCTCGGGGGGAACAACGAGATCGCTTTGTCCGAGTTACGGGGATTCAGTAACCAGCGAAGCCGCAAGGCCCTGAATCTCGTCCTCCGATGCCGTGCCCACCACCAGAACCACACCCTGTCCGATGCGCGCCGGATCCACCAGTCGCACCACTGCGTAGTCGCCGCCGGCGTCGGTCCAGCTCTGCCAGATCTCCCCGTCGATGGTGACGTCCTCGCCCTGCTCGGCGGACTTGTCGACGTAGGTCTGCACCATCGCCTGGGTGGTGTCCCGGGACTCCTCGACGCCCACGTAGTCGTCCTTGTCGGTCAGCAGCCCGAGGTGCCAGCGCTGCTTGGCGGGGTCGAAGGTGGCACTGGTCGCCTTCCACCCGGTCGGAAGTCGCGCAGGCGCCAGCAGCGGCAGCTCGGCATCGGCACGCGCCGCCGTCACCACGGCGAGATAGTCGACCGCCCGCACCGGGGTGGTCGGGTTGTCGCGGGTGAGGGCCCGGAACAACGAGAAGGCCAGTACGGCCAGCACGGTGACGATCAGGGCACCCACCAACCCGCCGGTCGAGCGCTGGTAGCGAGCGGGTCCGGTTCGTCGGGGCTGCTCGGGGCCGGGTCGCGGCGACTCGCTCATGCAACCCATCTTGCCAACCGCGAGGAAGGCTACGATCACTGCCATGTCCGAGAGCCAGATCAAAGACTCCCTGTCCGTGTCTCCCAGCACCCCTGACCGCAACCTGGCCCTCGAGCTGGTGCGCGTGACCGAGGCCGCCGCCATGGCCGCCGGTCGATGGGTCGGCAAGGGGGACAAGAACGGCGCCGACGGTGTCGCGGTCAACGCGATGCGGGTGCTGATCTCCACCGTCGGCATGCGCGGCATCGTCGTGATCGGCGAGGGCGAGAAGGACAACGCCCCGATGCTGTTCAACGGCGAGGAGGTCGGTGACGGCGAGGGTCCCGAGTGCGACGTCGCGGTGGACCCGATCGACGGGACCACGCTGACTGCCAAGGGGATGACCAACGCGATCTCGGTGCTGGCCGTCTCCCCGCGAGGCTCGATGTACGACCCCTCGGCGGTCTTCTACATGGACAAGCTGGTCACCGGTCCGGCCGCCGCTGAGGTCGTGGACATCCGCTTCCCGGTGGCCGAGAACATCCACCAGGTCGCCAAGGCCAAGGGCAGCAAGCCCGAGGACGTCACGGTGGTGCTGCTCGACCGGCCGCGCCACCAGGGGCTGGTCGACGAGATCCGTGCCGCTGGCGCCCGGATCAAGTTCATCACCGATGGCGACGTCGCCGGCGCGATCATGGCGGCTCGTGAGGGCACCGGCATCGACCTGCTGCTCGGGGTCGGTGGCACCCCCGAGGGCATCATCACCGCCTGCGCGATGAAGTGCCTCGACGGTGTCATCCAGGGCCGCCTGCTGCCCACCACCGACGACGAGAAGCAGCGCGCGCTCGACGCGGGCCACGACCTCGAGCGCGTGCTCTACACCGACGACCTTGTCTCCGGCGACGACTGCTTCTTCGTCGCGACCGGCATCACCGACGGCGAGCTGATGCAGGGCGTGCGCTACCGCGCCGGTGGCGCCACCACCCACTCGCTGGTGATGCGCTCCCGCAGCGGCACCATCCGGTCGATCCAGTCCGAGCACAAGCTGAGCAAGCTGCGCGCGTACGCCGACGTCGACTACGAGCACTGAGAACGGCAGGGACCTCCATGATCGTCATTGCCGGAGAGGCACTGGTCGACGTCGTCCTCGACGCCGACGGTGACACCACCGAGTCCCCGGGCGGCTCGCCGCTCAACGTCGCGGTCGGGCTCGCCCGGCTCGGCGTACCCGCGACCCTGCTCACCCAGGTCGGTCACGACGAGTACGGCGGCCTGGTCATCGCGCACGTCGAGGCCAGCGAGGCCCAGGTCGTCCCGGTCCCGACCTCGACCGGTCGCACCTCGGTGGCAAGGGCGACGCTCGACCGCAACGGGGTCGCCAGCTACGACTTCGACCTCGACTGGTCGCTGCCGCCCCAGGAGCTGCCGCCCTGCCACGGCTTGCACGTCGGCTCGCTCGGCACCCTGCTCGAGCCGGGGCGTGACAGCGTCCTCGACCTGGTCGAGCAGGCCTGCGAGCGCGACCTGTTCATCAGCTACGACGCCAATCTGCGGGAGTCGTTCGTCGATGACCGCGACCAGGCCTGGGTCGACGTACGCACGCTCGGATCGCGCTGCACGCTGGTCAAGCTCAGCGACGAGGACGCCGGGCTGCTGGACCCCGACTCCGCTCCCGACGACGTCGCCCGAGCACTGCTCGCAGGGGAGCGCACCGAGCTGGTGGTGCTGACCCGGGGGCCGGACGGCGCCACGGCGTACACCCTCGACACCGAGGTGAGCGCCCGCCCGCGCGCCATCGAGCTGATCGACACCGTCGGTGCGGGCGACGCCTTCATGGCCGGCATGCTGGTGCAGCTCTCCGACCAGGGCGCCCTGACCGGGTCAGGCCAGCGGATCTCCACCAAGCAGTCCGACCTCGAGCAGCTGCTGCGCGGCTCGATGGAGGTCGCAGCGATCACCTGCGAGCGACGCGGAGCGAACCCACCTCGTCGTGCGGAGCTGCCAGCAGGCTGGCCCGGCTGAGCTGCTGGTCGCGCAGCGCCTTGAGCACGTGGTCCATCACCGCCGGGTCCACGGCCATGCCGCAGTGACTGGTGCTCACCTCCACGTGGGTGGCCAACGGGTCCAGGCACGCCTTCCAGTCCACGATCCCGTCGCGCCTGCTGTAGATCGCGGTGAAGGCGATGCCGGGCTCGAGCGGCTGCTGGCTCTCCTCGAAGCTGAGCCGCGCGCAGTCCCCGCCGAAGCAGTCCGCGCTCATCAGCCCCCGCAGGCCCGCGCGGGTGAGCTTGGCGAGCATCTCGGCGTCCCACTTCAGCACCCGGTGGATCGCACCCGGAGCCAGCACGGGACTCCCGAGGCTGACGATCCCCTCGATCAGGTCGGGACGACGCGCGGCCAGGCCGCGAGCGAGCATGCCGCCCAGGCTGTGCCCCACGATGGTGACCTTGCGGTCGCGACGCGTCGCGATCGTCTCCACGCGTGCCTCGAGCCGGTCGCCCGCCTCGCGGGTGCAGCCGGCGTTGACCGTGATCTGCGAGCGGTAGGTGCGGAACCCCTGGTGCCGCAGGAACGTCGACATCGCCAGCAGGGTGGGGTCCCCGGCCATGAAGCCCGGGACCAGCATCACGGGGTCGAGTGCGGTGGTGCGGTGGCTGCCTGCGTAGGGCTGCAGCGCCCGGGCGCGGGAGTCGTTGCGGGCCCGGCGCACCAGACGCGCTGCCTCGATCATGGTGCTGCCTTCGCGGGCGAGTGCCCGCACCCCGGAGGGGCCGGCGAACCCGTCGGGCAGCAGGAACGAACCAAGAGGTGAGTTCACCATACTGACGGTAGCGTTATCGACGCCTATCCCGACACATTTGCCCAGAAAAGCCTTCGCCAGGAAAGAGTGCACCCGTGCCTGTCGCCATCTCCGAGGAACTCATCGCACCGGTCGGGACCGGGATCGAGCTGTGCTACCAGACCTTCGGCGACCCCGCCGACGAGCCGCTCCTGCTGGTGATGGGCCTCGGCGGGCCGATGACCTGGTGGGACCCCGAGCTGTGCACCGACTTGGCCGAGGCTGGCTTCTTCGTGGTGCGCTACGACAACCGGGACACCGGGCGCTCCACCAAGGTGCGCGCGCGGGTCTCCCGCAGCGCACTGGTGAGCTCGTTCCTCGGCCGGGGTGCCGAGCCGCCGTACACCTTGAGCGACATGGCCCAGGACGCCGTCGGCCTGATCGACCACCTGGGCTGGGACTCCGCCCACGTCGCCGGGGTCTCCATGGGCGGGATGATCGTGCAGACCTTGGCCATCGAGCACCCCGACCGGGTGCGCTCGCTGACCTCGATCATGTCGACGGTGGGCAAGCGCACGGTCGGCTGGCAGCACCCCTCCCTGCTGCCGATGCTGCTCGCGAGCCGAGGACCGGGCCGGGAGGCCTACGTCGAGACCTCGACCAGGCTGTGGCAGGTGATCGGCTCACCGGCCTACCCGCTGAGCGACGAGAAGGTGCGTGCCCGGGCCGAGGAGACCTTCGACCGAGGTGTCTCCGCGAGCGGGGTGATGCGTCAGATGCTGGCGATCCTGAACCAGCCCAACCGTGCCCGTGCGCTGCGGTCGGTGCAGGTCCCCGCGGCCGTCGTGCACGGACGCGCCGACAAGATGGTGCACGTCTCCGGTGGCAAGGCCACGGCCCGTGCGATCCCCGGAGCCCAGCTGGTGCTGCTGGACGGCATGGGCCACGACGTGCCTGAGGAGCTGTACTCGACGCTCACCGACGTGATCCGACGTACGGCGGACCGGGCAGCGAACCGGGCAGCGAACCGGGCGGCGCCCCGAAGGAGCACCGCCCGGTCACCGAGGAGCCAGTCCTCGTGAAGTTGACCCCTAGTCGCTGAGGCGCAGACCCGACTCGGCGTCGAACACGTGGACGTGCTGCGGGTCCGTGGTCACGTGCAGTACGTCGTGCTTGTGCACGCTGTCGCGCGCGGAGACCCGCACGATCACGCTGCTCGGTGCACCCTTCACGCCGCTGCTGCCGTAGACGAACGCGTCGGAGCCGAGCTCCTCGACCACGTTCACCTCCACCGGCAGGCCGCCGGCGTCGGCGGAGACCACGCGCCAGGACTCCGGGCGGACCCCGACCACGATGTCGCCCTGCATCTTCTTCGAGGCGCCGGGGTCGACCGGGACCAGGTAGTCGCCGATCTTCGCCTGTCCGTCGACGGCCGTGGCGGAGAGCAGGTTCATCGCAGGAGAGCCGATGAACCCAGCGACGAACAGGTTGACCGGCCGGTCGTAGAGACCGAGCGGAGTGTCCACCTGCTGCAGGTTGCCGTCGAGCATCACCGCAACGCGGTCGCCCATGGTCATGGCCTCGACCTGGTCGTGGGTGACGTAGACGGTGGTGACACCCAGGTCGGACTGCAGCTTGGCGATGTCCGTGCGCGTCGCGACGCGCATCTTCGCATCCAGGTTCGACAGCGGCTCGTCCATGCAGAACACCTGCGGCTTGCGCACGATCGCGCGCCCCATGGCCACCCGCTGGCGCTGACCACCGGAGAGCGCCTTGGGCTTGCGGTCGAGATACTCGGTCAGGTTCAGGATCCTGGCCGCCTCCTCGACGCGCTGGCGCCGGTCCTCGGCCCCGACCTTCGCCATCTTAAGCGAGAACGCCATGTTGTCCGCGACGGTCATGTGCGGGTAGAGCGCGTAGTTCTGGAACACCATCGCGATGTCGCGGTCCTTGGGCGGGAGCTTGGTGACGTCGGTGTCACCGATGAAGATCTTCCCGTCGTTGACCTCTTCGAGCCCGGCGAGCATCCGCAGGGTGGTCGACTTGCCACACCCCGAGGGCCCGACCAGGACCATGAACTCGCCGTCCTTGATGTCCAGGTCGATACCTGGGACGGCCGGCCGGTCCATTCCGGGATACCAGCGTTGTGCCTTCTTGAACGAAACAGTTGCCATGATTTATCTCCTCACCGGCAGGAACGTGCCGGACGATCCGTTGTAAGTGACGCCGATCACACTACCCCGACGCGAGCTCGAGGCCCCGGCCGTCCGGACGCCACCGCACTTTGACCGGGTCCGTGATCCCCCCGACGAAGGCGCCGTCAGGTCCGGTGTTGCGAAACGCCAGGAAGTACGCCGTACCGCGGTGCTGGACGACCTTCCCGACATAGCGGGACTCATCGGTCAAGCGCACCGCCGCCGCCACGTCAACAGCCGACCCCGGCCCGGCGACCGGTACAGACCACACTCCACCGGCGCCGGCCGGGGCGCCCGGCATCTCAGCCCCCAGGCACGAGAACACCAGCACCCAGCGGCCCTCCACGGCCACCACCTGGATCACCTCGAGCCACTCGAAGCGGCCACTCGGCGCGCTCAGGGGGGCGCCGATCTGCCAGCGCAGCAGGTCCTCGGAGGTGGCATGCCCGACCACCCCGCAGCCTGCGGTGCCGGCAGCGGACCGGGCGGTGACGTACATGTGCCACAGGCCGTCCTGGTCGCGCACCACCCACGGGTCGCGCCAGGCCTCCTCGGGCCAGTCGGCGTTGCTGAGCTGGTAGTGGGCTGGGTCGGCCCCGAGCACGAGATCGGTCCGGCGCCACTCGGACAGGTCAGCGGAGCAGGCGGCCCCGATGCGCTGGATCCGCCCCCCGTCCTGGCTGGAGAGCCCCGTGGTGAACAGCCACCACTCCGCCTCCCCGCGGACGCAGCACCCGGTCCACTGGGCGAGGTCGTCGAAGGCGCCGGGCCTGGGAAGCGGGTCCGGCAGTCGCTGCCACGCCGTCAGGTCGCTGGAGACCGCGTGGCCGATCCGGGCCTGCCCGTGCCGAAGCTCCGGATCACCCAGCGAGGTCGGCGCGTGCAGGAAGAACAGGTGGTGCCGGCCGGTGTCGTCGTCGTGGACGGTCCAGAAGTCCCACACGTAGGAGTCCGCCAGGGTGAAGGCCACCGCGCTCAACCGGCCCGGAGCGTGCTCTGCCGCACCGACTCGCCGGGCTGCAGCACCAGCGGAAGCGTGGTCACGCCCGTGCCGGACCAGTCAGGGTCCACCAGCAGCTCCACCGCCTGCGCCCCCATGTCCCGGAACGGCAATGCCAGCGAGGTGAGCCGTGGGCGCAGCCAGGTGGAGAGGTCGGAGCCGTCGAAGGAGACCACCGAGACTGCGCTCGGCACCTCGAGGTCGTATTCCCGCAGTGCCTGGTAGGCACCCATGGCCACCCGGTCGTTCATGCAGATCAGGGCACTCGGGACGACCCCGCTCGCCAGCCAGTCGCTCATGGCGACGCGGGCCGGGGCCACGTCCCAGTCGCAGTCCACCACCCCGGCCAGCTCCCGGTCCACGTCGGCGAGGGCCTCGAGGATCCCGGCCAGCCGCGCTGGCCCGGCGGTGGCGTACGGCTTGGGGTCGACCCCGACCACGTGGACCGGCCCCTCGATGCCGTTCTCGAGCAGGTGCCGCACTGCTGCCCGTCCGCCACCGAAGTCGTCGGGGAGCACGGCAGGAAGCCCGGCCTCGGGGTCCTCGCAGTTCAGCATCACGGTCGGGCCCTCACGCAGCGACTGGGGCAGGTGCACTCGGGAGGCGCTCAGCGTGGCGTAGAGGATGCCGTCGACCTGCCGATCGGCCATCTCCTCGATCAGCAGTCGCTCGACCTCGCGGTCGCCCAGCGTCTCACCGATCACCAGGAGGTGGTCGTGGGCGCGGGCGGCGGCGGTCGCCCCGACCAGCAGCTGGCTGGAGAAGGCACCACTGGCTACCGAGTCGGAGATCACCCCGATCGTCTGCGTGGTCGCACGACGCAGGTTGCGGGCGCTGCGGTTGGGCCGGTAGTGCAGCTTCTCGATCGCATCCCGGACGCGGTGCTCGGTCTCCGGCGCGATCCGCATCTCGGAGGTCCGGCCGTTGAGGACGTAGGAGGCCGTGGTCACCGAGACGCCCGCATGGTGGGCAACGTCGATCAGGGTTGCGCGCTTGAAACGGGGCAATTGTGGTACCTCCTCGGCAATCGACGTTCCGAGACCCAATCGTTGCTTGACACCGGCGGTGTTCGCCCACATAGGCTGCTGATTCGATTCAGCATGTGGTCTGCGTCACAGTACGACTCCGAATCACGGTGTGTCCAAGTCAAAGATTTCGAGGAGAAGCATGATGCGAAACCAATGGCGAGGTCGCACCTCGCTCCTGGCGGTGGCCGCCTTGGCCGCCACCTCCGCCCTGGCCGCCTGTGGCAGCAGCGGCGGCAGCGGCGGCAAGGACGACAAGGTCGTCACCATCTGGAGCAGCGTCGACCAGCCCGTCCAGGACGGTTTGGAGAAGGTGCTGGTCGAGAAGGCCAAGCCCAAGGGGATCACCATCAAGTGGCAGAAGGTTGAGAACATCAACCAGCTGATCATGCAGAAGATCCAGGCCAACGACACCCCCGACATCGCCTTCATCCCGCAGCCCGGCGTCGTCGCCGACATCGTCAAGCGCGGCAAGCCCGTGGCCCTCGACGACGTGCTCGACAAGGGTGCGCTCGAGAGCAGCATGATTCCCGGAACGCTGGACTCCGGCACGGTCGACGGCAAGCTCTACGGGCTGCTGGTCAGCGCCAACGTCAAGAGCCTGGTGTTCTACCCGAAGAAGGCCTGGGCGAAGGCCGGCTACCAGGCCCCCGAGTCCATCGATGACCTGAACGCTCTCACCGAGAAGATCAAGTCCGACGGGAACACCCCGTGGTGCATGGGCATCGAGTCCGACACCGCAACGGGCTGGCCGGCGACAGACTGGATGGAAGACCTCGTGATGCGTTACGGCGGCGCCGAGGAGTACAACAAGTGGGTCAAGCACGAGATCAAGTTCGACTCGCCGCTGGTCCGCGAGGCCGCGGCCGAGTTCGAGAAGCTGATGTTCACCGACGGCAACGTCCTGGGTGGGCGCAAGGCGATCGCGAGCACCAACTTCGGCACGGCGGGCAACCCGATGTTCGACGCCAAGCCCGGCTGCTGGATGTACAAGCAGGGCAGCTTCATCACCGGCTTCTTCCCGAAGAAGATCGTCGCAGACCTCGACGCCAACGTGGGTGTCTTCGGCTTCCCGCCGGCTGAGGCCGGTGGCGAGAACCCCGTCCTCGGCGGTGGCGACATGGCGATGCTGCTGGACGAGTCGCAGTCGAGCAAGGACGTCATGAAGATGCTCGCGGAGACCGACATCGGCAACGAGGCGGCCAAGAACAGCTCCTTCATCTCCCCGCACAAAGACTTCGACGCGGCCAACTACGCCAACGACTTGACCCGCCAGGTCGCCAAGGTCGGCACCGACGCGACCACGTTGCTCTTCGACGGGTCGGACCAGATGCCCGGCGAGGTCGGTGCCGGCACCTTCTGGAAGGACATGACCGCGTGGATCGCCGGACAGGAGTCCCTCGACGACGCTCTGAAGAACATCGACGAGAGCTGGCCCGCCAGCTGAGCGACGCTCGGAGCGGGAGTCAGGGGTGTGCGGCCGAACCGCCGCGCACCCCTGGCCCACCCGGCGTCACAGACGCACCTCTGGCTCTACCACCACGTATGTCCGGGACCTGGCAAGGAAAGGTGTGAACTGAGATGAAGTTGCTGAGCGCACTGCTGACCGTGATCGCGGGCATCGGTGCAGCACTCGTCCTGTACTGGTTGTTGAACAAGCTCGCCGAGCTGATGCCCCCGAAGTGGGAAGAGCGGATCAAGCCGTTCTTCTACATCCTCCCGGCCTACCTCGCCGTCGCGATCTACCTGATCTACCCGGCCATCCAGACGCTCATCGCCAGCTTCCAGGACTCCTCGTCGACGTCCTTCGTCGGCACCGAGAACTACACCCGGTTGCTGTCCAACAGCGGGTTCCAACAGACCTTGTTCAACACGCTGCTGTGGATCGCGATCGTTCCTGCCGTGACCGTCGTCCTCGGCCTCGCCGTGGCCGTCCTCGCGGATCGGCTCAAGCCCGCGGGCGAGAAGCTCACCAAGACGATCATCTTCATGCCGATGGCGATCAGCGCCGTGGGTGCGGCCACCATCTGGCGCTTCGTCTACTCGGCCGAGCCGCAGGGTCGCCAGCAGATCGGGGTGTTCAACGCCATCTGGACCGCCTTCGGGTTCGACCCCGTGGCGTGGCTCCAGCAGAGCACGGCGCACCTGAACAGCATCCTGCTGATGGTCGTCCTGCTCTGGGCCCAGGTCGGGTTCGCCATGGTGCTCCTCTCCGCCGCCGTCAAGGGCGTGCCGGCCGACACGTTGGAGGCGGCCCGCATCGACGGCGCCACCGAGCGCCAGACCTTCTTCCAGGTCGTGGTTCCCCAGATCAAGGGCACGATCATCACCGTCTTCATCACGGTCACCATCGCGGTGATGAAGATCTTCGACATCGTCTACGTCCTGACCAACGGCGGCTTCAACACCAACGTGCTCGGCAACGAGTTCTTCAACCAGCTCAACACCAACTTCAACAACGGCGCAGCGGCGGCCATCGTGGTGATGCTGATGATCGCCGTGATCCCGGTGATGATCTACCAAGTTCGTCACTTCAAGCGCGAGGAGGCGGCAGCATGAGCCAGGCAGTCACGCCGATGGCGGCGGCCACACCGACCGCCAAGCAGCGCAAGAAGGCGAGCAGCTTCGACCCCAACCCCGCCAAGGCGGGCTGGCTGGTCAAGCTGGTGCTGTTCTTCCTGTGCTTGATCTGGATGATTCCTCTGATCGGCACGTTCATCACCTCGTTCCGCAGCGTCGACTCCGCGCGGAGCTCGGGCTGGTGGGAGGTCCTCGGAGACCTCGGCAACCTGACCACGAACAACTACTCCGAGGCGATCACCGGCGCGGACATGGGCCCGGCGTTCATCAACAGCTTCGCCATCGCCCTGCCCGCGACCTTCATCCCGGTGCTCGTGGCCGCCTTCGCGGCGTACGCCTTCACCTTCATGGAGTTCAAGGGTCGTGACGTGCTGTTCCTGAGCATCGTGGCGATGCTGGTGGTGCCCAACTACGTGGCCCTGGTGCCGATGCTGAAGATCTACGGCGCCCTGGGGATGAACGGCACCTTCCCCGCGGTGTGGCTGGCGCACATCGGCTTCGGTATGTCGCTGGCGATCTACATCCTGCGCAACTACATGGCCACGCTGCCCAAGACGATCATCGAGTCGGCCAAGATCGACGGAGCGAGCCACTTCCAGACCTTCTACAGGCTGGTGCTGCCGATGTCGGTGCCGGCGCTCGCCTCGTTCGCGATCTTCCAGTTCCTCTGGGTGTGGAACGACCTCCTGGTCGCTCTGGTCTTCATCGGGCCGGGCGAGAACGAGCCGATCACGATCGCGCTGACCGGTCTCCGCGGCCAGCTCGGCCAGGGCTGGAACCTCACCACCGCCGGTGGCATCTTGACGATCATCGTGCCGATCACGGTGTTCCTCTTCCTGCAGCGCTACTTCGTCCGCGGCATGACCGCGGGCGCGGTCAAGGGCTGACCTGCTCGGCGATGCTGTTTCCCCCCGATGCTGGCGCCGCGACAACCGGTATCGAGTTGGTGTGCGACCAGGACGGATTCCCTGTCCTGGTCGCAGCCGGCCTGCTCGGGTCCGGGGCATCCGGTGCTCCGCTGACCTTTCTCGGCCCTGGCCTCCCGGTTCTCGGTGAGCACTCCCGGGGTCGGTTCACCCGACCACACCTGCGCGGTCAGCGCGCCGGCGGTCGCGCCTGGTCGACGCGGTTCGCCTGCGAGAGCGTGACGCTCCTCGACGAGCGGCTGGTCATCGAGCTGGTCGACACGGCGGCGTCGCTCGGGTTGACCACCGAGGTGGAGTCGGTGCGGGGCGGAGCCCTGCGCCTGCGGCACACGATCACCAACCTCGGCGAGGACGACTACACGGTCGATGGGCTCGAGGTCGTGCTCCCCGTTGCCGACCAGCTGGTCGAGGCGCTCGACTTCACCGGCCGGCACGAGCACGAGCGCGCTCCCCAACGACATCAGGTGACCGATGGGCTCTGGCTGCGTGAGGCACGGACCGGCCGTCCTGGGCTCGGTGCGGCCACGATGGTGGTGCTCGGGACTCCGGGCTTCTCCACCACCCGGGGCGAGGTCTTCGCCGTGCACGTGGCCTGGAGCGGCAACTCCGTGCTCCGCGTCGAGCGCGACCCGGCGACGGGCACGACGCTCGGAGCCGGTGAGCTGCTCCTGCCGGGCGAGGGTCGACTCTCCACCGGGGAGCACTATGCGACTCCGTGGGTGTACTTCGCGGCGGCCGACGACGGCCTGGACGGACTGGCTGCGGTCTGGCACACGCACCAGCGCAGCCTGCCTGCACACCCCTCGCAGCAGCCCGTGGTGCTCAACGTCTGGGAGGCCGTCTACTTCGACCACGACCTCCCCCGGCTGCAAGCCATTGCCGACCGCGCAGCGCGGATCGGGGTGGAGCGCTTCGTCCTCGATGACGGGTGGTTCACCGGTCGCCGGGACGACACCCTGGGCCTCGGCGACTGGCAGGTCGACCCGGCCGTGTGGCCCGACGGGCTCTCGCCCCTGGTCGACCACGTGCACGGTCTGGGCATGCAGTTCGGGCTGTGGATCGAGCCCGAGATGGTCAACCCCGACTCCGACCTCTACCGCGAGCACCCCGACTGGATCCTCTCTGCCGGGGACCGAGTGCCGTTGCTGCACCGTCAGCAGCTGGTGCTCGACCTCTCACGCACCGACGTGCGCGAGCACATCTTCGCGCAGATCACCGCCGTGCTCGGGGACTATCCCATCGACGCGGTCAAGTGGGACCACAACCGGGACCTGCTCGAGGCCGGCAGCGTGGCACTCAGCGGGGCCCCAGCCGTCCATCACCAGACGGTGGGGTTCTACCGGCTTCTCGACGATCTCAGAGCCGCGCACCCCCGGATCGACTGGGAGTCGTGCGCGTCCGGCGGGGGGCGGGTCGACCTGGGGGTGCTCGAGCGGGTGCAGCGGTTCTGGGCCTCGGACATGACCGACGCTCTCTCCCGACAGCACATCCAGCGTTGGACCACGCAGCTGCTGGCCCCGGAGTACGTCGGTGCGCACATCTCGGCGCCGACCTCACACACGACCGGTCGGACGCTCAGCCTCGATTTCCGTGCTGCCACGGCCTTCTTCGGCTCCTTCGGCCTCGAGTGGGACCTGACGCAGGCGAGCGAGGAAGACCTGGAGCGGCTCACCGGGTGGGTGCGGCGCTACCAGCGTTTCCGGCCGTTGCTGCACTCCGGTCGGGTGGTGCGTCCCGAGTCGCCCGACCCGACGGTCCTGCTCCACGGAGTGGTGGCGGCCGACCGGTCCGAGGCACTGATCGCCCACGTGCAGCTCGACGAGTCCGCGCACAACCGTGGCGTGAGCGTGCGGGTGCCGGGGCTGGACGAGCAAGCGTCGTACGAGCTGCGCTGGGAGGGGCCAGTCGAACACGCCGGGCTGAGCATGTCCGCGGGGCTGCCCGACGCCGGCCCGACCGATGGTGCGGTGGTGTCCGGCAGGTCACTTGGCGGCCGTGGCTTCTGGATCCCCCGTCGTCGACCCGAGACTGTCACGATGGTGCACCTCACCGCGCTGCCTCGTCCCTGACGGGCGTTTGCCCCCTCAGCGACCGATCAGTCGGCGCCGGGCCTCGCCCGGCATCCGGCGCCGCGAGACGGTGACCCCGCCCATCAGGGCGAAGCCGGTCACCCGCACGATCGGCGAGTCGGGCCGCAGCTCGGGCACCACCCGGTCGCGCGCCTGTTCGAAGGCGCCCATGATGCCGATCCCGTCGACCACCACCCGGGTGCTCGCGTTCACGAGAACCTCGACGCCGCCCATGATCGTGTAGGCGCGGATCACGGTCTCCCGCGCGGCGAACCTGGCCTCGCGCAGGTCCAGGTCGACGCCTCCCATCAACGTCACCGCGGTGTGCTCGGGGCCGATCTCCCAGGCGCCCCGCCTGGTGCACCCGCTCAGGACAGCGATGGAGCTGTCGTAGCGAGTGGCCGGCACCCGGGACACGGGCGGCTGCACGCCGGCCCTGGGCAGAGCGTCCTGCAACCCTGCGGGCAGATCGACTGTGAGCGGAACCAGATCGCCGTAGGTCTTCGCGGCGTACGCCGCCTCGAGACGCTCGTCGAGCTCGTCCAGGTCCAGCCGCCCCTCGCCCGCCGCCTGCCGCAGCAGCTCGGAGACCTGGTGCCGGTCCCCATCGGAGATCCTCAACCGGGCACGTTCGTCGTAACCGTCCAGCTCGCCCGCCATGCGCTCAGGTTAGACCGGTGCGATAATCGACGCTCGTGGCCACCGAACCCGAATTCAGATACTCCGACCTGCTCCCGCTCGGGCCCGACGAGACCCCCTACCGGTTGATCACCACCGAGGGGGTCTCCACCTTCGAGGCCGACGGGCAGACCTTCCTGCGGGTCTCCCCCGAGGCGATCCGGCAGCTGACCGCCGAGGCGATGCACGACATCGCCCACTACCTGCGTCCCGCGCACCTGGCCCAGCTGCGCAGGATCATCGACGACCCGGAGTCCTCGGGCAACGACCGCTTCGTCGCCACCGACCTGCTCAAGAACGTGAACATCTCCGCCGGCGGCGTGCTGCCGATGTGCCAGGACACCGGCACCGCGATCGTGATGGGCAAGAAGTCAGAGGGCGTGCTCACCGGCGCCGACGACGGTGAGGCGATCAGCCGCGGCGTGTACGACGCCTACACCTTGCTGAACCTGCGCTACTCCCAGCTCGCTCCGCTGACCACCTGGGAGGAGAAGAACACCGGCACGAACCTCCCGGCGCAGATCGAGCTCTACTCGACACCCGACAAGGACGGTCGGCCGGAGTACAAGTTCCTGTTCATGGCCAAGGGTGGTGGCTCGGCCAACAAGTCGTTCCTGTTCCAGGAGACCAAGGCCGTCCTGAACCCCGAGCGGATGCTGAAGTTCCTCGACGAGAAGATCCGCTCGCTCGGCACGGCCGCCTGCCCGCCGTACCACCTCGCGATCGTGATCGGCGGCACCAGCGCGGAGTTCGCCCTGAAGACCGCGAAGTACGCCAGCGCCCACTACCTCGACAACCTCCCTACCGAGGGGTCGATGAGCGCGCACGGCTTCCGCGACCTCGAGCTGGAGGAGGAGGTCTTCGAGCTGACCAAGTCCTTCGGGATCGGTGCGCAGTTCGGCGGGAAGTACTTCTGCCACGACGTGCGCGTGGTCCGGCTCCCCCGGCACGGCGCCAGCTGCCCGGTGGCGATCGCGGTCTCGTGCTCGGCCGACCGGCAGGCGCTGGGCAAGATCACCGCCGACGGGGTCTTCCTCGAGCAGCTGGAGACCGACCCCGCGAAGTACCTGCCGGAGACCGAGCTCGAGGAGGGCGACGTCGTCCGGATCGACCTCAACCAGCCGATGGACGACATCCTCGCCGAGCTGGCGCGGCACCCGGTCAAGACCCGGCTCTCGCTGACCGGACCGCTGGTCGTGGCGCGCGACATCGCGCACGCCAAGATCAAGGAGCGGCTCGACGCGGGCGAGGAGATGCCCGCCTACCTGCGTGACCATGCCGTCTACTACGCCGGTCCCGCGAAGACCCCCGAGGGCTATGCCAGCGGCTCGTTCGGGCCCACCACCGCGGGGCGGATGGACTCCTACGTCGAGCAGTTCCAGGCCGCCGGCGGCTCCAGGGTGATGCTGGCCAAGGGCAACCGCTCCAAGGTGGTCACCGAGGCCTGCCACGCCCACGGGGGCTTCTACCTCGGCTCGATCGGCGGACCCGCCGCGCGGCTGGCCCAGGACTGCATCAAGTCCGTCGACGTGCTGGAGTACGCCGAACTGGGGATGGAAGCCGTCTGGAAGATCGAGGTCGAGGACTTCCCTGCCTTCATCGTGGTCGACGACAAGGGCAACGACTTCTTCACCGACCCCTCGGGTGCGGTCACCGTCCCGATCACCGGGATCCGGGTGCGTTCGGCCGAGAAGTAGCCGAACGCACCCGGTCCGCGGGACTCAGCGAACCCGCAACCGGACCCGGTTGGAGCTTGCTGCCTGGTAGTTGCGGTCACCGACGTAGAAGGCGCGGACGTTCTTGCGCCCCTTGCGACCGGCGGAGAAGCGGATCCTCGCGACCCCGTTGCGCAGGTCCTTGCGCCCGGCGTTGCGGCCGTTGACCCGCACCACGACCCGGCCCGTGGGAGCCACGCCTGCCTGGGTGCTGACCCGCACCGTGGCCCGCACCCGCCGGCCGTGCCGCGCCGGGTTGGGGGTCACCGAGAGGCTGACCCGCGAGCGGGACTTCTCGACCGTGAGGTTGACCGGGTCCGAGGTCGCGGCCTGGTGGCCCTCGTCGCCGGCGTACTCCGCGTGGATCGGGAACGTGCCCGCCTCGTTCATCGTGAAGCTCATCGAGGCGGAGCCGTCGACGACCTCACCGGTCGCCAACGTGGTGTCCCCCTGCTTCAGGGTCACCTCACCGGTCGCCGGCCCGTTGGTCCCCGGGTCGACCGTGACCGTGCCCGTGACCTCCTGGCCGCGCGCCGCACGGCTCGGGGAGAGCGCGAGCGCGACCGTCGGCGCCGAGCGGAACTTCACGACCTGGGCCTTGTCGCCCAGCTCGTTGTGGAAGTGCACGATCATCGCGCCCAGTCCGGCGTCGGCCTGGTAGGCCTCCGCGTCGCGACGCAGCTTGAGCACCGCCGACGGGCTGTCGGGGTAGAGCAGCGGGCTGGCGTCGCCGGTGTAGGTGCCGTGCAGGACCACACCTGGATTGAGCACGTCGAACGACAGCGCGTCGGTCATGACACCGTCAGGTGTGACGGTGCCGATCGTG
This sequence comes from uncultured Actinomycetota bacterium, assembly GCA_963782215.1. Classification (GTDB taxonomy): domain Bacteria; phylum Actinomycetota; class Actinomycetes; order Propionibacteriales; family Nocardioidaceae; genus Marmoricola. The sequence continues at coordinate 58,503 of CAWAJE010000051.1, read as the reverse complement.
TCCACCGGGTCGTTCTTGTAGGCGAAGGACTGGATCGCGTAGCTGATCCGTGACTGCCCCTCGCTGACTCCGGGGATGGCACCGATCGCGACCGGGACCACCATCGTGTCGCTGTCCAGCAGCGCGGTGTCGGTGTCACCGAAGGCGTCGTTGATCAGCTCGATGTCGAGCAGGTCCCCGGTGTTGAGGTCCAGCGTCACGCTGACGAACACGTCGGCGCCGGGGGCGTAGCGGGTGGTGTAGGTGACCGCGTCGGCCACCCCGTCACCGTTGCCATCGAGGTAGATGTCGAACTCCTCCGAGTCCGCCGCCGTCCGCCAGCGCCCGTGGGTGCTGATCGCGAAGTAGGCCAGCGCGTTCGGGCTGGCGAGAGGGTCCTCACCGTTCTCGACCACCTGAGGAGCACTCGAGGTGGTACCGACGTACTTCAGGTCGCCGGCACGCTGGTCCTCGTAGTCGACGCAGCCGGTCAGCACGGTGGTGCTGCACGAGGGTGCCTTGCCGCTGACCGCCTGGAGCTCGAAGCCGGCGACGATCGACTGGATCCGCTCCTCGCCGGAGCCCTGGTCGACCTTGTCCCCGGTCAGGGGCAGCAAGGTCTCATCGACGCCGCTGTCGGACATCGTGATGGCCGGCTGCTGGGTCATCTCCGAAGCCGGCCGCGGGGCGGCGTACACCGGCACCCGCAGGGACGGGGAGTCGTCGCTGTCGAAGGTCACCAGACCACTGGCATCCGCCTCGTAGGTGCGCGGCAGCCCCGCCTGGTCACGTGACATCGTCGGGTCGATCGTCTTGGTGAGCTCGGAGGGCTCGACGTCGAGGGTGACCGTCACCTCCTTGGTGGAGCGTGGCCCGACCGTCACCGAGGACGGGGAGACGGAGTACGTCGCTCCCGGGATCTCGGTGCGCGACTCGTAGGCGACGTCGAAGGTCTTCTCGCTCAACCCGGTGTTCTGCACCCGGATCTTCTTGGTCAGCGAGACCGGGTCGGTCACCGCGAGCGGACCGAAGGAGGCACTGACCGCGCCCGGGTTGTCCTTGACGAACGCGAGCACCTCGTTGTCCAGCGCGGAGTCCACCTGCATCCGACCGGAGCCGACGCGGGCGGGGGCGTACTTGTCGCCGGTGTGGTCGGTGCCGGTGAACAGGTCCTGGCCCGCGGTGTTCATCAGGTTGGCCTTGGTCTGCTCGGCCGTCCAGTCCGGGTGCTGGGTGGTCACCAGTGCCGCAGCACCAGCCACCATCGGAGCCGCCATCGAGGTGCCGCTGTTGCTGACGCCCTCGGTGCCGGTGCCGTTGGCGGCCGAGAACACCGTGGCCCCGACCGCAGCCAGGTCGGGCTTGACGCTGCCGGCGTCCCCGCTGCCGCGCGAGGTGAAGTCGGCGATGGTGTCGTTGAGTCCCTCGACCACCTGACGGAAGTCGTTGGCCGTCGTGCCGTCCACGGTCACGGTGTCCCCGGCGACCAGGCGGTCGCGCATCTTGTCCGCGCCCCCCTTGGCGAGCAGGACACCCGGGATGACGTCCGACCCGCTGATCGAGGTGACGAACGGCTCGCTGTCGCTGGCGAAGACGAACCCGGTGGCCCCGGCGGCGGCCAGGTTGCCGCTCCGCTTCACCGACCCGCAGCGGCGGGTGTCGTCGGTGTTGTCCCACTCCACGAAGGCGACGTGGCCGTCGACTGCCGCCTTGTCCGCGTCGTTGAGCGGGTCGCACCCGTCGAGGTTGCCCGGCTGCTCGACCCGTACGACGTCACCGGTGACATCGCCTCCGGGCTGCTCGTCCCAGTCGTACTCGGCGGACCGCGAGGCGGCGTACTTCCCGGCGATGGACGCCGGAGCCGCGATCTTCAACGTGTCCACCTGGGCGTAGTTGTCCTGGCTGGCAGCGACCGTGAGGGCGCGAGGAGCGTTGCCCGGGGACCCGCCCACGTCGTTGACGTCGCCGGCGTTGCCCTGGGAGACGACCATGGTCATGCCCAGGGCCGCCGCGTTGTTGGTGATGACGGAGTCGGCGTCCTGCGGAGAGCCGAAGTCGGAGCCGAGAGACATGTTGACCACGTCGGCGTGGTCGGAGGTGTCGCCGTCGCCGTTGGGGTCGGCGGCACGATCGATCGCGGCACCCACGACGTCGGTCGAGCCTTCGCAGCCGAAGACTCGAAACCCGTAGAGCTTGGCCTTCGGGGCGATGCCGGGACCGATCTGCAGGCTGTCGAAGGGGGTGGTCTCGTCGTAGGCACCGTCGTAGGTGGACCCGTCGGACTTCACCCCGAAGCCGGCCGCGCTGCCCGACACGTGGCTGCCGTGGCCCTCACAGTCCAGGGGCCACGGGTCGGGCACCGGGGTGTTCTCACCGGTGTAGTCGTCGCCGACGAGGTCGTAGCCGCCGATGACCTTGGCGTTGGGGAACGAGGCGCCACCAGTGGGCTGCCCCTTCAACGCCAGGGACCCGTCGTAGGCCTCGGTCGTGCCGGGGCCACCGAAGTCCGCGTGGGTGTAGTCGATGCCGGTGTCGATCACCGCGATGGTGCTGTTCTCACCGAGGTTGGAGTGCGCCTGCCAGGCGGCGGGCGCACCTTGGAGGGGAACCGCGGAGGAGTTCGTCGGCGTCTTGGGAGAGATCGGGTAGACGGCCGTCACGCCGGAGATGGCCTGAAGCCGTGCGAAGTTCTTCACGTCGGTCCGTACGGCGACGCCGGCGAGCGTGGCGTGGGAGCGGTAGAGCACCTGCGACTTCGCCGGCAGCTTGCTGATCGCCTGGTCCTGCGCGGAGCGCACCGTCGAGAGCTGCCGCCGCGCGGCCGACCGTGCCTCGGCCCTGCCCTTTCCGAGCGCGCCCTTGTAGGCGAGTGCCGTGGTGCGCGGGCTCAGCTCGAGGAGGAAGCCGTAGGAGCCCTTGCCCGGCACACCCGCGGGGAGGTCCGACCGACCGGGCTCGCCGACAGCGCCTCGGGGCCCGTCCATGCCACGCGGCAGCGCGGAGACCCTGGAGCCATCGAGCTTGTGCTGGCTGGTCCCGATGCCGGGGGTGAGCTCGTCGTTCTTGGCCGCGGAGGCCGGCACCGAGGTGCCTGCCAGCGCGGCGACGACAGCCATGGTGGCCACCGTCGAGACTGTGATGGACGTGCGTGAGCCGAAGAACATGTGTGCATCCATTGGCGAGGCGTCCCGGAGCCTGCGGGACGATGCTCCCCGCTCGCGACCCGCACCTCACGGACCGCCACCCAACCTCGGGAAGAGACAACCACACCAGCCCCATCAGGATAAAGGGCTTCATCTCTTGACTTTGACAACAAATTCATCTCGATGTGGGCTCACCCTGCGGCAAGTGACCGCCGTGAGGTGCTGCGTCATACCGTGGTCGCCCCGACATCCAGCAGGGGAACGCGGGGCGCGAGAGCCGAGGAGAGCGACCGATGACGGAGTACGCCGAGGTGGCGCGCGCGGAGTCCGAGCGCGGCGAGATCGTGCTGCGCCGACGGGTCCGGGAGCACGCCGCGGACGTGCTGGAGCTGCGCGTCAACGGGGTCTTCGTGATGGACACCGAGGAGACCACCTCCGAGGTCGCGCTGGCGGCGGCCGCGCTCGAGCTCGTCGAGGAGCCCCGCGACGTCGTGGTCGGCGGGCTCGGTCTCGGGTTCACCGTCCAGCGGGTGCTGGCCGACTCCCGCGTCGGCAAGGTGATGGTCGTCGAGATCGAGGAGGCACTCATCGGCTGGATGCGCGACGGCACCGTCCCGCACGGACCGGCGCTGTTGGCGGACAAGCGCGTCCAGCTGATCAACGCCGACATCGCGATGGCGGTCGCGGAGGCGACCTCCACCTACGACCTGGTGCTGCTCGACGTCGACAACGGGCCGGGCTACCTCGTCCACGACCACAATGCCGGCCTGTACGAAAGCGCCTTCCTGGCCTCGACGCGACGGATCATCAACCCTGGCGGGGCTCTGGTGGTCTGGTCGGCCAACCCGGCCCCCGGACTGGCCGCGGTGATGGAGAAGGTCTTCGGCAACTGCACCGACCACCGGTACGACGTGCTGCTGCAGCAGCGACCCGAGCAGTACCTGCTCTACCTCAGTCGAGCGTGATCACGACCTTCACGTCGTCGTCCTCGGAGGTGAACGCCTCCGCGAAGCGGTCGAGCGGCACTCGCCTGCTGACCAGCCGCTCCAGCCAGCCGAGGTCCGCGCCGGACAGGGCATCCGCGGCCTGCTGGTAGTGCCGCAGGTTGGCGTTGACCGACCCCAGCAGCGCGTCGTTCTCCAGCACCATCTCCCGGTTGAGCGAACCGGCGTCCATGCGCAGCAGGCGACCACCGCTGGAGACCCCGGTCAGGCAGACGATCCCGTAGGAGTCGGTGCCGCGCATCGCGCCGATCACCAGCTCGCCGACCCCGGTGGCCTCGACCACCACGTCGGGACGGATCCTGCGGGTCACCGCGTCGATGTCGCCGTGGTGGTAGGTCGCGCCGAGGTCGGCGACCAGCCCGGGCTTGGGCCCGTCGGTCACCTGGTCCAGGACGTGCACGTCGAGTCCTCGCTGCTGACCCAGCAGCGCGGCGAGCAGCCCGATCGGGCCGGCCCCGGTGACCAGCACGCTCGCAGGCTCGAACCAGGCCCGGTTGCCGACGCGCTCGATCTGCTCCCACGCCTTCGCCACGACGGTGGTCGGCTCCATCAGCATGCCGACCTGCTCGAGGCGCGGGTCGAGCTTGACCACGTAGTCGGTCTCGACGGTCCACTGCTCGCTGCCGTAGCCGTCGATCTCCTTGATGCCGCGCTCGGTGTACTTCCCGTTGCGGCACATGTCGAACTCGCCGTGGGCACACGCGCCGCACGGCACCGGGTCGGGACGGCGTACGACGCCCACGACCAGGTCGCCCGTCGCGAACCCGCTGCCGTCCGGGGCCGCGCTCACCCGACCGAGCGACTCGTGGCCGATCACCAACCGCTCGCGCCCCGGAGGGGCCCAGCCGTAGTCGCCGCTCGCGATCTCCTTGTCGGTGCCGCAGACCCCGATCGCGAGCCCGTCCACCAGCAGCTCGCCCGGACCCGGCTCGGGATCAGGTACCTCGGTGACGGAGAGGGTGTCGGCCTGGTCCGGGATCGTGGTGAGCGCGCGCACGCCTCCAGCCTGCCCTCCCGACGTCTCGGACCCAAGCTCTCCCCCCGCTAACCTCGGGGTCATGAGTTCCCAGAGCCCCCAGACAAGGCCCGAGACCCGCACCGAGCACGACAGCATGGGCGACATCGAGGTGCCCAAGGACGCGTTGTGGCGGGCGCAGACCCAGCGGGCCGTGGAGAACTTCCCGATCAGCGGCACCACCCTCGAGCCGGCCCACATCGTGGCCATGGCCCGGGTGAAGAGGTCGGCGGCGAAGGTCAACGCCGAGCTGGACATCATCAGCGCCGAGCAGGCCCGAGCGATCGGCGAGGCCGCCGACGAGATCATCGGCGGCGCCCACCACGAGGATTTCCCGATCGACGTCTTCCAGACCGGCTCGGGCACCAGCTCGAACATGAACATGAACGAGGTGCTCGCCTCCCTCGCCGACCGCGCGGGCGTCGAGGTGCACCCCAACGACCACGTGAACGCCAGCCAGTCGAGCAACGACACCTTCCCGACCTCGATCCACGTCGCAGCGGTGGAGTCGACCACCTCGCAGCTCATGCCGGCGCTCGACCACCTCGCCACGGCCCTGGAGGCCAAGGCGGAGGAGTTCGCCGAGGTGGTGAAGTCGGGCCGCACCCACCTGATGGACGCCACGCCGGTGATGCTCGGCCAGGAGTTCGGCGGCTACGCGGCGATCATCCGTCTCGGCATCGAGCGGCTGGAGTCGACGCTGCCCCGCGTGGCCGAGCTGCCGCTGGGCGGCACCGCCGTCGGGACCGGGATCAACATGCCGGACGGCTTCGCCGAGCAGGTGATCGCGGACCTCGCCGCGGAGACCGGGCTGCCCTTCGTCGAGGCGCGCAACCACTTCGAGGCCCAGGGAGGGCAGGACGCGCTCGTCGAGCTCTCCGGCCAGCTGCGCACGATCGCCGTGGGGCTGACCAAGATCTGCAACGACCTGCGCTGGATGTCCTCGGGACCGACGACCGGCCTCGCCGAGATCCACCTGCCCGACCTGCAGCCGGGCTCGAGCATCATGCCGGGCAAGGTCAACCCGGTGCTGCCAGAGGCCACCTTGATGGTCTGCGCCCAGGTGATCGGCAACGACGCCACCGTCGCGATGGGCGGAGCGAGCGGCAGCTTCGAGCTCAACGTGATGATGCCGGTCATGGCGCGCAACCTGCTGGAGTCGATCCGCCTGCTGGCGCGCGTCAGCCCGCTGCTGGCCGACCGGTGCGTCAGCGGGATCACCGCCAACGAGGAGCGGATGCGTACCTACGCCGAGTCCTCGCCGTCGGTGGTCACCCCGCTGAACAAGCACATCGGCTACGAGGAGGCCTCCAAGGTCGCCAAGGCGGCGCTCAAGGAGGGCCGCACGATCCGCGAGCAGGTGATCGAGATGGGGTACGTCGAACGCGGCGACCTCACCGAGGACGAGCTCGACACCGCTCTCGACGTACGTCGGATGACCCGCCCGGGACGTTGAGCCGACCATGACCGGCACCCGGCGCCGCACCGCCTCCGTCCTCGTGGCGGCGCTGGGGATTGCGGTCGTGCTGGTCTGGGCGGCCGGGGTGGGGCCGGGCGGGCTGGTGGGCTCGCGCCAGACCAACGCTCCCGAGGTCGTCCCCACTGCCGGCGCGACGCCGACGGACACCGCCACCGAACCTGTCCAGCCGGACCAGGAGGACGGCCTGCGCCGCAGTCCCGTCGGGGGTCCCGTCAGCTGGGTCACGGACCTGGTCACGATCGCGGCGATGCTGGTCAGCGTGTGGTTCGCCGGGGTGGTCCTGCGCCGGACGGTGCTCGCGTTCCGGCGACGGCTCCCCCCGACCCAGCTCGTGCTCGACCTGGAGCCGGTGCCGCACCTGAATGCCGCGCGTGAGTCGTTGCGCGCCGACCGGGCCCGGCTGCGCGGGGCCCTTGCTGCGGGTGAGGTGCGCAACGGGATCGTCGCGTGCTGGGTGCTGCTCGAGGAGGCTGCGGCCGAGGCGGGCGTCGCCCGGCTCCCGGCCGAGACCGCGACCGAGTTCGTGGTCCGCTTCCTGCACTCCCTGGACGTCGACCCGGCCCCGGTCGGCACCCTGGCCGGGCTCTACCACGAGGCGCGGTTCTCCACCCATCGGCTCGGGGAGGACACCCGCCGGCGAGCCTCCGCGGCCCTGGCCAGCGTGCTCGCCGACCTCGACACCGCGAGCCTGCGTCCGGGGGTGGCGACATGACCGCGGCCCGGCGTACGTGGACGGGAGTGGCGGCAGCCGCCTCGCTGGCCGCCTTGACCGTCAACGGTGCCCTGGTGGTGCTCGGCGTCGAGCACGACGCCACGCTGATCACGCTGCTCGCGCTGGCCACCGTGGTCACCGGCCTGCTGCTGCTCTCCGGGCTCGACGCCCACGTCCGGCTGCCCTGGAGCACCGCCCGCCCCGACGCCCACCCCGACCCCGGAGAGGACCCCCGCACTGCGATGTACCGCCACACCATCGAGGTGCACCTCACCTCCCGCGACCACGACGACGCCGTGGTCTGGCGGCTCGCCGACCTCGCCGCGCAACGGGTGCGCCAGCTCCACGGGATCCGCTACGCCGACGACCCCGCCCGGGTCACCGAGCTGCTCGGCGAGCCGCTGGCCGGCTGGGTGGCCACCGACCGGCGGGAGCGCTACCAGCCCGACCACCGGCACCGCCGCTACACCGTGGCCCAGCTGACCGAGGTCGTACGCCGGATCGAGCAGCTGTGAGCACCGCCCGCGCGACCCGCCCCGAGATCACCCGTGCCAGCGCCGACGCAGCCGCCGTCCTCCAGCGGGTCGGCTCGGTGGTGATCGGCAAGCAGGAGGCGCTGCGGCTCGTCCTGGCCGGGGTCCTGGCCGGTGGGCACGTGCTGCTCGAGGACTTCCCCGGCCTCGGCAAGACCCTGGCGGCCAGGTCCTTCGCCCAGGCTCTCGGCGTGTCCTTCACCCGCGCGCAGTTCACCCCCGACCTGCTCCCGGCCGACCTGACCGGCTCGTTCATCTACAACCAGCGCAGCGGCGAGTTCGAGTTCCGCGAGGGGCCGCTGTTCACCGGCCTGCTGCTGGCCGACGAGATCAACCGGACACCCCCCAAGACGCAGGCCGCGCTGCTGGAGGCGATGCAGGAGCGCCAGATCACCGTCGAGGGCCGCACCTTCGTGCTGCCGCCGCCGTTCCACGTGCTCGCCACGGCCAACCCGGTCGAGTACGAGGGCACCTACCCGCTGCCCGAGGCGCAGCTGGACCGCTTCCTGCTGCGGGTCGGCTTCGGCTACCCCACCGCTGAGGAGGAGTACGACGTGCTGCGCAGCCGGATCGCCCGGCAGCGCGAGGAGGTCGTCCTCGACCCGGTCACCGACGCCGCCGGGCTGCTGACGATGCAGGCCGCGGTCGAGCAGGTGGAGGTGGACCGGAGCGTCGCGGAGTACTGCATCGCGCTGGTGACCGCCACGCGCACCCATCGGCACGTGCTGATCGGCGCCTCGCCGCGCGGGTCGCTCGCCCTGATGCTCTGCGGTCGCGCGCTCGCACTGATCGCCGGACGGGACTTCGTCCTGCCCGAGGACGTCAAGGCGGTCGCGCCGGCCGTGCTCGCGCACCGGATCACGGTCAAGCCCGAGCTGTGGATGACCGAGGTCACCGGCTCGGGGGTGGTCGCCGGGCTGCTCGCGAACGTCCCGACCCCGGCGCCGCGCCAACACGCCCGTGACCAGGGCTCCGCGCCTCCGGGCCGGCCGTGACCGGGTGGCGTCCCACGGCTGCCCTGGTGCGGGCCGCCGCGGTCGCCGCGCTCACCTCCCTGGCGGCCCTGGCACTGGGGCGTCCCGACCTGCTCGTGCTGGCGGCGCCCTTCGGCCTGCTGGTAGGGCTCGGCATCGCGCACGCACCCCAGGCCCCGGTCCGCAGCGAGGTGCGGCTGGACGACACCCGGCTCCGTGAGGGTCAGAGCACACGGCTGCAGGTCGAGGTCGAGGGCGCCGCGGTCGAGCAGGCCACCGTGACCCTCGCGACACCGGCCCACGTCGTCGTGCAACCGCCGTCCGGGGTGGTCACCACCACGGCGACCGGCTCACCGATCAGGCTCGGGCTGGCGCTGAGCGTGCGCCGCTGGGGAGTCCGACCGGTCGGGACCGTGAGGGTGACCGCGTCGAGCCGGTGGGGTGGCTACCGCTGGGGTTCCGGGCCGTTGCCGGAGCACAGCGTGACGGTGCTGCCGCAGGCCACCACCTTCAGCTCGGTGGAGAGCCCGAACCCGCTCGGCCTGGTCGGCCAGAACCGGTCGCGGCGACCGGGGCACGGCTCGGAGTTCTGGGGGATCCGGCCCTTCCAGCCCGGCGACCGGCTGCGGCGGGTCGACTGGCGCACCACCCTGCGCACCCGTGAGCTGCACGCGGTCGGGACCGACGCCCAGGAGGACAGCTCGGTGCTGATCCTGCTCGACGCGGTGCACGACCACGGCCTCAGCGAGGGCGTCGACGGACGTGCCAGCAGCCTCGACGTCGGGGTGCGCGCGGCCAGCGCACTGGCGGCGCACCACCTCCGGGTGGGCGACCGGGTCTCGCTGCGGGTGCTCGGCCGACGCCACCTCGTGCTCGGTCCCGGCTCGGGCCCGCACCACCTGCGCCGCCTCGACGAGCTGCTCGCCCAGGTCACTCCCGGCTGGCCCGACCTGCTCAGCACCCGGCTGCGGCTGCGCGCCGGCGCCGGCACCGTGGTCGTGGTGCTCTCTGCGCTGTTCACCCCCGAGGTCACCACCGCGATGGTCACGCTGACCCGCCGCGGCCTCACCGTGGTGGCGGTGGACACGCTGCCGGAGGACGCCGTGCCGGGGCTGGCCCTGGACCCGCTCTCGCCCGGGAGGCTGGCCTGGCGGATGCGACTGCTCGAGCGGCAGATGCAGCTGACCGAGGCCAGCCGGCTGGGCATCCCCGTCGTGCCCTGGCACGGCCCCGGCACCCTCGACGAGGTGTTCCGTCGCCTCGGCCGCCGGGCGCGGCTGCCCCGCGAGGTCTCCCGGTGAGCGCGCCGGCCGTCCGGCGACGGCTCTGGCCAGGGGTCGACCAGCTCCTGCTGCGCAGCCTGATCCCCCTGGGTGTGCTGGTCTCCCTGGTCGCGGCGACCGGTGCCGGTGCCCGGCCCACCCAGTGGGTCCAGGCCGGCATCGTCGTGCTGGCAGTCGTGACCACGGTGCGGCCCGACTCCGGCCCGGCCACGGTGGCACTGCTCGGCTCGGCGTACGTCTGGACGCTGGCGCCGGAGACCCTCTCGCCGTTGGTCCTGCTCGGCGCCGCCGGGATGCTGCTCGCCCACGTGGCCGCGCTGCTGGCCGCCCAGGCACCAGCCCTGAGCGACGTCGACCTCGCCCAGGTGCGGCTGTGGGCCGGGCGCGCGCTGCTGCTGTGGCTCGGCGCGGTGGTGGTGTGGGGCCTGGACCGGGCTGCTGTCCGAGCAGGCCGGCGGGAGGTTGGTGTACGCCGCTGGGCTGATCGTGCTGAGCGTGGCCAGCGGGCTCACGACCTGGTGGCTGCTGGCCGGCCGCGGTCAGGGCCGGGGGGTGGACCCGAGGGTCAGTACCAGCCGTGGCCCTGCTTGAAGGACCACGCCGAGCACGCGCTGCCGTAGCGCGACTGGATGTAGCCCAGGCCCCAGCGGATCTGGGTCTCGGCGCTGTCGGCCCAGTCAGGACCGGCCGAGGACATCTTGGAGCCGGGAAGCGCCTGCGGGATGCCGTAGGCCGAGGAGGTGGGGTTGTCCGCATGCACGTTCCAGCCGGACTCCTGGGTCCAGATGTTGTCCACGCAGCCGAACTCCGAGGAGCTCAGGCCGTACTGCGGCATCAGCGCCCGGGTCAGGGTCTTGGGGTCCGAGACGGTCAGGTCCTCGGACTTGGTGACGGCGACACCCGACTTGTTGGACAGCGCAGCCGCCTTGACGCCGTCGACGGCCGGGCGGCGGTCCTCGGAGGAGCGGGAGACCCGCTGCTCGCGGTCGGCGAGCTCGGCCTGCGTCAGGGACGCGGCGGCGCTCGCCTGGGTGGTGCCACCCAGAGCCGAGGCGGCACTGTCGAGCGGGCTGCCGGTGTCCTTGAGGACTCCGCCGGAGACGGCGAGACCGGTCGCGGCGACCGCGACGCCGGAGAGGACTGCGGCGTTGCGCAGCCCGTCACGGGCGGGTCGAGCGGGCGCGTTGCGGTGCTTCGGGGCGTACTTCTCGGACAAGGGGTGACCCAACGGTTGACGACATGGACGTCAGCCGCGCTCTCTCGTGCGCGGGGCACTCGGGCGAGAAACGCGAGGGGGAAGAACAACAACCATGACAAATTCCCGAACCGGTTGCAAGTTGAACGACCAGACCGGTGGACGTGACGTCGCCCACCGGTCCGGCCGTCCCGAGTCCGGTCGCTACATCGTCACGTGCTCCAGCATCTCGGTGACCAGGGCCGCGATCGGCGAGCGCTCCGAGCGGGTCAGGGTCACGTGGGCGAACAACGGGTGACCCTTGAGCCGGTCCACCACCGCCACCACGCCGTCGTGCCGACCGACCCGCAGGTTGTCGCGCTGGGCCACGTCGTGGGTCAGCACCACCTTGGAGTTGGCGCCCATCCGCGAGAGCACGGTCAGCAGCACGTTGCGCTCCAGCGACTGCGCCTCGTCGACGATCACGAACGCGTCGTGCAACGAGCGGCCGCGGATATGGGTCAGCGGCAGCACCTCGAGCATCCCCCGGTCGAGGATCTCGTCGACGACGTCGGTGGTGGTGATCGCACCCAGGGTGTCGAAGACCGCCTGGCCCCAGGGCGACATCTTCTCCGACTCGCTGCCCGGCAGGTAGCCGAGCTCCTGGCCACCCACCGCGAACAGTGGCCGGAACACCACGACCTTCTTGTGCTGCCTCCGCTCGAGCACCGTCTCCAAGCCGGCACAGAGCGCCAGGGCCGACTTGCCGGTGCCGGCGCGGCCGCCGAGCGAGACGATCCCGACCTCGGGGTCGAGCAGCAGGTCGAGCGCGATCCGCTGCTCCGCCGAGCGCCCGTGGATGCCGAAGACCTCCCGGTCGCCGCGGACCAGGTGCACCCGCTTGTCCGCCTTCACCCGTCCCAGCGCGCTCCCCCGGTCCGACATCAGCACCAGGCCGGTGTGGCAGGGCAGCTCGCGGGCCTCGTCGAGGTCGATCACCGCGTCGTCGTACAGCTCGTCGAGGGCGTCGCCCGGCAGGTCCATCTCGGTCATGCCGGTCCAGCCGGCGTCGGACTCATGGATCTGCTCGGAGCGGTACTCCGCGGCGTCGAGACCGACCGCGGAGGCCTTGATCCGCAGCGGCAGGTCCTTGGAGATCAGCGTGACCAGGTGGCCCTCCTGGGCCAGGTTGTTGGCCACCGCCAGGATCCGGGTGTCGTTGTCACCGAGCCGGAAGCCGCTGGGCAACGAGGCGGGGTCGGTGTGGTTCAGCTCCACCCGGACGGTGCCGCCGAGCTCGCCGACGGGGACGGGCTCGTCGAGCCGGCCGTGCTCGACCCGGAGCTCGTCGAGCATCCGCAGCGCCGAGCGCGCGAAGTAGCCGAGCTCAGGGTGGTGCCGCTTGCCCTCGAGCTCGGTGATCACCACGACGGGCAGGACGACCTCGTGCTCGTCGAACCGCCTCAACGCCCCTGGGTCGGCCAGCAGGACCGAGGTGTCCAGGACGTAGGTGCGCCGAGTCTGGTCCTGACCGGTCTGGGCCTGTGCGTGCTTCGCTGGTGCCACGAGAATCCCCTTGTGACCGCGCGCGCACTCTGCGCCCGGTCCGTTAGCTGGTGTGCTCGGACCGGGAGTGGCGCCGCAGGGCTGAGTGCTGCCTCGCGGTGGTGCAGTGGCCGTGATCGCTCACGAGCTTCGCCCTTCTCGGCAACGGCCTGCTTCCCCACAGGCCGACACCACGAAAGTACGTCGCGGGAGTGCCCGATTCGTGCGACACGCCCGAGCGCGAGGTGAACGGCTCGCGGCGCGACGGGGTGGCCTCAGGAGCCGTAGCGGCGTTCCCGCTCGGCGTACGCCCGCACCGCGCGCAGGAAGTCCACCCGCCGGAAGTCGGGCCAGTAGGCCTCGCAGAAGTAGAACTCGCTCTGCGCGCTCTGCCACAGCAGGAAGCCACCGAGGCGCTGCTCGCCGCTCGTGCGGATCACGAGGTCGGGGTCGGGCTGTCCCTTGGTGTAGAGGTGCTCGGCGATGTGCTCGACGTCGAGCACCTCGGCGAGCTCCTCCAGCGTGGTGCCCTTGCCGGCGTGCTCGTGCAGCAGGGACCGGACGGCGTCGGCGATCTCGCGGCGGCCGCCGTACCCCACGGCGATGTTGACCAGCAGCCCCTCGACCTCACGGGTCTGCTCGGCTGCGGTCTTGAGCCGCTCGGCCACCGCGGTCGGGAGCAGGTCGAGGGCGCCGACCGGGTGCAGCCGCCAGCGGCCCTGCTCGGCGAGCGACTCCACCGCGTCGCCGATGATCGCGAGCAGCGGCTCGAGCTCCTTGGCGGGGCGGTTCAGGTTGTCGGTGGAGAGCAGCCACAAGGTGACCACCTCGACGCCGATGTCCTCGCACCAGCCGAGCATCGGCTCGATGTTGGCGGCACCGGCCCGGTGACCGTGAGCGGAGTCCGCGCCGACGGCCCGCGCCCAGCGCCGGTTGCCGTCGAGCATCACCCCGACGTGCTTGGGCAGCCGCTCCGTCGGCAGCCGACGGGCCAACCGAGCCTCGTAGGCCGGATAGAGCACCTTGCGCAGTCCCCTTTTCCAGTCCGCCACGGGAGCGACTGTACTCGCGGCGATGCCCTGTGATGTCGCACTCGGGCGGGGTCAGTTCTGCGAACCTCGCGGTACTTTATGACTCATGCCCTCCACTCCCCCTCATGACAGCACGGTCAGCGAGCGGGTCGCCGAGAACGCCCAGGAGGCCGCGACAGCGGTCCGCAAGCGGGTCCGGTACGTCAAGGACGAGGTCAAGCCGCACCTGCGCGGCTGGCTGCACGCCGGCACCACCCCGTTGGCACTCGCCGCGGGCACGGTGCTGATCACCCTCTCCCCGGACACCAAGACCCGCGTCGGCTCGTCGATCTTCGCCTTCACCGCCCTGCTGCTGTTCACCGTCTCGGCGATCTACCACCGAGGCAACTGGTCCCCGCGCGCCTGGGCCTTCCTGCGCCGCTTCGACCACTCCAACATCTACCTGCTGATCGCCGGCTCCTACACCCCCTTCGCGCTGCTGCTGCTCACCGGCAGCGCCCGGGTCAGCCTCCTGGTGATCGCGTGGTCCGGTGCCCTGCTCGGCGTGGTCTTCCGGATCTTCTGGATCGACGCCCCCCGGTGGATCTACACGCCGATCTACTTCGCCCTGGGCTGGGTGGCGATCTTCTACGCCCGCGACTTCGCCAGCGCCGGGACGGCGGTGATCACCCTGATCGCGGTCGGCGGAGGGCTCTACTCCCTGGGCGGCCTGGTCTACGGGCTGAAGAGACCAGACCCGTTCCCGACCTGGTTCGGCTTCCACGAGGTCTTCCACAGCCTCACGATCGCGGCCTTCGCCTGCCACTACACCGCAGCCAGCATCGCGACGTACCAGCTCCGCTAGCGCTCCGGGGCCGTCAGTGGGCGAGCTCGGCGAGGAGGTCCTCGACCGAGGTGACCGGGCGGCGACACACCAGGTTGCGGCAGACGTACGCCGCGGCGGAGGAGTCCACGACGTCGCGGCCGGCCAGCAGCGGGATCGCGCTCTCCCCCGGCGTTGCGGCCACCACGACGGACCCGGCCGGCGTGGCCTTGCGCGCCGCGAGCTCGAGGGCGTCGCGCTCGGGTCCGGCCGGTCCGACCACGGCCACCTCGACCGGGCCGCCGAGTGCTGTCTCGGCCGCGGCCAGCGACCACCCGGCGAACCGGGGCGAGGCGTCGGCCAGCCGTCGTGAGATCCGCAGCGCCCCCTCGGCCGCGTCCCGATGACGGCCGGAGCCGGTCAGCGCGCTGTGGGTGAGCAGCGCGTGCACGACCGCCGAGTGCCCGCTCGGGCTGGCGTTGTCGGAGGGGTCCCGCGGCCGCACCAGCAGCGCCTCGGCGTCGTCGGCGGTGTCGTGGAAGCCGCCGTCGCCGGCCGGGAAGCGGCGCAGCACCGTCTCCAGCAGCGCGCCGGCCCGGTCGACCCAGACCCGGTCGCCGGTGGCCGTGGCCACCGCGAGGAACGCCGTGGCCACGCAGCCGTAGTCCTCGAGCACGCCCGCGTGGGCGCCGACGACGCCGTCGCGGGAGACCCGGGCCAGCCGACCGTCGCTGAGATGGACCTCGGCCAGGAACTCCGCGCAGCGCACCGCCGCGTCGACGTACTCCGCCGCCCCGAGCAGGGTGCCCACCTCCACGAGCCCGCTGATGGCCAGCCCGTTCCACGCAGCGACCACCTTGTCGTCGCGGTCGGGCCGCACCCGGAGCGCTCGAGCGGCGAGCAGCCGTGTGCGCACCGACTCCCAGCGCGCGTCGTCGTCGGGGTCGCCGAGCAGCTGCAGCGTGGAGCTGCCGTGCTCGAAGGTGCCGGTCGCGGTGACGGAGAGCAGCTCGGCCGCCCAGGCACCGTCGTCCGCGCCGAGGACCTCGACGAGCTGCGCCGGGGTCCAGACGTAGAACGTGCCCTCGGCGCCCTCGGAGTCGGCGTCCAGCGCCGAGGCGAACGCCCCCTCGGGGGTGATCAGCTCGGCAAGCAGGAAGTCCGCGATCCCACGCGCCACCCGCGCCGCGCCGGCGTCGTTGTTCGCACCGGCCCAGCGGGCGTAGACCGAGAGCAGCTGGCCGTTGTCGTAGAGCATCTTCTCGAAGTGCGGCACCACCCAGGCGTGGTCGACCGAGTAGCGCGCGAACCCTCCGGCGAGCTGGTCGTGGATGCCGCCAGCAGCCATCGCCGCCAGGGTCTTCCCGGCCATGCCCAGGGCCGCGGTGCTGCCGTGGCGCAGCAGGAAGTCCAGGACCATCGACGGCGGGAACTTCGGCGAGGTCCCGAAGCCGCCGTGTTCCGCGTCGAAGTCACCAGCGAGCCGGTCGACGGCCGCGTCCAGAGCCGCCCGGTCGAACGCCTCGCCGCCCTCGAGCGCCGCCTGCCGTCCCAACGCCTCCCGCACCCTGGCGGAGGTGGAGGCCACGTCGTCGGCGCGGTTCCTCCACGCGTCGCTGATCGCCTCGAGCAGCTGGCGGAAGCTCGGCTGCCCGTGCCGCGGCTGGTCGGGGAAGTAGGTGCCGGCGAAGAACGGGCTGCCCTCGTGGTCGAGCACGCAGGTCATCGGCCAGCCGCCGTGCCCGGTCATCGCCACGATGGCCTGCATGTAGACGGCGTCCACGTCGGGCCGCTCCTCGCGGTCCACCTTGACGCTGACGTAGTGCTCGTTGAGGTAGGCCGCGGTGGCGTCGTCCTCGAACGACTCGTGCGCCATCACGTGGCACCAGTGGCAGGCGGCGTACCCGACGCTCAGCAGGACCGGCACGTTCCGGCGGCTGGGCCTCCGCGAACGCGTCGCTCGCCCCACTCCCACCAGTCGACCGGGTTGTCCTTGTGCTGGAGCAGGTAGGGGCTCGTTGCCGAGGCGAGGCGGTTGACCATTCCGATGACTCCTGACGAGTGGTGCGTGTCTTCATCTTCGTGGAGTGATGCCGGCGCAGGTTTTCGGTGCTGCTTGCTCCACCCTGCCCCATGGGGCCACAGGGATGCTTCAGCCCACCGGAAGCCGGACTCCCCGGGCCAGGAAGTCCGTCAGCGCGCGCCGACACACCGCCTCAGTAGTGCGCAGGAGCCGCTCGGGCGGGGATGCGTCCCTACGCAGCTGTCGACTCACGCCGCGGACGAGCGACTCGACGCTGGCGGCCGGGACGGCACCCGCGTACTCCGTGGCGAGCCGTGCACTGAGCAGCATCTCCGGGCTCGTCGAGACGGCCCCGGCGGGCGACGGGTCCCGCGCTCGCAACGCGACCGCCGGCGTCGCCGCGTCAGCACTGAGGACGGGGGTGACCAGCAGTGTGGAGGTGACCAGGGCCATGGCCACCGTCGCCGCGAACCGCCTGCCCCGGACCGCCACTCCACTCATCGCACGCAGAGGCAGCCTTCGATACGCCCGACGTGCGGACGGCTCGACGGACGGCGGACCGCTGAGGCTGCGTCTGGCATCCATAGCTGTCATGGAACCGCCTGCACCTGTCAGGGACCTGAGCGCGCGCGATGGCTGCGCAACGACGCTGATGCTTGCCCCCGCCTAGACTCGGGCCATGGCGTTCGAGGGACAGATGGTGCCGACTGACCGGCTGCGGATGCACGTGTGGACCAGCGGCCCGGAGGACGGCCGTCCGCTGCTGCTGGTGCACGGCAACATCACCACCGGGGGGTTCTGGAAGTACGTCGCGGACGCGCTGCCGGACGACGTCCGGGTGATCGCCCCGGACCTGCGCGGGTTCGGACGCACCGAGCCGGCGCCGATCGACGCGAGACGTGGCGTGCGCGACTTCGCCGACGACCTCCGCTCGCTGCTCGAGACGCTCGGACTGACCGGTGACCGGGCGGTGCACGCGGCCGGATGGTCCATGGGTGGCGCCGTCCTCCAGCAGTACCTGCTCAGCCATCCCGGTGATCTTGCGTCGGTGACGCTGCTCGCCCCGGTGTCGCCGTACGGTTTCGGCGGCACCAAGGGCGCCGACGGCGAACCGTGCACGGCCGACTCCGCCGGCTCCGGAGGCGGCACCGCAGCTCCGGACTTCGTCCGCCGGTTGGCCGAGCGGGACGACTCCGACCAGGACCCGACCAGCTCGCCGCGCGTCGTACTCCTCAGCTTCTTCGGTCCGGGGCGCAACGCAGCGAACGTGGACGAGGACTTCCTGGTCGACGAGCTGCTGACCACCACCGTCGGCGACGACCACTACCCCGGCGACACGACCGCGTCGGAGAACTGGCCCGCGATCGCGCCCGGCGAGCGCGGGGTCCTGAACACGATGTCGCCGAAGTTCTTCGACACCAGCGGGCTGCCCGAGATCGCCGACAAGCCCCCGATCACCTGGATCCGAGGGACCGGCGACCAGGTCGTCAGCGACCGGTCGATGTTCGACTTCGGAACCCTCGGCGAGCTCGGCGCCGTGCCCGGATGGCCGGGCGCGGAGGTGATGCCCTCTCAGCCGATGGAGGCCCAGATGCGCGCCGTCCTGGACCGCTACGCCGACGCAGGCGGGCTCGTCCGCGAGGTGGTCCTCGACGGTGTCGGCCACGGCATCCCGCTCGAGGCCCCGGACCGGGTCGTCCGAGGAGATCGTCCGAACCATCGCCGATGCCTGAGCGGCTCCGCACCCACGACGTGTCGGTCGCGGGTGGAAGCCTGCGGGTCGGCGAGTGGGCGGGCGACGGTCCCACGGTCCTCCTGCTGCACGGCCTCACCGCCTCGCACGTCTCGTGGCTCTTCGTCGCCGAGGCGCTGCCGGACCTTCACCTGCTGGCGCCCGACCTGCGCGGCCGTGGCCGTTCCGCCGGTCTGCCCGGCCCGTTCGGGCTGGCCACCCACGCCGACGATGCCGCCGCGGTGATCCGGGCCCGCGCCCACGGTCCGGTCGTGGCGGTGGGCCATTCGATGGGCGGGTTCGTCGCCGCGGTGCTCGCCGACCGGCACCCCGACCTGGTTTCGGCGGTGGTGCTGGTGGACGGCGGGCTGCCGTTCGCGCCGGAGGAGCTGGAGCACACCGAGGCGGTGGTGGCGGCGATCCGAGACGGCCTGAGCCTCACCTTCCCCGACCAGGCAGCCTTCGTCGACTCCTACCGCGCGCACCCGGCCTTCACCCGGGACTGGACTCCGGAGCTGGAGGCCTACTTGCACTACGACCTGGCGGGCGAGCCGCCGCAGCTGCGCCGCAGTGCCGACCTTGCCGCGGTGGTCGCCGACCAGACCGACATCGCCGCCGCCGATCTCACGGCCGCCCTGGACCGCACCCGCACGCCCACGCAGTTCCTGCACGCCTCCCGCGGCTTCCTGGACGACCCACCCGGGCTGTACGCCGCCGACACCGTCGCCCAGCTCACCGCCACGCTGGCCCCGGATCGAGATGACGCACGTGCCGGACGTGAACCACTACACGATCGCGATGAGCGTCGCGCGGCGCGGGAGCCATCGCGTCAGCGGTGCGCCGCAGCCTCTGACCCACGAGGGGCACGGCGTGCTCCCTCGGCGACCGCCGAGTCGAGGTCCGGTTCCGGCGTACTCCCCGCGCAGACGTGGGCGCAGCGCCTCGGAGGCGATGTCGGCCAAGGCCGGGTCGACCCGACGCTGGTCAGCGTGGACCGTCACGCAGCAGGCCCGCGAACCAGGTCTGTGCCTCGTGCGTCGCGAGCCCCACCGCGACGATGCGGTCGGCGAGCGGGCGCATGTCGGAGAGTGTCGCGTTGACGTCGAGGAGGATCAGCTTCGGACGGGGAGCACCTGGTGAGGGACCATGAGCTCATCGAACCTCGACGTGCACAGCCCTACACCCGGCCACGATCGGCTCCCTCGACCGGGAAGGTGAGCGACGGCCAGCGGGTTCCCCGACCATGAGCTCCCCCTCCGAGACCGACGAGGCCGCCCGCCGGCGGTCCTTCCGGGATTTCGTGGAGCCCGAGATCGAGGTCATGCTCCGGGTGGCCGGTGGCCTGGCCGGCAACAGCGCCGACGCCGAGGACCTCGTGCAGGAGTCGCTGGTGCGCGCCTACAAGGGTCTGCACCGCTTCGACGGCCGGCACCCGCGTGCGTGGCTGCTCACGATCCTGCGCAACACCAACGTCAACCTGCACCGCCGCCAACGCCCGATCATGATCGAGGACGACGAGCTGCTGCGCTCCTCCCGACCGGCGTTCGGCTCCTCCCGGCTGCCCAGCGCCGAGGACAGCTTCCTCGACCAGGAGCTCGATGCCGAGCTCCACGAGGCCGTGAGCGAGCTCGACCAGAGGTTCCGCACGGTGCTGGTGCTGGTGGACGTGCACGACCTGAGCTACGCCGAGGCCGCCGTCGTCCTCGACATCCCGGTGGGCACGGTGATGTCGCGTCTGAGTCGTGCCCGGGACCGCGTCCGTCGACGTCTCGGCCCCACCTACCTGAACCGAGGAGGGACGTCATGATCACCACCGTCCGACAGATGCTGACCTGCCACTGGTCGGCGCGCCGCATCCAGCGCTACCTCGACGCCGACCCCGCCGCCCCCCTCGCACCGGGCGAGGTCGCCCGGCTCGAGGAGCACCTCGCCACCTGTGAGAAGTGCAGCGAGGTGCTCGCCGAGCACCGGACGCTCCGTGGCGCCTTCTCGCTGTGGACCCGCCGGACCGCGGTCGACCCCGACTCGATGGACCGGGTCCGCCACTTCCTCGACAACCTCACCGAAGGACCTCGACAGTGAACCCGACCCCGGACCAGCCCTGGGACCTGCTCGTGATCGGCGGCGGTACGGCCGGCATCGTCGCCGCCAAGACCGCCACCCAGCTGGGGGCGCGGGTGCTCCTCGTCGAGAGCCACCGCACCGGCGGTGACTGCCTGTGGACCGGCTGCGTGCCGTCCAAGGCGCTGCTCTCCGCCGCCGACGCCGCCGCCGTCTCCCGCTCGGGCCGCAAGGGCGTCGAGGCGAGCGAGGTGAAGGTCGACTTCGCTGCCGTGATGGCCCACGTGCACGGCGCGATCGGGACCATCGCGCCGATCGACTCCGCCGAGACCCTCACCGGCGAGGGCGTCACCGTGCTGCACGGCCGCGCCCGCTTCACCGGCCCCGGCCGGGCCCAGGTCGGGGGGACCACCGTGACCTTCCACCAGGCGGTGATCGCCACCGGAGCCGCCCCGGCGGTGCCCAGGATCCCCGGGCTCGACCAGGTCGCGCACCTGACCAGCGAGACCGTGTGGGACCTCGAGGGGCTCCCAACCCGGCTCGTGGTCCTGGGCGGCGGCAGCATCGGCTGCGAGCTCGGCCAGGCGTTCACGCGTCTCGGCTCGCAGGTCACCGTGGTGGAGGGCGCCGAGCGCCTGCTGCCGCGGGAGGACCCCGACGCCGCCGCAGCAGTGCGCGAGGCGATGACCGCTGAGGGGACCGAGGTGCTGACCGGCGTCTCGGTCACCGGCGCCGAGACGCACACCGATCCCCACGATCCCGACGTGACCGGGCGCCTGCTCCTCGACGACGGGCGTCGGGTGCCCTACAGCCACCTCCTGGTCGCCGTCGGCAGAGCACCCCGCACCGGCGACCTCGGGCTCGAGACCGTCGGCGTGGAGGTCGACGAGCGGGGCTTCCTGCGCGTCGACAGCATGCTGCGCACCACGAACCACCGCATCTGGGCCGCCGGCGACCTGACCGGGCACCCGCAGTTCACGCACACGGCCGGGACCCACGGCAGCCTGGCAGCGAGCAACGCCGTGCTCGGCGTACGCCGCAAGGTCGACCTGAGCGCCGTGCCCCGCGTGACCTACACCCAGCCGGAGGTCGCGGCCGTCGGCGTGACCACCGACGACCCGCCCGCGGGGCTGCGCGTGCTCACCTGGCGGCACACGCACCTCGACCGGGCCGTGGCCGAGGGCCGCACCGGGGGCGTCACCAAGCTCACCGTGGACTCCCGCGGACGGATCCTCGGCGCGACCGTGGTCGGACCGCGCGCCGGGGAGACGCTCGGCGAGCTCACCCTGGCGGTCAAGCAGGGCCTGCGCACCCGCGACCTCGCCGGGGTGACCCACGCCTACCCGACGTGGAACGACGGCGCCTGGAACGCCGCGGTCGCCGACGTGCGCGAGCAGCTGCAGCGGCCGGGCACCCAGCGCGCGCTCCGCACCCTGGCCCGCACCCGCCGGTGGTGGGTGACGCACCGTCCCGGCTGAGGAGCCGGGTCAGGTGGCTGATCAGGTGACCGGCCGGCGGAGCGTGCCGTAGCCGGCGATGATCCGCTGGCCGGCACTGACCGCAACGACCGCAGCCCAGACCCAGGCGATCCCCGAGGCGTACGCCGGGACGATCAGCCAGACCGAGTGCACCACGATCGTCTCGGTCCCCTCGGCGAGCCCGCCGAGGAAGCTGAAGGAACGGCCGTCCTCGATCCGGTGGCCGCTGCTCTCGGCGATCGAGGAGAACGCCAGGAACGCCGTGCCGTTGACGTAGTAGGCCAGCAGCACCAGCAGGAACGGCAGCCAGTCGGACTCCACCGAGGCGGAGGCCGAGGTAGCCCCGATGGCCACGCCGACCACGGTCGCGCCGTACACCACGAAGTCGGCGGTGATGTCGAGGAAGCCGCCGGCCCGACTCTCCCGACCCGATGCGTTCTCCGAGCGCCTGCGCGCCAGCGGCCCGTCCAGGCCGTCGAGCACCCGGGAGAGCAGCCAGAGGCCGAGCGACCACCACCACAGCTGCGTGGCGGCGCTGACCGCGCTCGCGAGACCGGTGAGCAGACCCAGGACGGTGAGCCGGTCCGGGCTCAGCAGGGGTACGTCGAGCCACCCGGCCGCGCGGTCGAGCGGCGCGGCCAGCACGCGGCGGACCCGGGAGTCGAGCATCAGGCGCTCGGTGTCGTGCTCGTGTGCCGTGCGCGCAACCGCAGGCCCCACCACCCGCCGAGGAGCACGAGCAGCATCAACGCGGCCAGCGCGGCGAAGAGCCCGAGCGGGTCGCTGCCGTAGGCGCCGACTGCTGCGTAGGCCAGGCTGCCGGGCACCATCCCGACGGCGCTGGCCGCGAGGAAGTCGCGCGGGCGCATCCCGGAGACACCGGAGGCGTAGTTGATCAGCGTGAACGGCAGCACCGGGATCAGCCGGGCGGTGATCACCGCAGCGAAGCCGTGGTCGCTGAGCTGCTCGTCGGCCCAGGCCAACCGCCCGCGCGCCAGCCGGTTCACGGCGTCACGGCCGAGCCAGCGGGCCACGAGGAAGGCGATCACCGCCCCGACCACCGCCCCCGTGAGCGCGAGGGCCGCCCCGAGCCACAGCCCGTAGACCGCGCCGCCGAGGATGGTGAGCACCCCTTTGGGGGCGGGAAGCAGCGTGATCACGGCGTACCCGCCCACGAACGCCAGCCCGCCGAGGGGGCCGACGCCCTCCACCTCCGTGCGCATGGCGGCGGCATCTGGCAATCCGTAGACGGCGACCGCGACGAACGACACCACGAGGAGCAGGACGAGCACGGTGGCTCGCACCATGACCGCCGCGGTCGGAGCGCGCCGCCACGACGGCGTACCGTTCGGCTGCACCTCCACGTGAGGGGAAGTCATCGGGTCTCCCATCGTGTTCCCGGTCTGACCATCTCATTTCCCCCCGGAGGTTTCGTGCGCCGCCCTCTCAGCCTCGTGCCCCTGCTCATGGCTCTCGCCCTCACCGCCACCGCCTGCGGTGGTACGGCCTCGACCAGCAGCGCCTCGAACGACGACCGGGGCTGGAAGCAGATCGTCAGCGATGCCCGGGGCCAGACCGTGGACCTGTGGATGTACGGCGGCGATGAGCGCGGCAACAGCTACGTCGACGACGTGCTCGCACCTGCGGCCGAGGAGCTCGGGGTGACGTTGCGGCGGGTCCCGGTCGCGGACACCAAGGACGCACTGCGCCGGATCCTGGCGCAGAAGGCGGCCGGCAAGACCTCCGGGGACGTCGACCTGGTCTGGGTCAACGGCGACACCTTCGCGACCGGTCGGCAGGCTGACGCGTGGTACTGCGGCTGGGCCTCCCAGCTGCCAAACATGCGGTACGTCGCCCAGGACGACCCCCTGGTCAGCGAGGACTTCGGAACCCCGGTCGAGGGGTGTGAGTCGCCGTGGCACAAGGCGCAGTTCACCTTCGCCTACGACTCCGCCAAGGTCGACGAACCGCCGACGACGTTCGCTGAGCTGCTGACCTGGGCGAAGGCGCACCCGGGTCGCTTCACCTACCCGGCCCCGCCCGACTTCACCGGGTCGGTCTTCGTGCGTCAGGCGCTGTACGCCGCCTCCGGCGGTGCGGCCAACGTCCCGACGCAGTACTCCGCCGACGACTTCGACCAGCTCACGCCCCCGCTCTGGGGGGCCCTCGAGGACCTGACCCCGTCGCTGTGGCGCGAGGGCCGGACCTACCCGCGCGACGAGGCGGCGCTGAACCGTCTCTACGCCGACGGCGAGGTCGACTTCACGATGACCTACGGTCCGGCGACGCTGACCGACCTCGTCGACAAGGGCACCTTCCCGGCGACCACGCGGGTGCTCGGGCTCGAGGACGGCACCGTCGGCAACGCCAGCTTCCTGGGCATCCCGTCCAGCTCGACCGACCGCGACGGCGCCATGGTGGTGGCCAACCTCGCGCTCTCCCCCGAGCAGCAGGCGGCCAAGGCCGATCCGGCCGTCTGGGGCCAGTTCACCGCGCTCGACCTCTCGCTGCTCGACGGCGAGGCCCGCGCACGTTTCGAGGACCTCCCGGAGTCCGAGGTGGTGCCGTCCTTCGACGTGCTCTCCGAGGGCGCCGACCCCGAGCTCTCCTCGGCCTGGGTGACCCCGCTCGACGAAGGGTGGCGCCGCCAGGTCCTGGGCGCCGGGTCGTGACCCCGACGGGGCGCGAGACCGCCGGCTGGCGGCAGGTCGCGCCAGCGGTCGTGCTCGTCGTACTCGTCACCGGCACCGGCCTGGTCGCGGTGCTCGCGACCAGCCTGGGACTGATGCCGCTGTTCGGGAAGGCGGAGCTGAGCCCGCAGGGGTTCCGGTCCGCCGCACCGGACCTGCTGCTCTCCACCCGGGAGACGCTGCTGATCGCGACCAGCTCGACCCTGCTGGCCGGCCTCGTGGGCCTGTTCGTAGCCACCGCACTGCTCGGCAGCAACCGCACCAGCTCGCTCGCCCGCACCGTGAGTGCCGGCGTGGTCACGGTCCCGCACCTCGTCGGCGCGGCCTCGGTCTCCCTGCTCCTCGCTGACTCCGGGGTCGCCTCCCGGCTGCTCGGGGTCGATCGCGGCTCGTGGCCCGAGCTGGTCGGTGGCGCCTGGCCCGTGGCCACCGTGCTGGAGCTCGCGTGGAAGGAGTCAGCCTTCGTGGCCCTGGTGGTGGTCGCCTCGGTGAGCCGGCGGCACCGGGACCTGCGCGAGGTGGCCGCCGTGCTCGGCGCCGGCCCGTGGCACCGCTGGTCGCGGGTGTTCGTGCCCGCTGCCCTGCCGGCTCTCTCGGCGGCCTCGCTGATCGTGTTCACCTACACCGTCGGTGCCTACGAGGTGCCGCGCCTGCTCGGCCGCTCCTACCCCGAGCCGCTGCCGGTGATGGCCTACCGCCTCTTCGGCTCGATCGACCTCGCGTCGCGACCCGAGGCTGCTGCCACGGCGACCGTCGCGGCCGGACTGGCCCTGCTGGTCGGGTTGGCGGGACTGGCTGCTGCCAGGGGGTTGCGCCGATGAGCGGGCTGCGCCGCAGCGCCCCGTCGGCGCTGGTGCTGGTCTGGATGCTCGTGCCGCTGGCGCCGATCCTGGTCTGGGGCTTCGCCGCACGCTGGAGCGCACCGGCGGTGCTGCCGCAGGAGTGGGGGCTGGCCGGCTGGCGGCAGGCGCTGGACTCCGGGATGTACGCCGCCCTCGCCCGCTCGACCGTGCTGGGGCTCCTGGTCGCCGCGGTCGCCACCCCCGTCGGCGCGATGGCCGGGCGCGCACTCGGCTGGCGTGAGGTGAGGCACCCGGTGCTCGTCGGCCTGGTGCTGCTCGCCCCGGTGGTGCTGCCCCCGTTCGCCGTCTCGATGGGGCTCGACGTGCTGCTGCTGCGACTCGGCATCCCCGAGACCCTGGCGGTGCTGATGGTGCTCGTGGCCTTCGCGATCCCCTACACGGCGTACACGATGCGCGCCAGCTACCAGGCGGTCGACCCCGAGGTCGAGGAGCAGGCCCGGGTGCTCGGCGCCACCGCCAAGCAGGCGCGGGCGCGGGCCTCGCTGCCCGCCGTGCGCGACGGCCTGTTCGCGGCGTTCGCACTCGCCTTCCTCGTCGGGTGGAGCGACTACGCCGTGACCCTCCTGGTCGGCGGCGGCCGGCTGATCACGATGCCGGTGCTGATCGGCGCCACCGCCTCAGGCACCGGTCGCGAACCCACCATCGCCGCGCTCTCGCTGGCCGCGGTGATCCCGCCCGTGCTCGCCCTCGGGATCATCCTGCGGTTCGCGCGGCGTCGCACTCCCTCCTCGACCGACCCATCGAAGGTCTCCGCATGAGCTCACTGACCCTGCGTGGCATCGGCCACCGCTATCCCGACACGGACATGCCCACGCTGGAGGGGATCGACGTCGAGGTCGAGGACGGCGCGATGCTGGCCGTGGTCGGCCCCTCCGGCTCGGGCAAGAGCACCCTGCTGCGGGTCACCGCCGGGCTGGAGGCACCCGGGAGCGGCACGGTGCACCTGGATGACCGCGACGTGACCGCGCTCCCGCCGGAGCAGCGCGAGCTCACGGTGATGTTCCAGCAGCCGCACCTGTTCACCCACCTCGACGTGCTCGACAACGTCGCGTTCGGGCCGCGGCTGCAGGGTCAGTCACGGCGTACGGCGAGAGCGACGGCCGCCAAGTACCTCGACCTGGTGCACCTCGCCGACCTCGCCCGCCGCCGCGCCCCGGAGCTCTCCGGCGGGCAGCAGCAACGCGTCGCCCTCGCTCGCGCGCTGGCGACCGAGCGGTCGGTGTTGCTGCTGGACGAGCCCTTCAGCTCCCTGGACACCGAGCTGCGCGCCGCGATGCACGACCTGCTCGCCGAGGTCCGCGCGGCGCTGTCGCCCACTGTCCTGATGGTCACCCACGACCTCGACGAGGCCGCGCTCGCCGACCAGGTTGCGGTGCTGGTCGCGGGCCGGTTCGCCCAGGTGGGACCACTGTTCGAGCTCTACGCCAGGCCGGCCAACGTGACCGTGGCGCGACTGCTGGGCGGCTTCAACGAGGTGCCGGGCGTCGTCGTGGACGGGCGGCACGACTCCGTGCTGGGTGGTGTCTCCCTGCCCTCGGAGTGCACGGTCGACGGTCCCGCGACCCTGCTGCTCCGGCGCGAGCAGCTGCGGCTCGAGGCGCCCGACGGTGGCCCAGCTTCCGGGTCCTTCGGTGGTTCCGGGTCTTCTCGTGCTTCCGGGTCTTACGGGCCTTTCGGAACGCCTGGCCGGATCGTCAGCGTCAGCCAGGTCGGGCCGCGTCAGGTCGTCGACGTCGAGACCGAGCTGACCCGGGGAGCGAGCAGCGAGCGGCTGCGGATCGCGGTCGAGCTGCCCCTGGGACACCGCGCCAGTCCGGGCGAGCGCGTGGTGGTCTGCCTGGACCCGGGCCACGACGTGTGGGCGGTCGGGGACGACGGCGTGGCCGCCGTACGCTCGACCAGGCTTGATCCCGCCCCCTACCGTTGATCCATGGCCACGATCGAGCTGACGGGTGAGAACTTCGAACAGAACGTCAAGGAGAGCGACATCCTTCTCGTCGACTTCTGGGCGAGCTGGTGCGGTCCGTGCCGCCAGTTCGCGCCGACCTACGAGGCAGCCTCCGAGGCCAATCCCGACATCACCTTCGGCTCGGTCAACACCGAGGAGCAGCACGCCCTCTCCGCGGCCGCCCAGGTCAGCTCCATCCCCACACTGATGGCCTTCCGCGACGGAATCCTGGTCTTCTCCCAGCCCGGCGCAATGCCCCCCGCGGCGCTCGACCAGCTGATCGCCGCCGTCCGCGACCTCGACATGGACGACGTGCGCCGCCAGGTGGAGGCGCAGCAGGCGGCAGCTGAGTAGTCGCTGGGTGGTTGGGGCTCGGGCGGGTTCGTGCCGGTGGCTGCGGCCGTGCGGGGGCCGGCACCGTGCTGGGCGGGTTCGTCCGCGCTGACAGCTCCGTCAGGTAGAGCTCCGCAGCAGGCAGCTGCAGGCGCGGACCGCTGCTGAGTGTTCAGACGCGTGGGCGTCCGCGCCCGCGGTTGCGGCGGCGTGGCGACTGCTCTGTGGGGTGCTGCTGCGGCTCCATCCACGACTAGCGGCTGCGGCAGGGCGCGTGGCAGCTCCGCAGCAGGCAGCTGAGCAGGCGCGGACCGCTGCTGAGTGTTCAGACGTGTCGGCGTCCGCGCCCGCGGTTGCGGCCGCGTGGCGACTGCTCCGCGACCCGGGACCGTGGGGTGCTGCTGCAGCTCCATCCACGCACTAAGCGGCTGCGGCAGGTGGCAGCTCCGCAGCAGGCAGCTGAGCAGGCGCGGACCGCTGCTGAGTGTTCAGACGTGTCGGCGTCCGCGCCCGCGGTTGCGGCCGCGTGGCGACTGCTCTGTGGGGTGCTGCTGCAGCTCCATCCACGCACTAGCGGCTGCGGCAGAGCGCGTGGCAGCTCCGCAGCAGGCAGCTGAGCAGACGCGGACCGCTGCTGCGCTTGTTCAGACGCGTGGGCGTCCGCGCCCGCGGTTGCGGCGGCCCGGCGACTGCTCCGCGACCCGGGACCGCACCAGTTCTCGACCCAAGTGCTGTCCACAGATGTCGAACACGCTATCGATTCTGTCAGTGGTCGATCCTAGAATGGGTCCATGACCACCACCTCGATCACCGCTCCCGGGTTGTCCCCGGCGAGGTGATCGAGCGTGCCCGTCAGGCCCGACAGGCCTCCACGGCAGCGGCTGCTGAGGAGCTCGCGATGGCGCTGGTGTGGGCGAGGTTGCACCCCTGCCCGGTCGATGAGGTCCCGGCGCACTGGGGTGAGGTCGATCTGCACGGCGAGAGCGTGTGCCCGCTGGCTGGTGTGGGGGCTCCGTGGGTGGCGGAGTTCGCTCCGGCTGATCTGGGTGCCGCGCTCGGGATCAGTGTGGAGGCCGCCAAGCAGCTGCTCGGTGATGCCCTGGAGCTGGCGCACCGGCTGCCGCGGCTCTGGGCACTGGTCCAGGAGCTGGCGGTGCCGGTGTGGCGGGCCCGGTTGATCGCCCGGGAGACCCGCGACCTGTCCCGGGAGGCCGCGAAGTTCGCGGACCGGTTGATCGCCGCGACCCCGGACAAGATCGGGTCGGTGCACGCCGCTCGTCTGGTGCAGGAGGCCCGGCTCTACTTCGACCCCGACCGGGCCATCGCCGACGAGGACGAAGCCTTGGCCAAGCGCGGGGTCTGGTCGCGCCCCGGGGCGGCGCCGGCGACCACCGAGATGTGGATGACCCTGGACACCCCTGACGCCGAGCTCTTCGACCAGAGCGTGTCCCGGGTCGCCGGCGACCTGCGGCAGCTCGGCGACACCGACAGCCTCGACGTGCGGCGGGCGCGGGCGGTGGGGATCCTCGCCGACCCGCAATACGCCCTGGACCTGATGTCCGGGCGCGACGGAGCCGCACCCACCATGGGCAGTGGTGGGGTGGCGAACCTGTTCGTGCACCTCACCCCGGCGGATCTCGAGGCCGAGCTCACTGGTGGCACCGGCGCTGCTTCGATCGAGAGGCTCGGGGCCGCCACCACTGAGCTGCTCACCGACTGGCTCACCCGGCTCACCGCCATGGGCGGCAAGGTCGTCCTCCGGCCGGTCCTTGACCTCGCGAGCACCAGCGCGGTCGACCGGCACGACCCACCCACCGCGATGCGCGAACAAGTCCTGCTGCGCGACGCCCACTGCGTCTTCCCCGGCTGCCACCGGGACTCCCGGGCCTGCGACCTCGACCACATCACCCCCTACATCGAGACGGACGAGGGCGGACCACCCGGCCAAACCCATCCCGGCAATCTGGCCCCGCTGTGCCGCACCCACCACCGGGTCAAGACCCACACCGCCTGGGACTACAAGAGGCGCGACGACGGCGGCGGTTACGTGTGGACCGCGCCCACCGGCCACCAGTACGAGACCGCACCTGCGGACCGGCGGCCACCGACCACCGACCGAACGCCCGCGACCGCGACCACGCCCGCCCGGCTGACCGAGCTCGTCATCCCGCGCCAACGCCGACGAACCTGACCGCCCCAGACCCCGACCCCAGCCCGGTCGGGGCCACAGGCGCGCCATGGCTCCGGTCGGCGCCACCACAGGCATAGGCGTCGACATCCATCCGTGAGGCCCGACCGCTGGGCAGCTACGGCAAGGCCCGCGCGTCCGCAAGGCCCGCGCGTCCGCAAGGCCGGCAAGGCCCGCGCGTCCGGCAAAGCCGGCAAGGCCCGCGCGTCCGCAAGGCCCGCGCGTCCGGCAAAGCCGGCGTCCGGCGCCGAAGCCGGCGCCGGTTGGCGCTGACCCCGGTCCTGTGGGTCGAGGATCCGAGTCGGGTGATCTCCCTCGGGTCACCTCCGGCCCGGATGCCTCCGAGCGTCCGGTGGCCGACTCCGACGCTCCACACAGCGCGACCAGGCGCACTTCGACGAGCTAGAGGCCGACTCCCTCAACCTCAGAGCTCCACCACCCCCGACCACCCCCCACCAGCCAGAGGCCCGTCTCCGGCACCAGCCCGACAGACAGCAGGGAGCGCCGGGGCGCCGGGGCGCCGGCTGAGAACGCCCCGCACCCCGCGCAGAGCTCGCCGCCGGCCCTCGCGCAGCCGAGGACGGCGACCTAGGCTCGGCTCATGGATGCAGCAGCGTGGGACGAGCGGTACGCCGGGACCGAGCTGATCTGGTCGGCCGGGCCCAACCAGTTCGTCGAGGCAGAGCTGGTCAACCTCGCGCCCGGCCGGGCGCTCGACCTGGCCTGCGGTGAGGGACGCAACGGCCGCTGGCTGGCCTCGCGTGGCTGGCAGGTCACCGCGATGGACTTCTCGCCGGTCGCGGTGGAGAAGGGCCGCCAGCTCAGCGAGGAGAGCGAAGACGGAGTCGAGTGGGTGGTCGGGGACGCCCTCACCGCCGACCTGCCGGCGGAACTCGACCTGGTGGTGATCGCCTACCTGCAGATCCCCGACGAGGAGCGCGCTGTGGTGGCGCGGCGGGCCTTCGCGGCGTTGCGCAGCGGCGGCCGTCTGCTCGTCGTGGCTCACGACTCGACCAACCTGACCGAGGGCACCGGAGGCCCGCAGAGCCCCTCAGCGCTCTACACCGCCGAGGACGTGCTGGGCTACCTGAGCGGGGCCGACTTCCAGGTCGTCCGTGCGGAGCGGGTGCCGCGCATCGTCGAGGCGGGCACGGCCTGGGACGCCCTGGTCCACCTGATCCGCTCCTAGGCGGTCGGGCGGCGCTTCTCGTCGCTGGGGTCGAACATGCCGGCCTCGGCGTTGTCCCGGGCCTTGCGCAGGTGTCGCGCCAGGCTGAACCCGAGCAGGGCGACGGCGATGCCGAGTGCGACGAAGACTGCGAACGCGCCCCAACCGGCAGTGACGTCCTCAGCGTCGGGCACCGGGTCGACAGCGGCGGTGAGGACGAGCATGAGGTGCAGCATCACGTTCATGCTCCCAGTGTCTCAGGCGTCCAAGTCGGCGCGACCCCGGATGCCGGCGAAGAGGTCGTCCTCGGGCAGCGGGCTGTCCACGAGCGTCCGCGCCAGCTCGTAGTCCTCGGTGGGCCAAGCGTCCATGTGCACCTCGAGCGGCACGTGGAACCACGGTCCGTCGGGGTCGATCTGGGTGGCATGGGCCAGCAGCGCCTTGTCTCGGACCGGGAAGTACTCCCCGCACGGCACCCGGGTGGTGATCCGCGCGTCGTGCTCCGGGTCGACCTTCCACTCCGTGAGGCGCTCGGCGTACGGCGACTCCAAACCACGGGCCTCCATCGCGTCGTGCAGCGCCTGGGTCCTCGGCCGGTTGAAGCCGTGGTGGTAGTAGAGCTTCAGCGGCTGCCACGGCTCACCGGCGTCGGGGTAGCGCTCGGGATCACCCGCCGCCTCGAACGCGACCACGGAGACGTTGTGGCACTGGATGTGGTCGGGGTGCGGGTAGCCGCCGTTCTCGTCGTACGTCGTGAGCACGTGCGGCCGGAAGCTGCGGATCAGCCGGACCAGCGGCTCGGCGGCCACCTCGGGATCCATCAGCCCGAAGCAGCCCTCGGGCAGCGGCGGCTTGGGGTCGCCCTCGGGCCAGCCGGAGTCGAGGAACCCGAGCCAGTCCTGGCGTACGCCGAGGATCTCGCGCGCGGCGTCCATCTCCTGACGCCTGATCTCGCTGATGTTCGCCAGCACCTCGGGGCGGTCCATCTTCGGGTTCAGGATCGACCCGCGTTCGCCACCGGTGCAGGTGACCACGTGCACGTCGACCCCTTCGGCGACGTACCTGGCGGTGGAGGCAGCACCCTTGCTCGACTCGTCGTCGGGATGGGCGTGCACGTGCATCAAGCGCAGCATGCGCCCATCCTAGGGAGCAGGTGGGGTGGGAGAATCGTCAGGTGAGCGACCCCCGCACCGACGACCTGGCCGACCGTTACGGCCGCACCTCCCCCTCCCGGCGCCGCGCGGTCATCCTGGCCTCGGGTGTGGTGGGCGTGGTGGCGCTGGCGTGGCTGGCGTGGGCGGCGTGGTTCCAGAGCACGCCCGACGTCCAGTCGACGATCCGCTCCTTCGAGGTGCTCGACTCCCACCGCGTGACGGCCGAGGTGAGCGTCAACCTCAGGTCGACCGACGTCACCGCCGACTGCGTGGTCCGGGCCTACTCCGAGGACCACTCCGTGGTCGGCGAGCACAACTTCCGGGTCGGCGACCGCACGGGCACGGTGCGGCTGATCCTGCCCTTCCGCACCGAGCGCAAGGCGACCTCGGTGGAGATGGTCGGCTGCACGACCTCGGGGCAGAACCGGCCACGCTGACCCGGGCTGATCGGAGGATTCGAACCCGTCGCAAGTCGTTGCTAGGCTCGATCACTTGCCCGACCGCTTCAACCCTCTCTCTAGGAGATCCCATGACCGAGCCGACCAAGGGCGATGTCGTCTGGCTGACGCAGGCCAAGTACGACGAGCTGCAGGCCGAGATCGAACGGCTGCGCGGCCCCGGACGCGCCGACATGGTCAAGCGGGTCAGCGAGGCCCGCGACGAGGGTGACCTCAAGGAGAACAGCGGCTACCACGCTGCCCGCGAGGAGCTCGGCAAGATCGACGGCCGGATCCAGCAGCTCGTCGACATGCTCGAGCGCGCCAAGGTCGGCGAGACCCCTCCCGACGACGGGATCGTCGAGCCCGGCATGAAGGTCACGGTCAACCTGCTCGGCATCGACTTCAGCGAGACCTTCCTCTTCGGCGCCCGGGAGATGGCCGGTGACGACATCAAGGTCTACTCCCCGCAGTCCCCGCTCGGCCAGGCCATCAACGGCGCCCGCCGCGGTGAGACCGTGACCTACACCCTGCCCAACGGCAAGGAGCAGAAGGCCGAGATCGTGGAGGCCGTGCCCTACACCGGGTGAGGCTCCTGCGCCGAACGCGGCGCTACTCGATCACGTGGTAGCCGTGCTCGCGCAACCGGGTGAGCACACCCTCGGCGTGCGCCAGGCCCCGCGTCTCGAGCTGGGTGCGCACCTCCACCTCACCGATGTTCAACGTGGTGGAGGTGCGGTCGTGCGCCACCTCGAGCACGTTGGCGCCAGCCTCGGCGAGCTCGACCAGCAGCCGCGCCAGGCCACCTGGGCGATCGGGGATCACCACCTGCAGGTTCATGTAGCGACCGCCCGAGGCCAGGCCGTGCCGGATCAGCTTGCCCAGCAGCAGCGGGTCGACGTTGCCGCCCGAGAGCACTGCCACGACCGGCGTACCGAACGCCTGGGGC
This sequence comes from uncultured Actinomycetota bacterium, assembly GCA_963782215.1. Classification (GTDB taxonomy): domain Bacteria; phylum Actinomycetota; class Actinomycetes; order Propionibacteriales; family Nocardioidaceae; genus Marmoricola. Next base: position 24,804 of record CAWAJE010000051.1, on the reverse strand, counting down.
TGGTCCAGCACCGCGGCGACCGCCGTCGCACCGGCGGGCTCCACCACCATCTTGGCGCGCTCGAGCAGCATCACCAGGGCGCGGGAGATGGAGTTCTCCGAGACCGTGACGATCTCGTCGACGTGCTCCACGATCGAGGCGAACGGGATGTCCCCGGGCCGGGCCACGGCGATGCCGTCGGCCATGGTGGTCATCAGCTCCAGCGGGATCGGCTCCCCCCGGCGCAACGACTCGGGGTACGCCGCGGCCTCCTCGGCCTGGACGCCGATCACCCGGATGTCGGGTCGCGAGGACTTGATCGCCAGTGCCACCCCGGCGAGCAGGCCACCGCCACCGGTCGGCACCAGCACGGTCGCGGCCTGCGGCGCCTGCTCGAGCACCTCGAGGCCCAACGTGCCCTGACCGGCGACGATGTCGACGTGGTCGAAGGGGTGGATGAGCACCGCCCCGGTCTCCTCGGAGAACTGCTGGGCGGCCACCAGCGCCTGGGTCAGGTAGTCGCCGTGGAAGAGCACCTCCGCGCCGTACCCCCGGGTCGCGTTGGCCTTGGGGATCGGCGCCCCCTCGGGCATGAACACGGTGGCCTTGATCCCGAGCATGCGGGCGGCGAGCGCGACCCCCTGGGCGTGGTTGCCGGCCGAGGCCGCGACCACGCCGCGGGCGCGCTCCTCCGCACTCAGCCGGGAGAGCCGGACGTAGGCGCCTCGGATCTTGAACGACCCGGTGCGCTGCAGGTTCTCGCACTTGAGCAGGACGGGGCCGTGCACGACGTCCTGGAGCCAGCGAGACTCCTCCATCGGCGTGGTGATGGCGACGTCGGCGATGAGGTTCCGGGCAGCCTCGATGTCGGCGAGTGTGACGGACATGGGGCCACCCTATGGTGAGCGACGTCACCGCCGATCAAGTTGTCGGTGACAACTAGTTCTGGCACACTCGAACGGTGACTTCAGACTCAGACGGCTACCTGTCCCACCGCCAGATCCTGGTCGTGATGGGCGGCCTGATGGTCGGCATGTTCCTCGCCGCGCTCGACCAGAGCATCGTCGGCACCGCCCTCCCGCGCATCACCAGCGACCTCGGCGGATTCAGCAAGCTCTCCTGGGTGGTCACCGCCTACCTGCTCGCCTCGACCGCCTCGACGCCGCTGTGGGGAAAGATCTCCGACCTCTACGGCCGCCGCCTGCTGTTCCAGATCGCGATCGTGGTCTTCATCGGCGGCTCGCTGGCCTCGGGCTTCTCCGCGAACATCGACCAGCTGATCGCCTTCCGGGCGATCCAGGGTCTCGGTGGCGGCGGCCTGATGGCGCTGGCGCTCGCGACCGTGGGCGACGTGATCCCGCCGCGCGAGCGCGGCCGCTACCAGGGCTACTTCGCGCTCACCTTCGGCGTCTCCTCGGTGCTCGGCCCCGTGCTCGGCGGCTTCTTCGCCGACGGCCCCGGCTGGCAGTGGATCTTCTTCATCAACGTGCCGCTCGGGCTGCTGGCCCTCGTGGTCACCTCCGCAGCGCTGAAGATGCCGCACGTACGCCGCGACCACAGCATCGACTACCTCGGTGCCGCCGTGATCGTGGCGTCGGTCAGCGCACTGCTGCTCTACACCGCCTGGGCCGGCCCCGAGCTCGGTTGGGGCGACTCGATGGCACTCACGTTGCTCATCGGTGGACTCGTGCTGGCCGTGGCCTTCGTCCTGGTCGAGCTGCGCGCCACCGAGCCGATCATCCCGATGCGGCTGTTCCGCAACTCGATCTTCTCCCTCGCCAACGGCTTCGGCTTCCTGATCGGCATCGCGATGTTCGGCTCGATGATCTTCCTGCCGGTCTACCTGCAGGTCGTGCAGGGCCTCTCCCCCACCCGCTCCGGCCTGGCGATGGTGCCGATGGTCCTGGGCATCTTCACCACCTCGCTCTCCGCCGGCCAGGTGATGTCCCGCACCGGCCGCTACCGCGTGTTCCCCCCGCTCGGCGCCGCGCTGATCGTGCTGGCGCTCGGGCTGCTGTCCCAGGTCGGCGTCTCGACGCCCTACTGGTACGTCGGAGTCTCGATGTTCGTCTTCGGCATGGGTCTGGGCCTGACCCTGCAGATCATGATCGTGGTCGTGCAGAACTCCGTCGGCCGCGAGGACATCGGGGTGGCCACCAGCTCGGTGACCTTCTTCCGCCAGATGGGCGGGTCCTTCGGTACGGCGCTGTTCGGCGCGATCCTGACCAGCCGGCTGACGACCCACCTCGACGACGTACTGCCCGGCGCGGCGGCGGGCCAGGTGGACACCAACAACACCGAGGCGATCCGGCAGCTCCCGGCGCAGGTGCGCGTCCTCGTGCAGGAGGCGTTCAGCCGCTCCATCGACGAGATGTTCCTGACCGCGCTGCCGATCGTGGTGGTCGCCGGCCTGATCGCGCTGTTCATCAAGGAGGTGCCGCTCGGCACCCGTCAGGTGCCGGCGGAGTCGCTACCCCTGCCGGAGGAGCCGCCGGTCGACGGCGGCGTGCTGTCCTCGGCGTCGACGACGTCCTCGCCGGTGACGTCCTCGTCCAGCAGCCCCACCGGATCGTCCTCGGCCGCCTCGGTCGCGTCCTCACCGACCTCGGTGTAGTCAGCCAGGTGCTGCACGACGGCGTTCACCGACGCCGCGAGCGGCACGGCGATCAGGGCACCGGGGATCCCGGCCACGATCACGCCCAGGGCGATCGCCACGATCACGCCGAGCGGGTGCACCGAGACGAAGCGGCCCATCAGGAACGGCTGCAGCACGTGCGCCTCGACCTGCTGCACCAGCACGACGACGCCGAACATCAGCAGCGCGGTGAAGGGTCCCTGCGCGACGAGCGCGACCAGGACCGCGACCGTCCCGGAGACGAAGGCTCCGATCATCGGCACGAAGGCACCGAGGAAGACCAGCACGCCGATCGCCCCGATGAACGGCACCCCGAGCACGGCGGCACCGACCATGATGCCGAGCGCGTCGGTGCCGGCGACCAGGACCGTGGCCCGGACGAACTGGGTCAGTGACCGCCAGGCCACCCGTCCCGAGGAGTCGGCGTGACGCCGCCCGGCGCGGGGGAAGAGCCGCACCAGCCAGGCCCAGATCTTGGGTCCGTCGGCCAGGAAGAAGTAGGTCGAGAACAGCACGATGAACAGACCGGCGACCACGTGGCCGACCGCCGTGCCCACCTCGGTGACCCGACCGAAGGCGTCGGAGCCCATCGAGGAGATCTGGTTCTGCGCGGTGTCCAGTGCGTCGCTGATCTGCGAGTCGCTGATGCCGAGCGGGCCGGTGCGCAGCCACTGCCGCACCTGGTCGAGACCGTCGGTGACCTGCGTGCCGAGGTCGGCAACACCGGAGGCGACCTGGTTGCTGACGAAGGTCACCATCAGGGAGATGAAGGCGACGCCGAAGACCACGATCAGCAGGGAGGCGATCTTGCGCGAGATGCCGATCCGGCCGAGCCAGCCGATCACCGGGGTCACCAGCGCGGCGATCAGCAGCGCTATCACCAGCGGCAGCACCACGACGAGGAAGAAGTTGAGCAGCCACAGCACAGCCAGCGTGGCCAGGCTGATCACCAGGAACCGCCACGACCACGCCGCCGCGAGGTCGACCCCGTAGGGCACCTGACCGGGCTTGAAGTTCGTGGCTCCGGCGCCGATCTCCGGCCCGGCCTCCATCGCCTTGCGGGCAGCCCGCAGCTCGGCCCACTGCATCGCGATCCGCTCGCGCAGCACCAGGCTCTCCCGCTCGGCCTGCTCGGCGCGGGCGGTCTCCTGCGAGTGGGAGTTGTTGCGGAGGTCGCCGATCAGCTGGCGCGGGGTTCGTGGCACGCGCACAGGTTACGTGCCAGGGCCTGCGCGGCACGGGGGAAACGCTCCGAGAGCAGGCCCACCGCGGCCAGGACGTAGTCCCGGTCGACCACCACCGTGGCGCGCTCGGGCTGCTGCCAGCCCTCGGAGGAGACCCCCAGGACCCCACCGAGCACGGCCTCCACCGCCTCGGGCGCCGAGTGCCGCAGGACTCCGCCGGAGCCGACGAGCAGCGCCACCTCCCGGAGGTCCTTGCCGGTGCGCTCGACGATCCGGCCGTCCGGCCCGATCACCACCCGCGAGCGGCCGACGTGCCTGCGCACGGCCAGCGTCGCGGCCGTCGCGGCGATCCGCTGGTCCTCGTCCTGCTCCGACGGCGTCGTCGGCAGGAAGTCCGGGTCAGCGGTCCGGCGTACGGCGGCGGACCGGAGGTCCTCGTCGAGCAGGCCGGCCTCGGCGCCGGCCTCCCAGGTGCCCAGGGCGCTCCAGCGCATCCCGAGGTCGCCCTCGACGGTCCGGGTCACCGGCGTCGTGGCGACGACCTCGCGGGAGAGGCCCGCGTCCTCGGGGTCGAGCCGGACCACGGAGTGCACGTCGGTGGTGGCGCCACCGATGTCGACGACCACGACCCCCTCGCCGCCGAGCTCGAGAGCGAGCACCTCGACACCGGTGAGCACCAGGTCGGGGGTGGCTCCCTGCACCATCGCGGCGAAGTCGGCGCGAGCGCTCAGGTGCTTCCCGCCGATCACGTGGGAGAGGAACATCTCGCGGATCGCGCGTCGCGCGGGCTCGGGCTCGAGCACGCCGATGCGCGGCACCACGTTGCCGGTGACGATGCCGGGCCGGCCTGCCAGCGCCTGCTGCACCGCCGGCCGCGCGGACACGTTGCCGGCCACGACCACCGGGCCCTGCCACCCCCCTGCGACCAGCCGGCGGGCGCCGTCGAGGATGCCCTCCTCGTCGCCACCGTCGGTGCCACCGGTGAGCAGCACGACGTCGGGGCGGTCCTGCTGCACCAGCGCGGTGAAGTCGGCGTCGGCGGACTCGCGCCCCAGCACCGCGACCACCCGGCCGCCGCTGGAGAGCGCGACCCGCCGGCCGGCCTCGGCGGTGACCAGCTGCTCGTTGCCGACCACGGCGATCCGCAGGCCGCCGCCGGCCGAGGAGCAGGCGAGCACCTCGGCCCCGGCCGCGGCCGGGTGCGTCCGCGCCAGCTGGTCGCGGCAGGCGTCGAGGCCGTCGAGGACGTCGGTGTCACTGGTCGTGCGGTGGCTCGCCGAGCCGAGCAGCTCCCCGGTGGAGGTGTCCACGAGCGCCGCCTTGGTGAAGGTGGACCCGAAGTCGACGCAGAGGATCAAGCCGGGCCACCCGGGGTGCCGGCGCCGGCGAGGGCCCGAGAAAGGGCCTGGTCGAGATCGGCGAGCAGGTCGTCGACGGTCTCGATGCCGACGCTGAGCCGGACCAGGTCGGGCGGCACCTCCAGGTCGGTTCCCGCCACGCTCGCGTGCGTCATCCGGCCCGGGTGCTCGATCAGTGACTCCACCCCACCGAGGGACTCCCCGAGGGTGAACACCTCGGCGTTGCCGCAGACGTCGAGGGCGTGCTGCTCGCCACCGGTGACCCGGAACGACACGATCCCGCCGTACCGCTTCATCTGCCGGCTGGCGACAGCGTGGCCGGGGTGCTCCTCCAGCCCGGGATAGATCACCTGGCTGACCGCCTCGTGACCGGAGAGGAACTCCACCACCTTCTCGGCGTTGTCGCAGTGCCGGTCCATCCGCACCCCGAGGGTCTTCAGTCCCCGCAGGACCAGCCAGGCGTCGAACGGTCCGGCGACCGCGCCCATGGAGTTCTGGTGGAATCCGATCTGGTCGACCAGGGCGTGGTCACGCACGACCAGGGCGCCGCCGACGACGTCGGAGTGGCCGCCGCAGTACTTCGTGGTGGAGTGCACGACGACGTCGGCACCCAGGGTGAGCGGCTGCTGGAGGTACGGCGAGGCGAAGGTGTTGTCGACGACCAGCAGCGCGCCGGCGTCGTGGGCGACCGCGGCCAGCGCCTCGATGTCGCCGATGTTGAGCAGCGGGTTGGTCGGGGTCTCCACCCAGACCGCCTTGGTGCGGCCGGGGACGATCGCCGCCCGGACGGCGTCGACGTCGCTGACCGGGGCTGGGCTGTGCTCGAGGCCCCAACGCTTGGCGACCTTGTCGATCAGCCGGAAGGTGCCGCCGTAGGCGTCGTCGGGGATGACCACGTGGTCGCCGGGGTTGCAGATCGTCCGCAGCAGGGTGTCCTCAGCGGCGAGGCCGGAGGCGAACGCGAAGCCACGCTCCCCCTCCTCCAGCGCCGCGAGATTGCCCTCGAGCGCGGTCCGGGTGGGGTTGCCCGAGCGGCTGTACTCATAGCCGCCGCGCATGCCGCCCACGCCGTCCTGCTTGTAGGTGGAGGTGGCGTAGATGGGCGGAATCACCGCTCCGGTCATCGGGTCGGGCTCGTAGCCGGCATGGATGGCGCGGGTCTCGAAGCCAGACTTGCTGCGATGTTCCTGAGTCATCCGAGCAGGCTACTTCCCTCGCTGCGGCGGGGTTGACCCACCGGCGGCACGCTGCCAACCAGCGCTGGGCCAGACTGGGAAGCACCTGGACACCTTCGGCGTTGCAGAAGGTGCATCCCACGAAAGGCGACCCATGTTCCTGCGCAGCAAGACCACGCTCCCCTCCCCCGACCAGGCCCTCGCCGGCCGGCCCGAGCGGCCCTTCCACCTCTCCGAGCGCCACCGTGCCCTCGACGCCCCGCTGGTCACCGACGAGGTTCCCGAGGGCCTCGAGGTCGCCGTGTTCGGGCTCGGCTGCTTCTGGGGCGCCGAGGAGATCTTCTGGCAGATCAACGGTGTCTGGTCGACCTCGGTCGGCTACGCCGGTGGCCACACCCCGCACCCGTCGTACGAAGAGGTCTGCAGCGGCCGCACCGGGCACACCGAGGCCGTGCGGGTGGTCTTCGACCCCACGAAGGTCGCCTACGCCGATCTCGTCGCCGCCTTCTACGAGGTGCACGACCCCACCCAGGGCATGCGCCAGGGCAACGACTCCGGCACGCAGTACCGCTCCGCGATCTACGTGACCAGCCCCGAGCAGGAGCAGGTCGCCCGCGAGGTGACCGAGCGCTACCAGCCCGAGCTGACCAAGCGCGGTTACGGCCAGATCACCACCGAGATCCGGCCGGCAAGCGAGACGCCGTACTACTACGCCGAGGACCACCACCAGCAGTACCTGCTGAAGAACCCCTTCGGCTACCGCTGCCACTCCGCCACCGGGGTGTCTGTCCCGAAGCCCGCCTGAGCCAACCCCGGGCGCGGAGGGGCTGGGTCCGGTCTGCACACTGGTGTGCATGAGTGACGCGAACCCACCCTCCGGCCCACCCGCCGACGAGCCGACCACTCCGCCTGCCGCGGAGTCGACCCCCCAGCCGGTTTCCCAGCCGGTTCCCGAGCCGAGTTCCGAGCCGATTTCCGGGCCGGCCCCCAAGTCCTCGAACAAGCTCTCCAGGGGCCTGATCATCGGCGTCGCGGTCGTCGTGGCACTGGCGCTGGTCGGTGCCGTCACCGCCTTCGCGCTGACCCGCACGGACAGCCACAGCATCGCCACCCCGGCCACTGCCGGTGGCATGAAGCGCGAGGCCGACAAGGAGGCTGCGCTGAAGACCCAGCTGGACAGCGCCAAGACGCAGTTCCAGACCCAGGCCAAGAACGTCAGCTACGTGAAGTCGGCGATCTACAACCAGACCGACGCCAAGCGTGGCCCCGAGGGCTCCTTGGTCTTCCTCGGCGCCAAGCTGAAGAAGGTGCAGGACCCAGCGAGCTTCGTGAAGGCCTTCAGCAAGCAGGCCACCACCAACCAGTTCAAGGTCGCCAATGTCTCGGCCGGCGACGGGGGCGGCAAGGCCGTGTGCGCCTCGCAGACCGAGGGCGATCAGTCGATCGCGATCTGCGCCTGGGCGACCGAGGACTCGATGGGCGAGCTGATCCCCACCGTTCCCGGCTGGGACGCCAAGACCCTCTCCAAGGTGATGCTCGACCTGCGTGACGACGTGGAGAAGTCCGACTGACCACCACTCACCGGACCCGGTGACCCGCACGTGCTGACCAGGTGGGGCGCAGCTCTCGACCCCGACCGGCCGCTGCCGGAGTATCCCGCGTCCGCAGCTCGTCCGGCCCCGCTGGGTCAACCTCAACGGCCGGTGGGAGCACGCCTTCACGGCGTCGCCCCACCGGCCGTCGGCGTACGCCGGGCCGATCGTGGTGCCGTTCTCCCCCGAGGCGCTGCTCTCCGGCGTCGGACGCCAGCTGCAGCCGGACGAGTGGCTCTGGTACCGCCGCACCTTCCCGGCCCCGGAGCTCGAACCCGGTGGCCGGCTGCTGCTCCACTTCGGCGCCGTCGACCAGTCCTGCACCGTCTGGGTCAACGGCCACGAGGTGGGTGCGCACACCGGCGGCTACCTGCCCTTCTCCTGCGACGTCACCGAGGCGATCCTCGAGGCAGGTCCGGGCGAGCACCTGCTCGAGGTCCGGGTCCAGGACCTCTCCGAGCACGGCCCGCACGCCCGCGGCAAGCAGCGTCTCGACCGCGGCACGATCTGGTACACCGCCCAGTCCGGGATCTGGCAGACCGTGTGGCTCGAGCCCCTGCCGGCGGCGTACGTCGAAGAGCTGATCCTCGTGCCGCACCTCGACATCGGCGCCCTCGAGATCACCGTCGTCGGCAGCACCGACCGCCCCCAAGCCCTCACCCAGGCACGGATCGTGGTCTCCAGCGCCGGCACCGTGGTCGCCGACACGGTCGTGCCCGTCGACGAGGCGGCGATCGTGCCGCTGGCCGAGGTCCGGCCGTGGACCCCGCAGACGCCGCACCTCTACGACCTCGAGGTGCGGCTCGGGGACGACGTGGTCACGTCCTACGCCGCGATCCGGTCCTTCGGCGTCGGCCGGGACGCCGCGGGACACCGGCGTCTGCTGCTGAACGACGAGGCGTTCGCGCACGTCGGCGTGCTCGACCAGGGCTACTGGCCCGACGGACTGATGACTCCGCCCAGCGACGAGGCGATGATCCACGACATCGAGACGATGAGGTCACTGGGCTTCACCGTGCTCCGCAAGCACGTCAAGATCGAGCCGCTGCGCTGGTACGCCCACTGCGACCGGATCGGGATGCTGGTCTGGCAGGACATGGTCAACGGCGGCGGGCGCTACCGCCACCTGGTGACCACGCTGCCGGCCACCCGACGGGTCCGGATCTCCGACCGGTGGCACCGGCTCTACCACCGCGGCGACCGGGCCGGGCGTGAGGAGTTCCGCGAGGAGGTCCGGTGCACGGTGCGGCTGCTGCGCAACGTGGTCTCGCTGGCGGTGTGGACCCCGTTCAACGAGGGTTGGGGGCAGTTCGACGCCAACGCCGTGGCCCGCGAGGTGGCCGTGCTCGACCCCACCCGTCAGGTCAACCACGTCAGCGGCTGGGTCGACCAGGGCGGTGGCGACATCCGCAGCTTCCACCGCTACGCCGCGCCCTTCCGGATGCCGCGACCCAGGCTGGGGCGTCGCGACGAGCGGGCAGTGGCGCTCACCGAGTACGGCGGCACCAGCCTGCGCGTCGCTGGTCATGACTGGAGCGGCCGCGAGTTCGGCTACGACCACGTCGAGGACGCCGAGGAGCTCACCCGCAGCTTCGTCGCCCTGCACGACCCCCTCGTGGAGGCCGTGCGCAGGGGACTGGCCGCGACGGTCTACACCCAGCTCAGCGACGTGGAGGACGAGCTCAACGGCCTGCTGACCTGGGACCGCGAGGTGCTCAAGCTCGACCCCGAGGTCGTGCGCCGGGTCACCGCGGCGCTGGCCCAGGCCGCGCTCGCCCCGGGCCGGTAGACCCGGCCTTCAGATCGGGCCGTCAGATCGGGGAGTCCACCCACTCCTGGCCGATCACCCGCAGCGACGTGGCGCCCTCGGTGAGCTCGGCGACCATCTCCTCGGTCACGGCGAGCGCCCGCGGCGGGATCGCGAACCGGAGCAGGGCCTCGCCGGTGTACTCCACCCCGAGCACCCGGGCGCCCCGGGCCCGCAGCTCGTGCTCGAGCCGGCCCACGGCGGCGATGTCCACCTCGACCTCGCACAGCTCCTGCTGGACCCTCTCGCAGCGACCCACCTCGGCCAGACCCGCGCGGGTCGCCTCGGCGTACGCCCGCGACAGGCCACCGGTGCCCAGCAGGGTGCCGCCGAACCAGCGCGAGACCACCACCACCGTGTCGCTGAGCTGTTGACCCCGCAGCACCGCGAGCATCGGCGCTCCGGCGGTCCCCGACGGCTCGCCGGCATCGCTGGACTGCTCGATCGTGCGGTCCGGACCGAGCACGTAGGCGAAGCAGTGGTGGCGGGCGTTCCAGTGCTCGCGGCGCACCTGGTCGATCACCCCGCGGGCGGCCATCTCGTCGCCGGCCCGGGCCACGGTGCACAGGAAACGCGAGCGGGAGACCTCGATCTCAGCAGTGCCGTCACGCCCGACGGTGAGGTACGACGTGACGGCCATGCCCCGAACCATCCCACGCCAGGGCGTAAGGCACGATCGGATCATGCGGATCGTCTCCTTGCTCCCGTCCACCACCGAGATCCTGTTCGCGCTCGGGGCCGGCGAGGACGTCGTGGGCGTCACCTTCGAGTGCGACCACCCGGCGCAGGCCCGCGAGCGGCGGATCGTCTCCACCAGTGCGATGCCGAGCGGTCTCAGCTCCGCGGAGATCGACGCCTTCGTGGTCTCGGCCATGCGCGCGGGTGAGGACCTCTACCACCTCGACGAGGGAGCCCTGGCCGGTCTCGACGCCGACCTGGTGGTCACCCAGGACCTGTGCGCGGTGTGCGCGGTCGACGTGTCGGTGGTCGACGACGCCCTGGCCCACCTCGGCTGCACCGCCGAGGTGCTCACCATCGACCCGCACACCCTGGAGGAGGTGCTCACCTCGGTGGCCACCCTCGGCAGGGCGACCGGTCGCGAGGCCGAGGCCGACCGACTGGTCGAGAGCCTGCGCACCCGGCTCGAGGCCGTCGCCACGAGCCTGGGGCCATCCGACCGCGCCGCTGCACGTCCCCGGGTGCTGGTCCTGGAGTGGACCGACCCGCCGTTCGCCCCCGGACACTGGGTCCCGGAGATGGTGACCCTCGCGGGCGGCGTGCCCGCGCTGGGGACGGTCGGTGAGAAGTCCGTGCGGGTCACGTGGGACCAGGTCCGGGAGAGCAGGCCGGACCTCGTGGTGTGCGCACCCTGCGGCTTCCACCTCGACGACGCCGCCGACCTGGCCGCCCTGGTGGTGGCCTCCGGCGAGCTGCCCGAGGAGGTGCCGGTCTGGGCCGTGGACGCGAACGCCTCCTGGGCCCGGCCCGGACCACGGCTGGTCGACGGCATCGAGGCGCTCGCGCGGATCATCGACCCGAAGGACGACGCAGAAGGTGGCCGGCCCGACCCGGCAGCGGCCCGGCAGGTCCGTTGAGGCACTCGCCCGACGGCGTCACGGACATGGAGGTGGGTGGTGAGGTGACCTTGGGGAGATCCACCTCACCACCCTTGGTCGCGGAGGGACGAGAGTGGAGGGACTCACTGCTGTGAGCATCCCAACCCGCCGAGACCAGTGCACTTGACCCCACGTTGGGTTGCGTCGAAGGCAAATGCTGGTGCCAACACTAGGCAACGCGGGGCGGCCAGGCGAGCATTCGCAGGTATTGACTAGTCGCGCGCCACGAATCCCAGCAGATCCTGCCGGCTGAGCACCCCGACCGGACGGCCGTCCTCGTGCACCAGCAGTGCGTCTGCCTCGCGCAGGGCGTTCACGGCCTCGGCCACGCTGGCGCCGGCACCCACGGTCGGCAGCGGCTCGTCCATGTGCTGCTCGACCTGGTCGGCCAGCCGGGCGTCGCCGGCGTAGAGCGCATCGAGAAGGCGTCGTTCGGAGACCGACCCGGCGACCTCGGCCGCCATGATCGGCGGCTCGGCCAGGACGACCGGCATCTGCGAGACGCCGTACTCCTTGAGGATCGCGACCGCCTCGGCGATGGTCTCCGAGGGGTGGGTGTGCACCAGCGCGGGGATGTCGCCCTTCTTGGCGTGCAGCACCTCACCGACGCTGAGTCCGCTCGCCGAGCCGGTGAGGAACCCGTAGCGGGCCAGCCAGTCGTCGTCGAAGACCTTGGTCAGGTAGCCGCGGCCGCTGTCGGGCAGGAGTACGACGATCACGGCCTCGGGGTCGTCGAGCTCGCGGGCCAGCTGGGCGGCGGCGAACGCGGCCATCCCCGAGGAGCCGCCCACGAGCATGCCCTCCTCGCGGGCGAGGCGGCGGGTCATGGCGAAGGAGTCGGCGTCGGAGACCTCGATCACCCGGTCGGCGATGGTGCGGTCGTAGGTCTCGGGCCAGAAGTCCTCACCCACGCCCTCGACGAGGTAGGGCCGGCCGGTGCCGCCTGAGTAGACCGAGCCGGCCGGGTCGGCGCCGACGATCTTGATCTCGGGGTTCTGCTCCTTCAGGAAGCGACCCACACCACTGATCGTGCCGCCGGTGCCCATCCCGGTGACGAAGTGCGTGATCCGGCCGTCGGTCTGCTTCCAGATCTCCGGGCCGGTGGTCTCGTAGTGGGACCGCGGGTTGTCGGGGTTGGAGTACTGGTCGGGCTTCCAGGCGCCCTCGGTCTCGCGCATCAACCGGTCCGAGACGTTGTAGTAGCTCCCGGGGTGCTCGGGGGGCAGCGCGGTGGGACACACGACCACCTGGGCGCCGTACGCCTTGAGCACGTTGCGCTTGTCCTCGCTGACCTTGTCGGGGCACACGAAGATGCACTTGTAGCCGCGCTGCTGGGCGACCAGGGCGAGACCGACGCCGGTGTTGCCGGAGGTGGGCTCCACGATCGTGCCGCCGGGCTTGAGCGCTCCGCTGGCCTCCGCGGCGTCGATCATCCGGACCGCGATCCGGTCCTTCACCGACCCACCGGGGTTGAGGTACTCCACCTTGGCCAGCACCAGCGACCGGGTCTCCCCGACGGTCTTGTCCAACTTCACCAAAGGGGTGTTGCCGACCAGGTCCAGCAGGGAATTCACATACTCCATGCGGTCAACCTACCCGGCACGTACCGTGGGATTCACAAGCCCGACACACGCCTCGAACGCACCAATTTTCACTTGTAGCCCACAAGCCACAGAAATTGGTGCATACTTCCCTCGATCCTTATACCTGATCTGGTTCAAGCTTCGAGGGAGACACGCCGATGAATCGTCTTTTCAACCGGGCCCGGGCGCACACGCCGGTCCGAGCCCTGGCCACCGCGGTCGCCTTCGGAGTGCTGCTGACCCCCGCTCTCGTGGCCGGTCCCGGCCAGGCGGCCACCACCGTCCCCACCGACAACCCGATGTATCGCAAGGTCAGCGCACCCAACGTCTTCTTCCCCCTGGCGGCCAACAAGTCGGTCGTGGACACGCGCAACTTCAAGCGCAAGCGCACCGGCACCGACATCACGGCGCCCTGCGGTCAGGCCGTCGTCGCCAGCCACCCCGGCCTGGTTTCGGTGAGCACCACCACCAAGTGGGCCGGTGCCAACCTGGTCCGCGTCACCAGCAACGCCGGCGGCACGGTCACCAGCTACGCCTACCTCGCCAGCACCGCCGTCGAGGACGGCCAGATCGTGCAGTCCGGCCAGCCGCTGGGCTACGTCGGCACCTCACCGCAGACCGGCCAGTGCGCGGTCAACTTCGCGGTGACCCGCGGTGGTCGCTGGGTGAACCCCAGCCGGTGGCTGAGCCTCTTCGTCGGCCAGGCACCCCCCACGCCACGTCTCTTCGACAGCCCGGGCTTCGACCTGGCCTCGTTCAACGTGCTCGGCGCCAGCCACACGCGCAAGAACTCGCGCTACGCCTCCTACACCAAGCGCACCGACCGCGCGATCGCGCTGCTGGAGTCGCGCAGCCTCGACGTGGTCGGGCTCCAGGAGTTCCAGGCCAAGCAGGCCGCCCTGTTCAAGAAGCGCACCGGCGCCACCTGGGGGATCTTCCACTGGGCCCCCGCGGGCAAGCGCGCCGACACCGAGAACGCCATCATCTGGCGCAACTCGACGATGGAGTTCGTCTCCGGCGAGACCTTCGACATCCCCTACTTCAACGGCAACATCCGCCACGTCCCGGCCGTGCTCCTGCGCGAGCGGGCAACCGGCCGTACGGCGTACTTCCTCAACGTGCACAACGCGGCCAACGTGCGCGGCAACGCCGCCCGCTACCGCGCCCAGGCGATCGCCATCGAGAAGCAGAAGATCATCGACCTGCGCGCCACCGGCCGTCCGGTCTTCCTCACCGGCGACTTCAACGACCGCCAGGACGCCTTCTGCCCGCTGACCGAGGGCAAGCTGACGATCTCGCCGAACAGCATCCCGAGCATGACCTGCGCCTACCCCAAGCAGAGCTCGATCGACTGGATCTTCGCCGCCGGCCAGGCCCGGTTCTCCTCGTTCAGCCGCGACACCTACCCGCAGCAGGCCCGGATCAGCGACCACCCGCTGGTGGTGGCCCGGACGCACCTGCAGAACTGAGCACTGCCGGTGAGTACCCTCCGGGGGTGGGCAACGCGACCGCAGTACGCAGGCTGACAGGCGCCGCCGCCCTCGGCGGGGGTGGCCTGTCGGTCCTCGGCGGCGCGCTCTACGCGGTGCTGCGTGCGCAGGCCGGTCTCGCCCGCAAGGCGATCGGCACCCTCGACAGCCGGGTGCCGGACTCCTCGGGGTGGTACGGCCGCTCACGTCCCGGCCCGGCGCTGAAGATCGCGCTCCTCGGCGACTCCAGCGCCGCCGGGTACGGCGTGGAGGCCGTGGAGGAGACGCCCGGGGCCTGGCTGGGATCCGGTGTCTCGGAGCGGGCCGAGCGCCGCGTCAACGTGCGGGAGTACGCCGTGGTCGGCGCCCAGTCCAGCGACCTGGACGCGCAGATCTCCGCGGCGCTGCTGCTCGAGCCCGACGTGGCGGTGATCCTGATCGGCGCCAACGACGTCACCCACTCGGTACTGCCGGCAGTCTCGGTGCGCTATCTGTCCGCGGCCGTGCGCCGCCTGGTCGAGGCCGGAGTGGCGGTGGTCGTCGGCACCTGTCCCGACCTGGGCACGGTCGCCCCGATCCCCTTCCCCCTGCGGCAGGTCGCGCGCACGTGGTCACGGCGCCTGGCCGCCGCGCAGACGGTCGCGGTCGTCGAGGCCGGCGGCCGCACGGTGTCCCTGGGCTCCGTGCTGGGACCGGAGTTCGCGGCTGCCCCGGCGCTGCTCTTCGGCCCCGACCAGTTCCACCCCTCGGCAGCCGGCTACGAGGCACTGGCCCGGACGATGGTGCCCTCGGTCCTCGCCGCCATCGGGCTGGTGGAGGACGAGGAGAGCCTGCCCCGGCCCATCCGCGGCGAGGCCGTGCTCCCGATCGGTGCCGCTGCCGTCCGAGCGAGCCAGAACCCGGGCACCGAGATCGACGGCACCGAGGTGGGCGGGGCCCAGCGCGGTGTCGGCGGCCGGTGGGTGACCTTGATGCGCAGGCGGCTGCTGCCCACCGGTGGCGCGGAGTCGCCCGACGAGACCGGGCCCGAGAACGACGGGTCTGATAACGACGGGTCTGATAACGACGGGCCCGAGAACGACGACGCCCCGGCCGGAGAACCGGCCGAGGCGTCGCACGGGGACTAGGTCGCGACGACTCAGTCGTTGCCCCGCAGGATCGCGAGGATCCTGATGATCTCGATGTAGATGAACACGATGGTGGCGGTGAGGCCGAAGGCTGCTCGCCAGGACTCGCGCTCCGGGAGCGCCGCAGCAATGCCGCGCTCGACGAAGTCGAAGTCGAGGATCAAGAACAGCACGCCGAGGCCGAGGCCGACGACGCTCATCAGCAGGCCCAGCCCACCGAAGCCGTTGAAGCCGATGGCCTTGCCGAAGAAGCCCAGGAGGACGTCGAGGAGCGTGAGGGCGAGAAAGCCCATACCGGCCGCGACGACCCACTTGCGGAACTTGCTGCCCACCTGGATGTTGAAGAACTTGTAGGCCGCGAGGGTTCCTGCGACTGCTGCGATGGTGCCGACCACGGCACCGACGACCAAGCCGCCCTGGCCGGACTCGGGCGAGGCGAACACGGTCTCGAGCGCCTTGCTGAACGCGCCCACGAAGACACCCTGGAGCGCGGCGTAGACGAGCACGAGGCCGGGGCTGACCATCTTCTTGAAGGTGTTCACCATCGCGAGCGCAAAACCACCGATGGCGCCGAACATCGAGATGCCGTAGAGCCCGTTGAGCTGGGCCTGCGTGTCGATCTCACCGGTGAGGAACCAGGTCACCGTGGCCGCGAGGACCACGATGCCCAGGGTGATGCCGGTCTTCTGCACCACGGAGTCGATGGTCATCCGGCCCTGGTCGACCTCGGTGAGACTGCCGGGGTTGCCGGTGCCCCACTGCGAGGGGTCGCCGTAGCCGGCTGACTGGCCGTATGACTGGCCAGACGACTGGCCAGACGACTGGGAGGTGCCGGGGTAGGTCGCGGTGCCGCTGCGGCCGTTGAAGCCCTCGGCCCTGGAAAAGGCGGGGTTTCTGCTCTGCATGTTGTCGTCCTCCTGACGAAGACCTACGAGCCACCTACTCTGGCGCTCGCTGGACGAGCCGATCCTATCGGCTCTCGTGTGGTGAAACGTCCCGGCATCGGTGGGTGTTCCCGGTCGAGGGGGTTCGCCGGTGTGACGTGCCCCGGGTGGGGCTCGAACCCACACTGCGCGGTGTTTAAGACCGCTTCCTCTGCCGATTGGGATACCGGGGCGTGACGGCGATCATAGGGAGCCGCTCAGGCGGCTCCCAGAGCGACCGCCCGGCCGAGGACCGCGTCGAGCATCGGCTCGGTCAGTCGACCGGTGAAGGTGTTCTGCTGCGAGGGGTGGTAGCAGCCCAGCAGGGCGAGGTCGCCGAGGTGCACCTCGGCGCCGTGCCCGAAGCGCGGGCGCGGCCTGGGGATCTCGACACCGGCGCCCGCGAGCGCGCGCAGGGCGGCGTCCCAGCCGAAGCCGCCGAGGCAGACCACCGCCCGCACGGTCGGGAGCAGCAGGGTCATCTCACGGTCGATCCACGGCGCGCAGGTGTCGCGCTCCTGCGGGAGCGGCTTGTTCTGGGGAGGTGCGCACCGCACGGCCGCGACGATGCGCACCCCTCGCAGGAGCAGCCCGTCACCGGCGTGGGTCGAGGTGGGTTGGGAGGCCACACCGACGCGGTGCAGCGAGGCGAAGAGCCAGTCGCCGGACCGGTCTCCGGTGAAGACCCGGCCGGTGCGGTTGCCGCCGTGGGCTGCGGGAGCGAGCCCGACGACCAGCACCCGCGGCTCGGGGTCGCCCCACCCGGCGATCGGCCGGCCCCAGTAGGTCTGGTCGGCGTACGACGCCCGCTTCTCGCGGGCCACCGTCTCGCGCCACGCGACCAGCCGAGGGCACGCGCGGCACACCGAGACCCTGGCGTCGAGCTCGGCGAGGTCGGCGGACGCGGCGAGCCTGGCGACCCCGGCGGCGGACCGTGCCGACGGCGGCACCTTCTCCCCCGGCCCGACCGGATCCTCCGGCCAGCCGGTCCCGGGTGGGACCGGCCCGCTCCCGAAGACCGAGCCGCCGGCCACCGGACTCAGCGCCTGCCGAAGGGGCGGTCGGCCGGGTCGCCGTGCTCGGAGGCAGCGATCCGGATCGCGCGCTGGCGCTCGATGTCCTTCTCGCGGCGCGCGGCGGCCTTCTCGATGCCGCGACCGTCGCGAAGTGGGAGCTGCAGGTTCTCCTCGGCCGGGAGCCCGTTCTGCAGCTCACGACCCCGCTCGAGCTCGGCGTCGAGCTCGGCACCGAAGACCAGGGCGACGTTGGTCAGCCACAGCCACAGCAGCGTCACCACGACGCCGGCGATCGAGCCGTAGGTCTTGTTGTAGGAGGCGAAGTTCGCGACGTAGAACGCGAAGCCCACCGACGCGGCGAGCCAGATCACGATCGCGAAGAAGGCGCCGACCGAGATGATCCTAAACCGCTGGAACGCGACGTTCGGTGTGGAGTGGTAGAGCACCGCGACGACCATCATCACGACCAGCGCCAGCACCGGCCACTTGGCGTAGTTCCAGGCCAGCAGCAGGTTGTCGCCGACCCCGATCGCGTTGCCCACCGCGGTGGCGACGGGCCCGGAAACGATCAGGATCACCAGGGCGAGCGCGCACAGCACCACGGTGACGACCGTGACGTAGAGCTGCATCGGACGCATCCGCCAGAACGGGCGCCCTTCCTCGACCTCGTAGATCCGGTTCATCCCTCGGCTGAAGGCGCCGACGTAGCCGGAGGCCACCCACAACGCGCCGACCGCACCGACGATCAGGGTGATCCCGGCGCTCTGGGTGGCAGCGAGGTCCTCCAGGGGCCCTCGGACCTGGTCGAGGGTCTCCCCCGAGACGAGCGGCGTGAGGATCTCCAGGATCAGCTCCACCGAGCGCTGCGCCTGGCCGAAGACGCCGACCAGCGCCAGCAGTGCCACCAAGCCGGGGAAGATCGCGAGCACCGAGTAGTAGGTCAGCTCGGCGGCGAGACCGGTGCCCTGGTCGTCCATGAACTCCCGGACGGTACGGCGGGCGACGAACCACGGTGACCGACGGGGGCCGGCCTTGTAGTCCTCCGGCTCCGGGCGCTCCTCGACCTCGGTGATGGCCGGGTCCTGCTCGTCGGTGGATTCGGCAGGGTTCTTCCGGAGGAGGTTCATGGTGCCTTCCCGAGTGCTGGGTTGCTGGGGGCGAGGGACCAGGCGATCCCGTCGAGGATGTCGTGCTCGGAGACGAGGAGGGTCTCGACCGGCGTACGGCGGAGCAGGCGGTCGAGGATCAGGGCGCCGGCGCCGATCACGTCCGCTCGACCGGGGTGCATGTAGCCCAAGGAACGGCGCTCGGCGACGGTCATCGCCAGCAGGCGCGACACGGTCGCGTGCACGTCGTCCGCGGGCAGGGCGCTGTGGTGGATGGCGGCCCGGTCGTAGGCCGGGAGGCCGAGCACGCCGGCGGCGACCGTGGTGACCGTGCCGGCGACGCCGACCAGGGCACCGGCCGTCGACGGGTCGACCCGGCACCCGTCGAGGGCGGCCTCGATGTCGGCGGTCGCGGCCGCGACCTGGGCGGCGGTGGGCGGGTCGTCGGCGAGGTGGCGCTCGTTGAGCCGTACCGATCCGATGTCGAGGGAGTGCGCCGCGAGGATGCCGTCGGCGGCGGTGCCGAGGATCAGCTCGGTGGACCCACCACCGATGTCGCACACCAGGAGCGGCCCGGACAGGTCAGGGAGGTCGGGCAGGTCCCGCACAGCACCGGAGAAGCTGGCCTCGGCCTCTGCGTCGCCGTCGAGGACCTCGGGCTGCACCCCCGCCCGGGCACGGACACCGGCCATGAACTCCTCGGAGTTCTCGGCGTCGCGGGCGGCGGACGTGGCGCAGAACCGGATCGCCTCCACGTCGAAGGAGGCCACCAGCTCGGCGTACTCCTCGATCGCGGTGAACACCCGCGTCATCGCCTCACCGCTGATCCGGCCGGTGCGGTCCACCCCCTCGCCCAGACGCACGATCCGCATCTCGCGGACCAGCTCGGTGCTGGTCCCCGCCGCGGGGTCGAGGTCGGCGACCAGCAGCCGCAGCGAGTTGGTGCCGCAGTCGAAGGCAGCGACGCGGACCGTCATCGCCAATCACCACCAGGGTCACCAGCAGGCTCCGGCATGCTCACGCAAGGACCGCTCGCCCACCAGGCGCCGAGCTCCTCGAGGACCTCGTCACCCAGGGGGTTCACCCCGGGGCCCTGCGCCAACGCGTGCCCGGCCAGCACGTGCAGGCACTTGACCCGGTCGGGCATGCCGCCCGCCGAGACCCCCGCGATCTCGGGGACCTCGCCGATGGCTGCGCGAGCCGCCAGGTAGGACTCGTGGGCACCGCCGTAGGCAGCGGCGAGATCGTCGTCGGCGGCCAGCCGCTCGCTCATCTCCCGCATCAGGCCCGAGGCCTCCAGGGTGCCGATCAGGGAGGCAGCCCGGGGGCAGGTCAGGTAGAAGGTCGTCGGGAACGGGGTGCCGTCGTCGAGCCGCGGCTCGGTCGCCACCACGTCGGGGTTGCCGCAGGGGCACCGGTGGGCGACGGCGTGGATCGATCGCGGCGGACGTCCCAGCTGGGCCGCCACCACTTCGACGTCCTGCGGGTCGATGCTCACTCCGAGGGGGACGCTGTCGGTGCGGGCGGGGTGATCCGGGTCTTCGGCACGGGCGCCTGGGTGGGGTGGTCAGCGGCCTCGATGGTGCCGTAGACCTTGGTCCACCACGGGTCCGGCACCGTCTGGGCCACCGTGCTGGGGTCGGTCAGCTCACCGGTGCCGTCCAGCGGCAGCCCGTTGCGGTCGATCACCTGGTAGCTGGTCTCACCGGGCAGCACCCATCCGAAGCGCTCACGCGCCTGCGCCTGGACGTAGGCGTCGTCGTTCCAGCGCCGCTTCTCCCGCTCCAGCGCCTTGATGTCGGCGGTGGAGCTGTCGATCGCGGCGTGCAGGTCGTTGATGTGCGACCGCTGCTGGAGGTAGGCACGCATCGAGGAGGCGTAGGAGACGACGAGCACGGCCAGCACCACCACCAGGATCGCCATCCGGTTGGTGAACCGGGGCCGTGCCGAGGCCGTCGGCACCGCGCGTCCGCGGTCGCCGCCGCGCTGGCCGGGCCGGGTGTGGCCGGGCCGGGAGCTCCCCGGACGGGATCCGCGGGACGGCGTACGTCGTGTCATGTCGGTGATGCCTCAGCCCTGGTACCTCGGGAAGGCACCCCGACCGGCGTAGCGTGCCGCGTCATCGAGCTCCTCCTCGATGCGCAGCAGCTGGTTGTACTTCGCGACGCGCTCGGAGCGCGCAGGCGCCCCGGTCTTGATCTGGCCGCAGTTGGTGGCCACGGCGAGGTCGGCGATCGTGGTGTCCTCGGTCTCCCCGGAACGGTGGCTCATCATGCAGCGCAGGCCGTTGCGGTGCGCGAGGTCGACGGAGTCGAGGGTCTCGGTCAGCGAGCCGATCTGGTTCACCTTGACCAGCAGCGCGTTCGCCGACTTCTCGGCGATGCCACGGCCGAGACGCTCGACGTTGGTGACGAAGAGGTCGTCACCCACGATCTGGATCTTGTCGCCGAGCTGGGCGGTCATGGCGGTCCAGCCCTCCCAGTCGTCCTCGTCGAGCGGGTCCTCGATGGAGACGATCGGGTACGCCGCGCAGAGCTCCGCGTAGTAGGCGGTCATCTCGGCGGCCGTCTTCGAGCCCCCCTCGAAGGTGTAGGTGCCGTCGGTGAAGAACTCGCTCGCGGCCACGTCCATGGCCAGCGCGATGTCGGTGCCGAGCTTGAACCCTGCCTCACCGACGGCGTCGGCGATCAGGTCGAGCGCGGCCCGGTTGGAGTCCAGGTTGGGAGCGAAGCCGCCCTCGTCGCCGAGCCCCGTCGCGAGGCCCTTCTTCTTCAGCACGGACTTGAGCGCGTGGTAGACCTCTGCGCCGTGCTGCAGCGCCTCACGGAAGGAGGCGGCACCGATCGGGGCGATCATGAACTCCTGGATGTCCACGTTGGAGTCCGCGTGGGAGCCGCCGTTGAGGATGTTCATCATCGGCACCGGGAGCAGGTGGGCGTTGGGTCCGCCGACGTAGCGGAACAGCGGCAGCCCGGCGCTCACCGAGGCCGCACGGGCCACCGCGAGCGAGACACCGAGGATCGCGTTGGCGCCCAGGTTGGCCTTGTTGGGTGTGCCGTCGAGATCGAGCATGGCCTGGTCGATCAGACGCTGGTCGCTGGCGTCGAGTCCGATGATCTCGGGCTCGATCTGGTCCTGCACCGCGCTGACGGCCTTCTCGGTGCCCTTGCCGCCGTAGCGCTTGCCGCCGTCTCGCAGCTCCATCGCCTCGAAGGCACCGGTGGAGGCTCCGGAGGGCACGGCCGCGCGACCGACCGAGTCGTCGTCGAGGAGGACCTCCACCTCGACCGTGGGGTTGCCGCGGGAGTCGAGGATCTCGCGTGCGATGACTGTGTCGATGGAAGCCACGGTGTTGCTCCTGATCAGGGTGTCGGGGGCCCATAGCCGGGCCTGACGGCTCGTTCACCCTAACCGGGGGCGGGCTCGATCCGAGGCAGCACCCGCCCGCGATCCGGGCACCCGGGAGGCTCGCGCACGGCCACCGTCGAGCCCACGGCAGGCTCAGAACGAGTCGATCGCCAGGCTGCCGGTGTCGAAGATGACCGGCAGTCCGTCGGGGACCACCCCGAGGGGGGTGCAGCGCCTCCGGACGAGGTCGCAGGCGACCACGGCGTCGGGGCTGCCGCTGACGTAGGTGACCCCGAAGAACTTCGCTCCCGCGGTCCACCCGCCGAGGCGGAACTCGGAGATCTCCTCGCGCAGCGGCAGGACGCGGCCGGTCGCGACGACGAAAGGCCGCAGCGAGCGGCGTTCGACTCCGAGCAGCCCGTAGCGCCCCGGCCCCAGACTGGCACCGACCAGGTCGGCGTCGGCGGTCGGAGCCAGGTCGACCCTGCCCGCGTCCACACTGACCTGCACCCGTCGGCCCAGGCGCTGGTGCACCGGCAGAGGCGTGCCCACCCCGTCCAGGAGACCACCCACCCGGGTGTCGTAGACGTGGGTGGTCGGGCCGTCGCGGCCCGACACGGTCACCCTCACCTGGCGGCGCGAGGCGTCGATGGCCAGCCCCATCACGGCAGTGAGCCCGGTCGCCCGGACCCTGCGGAAGTCGGTGAACCACAGCTCGGAGCGGTCCAGGAAGTAGACCCCACCCCGGGCCACCACGAAGGCGTCGACCTGCCGTGGGGAGACGTCTACGGTGCGCCGACCGACCTGCAGCCGGGCGTCCGTGGCCCACGCCGGGGCGTCCACGGCGAGCCGCGCGTCGCCCACCGGCACCTCCGACGGCACGGCGGAAGGTGTCGAGGTCGGCGCGGTGGTGATCGTGACGGTCGTCGTCGGCCGGGGAACGAGCTCGTCGTCGACCGCCGTCCCGCAGCCGACGCAGGACAGAGCGACGCCCAGGGTGACGGCGAGGACGGTCCGACGCTGCCGCCGGCCCGGACGCTGGGTCACGGAGCGATCCGGCGTACGGCGTCCCGCAGCGCCTGCTCGGGGTCCACCCCGGCCGCTCGGGACTCGGCCACCAGAGCCAGCAGCCGGTCGCCGAGGTCGCCGCTCACCGGGGCTCGTCGCTCGCCGGAGGCCGGGCGGGCACACCTGCGCGCTCCAACCGCTCGAGCACCTTGACGGCCCGCCCCAGGGCCGGGAGGGCGAGCGGGATCCCCTCGAGAGGGTCGGCCCGCTGCTTCTCGGTGCCCTTGATCGACTCCCAGTTGGCATTGATCTGCTCGGGGTCGCTCTCCTGCACGTCGCCGAACACGTGCGGGTTGCGCCGGACCATCTTCTCGCGCAGGCCCGCGGCGACGTCCTCGATGTCGAAGTCGCCGGCCTCGGCGGCGATGGCCGCGTGCAGGTAGACCTGCAGCAGCACGTCACCCAGCTCCTCGCGCAGGTGCGCCGGGTCCCCCGACTCGATCGCCTCGACCGTCTCGTAGGCCTCCTCGAGCAGGTGCTTGGCCAACGAACCGTGGGTCTGGGCCGCCTTCCAGGCACACTCGGCACGGAGCCGGGCGAAGATCTCGACCAGCTCGACCAGCGCGGAGCCGGGCGCCGTCACCGGTCCTAGCCGCACTTCTGCCCGGCGGGCAGACCCCCCACGAAGGCGGCGTCGGCCTCGGGCGAGGTGGCGCCCTTGGCGAAGTCGGACGTGGGACGGGAGACCGAGCCGTCGCCGCCACCGGGGAACCCGTTGGCCGCCGGGGCGTAGCGGGCGTCGGTGGTGATGTCGATCGAGCTCAGCCACTTCTCCCGTGCGGCCAGCCCGGCACTCATCAGCTCCTGGGCGGCAGCGGCGGTGACCGGCTGGCCGGAGGCGCGGCTGCCGGCCTCGATCATCGCGGATCGCCCCAGGGCCCAGTCCTTGAAGACCTCGCTGAGCACACCGCGCGAGGCCTCGGGAAGCGTGGCGATGGTGGGCTCGAACTGGTCGAAGAGGGCGGCGGCGATCTGCTTGTCGGGGGTGATCCCCTGGTCCTCGGCGTACTGCGTGCTCAGCGCGGTGTCCATCAGCACCCCGAGCGACTGCTGCCGCACCTGCGAGACCGAGACCGCGGCGGAGCCGCCGTCCTTCGCAGCGGCGTCGGCGGCGGTGCACTGCGCGGCGACGAGCTCGTCGACCTGCTCGTGGCTGATCCGCTCATCGCCCACCACGGAGGCCGCGCCGGGGCTGAGCTCCCCGCAGCCGGAGAGGGCGAGCACGGCCACGGCGGTGAGCGCCAGGGGTGCGAGCAGGCGTCGCAGCTTCACGGTCTGGTCTCCTCACTGCCGGGCTTGGACCCGGCGGCTGATGGTTCGATCACGCCGTCGATCACCTGGCGGGCCCAGGCCAGCAGCTCCTCGTCGCGCGGGGGCTGTGCCCCGAAGCCCAGGGGCTGGGGACGCGGCACCAGCATCGTACGCACGGGAGCCTTGTAAAGGCTCTTGGGGTGCAGCCGGTTGAGGCGTACGACGCGCGAGTCGGGCAGCTCGACGGGGTGGAAGCGGACGTACTTGCCCTGCAGGGTCACCTCGGAGAGCCCCGCCAGCCGGGCCCTCGCCCGGAAGCTGGCGACCATGAGCAACCGGGTCACCGGCTCGGGCGGCGGACCGTAGCGGTCGAGCAGCTCCTCGCGCAGCACCTCGACGTCGGTGTCGGCACGGACCTCGGCCAGGCGCTTGTACATCTCCAGCCGCAACCGCTCGCTGGGGATGTAGTCGTGGGGCAGGTGCGCGTCGACCGGCAGCTCGATCCGGACCTCGATCGGCTGCTCGTCCACGGCACCGTCGGTCCGGAACTCCGAGACCGCCTCACCG
>CAWAJE010000050.1:0-20786 GCA_963782215.1 uncultured Actinomycetota bacterium | reverse complement strand
ATCGGCGAGCGCTGCCTGGTCGGGCCACGCCCGGATCGACTCGGCCAGGTAGACGTAGGCGTCCGGGCTCGAGGACACCGTCCGAGCCACCGACGGCAGCGCCTTCATCAGGTACTCGATGTAGACGGTGCGCAACGGCGACCAGGTCGGGGAGCTGAACTCGCACACGACCAGACGGCCTCCGGGGCGGGTCACCCGCAGCATCTCGCGCAGCCCGGCGTCCGGGTCGACCACGTTGCGCAGCCCGAAGGAGATGGTCACGGCGTCGAAGGTGTCGTCGGCGAACGGCAACCGGGTGGCGTCGCCCGCGGTGAACGGCAGCGCCGGACGGTGGCGCTTGCCGACGGCCAGCATCCCCACGGAGAAGTCGCACGGCACGACCGTGGCCCCACGGTCGCGAAACGGCTGGGAGGAGGTGCCCGTCCCGGCGGCCAGGTCCAGGACCCGCTCACCGGGCCGGGGGTCGACGGCAGCGACCACCTGGTGGCGCCAGCGGCGGTCCATCCCGAGCGAGAGCACGTCATTGGTCAGGTCGTAGCGCTGGGCGACGGCGTCGAACATCGCCTGCACCTCGGTGGGTCTCTTCGAAAGGCTCGCACGGGTCACGCGGACACCCTATGCAGCCGCCGCAGACCGTCCTCTCGGGGAGCAACCAGGTCGGCACAACCAAATCGGGTCCGGGTGCGTCATACCCAGTGACAATGAAGTTCGCAGGTGAGGATGAGGACATGCGTGCAGGTAGGAACAGGTGGGCCACAGCGGCCATGGTCTCGGGTGTGCTGCTGGGCACGAGTGTGTTGGGCTTCGGCGTCGCCCGTGCGAGCGGTGGGACCCCCTCCACCCAGCGGGCGCCGCACTCGGTGAGCGGCAGCCACTCTCCGGCTGCGTCACCGACACCGGTGGAACCGGCGACCCCGGCGGCCACCCCCCAGACCCCGGGGCCGGGAAAGGTCGCGCACCGCAAGCCGGACCGCAGGGACGTCGCTCCGCTGCCGTCGGTCCGCCCGCGCGCCACCCCGGCACCGGGACCACGCCTCCTCGGCCCCGGTGACACCGGCGCGGAGGTGCGGGAGCTGCAGGCCCGCCTGCGCCAGATCGCCTGGTACGCCGGCGACGTGACCGACACCTACGGGACCGTGACCACCGCGGCGATCAAGGGGTTCCAGGCCAAGCGCGAGATCGCGGTCACCGGGTACGTCGACCAGCGCACGATGACGCGGCTCGAGGACATGACCCGCACACCCACCGCCGACGAGCTGGCCAACAAGCTGCCGGGCAGCACCTCCACGAGCGCGCGGCTGGACCCGCGCTGCACGACCGGGCGGGTGCTGTGCATCGACAAGAGCAGCCGCACGGTGCGCTGGGTCGTCGACGGCTCGGTGCGGCGGACGATGGCGGTGCGCTTCGGAGCCTCCTACACCCCGACGCGCGAGGGGCTGTTCCACGTGGGCTGGAAGTCACGTGACCACGTCTCGAAGCTCTACGACTCCCCGATGCCCTACGCGATGTTCTTCTCGGGCGGGCAGGCGGTGCACTACTCCTCGGACTTCGCGGCCCGCGGCTACTCCGGCGCCTCCCACGGGTGCGTGAACGTGCGCGACCGGGCCGGCATCGCCTGGCTCTTCGACCAGGTCGCCGTCGGCGACAAGGTCGTCGTGTACTGGTCCTGACGCCTGCACGGACCGGTCCTCCGATCCACCCGGGGGGCCGGTTCACCCGACCACGTAGGCTCGGACACCGTGAGCAGCCCGAGCCGCCCCGGCGATCCGTCTGCGGGACGCCTCGTCGTGCGGACCGTCGAGACCCCCGCCGCCGCGCTGCCCGAGAACCTCCTCGACCTGCTCCCCGCCGACCACCCGATGGCGTGGCTGCGTCGCGGTGAGGGCATGGTCGCCTGGGGAGTGGCGGCCAGCTGCCGGACCTCTGGCCCGGACCGGTTCACCGACGCCGTCGACTGGTGGCGGGCCGTGTCTGCTGCCGCGCAGGTCGACGATGCCGTTGGCGTCCCGGGATCGGGCCTGATCAGCATCGGCAGCCTGGCCTTCGCCGACGACCCCGGCGAGAGCGTGATGGTGGTGCCGAGGGTGGTCGTCGGCGTCCGCGGCGACCGGGCCTGGATCACCCAGATCGTGCTGACCCCCAATGACACCGACGGCACCTTCGGTCCGGCGGACCTCGCCCCCGAGGGACCTGCGCTCGAGGTGCAGCCGCCAGTGCCGGCTCCGCGCAACATCACCTTCGCCGACGGCGCGATGAGTGGCACCGCCTGGGAGGGCGTGGTCTCCGAGGCAGTGGCCCGGATCGGGGCCGGTGACCTCGAGAAGGTCGTCCTGGCCCGCGACCTGATCGCGAGCGCGGACGATGACGTCGACGTCCGCTGGCCCCTGCGCCGGCTCGCCGACGAGTACGAGATGTGCTGGACCTTCCACGTCGACGGCCTCTTCGGGGCCACCCCGGAGATGCTGGTGCGCCGCGAGCGCGGCCTGGTCACCTCGCGCGTGCTCGCGGGCACGATCCGCCGGACCGGTGACGACGAGCGCGACCTGGCCCTGGCCGGGCAGCTGGCGCGCTCGTCGAAGGACCTCGAGGAGCACGAGTACGCCGTACGCTCCGTGGCCGACTCGCTGGCGCCGTACTGCTCCTCGATGAACGTGCCCGAGGTGCCGTTCGTCCTGCACCTGCCCAACGTGATGCACCTCGCGACCGACGTCGCGGGTGTGGTGCACGACAGCAACGGGGCCAGCGTGCTCGAGCTCGCCGCCGCGCTGCACCCCTCGGCGGCCGTGGGCGGCACCCCGACCAAGGTGGCCGTGGAGATGATCGCGGAGATCGAGGGCATGGACCGTCGGCGCTACGCCGGTCCCGTGGGCTGGATGGACGCGCACGGAGACGGCGAGTTCGGGATCGCGCTTCGCTCCGCGGAGCTCAACGGCAACCAGGTCCGGCTCTTCGCCGGTTGCGGCATCGTCGCCGACTCCGACCCCGAGGCCGAGCTCGCCGAGGCCCAGGCCAAGTTCCTGCCGGTGCGCGACTCCCTGACCGACTGAACAGCGGCTGGGGTCAGCCGGGAGCGCGGGGCCCGACCATCGGCGACCGGTCCGGGGGCGGGTGCGGTTCGATCCGTTCGTGCTCGCGCTCACGCACGGCACGCTTGATCTGCTGCAGGTTGTTGCGCAGCAGGTCCGAGACCAGCTCGTCCATCCGGGGGTCGCCCAGCATCTCGATCAGCACCCGCAGGGTGGTCTCGCTGACCTGGCCCACGACGGCGTCGTAGCCGGGCAGGCGGCCGACCACCCGCGAGGCCGGGTCCTGCCGGACCTTCTCGGCGACCAGCGCCACCAGCTCGTCGCGGTTCTCGGTGAGGGCGGCGGAGATGTTCTTGGTGTAGTGACCGGTCTGGATCACGTCGGCGACCTCGTCGAGCACCGCGATCGTGAGGGGGCGCTTGATCAGGCCCACGAACCAGATCGAGAGCCGGCTGAGACGGCGTACGACGAACGGGGTGCGCAACCCACGCCGCACCAGGGCCCTGGTGAGGAGCGCGGCGCCGAGGTTGAGCACGACGAAGGCCGCCAGCGCGAGCAGCACGAGCTCGCCGACGGAGCGCTCCTTGAGCCAGTCGATCACGGACACATCCTGCCCGTCCCGACGAAATCGCGCCGCACGACCCCGCAGTCGCTCGGTCCAACTTCTAGGAGCTCACAGGTCCTGACCGGGCTGGAGCCGGACGTAGGACTGGGCCTGCTCACCGAGCATCCGGTCGAGGTGGGCGTCGACCATGCCGAGCCCGAGGTCGCTGTAGACCATGTCGTGGATCGCCAGCGAACGAAGAGCCCCGACGTCGCGGGCGAAGTCGATGCACTCCCCTACCTTGAGCCACGGCGCGCTCACCGGCAGCAGCAGCAGGTCCACCTCGGTCCCGGGCAGCGTGAGCGAGTCACCGGGGTGGTAGATCGTGATGTCCTCCACCTCGAGCAGGTAGCCGCTGTTGTCGAAGCGCTGCATCTCCGGGTGGATCACCGCGTGCTTCTCGCCGACCACGGTGACCGGGACGCCGACGTCGAGCTGCTGGCCGGGGTCGACCACGGTCACGCGCTCGGAGAGGTCCGGGGCGTCCTCGCGGATCCGGGCGGCGACGGCGGCGATGGTGAAGATCGGGGCGTCCGTGCGGCGCAGGTGCGCGGGCGAGTAGTGGTCGCCGTGCTCGTGGGTGATCAGCACCGCGGTCGCGCCGTCGATCGCCTCGTCCTCGGTGAACCCGCCGGGGTCCAGGACGATCGTGTGCGCTCCGGTCTGCAGTCTCACGCAGGCGTGGCCGTGCTTGGTGATTCGCATCTGACCAGCCTAGGACGCCTCAGCCGGTGATGCCGTCGACGAAGCACCAGCGCCAGTCCTCGCCGGGCTCGGCCGAGCGCATCACGGGGTGGCCGGTCTGCTCGTGGTGGGCACTGGCGTGCTTGCGCACCGAGGAGTCGCAGCACCCGACGTTGCCGCAGTCCAGGCACTTGCGCAGGTGCACCCAGGCGGTGCCCTCGGCCAGGCACGCGTCGCACTGTCCGGCCGTGTGCTCGGCGACCGGCGGACGCTCCTGGGCCAGGTGGTCGCAGGCGCCACCCTGGGTCTCCGGCTGGGCCGCATCACCCGGCTCGGCTGCCGCGCGCAGGCTCTGCCGCTCCCCCTCGGAGTACTCCAGCATCGACTCCTCGACGTCCAGCATCGCCAGCACCTCCGCCACCACCTCGTGGGGGACCGTGCCGGTGCTGCGGATCTCCAGGACCCGGCCCCGCTCGGCGGCGATCATCAGGCGCCGCCGGCGTGAGTAGACCTCGCTCGGGGTCTCCTCGGCATTGCCACCGACCCGCTCCCACGCCGCGTGGTCGCGACGGGTGAGCCGCTCGCGGATGTTCTGGCTGACCTCGTGCGGGTCGTCCTCCTCGATGCCGTCGAGGACCTCCAGCCCCGCCTGGGAGGCCTGGTGAAGCAGGTTGGCACGCGCCAGGGCGTCGGCGGCCAGGTCGGGACGGGGTACGCCGAGCCGCCGGGCCACCCAGGGCAGGGAGAGCCCCTGGATGAACAACGTCCCCGCGGTGACGGTGAAGGCGACCAGCAGCAGGACGTCCCGGTGCTGGGTCTCCACCGGGATCACGAACGCCGCCGCAAGCGTGACCACGCCACGCATGCCGGCCCACCCGATCAGGAAGGTGTAGCCCCAGCTCGGACGCCGGCCGCTCACCGGGTCCGGGCCGGGCCGCACGAGCAGGTAGCGCGCCGCGAAGACCCAGACGAGGCGGAGCACGATCACACCGAGCAGCGTCATCGCACACACCAGCGCCACCCGCGGGCCGGTGAGCGACCCCTGGGCGGCGCCGTCGATGATCGAGCGCGCCTGCAGCCCGATCAGCAGGAAGACCGACCCCTCGAGCAGGAAGGCGATGCTGCGCCAGTTCATCCGCTCGGCGATCCGGGAGGCGGCCGTCTGCAGGACCGGCGCCTGGTGACCGAGCAGCAGCCCGGCGACGACGACGCTGACCACCCCGGAGGCCTCGATCGTCTCGGCCACGACGTAGGCCGCGAACGGCGTCAGGAACGACAGCGCGCTGTCCAGGACAGGGTCGGAGACGTGCTTGCGGACGTAGCCGATCAGGCCGAAGAAGAGCAGCCCGATCAGCACCCCACCGCCCGCGGCGATCACGAAGTCGAGCGCGATCTCGTGCCACACCACGCTGGCTGCCAGGGCCGTGCGCAGTGCGACCAGGGCGGTGGCGTCGTTGAGCAGCGACTCGCCCTCCAGGATCGTCACGACCCTGCGCGGCAGGCCGATCCGGCGCCCGATCGTGGTCGCCGCGACGGCGTCGGGAGGGGCGACGACCGCGCCGATCGCCAGCGACGGGCCCCAGCCGAGATCGGGCAGCAGCGCGTGCACCAGCACCCCGATGCCGACGGTCGTGAACGCCACCAGGCCCACCGAGAGCAGCAGGATCGAGCGTCGGTTGGCGTTGAAGTCGACCAGGCTGGTCTGCAACGAGGCGGCGTAGAGCAGCGGCGGGAGCAGACCGAACAGCACCACCTCGGGACGCAGCTCCACCTCCGGCAGCAGGGGCACGTAGGAGCCGACGACACCGACCACGATCAGCACCAGCGGAGCGGGCAGCTCCAGCCTCGAGCTGAGGCCCGCGACGACGATGACCGTCGCCACCACCCCGACGAGGAGCTCGGCGGTGTGCACGTCAGCCCCGGTCCTCGGCCAGCGCGCGGATGGCCTCGTCGAGCTCACGACGGTTGTCCCGGCGTACGACGGCCTCGACCACCTCGATCCCGCCCGCGGGGCTCGCCAGCGCGTGCGCCAGCTCGGCCCGGTCGGTGACCCGCCAGTGCGGGGTACGCGTGGCGGCGCACAGGGAGGCCAGGTCGGTGCCGTGCGGGGTGCCGAAGAGCTGCTCGTAGGACCCGGCGAACTCCGGGGCTCCCTGCTCCAGGGTCGCGAAGATCGAGCCGCCGTCGTCGTTGGCGACCACGATGGTCAGGTCGGGTCGCTGCTCGCGCGGACCGAGGACCAGTGCCGTGCTGTCGTGCAGGAAGGTCACGTCGCCGAGGTAGGCGATGGCCCGGGTGCTCTCCGGTCGAGCGAGAGCCACGCCGATGGCGGTGGAGACGGTGCCGTCGATCCCGGCGAGCCCGCGGTTGGCCATCACCATCCGGCGCTCACCGACCGGGTGCGCCGACGCCATCAGGTCGAGGTCCCGGACCGGGTTGCTGGCACCGACGAACAGCAGCCCACCGGGCGGGTTGGCCGCGTTGACGACCTGGGCGACGTCGTACGGCGTCAGTCCCGGCTGCTCGTCGACGAAGGTGTCGATCCGCGCCGCGAGCGACCGGTCCGCCGCACGCCACTCGTCCAGCCACGCGTCGTCGTCCGCGTCGGCGCTCACCGCTGCGTGCTCCGCCGCCACCGGGAAGGGCCGGGCGGGCCAGCGACCGGGGGTCGGCACGGAGACCACCTCGACGTCGGAGCGCGACAGCAGTCGCATCACCGGGCGGGAGAGCGTGGGGTGGCCGTACACGACCGCGCGCTCGACCCGCTCGCCCAGCGAGGTGCCCAGCAGCAGCCGGTAGGTGCGGATCGGGTTGTGACCGGTGCGCGAACCGCTGCTCGGCTCGGCCAGCAGCGGCCAGTGCGCGCGCTCGGCCAGCTGCCGTGCAGGCGGTCCGGCGTCGTCGCCCGCGACCACCACCGTGCGCGGGCCCGAGGCGAGGCGCGCCGGCTCGGGGGCCACGGGCCGGCGCCGTGGCGCATCGGGCACCGAAGGGGGCGACGCCGGAGCATCCGTGGGGAGCAACGGGTCGTCGAGCTGGCAGTTCAGGTGGACCGGCCCGCCCGGGATCCAGGCCGCGTCGAGCAGGTCCGCGTCGGGAGCGAGGAGGTCGGCGAAACCGGCGGCCTGGCCGAAGAGCCGGACCTGGTCGGTGGTCTGGTTGGCGCCGGTGCCGCGCAGCCGCGCCGGCCGGTCGGCGGTGACCGCCACCAGGGTCACACCGGCGTGGGCCGCCTCGAGCACAGCGGGGTGCAGGTTGGCGGTCGCGGTCCCCGAGGTGGTCACCACAGCAGCGGGACGGCGCGACCCCTTGGCGATCCCGAGGGCGAGGAAGGCGGCGGTGCGCTCGTCGATCCGGCTGTGCAGGGTGACCCGCGGGTCGGCGGCGAGAGCGAAGGACAGCGGTGCGTTGCGCGACCCCGGGCACAGCACGACGTGGGCGACACCGCGCTGCACCAGCTGGTCGACCACCCACCGCGCGAGCACCGTGGCCGGACCGGGTGCGGCCGGATCGTTGGTCGGACTGGTGGGGCTCACAGGGGTCGATCCTGCCGCACCCGTCGGACCGCGGCCATCCGGCGTTCCCAGTGCCGCTGCCGCTCGGGCGAAGCGGCGACCGCGGTGAAGCGGGCCGGGTCCAACGCCGGGTGACTCACCGGCAGGCTCCCGTCGACGGGGAGCAGTGGGTCGGCCACCACGTCGCCGGCGAGCAGCTGCACCGTGGCCAGACCGCAGGCGTAGGGCAGCTCGGGGAGTGCCGCCGCGAGCGCCATGCCTGCCGCGATGCCGATGCTGGTCTCGATCGCGCTCGAGACCACCACGGGCAGGCCGATGTCCTCCGCGATCCGCAGGCAGGCGCGGACACCGCCCAGCGGCTGCACCTTGAGTACGGCGATGTCGGCAGCCTCGAGGTCGCGGACGCGGTAGGGGTCGGCCTCCCGCCTGATCGACTCGTCGGCGGCGATCGGCACCTGCACCCGGCGGCGCACGAGCGCGAGGTCCTCGACCGAGGCCACCGGCTGCTCGACGTACTCCAGGCCGCCGGCGGCCCGCTCCAGCACAGGGATCCGGGCCGTCGCCTGCTCGAGCGTCCAGCCACCGTTGGCGTCGACCCGGATCAGCCCGTCGCGGCCGAGTGCGTCGCGCACCGCCTCCAGCCTGGCCTCGTCCTCGCCGGGCTCCTGTCCGGTCTCGGCGACCTTGACCTTCGCGGTGCGGCAACCGGCCGAGGTCAGCACGATCTCGCGGGCACGCTCGGGCGAGCAGGCCGGGACCGTGACGTTCACCGGGATCCGCGTGCGCCTCGGCTCGGGCCAGCCGTGCTCGGCCGCCTCGAGGGCACAGTCGAGCCATGGGGCCGAGGTGGCCTCGTCGTACTCCAGGAACGGGCTGAACTCTCCCCACCCGGCGGCACCCTCGACGAGCACGCCCTCGCGCACGCTCAGTCCGCGGAAGCGGGTGCGCAACGGGATCGAGTAGACCCACAGCTCACCCACGGGCGGCGAGCTCCTTGATCGCGACCCGGTCGGGCTTGCCGTTGGGGAGCAGCGGCAGCTGGTCGAGCAGCACCACCTGGCGCGGAGCCCAGGTGCGTGGGCGGACCAGGTTGCGCACCTCGTCGAGCGGGAAGACCCCGTCCGCGACCACGACGGCCACCACGCGCTCGCCCCACTCCTCGTCTGGCGCACCCACGACCTCGACCGCCGAGATCTCACCGTGGGCGGCGATCATCGTGGCGACCGCTCGCGCCGGGACCTTCACGCCGCCGCTGATGATCACGTCGTCGGCACGGCCGAGGACGCGCAGCCGCCCGTCCGCGGTGATCTCACCGAGGTCGTCGGTGTGGAACCAGCCGTCGCGCAGCACCCGCTCGGTACGCCGGGGCTCCCCCAGGTAGCCGTCGAACAGCATCGGCCCGCGCAGCAGCACCTGTCCCTCGGCGTCGATGCGCATCTCCACGCCGTCGAGCGGGACTCCGTCGTAGACGCAGCCGCCGCAGGTCTCGCTCATGCCGTAGGTCCCGACGACCCGGATCCCCGCCGCCAGGGCCTGTGCCTTCACCCGGGGGGCGAGCGGGCCGCCACCGACGAGCACGGCGTCGTACCCGGTGAGCAGCTCGACCTGGGAGTCCTCGGCCAGCGGGCTGAGCAGCCGGACCAGCTGGGTGGGCACCAGCGAGACGTAGGCACGGCCGGCCGGTGCGGGGCCCACGGTGCCCTCGGTGATCACCGGCTCGACGCCGGCGACGACGCAGCGGTAGAGCACCTGGACACCGGCGACGTAGCTCGGCGGCAGGTTCAGCACCCACCGCCCCGGGCCGCCGAGGCGCTCGTGGGTGGCCAGGGCCGAGGCCCGCAGGGCGTCGCGGGAGAGCTGCACCTGCTTGGGCGTCCCGGTCGAGCCCGACGTCTCGATCACCAGCGGTTCCGGATCGGGGTCCGCGTCCCAGGCGCGGAGCAGCTCGAGGATCTCCGCGGCGGTTCCGGAGACGGGCTGCAGGCTGCTCACGCCCGCCAAACTAGTCCTGCGAGACTTCCCGCATGGCCACCCCCTCCCAGTGGATCGCCGGCGCGCGCCCGCGCACGCTGCCCGCTGCCGTCGCCCCCGTCCTCGCCGGGACCGGGATCGCGGTGTGGGAGCGCGAGTCGGTCTGGTGGAAGGCATTGCTGGCGCTGGCGGTCTCGCTGCTGCTGCAGGTGGGGGTGAACTACGCCAACGACTACTCCGACGGGGTCCGCGGCACCGACGACGACCGGGTCGGCCCGATGCGCCTGGTCGGCAGCGGCGCGGCCACCGCCGGCGCGGTGCGGCTCGCGGCGCTGGGGGTCCTGGCGGCCGCCGGGGCAGTGGGCCTCGTGCTCGCCGCGACGACCGACTGGCGGCTCGTCGGCGTGGGGCTGCTGTGCATCCTGGCGGCCTGGTACTACACCGGAGGCCGGCGTCCCTACGGCTACCTCGGGCTCGGCGAGCTGATGGTGTTCGTGTTCTTCGGCCTCGTGGCGGTCACCGGGACGACGTACGTCCAGGCCGAGCAGGTGCCGATCTCCGCGGTGTACGCCGCGATCGGTGTCGGCGCGATCGCGTGCGCGATCCTGGTCGCCAACAACCTGCGCGACATCCCCACCGACACCGTCGCCGGGAAGCGCACGCTCGCGGTGGTGCTCGGCGAGGACCGCACCCGCCACTTCTACGGGCTGCTCCTCGACGCCGCCGTGGTGGCCCTGATCGCGGTCGCGCTGACCACCACCTGGTGGGCGCTGCTCGGCCTGGTCGCGGCACGACCGGCGTTCGCGGCCGTCCAGATCGTGCTCGGCGACCGGGCCACGGGGCAGGCCCTGGTGCCGGTGCTCCAGCACACGGGGATCGCAGGTCTGCTCTACGCGGCCGGGATGTTCGCCGGTCTCGCGATCGGCGTGCTCAGCGCCACCGGGTGAGGCAGCCAGTGCGGTGAGAGACTCAGAGCATGTGGTTCTTCATCCTGCTCGCCATCGTCGCCGTCTGCGCCCTCGCCTACGTCAACCGGGTCACGCTGCTCGCCAAGGTGCTGGGGCAGTCCGAGACCCGGGTCAGCCGACAGCTGCGCCGCGGTCCCAAGTCGCGCTGAGCCGCGCGCTCAGCGCGCGCCGGGGTTCTCGTCGGGGTTCTCGTCGGGGCGCTGGTCCTCGCGGGACCTGATCCCCTCGAACCGGGTCGTGGCCCGCTCCGCACGCGCTTGCACGACGGCCGCGAACCGCTCCCGTTGAGGACGCAGCAGCTTGACCGAGAGCACCGAGGAGATCACCACCGCCAGCAGGAACGGCGCCAGCAGCACGCCTTCGGACCCCGCGAACAGCACCCACAGCCCGGCCAGGACGGCGTAGGTGGCCACGAACAGGCCCAGGCGCAACAGCGTGTAGATCGCGAACGGCTTCATCGGGGAACAGGCTAGCCGGGCACCAACTATCCTTGGACACGTGCTCCGTCTGTTGGTCTTCCTCGCCTGCTTCGCCGCGGTCGTCTACGCCGTCTTCTGGCTGATCGATCGTCGCTCCAAGCCGACCGGGGGCTCGGGCGGCAAGACCGTCCCGCGCGGACCCATCGGTCCCGACGACGACGAGGACTTCCTGCGGGGGCTCGAGCGCAAGCGCAGGCACAGCAAGGGACCCCAGCCCAAGGACGAGGGTCCCCCGACGGGCTAGGCCCCTGCCTGGCCCCCGGGGACCAGCGGGGCGTGCACTGCCGGGCCGACCGGCGGCGCGGCGTAGGAGTGCTGGCTGCCGCTGCCGAAGAAGAAGTTGATCCCGACGAAGTTGAACCACAGGGTCAGCAGCCCGACCAGGGCCACGACCGCGGCCGAGCGGCCCTTCCACCCCGAGGTCGCCCGCGCGTGCAGGTAGGCGGCGTAGACGACCCAGGTGATGAACGCCCAGACCTCCTTGGGGTCCCAGCCCCAGTAGCGACCCCAGGCGTAGTGCGCCCAGATCGGCCCGGCGATCAGGGCGGCGAAGGTCCAGATCGGGAAGGCGAACGCGTGCGTGCGGTAGGCCACCCGGTCCAGCACCGGCAGGGCCGGCAGCCGGGAGAGGTAGCCGCCCGTCACCGGCGCATCAGCGGGCTGGCGCCGCTCCCAGCGCTCCTTGACCAGGTAGAGCGCCGAGCACATCCCGCCGAGGGTGAACGCGCCGGTGGCGATGATCGCGGCCACGACGTGGATCACCAGCCACGGCGACTGAAGTGCGTCGCGCAGCGGGACGACCGGCGTGTAGAGCACCAGCACGTCGATCATCAAGGTGACCAGCACGAAGCCGGTCACCACCGGCGAGAGCCAGGACAGCGAGTAGCGGCGGTAGAGCAGCAGGTAGCCGACCGTGACGACCAGGGTGCCGGTGAGGGTGAACTCGTACATGTTGCCCCAGGGCACGCGAGCCGGGTCGGCCGCGAAGGCACGGCTGATCACCGCGACCAGCTGCACGGCCGCGGCCACCACGGTGAGCGCCACCCCGACCCGGCCGAAGAGCTGCATCCGCTCGGACTCCTCGTGCGCAGCAGGCACCGACGCGCTGCTCCCCTGCACGGGGGCGCCGGCGCCGACGGGCACGGCCGCGAGCGGCTCCTCGACCCTCACCTGCCGACCGGCCGCCCACTGGGCGAGGTGTGCCAGCACCGCCAGGAAGTAGACGACTGCGCACGCGGCGACCGCCTGGTTGCTCAGCACCTCTAGCTGTTCGTGGCTCACGTCGGCTCCTGCTCTGCTGGGGGGCGAAGGGCTGCGGTCAGGGCGTCCAGCTCGGTGCTGAGCGCGTCGGAGGCGTCACCGTCGCCGCGGCGGTCGAGTCCCGCCACCTCCACGAGGTTACGTCCGCCCTCCCGACGTACGCGGACCCAGATGCGGCGCGGCCGGATGAACAGCGACGCCAGCAGGCCGATCAGGGCCAGCACGACACCGGTCAGGGCGATCCGCAGGCCCGGGGTGTGGCTCACCTGGAGCTTGACGTAGCGGCTGACCCCGTCGAAGGAGACGGTCCCGAGGCCGTCGGGCAGGGTGGCCACGCTGCCCATCGCCAGGTCGAGCCGCAGCGGCTTGCCGTCGGGCTTCAGGACCGGGTCGAGACCCTTCTTGTCCAGCGAGTAGACCGACTGCGGCTGTCCGTCGTCCAGGCCGAGGTCGCCGCGGTAGACCAGCATCGAGATCGCGGGGTTCTTGTCGTCGGGGAAGGCCGAGAACGGTCCGGTCGCGTCGGTGAAGGCGTAGGTGGGGTAGAACTCGCCCTCGAGCCCGAGCTGGGTCGACTCCGCGTCGGCGTCGCCCTGACGGGCGTCGGGCACCTTGATCACTCCGAAGGAGCGGAAGGTGGCGTCCTCGGGCAGGTAGACGACCGGGCCGGAGTAGGCGATGGAGCCGTCAGCATTGCGCACCGTGATCTGCGGCGCGTAGCCGTGGCTGATCAGGAAGACGTCGGTGTCGTTGACGGTGAGCGGGTGGTTCACGGCGATGCTGCGCTGGCGCTCGGGGGCGCCCGGTGCGGCGCGGTAGGTGAGATCGGCCGCGAACTTGTGCGCCATCCCGGCCTCACGTCCCTCACGGATGAAGGTGACGTCGAAGTCGTCGACCGTGAAGTCGAAGGGCTCGAGGTCGGCAGGGTCGAAGAAGCTGCCGGGCCGGAAGTCGTCGTACTGGCTCAGGGTGTTGGCGAACCCGTCGCCCGTCACCACGATCACGCCGCCCTTGAACCCCCACAGCGACCCGACGGCGAACCCGACGAGCACCACCAGCACCGACATGTGGAAGACCAGGTTGCCCGCCTCGCGCAGGTAGCCGCGCTGCGCGCTGACCGCATCCTGCTCCCCGTCGCCGGGCGCCCGCAGCCGGAACCGCTTGCGCCGCAGCAACGACGAGGCCCGCTCGAGCACCACGTCGGCGGCCTCGTCGGTCTCGAAGGTGCGGTGCTCGGGCAACCGGGTCAGGTTGCGTGGCGCACCCGGTGGCTGCGCGCGTACGCCGTCCCAGTAGACCTTCAGCCGCGGCACGATGCAGCCGACGAGGGAGATCATCAGCAGGATGTAGATCGCGGTGAACCAGATCGACTGGTAGACCCCGAACAGCCCGAGCCACTCGTAGACCGGTGTCAGCTTCGGGTGCTGCTCGCGCCACTGGGAGGCGCGGAAGGAGTCGACCGCGTCCTGCGGGATCACCGATCCGGGCACCGAGCCGAGCGCCAGCATGAACAGCAGGATCAGCGCGATCCGCATCGAGGTCAGCTGCCGCCAGCTCCACCGGGCCAGCTCGCGCGGGGTCATCGCCGGTGCGGCGGCCCCCCGGCTGCTCACACGCCCGCCGTGAAGTTGGGGAAGAAGTAGCCGCGCATCATGTCGATGATCACGTTCCACCAGCCGGTGACGAGCAGGAGCCCGACCGCGACCAGCATCAGGCCACCGAACCGAGTGACCCACTGCTGGTGGCGGCGGATCCAGCCGACCGCGCCGAGCATCCGGCGGTAGGCCAGGGCCGCGACGATGAACGGCAGCCCGAGGCCCAGGCAGTAGACGAAGCTGAGCAGCGCGCCGCGACCGGCGCTGGCCTCGTTGAGCGCGAGCGTGGTCACCGCGGTCAGCGTCGGACCGATGCACGGGGCCCAGCCGAGCCCGAAGAGCACTCCCAGCAGCGGTGCGGCCGCGAGACCGACGGCGGGCACCTGGTGCACGCGGTAGTCGCGCTGGAAGAGCGGCACCACCCCGGCGAAGACGAGTCCCAGCAGGATGGTGAGGCTGCCCAGCACGATCGTGATCGGCCGCTCGTAGGTGAACAGCCACTCCCCGACCGCGCCGATCAGGGCGCCGTAGGAGACGAAGACGAAGGAGAAGCCGAGCACGAACAGCAACGAGCCGGCCAGCATCCGGCCACGGCGGGCATCGGCCAGGTCGGCGCCGGAGAGCCCGGTGGCGTAGGAGAGGTAGCCCGGCAGCAGCGGCACCACGCACGGCGAGAAGAACGAGACCAGCCCGGCGACCAGCGCCACCGGGACGGCCAGCAGCAGCGAGCCCTCGAAGGCCGTGCGGGCGAACCAGTCCCCGAGGTCGAGCGGCACCAGCAGCAGTGCGCCCGCGCCCGTCACGACGTGTCTCCCTGGGCCACGTCGCGCACGAGGTCCACCAGCGTCTGCTCGCTCGGCACCTCGCCGAGGATGCTCGCCGCGACCCGGCCCTCGGCGTCGATCACCACGGTGCTCGGGATCGCGCTGGGGTTCAGCGTCCCGCGGAAGGAGAGCAGGGTGCGGCCGGAAGGGTCGAAGAAGGACGGGTAGGGCACGTCGTAGCGGCGCTGGAAGGCCAGCCCCTGCTCGGGACGCGAGTCCTTGGTGTTCACCCCGACGAAGACCACTCCCTCACCGGCGAGCTCGCGCGCGACCTGCGCCAGCAGCGGCGCCTCCTTGCGGCAGGGCGGGCACCACGAGCCCCAGACGTTGAGCACGACCACCTTGCCGGCGTACTCCTCCAGCGAGAGGGGTTCGCCCTCCAGCGTGGTCCCCGAGACCGGACCTGGACGGGCGCGCTCGGAGGAGGTGAGCTGGGTGATGATCCCCTGGCCGTCGACGTAGCCCTTGTCGCCGGTGCCGGCGTTGCTGCCGCACGCGGACAGCGCCGCACTCACCAGGAGTACGACGAGCAGGCGGGCCGAGGGACGGCGCAGGGGGGCGCTCCGGGTCAAGAGGGTGGTTTGTCGTCTGCGTCGGCGCCGCCAGCGGAGAACGGCGCGTTCCGGTCGGCGATCGGGATCAGGTCGCCCGCCGGCTCGGAGTAGCCGACGCTGACCAGACGCTCGCCGTCGAAGGTGAACGAGGTGAGGCTGCACAGCGTGCACTGGCGCTTGCGGGGGTCGTGCAGGAACGAGCGGCCCTCGGCGCTCAACCGGGTGATCCAGATCGGCAGCTGGTGGGAGACCACCACGGCCTCGTGCCCTGCGGCGGCCGCGCGAGCGTCGAGCACGGCGGGCCACATCCGGGCGACGACCTGCTTGTAGGGCTCCCCCCACGACGGCCGGAACGGGTTCCACAGCTTCTTCCAGACGTCGGGCCGGCGCAGCAGCGAGTCGCGGATGTCGAACTGGCTGCCCTCGAAGACGTTGCCGGACTCCACCACCCGCTCGTCGAGCACGACGGTCACCGCGAGGGCAGCGGCCAAGGGGGCCGCGGTCTCCTGCGCCCGCTCCAGCGGGGAGGACACCACGTGGGTGATGTCGCGATCACCGATCCGGTCGGCGACGCGCTCCGCCATCGCCCGACCGCGCTCGGAGAGGTGGTAGCCCGGGGAGCGGCCGTAGAGGATGCCGTGCGGGTTGTGCACCTCGCCGTGGCGGAGGAGGTGGACGATGGTCTTCTCTGGCGTCGTCACTGGGTGCTCCCGGGTGTCGTGCCGCTGGTGGCGGTCGGTAGGGCCGAGACGGTCTCCCCGACCCGGGCCGCTGCCTCGGCGGCGGCGGGCAGGGCATCGATCACGTGCTGGAGGGCCCGCTCGTCATGGGCACTGGAGAGGAACCACGCTTCGTAGGCACTCGGTGGCAGGTAGACCCCGGCGTCGAGCATGGTGTGGAAGAAGGCCTTGTAGGCGGCGGTGCTGGTCAGTGAGGCGGCCGCGAAGTCGCGCACCGGCTCCCCGTCGGCGGTGAAGAACACGCTGAACATGTTGCCGTTGGCCTGCACTACGTGGGGTACGCCGGCCCGCGTCAGCGCCGCGCCGGCCGCCGCCGCCAGCGTGCCGGCAGCGGCGTCGATCTGGGCGTAGACCTCGTCGGTGGCCAGGCGCAGCGTGGTCAGGCCCGCGGTCGTCGCGACCGGGTTCCCCGACAGCGTCCCTGCCTGGTAGACCGGCCCGTCCGGCGAGAGCATCGCCATCACGTCGGCGCGACCGCCGAACGCGGCGGCGGGCAGCCCACCACCCATCACCTTGCCGAAGGTGACCAGGTCGGGCTCCCAGCCCTCTCCGGCACCATCCAGGCCCCACTGGCCCCTGCGCGAGACCCGGAAGCCGGTCATCACCTCGTCGGAGACGAACAGCGCGCCGTGACGTCGGCAGGTGTGGGCGAGGAACTCGTTGAAGCCCGGCTCCGGCGGCACCACACCCATGTTGCCGGGCCCAGCCTCGGTGATCAGGCAGGCGATCTCCGAGCCGCGCGCGGCGAAGAGCGACTCCACGGCCGCCCGGTCGTTGTAGGGCAGCACCACCGTGGCCGCGGTCGAGGCCGCCGGGACTCCGGGGGTGCCGGGGACCGCCCCCTCGTTGCGGTGGGTGGCCAGGCCCGAACCGGCTTCGGCCAGCAGCGAGTCGACGTGGCCGTGGTAGCACCCGGCGAACTTCACCACCAGCTCGCGGCCGGTGAAGCCGCGCGCCAGCCGGATCGCCGACATCGTGGCCTCGGTGCCCGAGGAGACCAGCCGCACGCGCTCGACCGAGGTCCGCGCGACGATCTCCTCGGCGAGCTCGACCTCGCTGCGGGTCGGAGTGCCGTACGACGTACCGCTGGCGACCGCGTCGGCCACGGCGGCCTGCACCTCGGGGTGGGCATGACCCAGCAGGAGCGGACCCCAGGAGCAGATCAGGTCGACGTACTCGTTGCCGTCGACGTCGGTCAGCCAGGCGCCCTGGCCGCGCACCATGAAGCGGGGAGTCCCCCCGACGGCGTTGAAGGCGCGCACCGGTGAGTTCACGCCACCGGGGGTGACGGCACGGGCGCGTTCGAACCAGGCGGCAGAGGCCTGGGTGCTGCGCGAGGGGTCGTGGGGGGTCGGCACCCGGACATTCTCCCCGACGGGTCCACAGCCCGACGAACCGAGCAGGAGCAACGCTGCGCCAAACAGCCTGAAATGTTGCTAAACCCTGTTCAACGACCCCACTCACCCCTAATCTCGGAGGGTCGACGGGTCTCAGGCGCCCGCCGC
Source organism: uncultured Actinomycetota bacterium (assembly GCA_963782215.1). GTDB lineage: Bacteria > Actinomycetota > Actinomycetes > Propionibacteriales > Nocardioidaceae > Marmoricola. The sequence goes on along the minus strand of CAWAJE010000050.1, from coordinate 3,061 downwards.
CTCGTCGTGACGATGGTCACACGCGCCGTTTGCGCGTGACCTGGATCGGGAATGGTCGTTGACGTGGTGTCGGAGGCTTCGGGGACGCCGACGACTTTTGTCTTTCAAGGGGAGAGATCACACAGATGACGACATCGCCCATGTCACGTCGCAGCAAGGCTGTCACGCTGGTTCCGCTCGCGCTGCTGTCCGGCATCTGGAGCGCCAGCCTGCTCAGCTCCAGCGCCACCGCGAGCTCCGCCGACAGCAAGGTCGAGACCCTGCCGGACGGAACGGTCGTCCCCACCGACGCGATCGAGGCGCCCGCGAGCGTGCCGATCCCCGGAGTGATCGCCCCCGCGGTCCCCGAGGGCTCCGCCGACTCGGTCGTGGCCGGCGCCTCCAGCAACGGCATCCCCTCCCCCGCCCTGGCCGCCTACCAGCGCGGCGCGCAGATCATCAACACCGCCGACAAGTCCTGCAACGTCCCCTGGGAGCTGATCGCGGCCATCGGCCGGGTCGAGTCCGACCACGGTCGCTACAACGGCAACACCCTGACCGACAAGGGCGTGAGCACGCCGGGCATCTACGGCATCGCCCTGAACGGCAAGAACGGCACCCAGGCGATCCAGGACACCGACGGTGGCCAGCTCGACAACGACCCGGTCTTCGACCGTGCGGTCGGCCCGATGCAGTTCATCCCCTCCACCTGGCAGGTCGTGAAGGTCGACGCCGACGGTGACGGTCAGCGCAACCCCCAGGACATCGACGACGCCGCCCTGGCGACCGGTGTCTACCTGTGCTCGGGCAAGGACAACCTGTCCACCCGCAGCGGCCAGGAGGCGGCAGTCTTCCGCTACAACCACAGCCAGGACTACGTGAACCTCGTGCTGCGGATCATGGAGGCCTACAGCCAGGGCGACTACACCGCCGTACCGTCCGGCACCTACGGCGGCACCACCTTCTCCCCGAGCTACTCCAGCGCGATCGACCGCAGCTACCAGGTCGCCAAGGAGCGCAAGCAGCGTGAGGCCAAGAAGGCCGCCAGCAAGGGCTCGACCGGGACCAAGGGCTCGTCCGGCAGCAACGGCGGCACCGGGACTCCTGACCCCGGCACCGCGACCGACCCGGGCACCAACAACCCGCTCCCCGGTCCCGGCACCACCGAGAACGACCCGGTCAAGAAGCTCAAGGACACCGTCGGCGGAGTCGTGGGCGGTGTCACCGGTGGCGGCTCCGGCGGTGGCACCGGTGGTGGCGGTGGCAGCACCCCGGCCCCGGACCCGGTCAAGACCCTGACCAAGACCGAGAGGTGCCTGCAGGAGATCGGGGTGGCGATCACCACCAATCCCGCGAACCTGAGCCTGACCCAGCTGGCTTCCTTCAACAAGTGCATGGCCGGCTGAACCGAGCACATCGCGCAGGACCCCCGGCCCACCTCGGCCGGGGGTCCTTCCGCTTGTACCGCCTTTTACCGCTTGTAACGCGGTGTTCGTGCTGCCTCATGGCCCGCCGGCAGGGCAGGTAGCGGCACGAACACCGCGTTACAAGCCCCGATCGGTCGACCCTTGGCTTGTAGGTTCGACCGCGTGGGAGATCCGTTCGTGCACCGGCTGCGGGTGCGGTACGTCGAGTGCGACATGCAGGGCAACGTGTTCAACGCCCACTACTACTCCTGGATCGACGTCGCGCACACCGAGTGGATCCGGGGGCTGCTGGGGCCGCTGAGCGAGCTGCACCGGCACGGCGTGGACGTCGTCGTGGCCGAGTCCTCGGCGAGGTTCCGTGCCTCGGCGCACTTCGACGACCTGATCGACATCGAGGTGGCGCTGGAGCGCCTGACCACCACGTCGATGACCACCACGCACACCTTCCGGCGCGACGGGGAGCTGCTCTGCGAGGGCCGGATCCGGCACGTGTGCGTCGACACCGCCACCTGGACCAAGACGCCCTGGCCCGAGGAGGTGCGGGCGGCCTTCAGCCCCGGCTGAGCAGGCGGGCCGCGTCCAGGGCCCAGTAGGTGAGGATCACGTCGGCGCCGGCGCGGCGGATCGAGGTGAGCGTCTCCAGGACGGCGGTGTCACGGTCGATCCAGCCGTTGGCAGCCGCAGCCTCGACCATGGAGTACTCGCCTGAGACGTTGTACGCCGCCACGGGCACCTTCACGGCCTGACGGACCGCGTGCACCACGTCGAGGTAGCCCATCGCCGGCTTGACCATCACCAGGTCGGCGCCCTCGGCCTCGTCGAGCAACGCCTCGCGGACGCCCTCGGTCCGATTGGCCGGGTCCTGCTGGTAGGTCCGCCGGTCGCCCTGCAGCGAGGAGTCGACCGCCTCCCGGAAGGGGCCGTAGAACGCCGAGGCGTACTTCGCGGAGTAGGCCATGATCCCGATCGACTCGTGCTGGCCCGCGTCGAGGACCCGGCGGATCTCGGCCACCTGACCGTCCATCATCCCGCTGGGTCCGACGAGGTCCACCCCGGCGGCGGCCTGGGCCAGCGCCATCTCGCCGTACACCTCCAGGGTGCGGTCGTTGTCGACGTGCCCGTCGGGGTCCACCAGCCCGCAGTGTCCGTGGTCGGTGAACTCGTCGAGGCACAGGTCCGACATCACCGCGAGCTGGTCACCCACCTCGCCGACGACGTCGGTGATCGCGACGTTGAGGATGCCGTGCGGGTCGATCGCCCCCGAGCCGTTGGCGTCCTTGGTGGCCGGGATCCCGAAGAGCATCACCCCGCCGAGCCCTGCCTCCACCGCCGCCGAGGCAGCCGCCTTCAGGCTGTCCCGGGTGTGCTGGAAGACCCCGGGCATGCTGGAGATCGGGTGCGGCTCGGTCGCGTCCTCACGGACGAACAGCGGCAGCACCAGCTGGTCGGGTCGCACGCTGGTCTCGGCGACCATCCTGCGCAGGGCAGGCGTACGCCGCATCCGGCGAGGGCGGGTCTCGGGGAAGCCCATCGGTTCTCCTCGGTCGGTGCGGAAGCGGACGCGGACTACTTCGAGCTGGCCTTGCGCCGCGTCGCAGGTCGTCGCTCCGAAGGCTTGGTGACCGGCTGACCGGACTCGACCAACGAGGCACGTC
>CAWAJE010000049.1:0-27207 GCA_963782215.1 uncultured Actinomycetota bacterium | reverse complement strand
GCCACACCGGCGAGCGCACCGGTGCAGGGCCCGTGCGGCGTCCCGGGAAGCCTCCGGGCCGGATCGGTGTTGGGCCCGACATGCACCTCTCCGTCCTCGACCTCGTGCCCGTCCGCAGCGACCAGACCACCGGCGACGCCCTCGGCGCCACCCGGCGGCTCGCCCGGGTGGCCGACGACGCCGGCTACCGCCGCTACTGGCTGGCCGAGCACCACAACATGCCTGCCGTGGCGGCGACAAACCCGCCGTTGCTGATCGCGATGGTCGCCGCCGTCACGAAGCGGATCCGGGTCGGCTCCGGCGGCGTGATGCTCCCCAACCACGCCCCGCTGGTGGTGGCCGAGCAGTTCGCGCTCCTCGAGGCCGCCCACCCCGGCAGGATCGACCTCGGGATCGGGCGTGCGCCCGGGACCGACCAGGTGACCAGCTTCGCGCTGCGCCACGGTGCCGGTGGCGTGGAGGAGGACGCGGTCAGCCGGTTCCCGGCGTACGTCGACAACGTCGTGGCGATGATGAGCCCCGGCGGGGTCGGTCTCGAGGTCGGCGGCCGGACGCACCCGTTGCACGCAACCCCACGGGCGAGCTCGGTCGCGCCGGTGTGGCTGCTCGGCTCCTCGGACTACTCCGCGCGGCTGGCGGCTGACCGCGGCCTGCCCTACGTCTTCGCGCACCACTTCGCCGGTCAGGGGACCGCGGAGGCCCTCGAGCTCTACCGCTCGGGCTTCAGGCCATCGGAGCAGCTCGACGCCCCCCAGACCTTCCTGACCGTGAACGTGGCGGTCTCCGAGACCCAGGAGGAGGCCGAGCGGCTGGCGCTGCCGCAGCTGCAGGCGATGGTCGCGCTGCGCACCGGTGGCCCGATGCGCCCGCAGCGGCTGGTCGAGGAGGCCGAGAAGGACCCGGTCCCCGACGCGCACGCCGGGCTGCTCGAGGCGATGCGCCGCCGCTGGGTGATCGGCACCCCCGATTCGGCGGCCACACAGATCCGGGAGCTGGCCGCGACGTACGCCGTGGACGAGGTGATGGTGCATCCCGTCGCCGGCGCCTTCGTCGGCACCGACCCGGGCGCCGCCCCCGCCCGTGAGGCCACACTGAGCCTGCTCGCCGGAGCCCTCGCCTAGCGCCTCTGGACCTCAGGTCGTACGCCGGAACCGCAGGATGCCGTCCTCCACGTGCGCGGTGACGTGGCCGGGGAGCTGGATCTGCCGCTGCCGGTGCGCCGCCACCAGCTCGCTGAGCGCGAGGACGTGCTCGTGGGTCAGGTCGGGAGCCAGCGCGCCGGCCCCCAGCGCGGCCAGGCGGACCACCCGGCGTCGGATCGCGGTCGGCTGCTCACCGAGCAGGGCCACGTCGTAGCCCTCCTCGACCCGGACCTTGCGCTCGGCCGCCTCCGCGAGGTCGTCCAGCAGGTCGACGTCGAGCCGGATGCTCTCTGCGGTGCGGGCCAGGGCCGCCGCCACCCCCGGCCCGAGCTCCTCCTCCAGCAGCGGCAGCACCCGGGTGCGGACCCGGACCCGGGTGAACCGGTCGTCGCTGTTGTGCGGGTCGGTCCAGAACTCCAGGCCCTCGGCGAGGCAGGCCGTCTCGGTGTCGGCGCGCCGCAGGTCGAGCAGCGGGCGTCGGTAGGCGTCGAACCCACGTCGCATGCCGGCCAGCGAACGCCCACCGGATCCCCTGGCCAGGCCCAGCAGCACGGTCTCCGCCTGGTCGTCGAGGGTGTGCCCGAGCAGGACTGCCTTGGCCTCGAACCGCTCCGCGACCTGGGTGAGCACGGCGTAGCGGGCCTCGCGGGCCGCCGCCTCCGGCCCCATCCCCGGCGCCTCGACGTGGACGCGGGCGGTGAGCGACTCGGCGACACCCATCGCCCGCATCTGCTCGGCGACCCGGTCGGCGTGCTCGGCCGATCCGGGCTGCAGCCCGTGGTCGACCGTCGCGCCGATCACCCGCCAGGAGTCGCGTCCGGCCTCGAAGACGGTGGCCGCCAGCAGCGCCAGTGAGTCCGCGCCGCCCGAGCAGGCCACCACCACGGTGTCGCCGGTGCCGAGGTCAGCCAGCGTCCGGCGTACGGCCAGCCGCACCGCTGCCACCGACGGGTGCAGTCCCATCGCTCAGCCGTGCACCCGGGCGACCCACAGCGACGGGTCGTGGATCTCGGTCTTGGAAGGCAGGTTGGCCGGCTCGGCCCACACGGCGTTGAAGCCCTCCATGCCGACCTTGTCGATGGCGGCGCGCACGAACACGGCACCGTCGCGGTACTGCGCCATCTTCTGGTCGAGCCCGAGCAGCCGCCGCAGCAGCTTGTCGAGGGCACCGATGCCCTGCCTGCGCTGGGTGAACTTGGCGCGGATGTCCGCGACCGAGGGGATCACCTCGGGGCCGACGCCGTCCATGACCACGTCGGCGTGACCCTCGAGCAGGCTCATCACGCCGGTGACCCGCTCGATCACCGCACGCTGCTCGGGGCCGGAGAACAGCTCCAGGAGCGAGCCCTCCGCCTTGCCGGTGAGCAGGTCGACCACCTTGCGCGCCAGGTCGCCGAGCATCTCCGAGGGGTCGGTGTTCACCGAGCCCAGGATGTTGGCCATCTCGCCGCGGAGGTGGTCGGTCATCCACGGCACGGCCGTGAACTGCACCCGGTGGGTCTCCTCGTGCAGGCACACCCACAGCCGGAAGTCGTGCGGGTCGGCGCCGATCTCGCGCTCGGTGTGCACGATGTTGGGCGCGACCAGCAGCAGTCGTCCCTGCTCGCCGGGCGCCTCGTGGAACGGGTCGAACTGCCCGAGCACCTTGGAGCCGAGGAAGCCGAGCATGGCGCCGAGCTCGACGCCGGTGATCCGCGACCCGATCGCCTCCGCGAACGGGCCGGGGGCTCCCTTGCGCTGCTGCAGCTTCTCGATCAACGGCGAGATGATCGTGGCGAAGGCATCCGCGTTGGCCTGGATCCAGCCCGGACGGTCGATCACCAGGACGGGTGCCGAGCGGTCGGTGGCCACGAGGCCGGTGAACTCCCGCACCAGGGGGGTGGACCTGTCGGCGCCGGCGCGCAGCTCCTGCACGGCGTCGTCGGCCTCGGACCGGCTCACGACCGGGCCCTCTCCGACCAGGCGCGAGCCCACCCGGACCGCGAGGTCCCAGTCGACCATCCCGGGGCGTTGCTGCGAGTTCATGGCGACGACCCTACGCCGCACCTGCACGCACCCAGCGCCGCCGCGATCTGGTCGATCAGCAGGCGCGCCTCCAGCGTCTTGGGTACGGCGACCCGGTCGGCGATCACGACGAAGGCCATCTCGCCGCCGGAGACGTCGCGTGCCAGCCCGGCGAGCCCGTGCACGCCGGTGAGGGTGCCGGTCTTGGCGCTGACCCGGCCGAGCGCGGCTGCCGGGCCGCTGTCGAACCGGGCCCGCAGCGAGCCGGTGAACCCCGCGACCGGCAAGCCGGTGATCGCGGCGCGCAGCTCCGGGTGGTCCGGCGAGGCGGCCACCCGGAGCACACCGGCCAGCGTCTCGGGCGCCAGCAGGTCCTCGCGAGAGAGCCCGCTGCCGTCGTAGAGCCGGTCACCCGCGGTGGGGATGCCCAGCCGGCGCACCACGTCGAGAACGGCGGCGGAGCCGGCCTCGAAGGAGCCGACCTGGCGCTCCGCCAGCCCGACGTGGCGGGCGAGCACCTCGGCGGCCTCGTTGTCGCTGAGCGCGAGCGTCCGCTCCACGATCTCGCCCAGCGGGGCACTGGAGACGTGGGTGAGCTCGGTGCCCATCGCAGGGCCGCTGGCCCGGCCCACCGAACCGCGCAGCTTCAGCCCGGCGGTGCGCAGCGCGTCGGCGAAGGCTTCCCCCGCGGTCTGGGCCGGGTCGGAGACGAACCCGTAGCCCCCGGCACGCCCCTCCTCCACCCACAGGGCGCTGATCGGCGGCACCACGTCCTCGGGGACGTAGGAGGCCGGCCAGCGCGGGCTGATCGCCGGCCCGGAGAAGTAGGAGTCGTCGTAGGCCAGACGCACCCGCTTCACTCCCTGGGAGGACAGCTGGCGCACGGTCTTGCGGGCGAGGGTCTCGAGGTCGGCGCGGTCGGGGTAGCTGCCGTTGCCCGCCTTCGGCGAGCTGCCCAGCAGCGGGTCTCCCCCACCGACGAGCACCAGCCGACCGCGGGTCGGGTCGTAGCGCACCGAGGTGCGGAACCGCGCCATCGGGCCGAGCGACTCCAGGACCGCGACGCTGGTCAGCAGCTTGGCGGTCGAGGCGGGCGTGACCCGCTTGGCACCGGTCCGGAAGACGGGGGCTCCGGTGGCGAGGTCGGTGACCAGCACGGAGTAGTGCCCGCCGAGGGTGGAGCGCTTCAGCATCGGACGGATCTTGTCGGCCACCGCCTGCGCGTCGATCCGGCCCGGGGTGCTGGTCACGGCGACGAGCGGGGCGGCCCGTGTGGGAGGCAGGGCCAGCCCTTCGGGGGCGGCCACGGCAGCCGGGTCGGTGCGCGGATCCGCCTGCGGGCCGAGGATTCGCTCGGCCAGGTCGAAGCGGTAGGTCAGGCCCGCGACGAGCAGGAGGGTGACGACGAGGATCTCCGCGCTCCAGCGCAGCGACCAGTGGTGTTGATCACGCACCGCTCGATCCGCCCCCTCGTGGTGCCGATCTCGGCACTTGTGCGGGAGACTAACCCCGACGCGCTCGCCGACGGGCGTGCAGGTGCCTGCTGAAAGGTGTGACCGTGGAGTTCGACGTACTCGTGGAGATCCCGAAGGGCGAGCGGAACAAGTACGAGGTCGACCATGAGTCGGGCCGGATCCGCCTCGACCGGATGCTCTTCACCTCGACCGCCTACCCGGCGGACTACGGTTACATCGAGGACACCCTCGGACAGGACGGCGACCCGCTCGACGCGCTGGTGATCCTGCAGCAGCCGACCTTCCCCGGCTGCCTGATCGCGTGCCGTGCGATCGGCATGTTCCGGATGACCGACGAGGCCGGCGGCGACGACAAGGTCCTGTGCGTGCCCACGCACGACCCGCGACTGGAGCACCTGCGCGACATCAACCACGTCTCGAAGTACGACCGTCTCGAGATCCAGCACTTCTTCGAGGTCTACAAGGACCTCGAGCCCGGCAAGTCCGTCGAGGGCGCCAACTGGGTCGGTCGCACCGAGGCCGAGGCCGAGGTCCGCGCGTCCTTCCAGCGGGCCAAGGACGCCGGCACGCACTGAGCTCGTCCGGGGCGGCGTCGGGGCGGCGTCGGGGGGACGGCGTGCCTTCAGGCCTTCATGCCTTCATGCCGCGGAAGTACGCCATCGCGCCGGAGAGCTCGACGCTGACCTCGACGAACCCCGCCTCGATCAGCCAGTCCTGGACCTGGCTGGTCGTGGCACCCGGGCCCAGCAGCCCGGCAAACCTGCCGGCCTGCCGCAGCGGCAGGTAGCGCAGGCCGGTGTCGTTGAGCAGCGCGCTGCCGGTGAGCACGCCCCCGGCGTGCAGCACCCGGCCCATCTCCCGCACGGCGAGGTGCGGGTCGGGGAAGCAGTGCAGCCCGGTGAAGGAGACCACCAGGTCGAACTCCCCGTCCGCGAAGGGCAGGCTCCCCACGTCGGCCAGCACCGGCTCCACCTGGGCCGCGACGTGGCGCGCACGCGCGGCGAGCATCGTCTTGGCCAGCATCGACTGCGAGATGTCCGCAGCGACGTACCGCACCCCCTGTCCCGGCCGCAGCCCGCGGAGCGCGACCCCGCCGCCGCACGGCACGTCGAGGACCGAGGAGCCCGCCGGCTGCCTGCCGATCTCGGCGGCCCGGGAGTAGAGCCGGCGCAGGTCGCTGCCGATCCCGAGCCGCCAGGCCAGCCCACCGGCCTGTGGGTGCTCCACGGTCCAGTCGTAGACCCCGGCCCACAGCGGGTCGTCGCCCCAGCCACCGAGTCCGGGGATCCGAAGCCGCTCGAGCATCAGCTCGCGTCCTGGTCCTCGAGGATCTCGGCGTGCAGCATCTCGGCGGGTACGCCGAACCCGTCGACCAGGTCTTCGGCGATCGGCCGGATCTTGCGGCACAGCGAGGAGATCTCCCGACTGATCGCCTTCGAGCGCGTGCTGCTCAACCGGCCGTGCTCCATCCACCAGCCGCGGTCGGCCTCGATGACGCAGAGCGCGTGCAGGTCGACCAGCAGGTTCATCGCGACCTTGTTGTCACCGTCGGCCATGGCCGAAGCCTTCGCGACGAACGCCTCCAGCACCACCCGGTCGACGTGCGCGCGTCCCGCGGCGATCACGTGGTCCTGCACGCGGCTGAACACCTCGACGGGGTCCATCCCGGTGTCCATCCCGCGCTTGAGCCGGCGGGCCACCCCGGAGAGCATGTGCTCCTCGCGCCAGCGCAGCATCGCCAGCTGGTACTCCGGGTCGAGCAGCCCGGCCTCCTGGTCCCACCGGTCGTCACCCCCCGGCAGCACGTCCTTGATCCGCTCGAGCAGCTTGTGGGCGCTGGTCCGCTCCACGACTGTCTCGACCGCGAGACCGGCCACGAAGCGCACCATCCCGAGCTGGTCGAGCTCGCCGAAGGAGGAGGAGTAGTCGGTGAGCAGGCCCTTGGCGACGAGCTGCAGCAGGATGTGGTTGTCACCCTCGAAGGTGGTGAAGACGTCGGTGTCCGCCCGCAGCGAACCCAACCGGTTGGCCATCAGGTAGCCCGCGCCACCGCAGGCCTCCCGGCACTCCTGGATGGTCTGGCTGGCGTGCCAGGTCCCGACCGCCTTGACCCCCGCCGCCATCGACTCCAGCGCGCGGCGCTGCCGGTCGGGAGCCTCGGTGGTGGAGAGCACGTTGTGCAGCTCGCTGAGCAGGATCTCCTGGGCGAAGTGCAGCGCGTAGGTCTTCGCCAGCAGCGGCAGCAGGCGCCGCTGGTGCATGCCGTAGTCGAGCAGCAGCTCCTCGCTGCCGCCCGCCGCGCCGAACTGGCGACGCAGGTTGGCGTACTTGACCGCGACCGCGAGCGCGACCTTGCTCGCGTTGATCCCGGCACCGGCCACCGAGACCCGGCCCTGCACGAGCGTGCCGAGCATGGTGAAGAAGCGGCGGTCGACGTTCTCGATCGCGGAAGTGTAGGTGCCGTCCTCGCTGACGTCGGCGTAGCGGTTGAGCATGCTGGTGCGGGGCACCCGGACCTCGTCGAACCACAGCCGGCCGTTGTCGACGCCGTTGAGGCCGATCTTGGCGCCGTCGTCGGCGATCCGGACCCCGCTGCAGGGGTTGCCGTCCGCGTCCCGGATCGGGACGACGAACGCGTGCACGCCCTCGCTGGCACCGTTGATCTCGAGCTGGGCGAAGACCACCGCGGTGCTGGCATGTGCCGCCGCGTTGCCGATGTAGTCCTTGCGCGAGCGGTCGTCGGGGGTGGTGATCACGAACTCCCCGGCCTCGACGTCGTAGCGCGCCACCGTGCCGAGCATCTGCACGTTGGAGCCGTGACCGGTCTCGGTCATCGCGAAGCAGCCGAGCAGGTCACCGCGCACCAGGTCGGCGAGGTAGGCGTCGTGGTGGTGCTTGGAGCCGAGCTGCAGGATCGCGCCGCCGAAGAGGCCGAACTGCACGCCGACCTTGACCAGGATCGACAGGTCACCGAACGCGAGCGTCTCGAAGGCCGCCACCGAGGCGCCGATGTCACCACCGCCGCCGTACTCCGTGGGGAAGCCGAGCCCCGTGGCTCCGGTGGTCGCCATCTGCTGGACCAGCTCCAGCACGTGGTCGCGGAACTCCTCGCGCGGCATCTCGATCGCGTCGTCGAGCACACCGCAGTGCTCCACGAGGTTCTTGCGGGTGAGCGCGCGGATGTCGGCGTACTTGCCGTCCAGGAGCGCGGTCAGGGCAGGGACGTCGACGGCGGGCTGGCTGTAGTCGGGCATGTAGGCAACTGTGCCGTATGCCCGGGTGGGGTCACAGGCGTACGGCGAAGTCCGGGTACCAGCTCGAGACCGAGTTGTAGCGGACCGGGACTCCCGTGCGCGGCGCCTCGATGAACCGGCCACCGCCAAGTGACAGCGCCACGTGGTGGATGCCGCTGGGTCGGCCGTTGCTGCTCCAGAACAGCAGGTCGCCCGACTGCGCGGAGCTCACCGGGATCCGGGTGCCCATGTCGAGCTGGGCCACCGAGTAGTGCGGGAGGGACTTGCCGCCTGCGCGCCAGGCCATCATCGTCAGCCCGGAGCAGTCGAAGCTGCTCGGTCCGGCTGCGCCCCAGCGGTAGGGCTTGCCGACCTGGGCGCGGGCGTACTCGACCGCGCGGTCGACGCCGCTCGAGGGCGGCGGAGGGTCGTTGTCGACCGGGGGCGCCGGTTGCGGGGCCGGTTGCGGGGCCGGTTGCGGGGCCGGGTTGCTGGGCTTGGGCTTGCTGGCCGGCTTCGGCGCTTCGGGCTGGGCCTGCTCGCTTGCCTGCTGGGCCTTGTGCGCCGCCTCCTGGGCTGCCTCCGCGGCTGCGCTCTTCGCTGCGGCGGCCGCTGCGGCCCGTTGCTGGGCGGCAAGCTCCAGTCCCTGCTGGCGCTGGGTGGCCAGTGCCACCGAGATGTTCTGCGCCTTGGCGAGGTCGCGCACCAGCGCCTGCTTGGAACGGGCGATCTCGGCTGCGGCGCTCCCGGCGGAGACGGCAGCTGCCCCGGCCTGGTCGCGCATCGCGCGGGCGTCGGCGGTGAGCTGCTCCTGCTTCGCCCGCGCCCGATCGGCCTGTTCGACGTACGCCTCGGCGCGGTCGGAGGCGACCCGGAAGCGCTCGTGCCTGGCCTCCATCGAGTCGCCCGCGCTGGAGACGACCGCGTAGCGGTTCATCATCCCGACCGGGCCCTCGCTGCTCATCATCGCGGTGGCGGTGTTGAGCTCGGTGCCGTTCTGGTAGCTCTCGGTGACCAGGGTGATGATGGCGACCCGCTGGGCCTCGACCTGTCGGGCGGCCTTCGCCGAGCGCCTCTCGGCGACCTTGGTCTCCTTGCGGGCCTGCGAGAGCCGCCACAGCGCGCCGTTGTAGGCCTCGGCAGCCATCTCGGCGGCGACGTTCGCCGACTCGAGCCGGGCGTTGGCGGCCTCGAGCTCGGCCTGGATCCCGGCCACACCCTGGGCCCGGGCGTTCACCCGCGCCTGGGCCTGGTCGACCTGCTCCTGGCTCGGCAGCGGCTCACCCGGATCGGCCGCTGCGACGCCGGTGAGCGGCAGTGCCATCGCGAGGGTGGTGGCCAGAGCCAGAGCCGTGCGTGTGGCGGCGCGCACCAGAAGAACCCTTTCGTAGAGGGTCTCGTGCCGCTTCCCCACGGCACGAGACTTCCGCAACGTTAGGGCTCATCTGTCCCACTGTGAACACTTTTAACATAATTACTACGTTGTAATTGGCGTGTCGCCTTGACAACTACACCGTTGTAGTTCTGCGCATTTCCTCCCCCTCCCGCCGAGACGTCGCAAGTGGACGCCGAAACCACGCCGAGACGTCGCAAGTGGACGCCCCAGCCCGCCGAGACGTCGCAAGTGGACGCCCCCAGCCCGCCGAGACGTCGCGGACGAACAACACCTCGCCCCGTTGCGCCGTGCGTTTGCGACGTCTCGGCGTGGTCTCGGCGTCCGTTTGCGACGTCTCGGCGTGGTTGGGGCGTTCATTTGCGACGCCTCGGCGGGAGGGGGGTCAGGCGGTGGTGGCTTCGGCGCCGGCTTCCGCGTCGGAGTCGTCGGCTTCCACCGGTACGTCGCTGGTGGCCGTGGTCGGGTGTGAGTGCCTGCCGTTGCGGTCGAAGCGCTGCCCGCTGGCGATACCGCCGAGGTAGAAGGAGATGAACGCGATCAGGGCGCCGGCGATGTCGTCGGCGATGTAGTGCCAGCCGAAGTACGTCGTGGAGAGCACCGTGATCCCCATGTAGGACCAGAGCACGATCTTGATCACCCGGTGGCGCACGGTGTACTGCGCAACCAGCGCCATCAGCAGGGTCACGGCGACGTGCAGGGACGCGAACCCCGCCACCGACTGCACCCCGTTGGCGAACGGGTCGAACCGAATGTTCTGCCGGCCGTAGTACAGAGCGTCCTGGAGCGCGGAGACCCCGGTGGTGTCCAGGTTGCTGTAGAGCCACGGGAAGGCGAAGTTCGGCCCCAGCGTCGGGATCATGTAGTAGCTCGCGGTGCCCAGCGTCCAGCAGATGCACTGCGCGGTCACGTACCAGTAGCCGAAGCTGACGTTGCGCGACCAGACCAGCCAGATCGTCACCGAGATCGGCACCATCGGCAGGAAGATCAGGTAGACCCACGACAAGACGTGCGCGGTGATGGTGGTCCCGAGCAGCGTGTGCAGCAGCGTGGCCGGGTCGTTCCCGAAGAGCACCCACAGGTCGAAGCGGTGCAACAGGTAGTCACCCTCCCGCTCCATGCCGGAGCGCACGAAGGGCAGGAAGTTCTTCAGGTTCCGGTAGCTCACGTAGGTGACGTAGAAGCAGATCAGCCCCAGCACGACCAAGGTGATCCGGTCACGGGTCCAGTGCTCGCGGATCAGCAGCCGGGCCTCGTCACGGAACAGCGAGACCTTGCCGCGGGTGCGCCACAGGGTGCGCGGCACGATGTCGGCGATGAAGGCGCCGAGGCAGAGCAGCGGCAGCCGGACCCATGCCGGACCGAGGAACCCTTCGGGGTCGCGCAGGGGGTAGCCGAGTGACTGGCCGGTGATGATCGCCGTGACACCCATGACCACAGCGACCGTGACCATTGCTGAGTAGGCGTGCCGCTTCACACCGGGAGTCTAGGGGCGTCTGCCTCGGGCAAGTCCGGCACGGGGGCGATCCGGGACGTGTCGAGTGACACGCCCACCTCCGCCCCGAGGCGTACGTCGTCTCCGGGAGCCGCCACCCCCGGCAGCGATCCCACCCCGGCCACGTCGAGCTGGACCCGGATCTGGTCGGGCGTCACCCGAGCACCTTCGACGCGGGCACGCATGGACCCGGCCGGGTCGATCCGCAACGCCGACCGGCGCAGCGCCACTGCCTCCCAGTGCTCCTCGGGCGAGGTCTGCTGGCGCAGTCGCTGGGCCGCCTCCCCGGTGAGCACGGTCGCGTAACCCAGGAAGCGCGCGGTCCAGCCGTCGATCGGGCTCGACCAGACCTCGTCGAGCGTCCCCTGCTGCACGATGCGTCCCTCGCGCATCACCGCCATCCGGTCGGCGACCGCGAACGCCTCCTCCTGGTCGTGGGTCACGAGCATCGCCGTCGCCCCGGCCGCGCGCAGGATGTCGTGCAGCTCGACCGCGAGGTGCTCCCGCAGCGACCGGTCCAGCGCACTCAGCGGCTCGTCGAGCAAGAGCAGGCGCGGCGCGACGGCCAGGGCGCGGGCCAGCGCGACCCGCTGCCGCTCACCGCCGGAGAGGGTGGCCACGGCGCGGTCGGCGTACCCCGGCAGGTTCACCAGCTCGAGCAGCTCCTCGACCCGGGAGCGCTGGAAGTCACGACTCCGGTGCCGCAGGCGCAACGGGTAGGCGATGTTGCGGGCCACGTCGAGGTGCGGGAACAGCTGGCCGTCCTGGAACATCAGCGCGAAGTCACGGCGGTGGGTGGGCACGCCGGCCAGGTCGTCACCCGAGAAGCACACCTGCCCGGCGGTCGGGTCCTCGAGCCCGGCCACGGCCCGGAGCAGCGTGGACTTCCCGCAGCCGGAGGGGCCCAGCACGGCGACGACCGAGCCCGCGGGGACGGCCAGGGACACCGCGTCGACCGCGGTCGTCGCCCCGAACCGCACGGTCAGGTCACGCACCTCGAGCCCGCTCATCTCAGAAGGCTCCCATCGAACCGGCGCGCAGCCGTTGCACGAGCAGCATCACCAGGGTCGTCGACGCGGCGAGTACGACGGACGCGGCCATCGCCATCCCGAAGTTCTCCGCCCCCGGTCTTCCGATCAGGCGGTAGATCACCACCGGCAGTGTGGGGTTGTCGTCGCGAGCCAGGAAGCTGGTCGCGCCGAACTCCCCCAGCGAGACCGCGAACGCGAAGCCCGCGGCCGCGAGCAGCGAGCGCCACGCCACGGTGAGGTCGACGGTCCGGAGCACCCGCAGCGGACCGGCGCCGAGCGACGCGGCGGCCTGCCGCTGCCGGTCGTCGATCGAGCGCAGCACCGGCACCACCGTGCGCACCACCAGCGGCAGCGCCACCATCGCCTGAGCGATCGGCACCAGCAGCGCCGAGGACCGCAGGTCCAGCGGCGGGCGGTCGAGGGTGATCAGGAAGCCGAAGCCGACCGTCACCGCGGAGACACCGAGCGGCAGCATGAACAGCCCGTCCAGAATCCCGCCCACCCCCCGCCGGCCGGGTCGGGTCCGCCGCGTGACCAGGAAGGCGACGATCGTGCCGAGCAGCAGGGCGAGCGTGCTGGCGACCACCGCCACGGACAGCGAGGTGCCGAGGGCATCGGTCGCCGGGACCAGCAGCGCGTTGCGGGCGCCGGTCGTGTTGAGATCGCGATAGTTGGCCAGCCCCCACGAGTCGCCGCGTCGCAGCGACGCCAGCACCAGTGAGACCAGCGGCATCAGCAGGAACGCCACCACCACCGCGGTCCACGCGAGCACGGGCAGGTGCCGCCGGCCCGGGGTCGGCACGGGACGGACGGTGCGGTCGACCGGCGCGGCGGTGCGGCGTACCCGCGCGGCGAGGAGCAGCAGACCGGCGACGACCACGACCTGGAGCACCGACAGCGCGGCCGCCCCGGTCAGGTCGAGCTCCTGCGTGGTCAGCAGGTAGATCTCCGTCTCCACGTTGGCGTAGCGCAGTCCGCCCATCGTGAGAACGACACCGAACGCGGTCGAGCAGAACAGGAAGACCACGCTCGCGGCCGAGACGATTCCAGGCCACAGCGCCGGCAGCGTGACCGTGGTGAACACCTGCACGGGCGAGGCCCCCAGTGCGGCGGCGGCCTCCTCGCGTCGCGGGTCGATCGACTCCCAGAACGCACCGACGGTGCGCACCACGACGCTCAGGTTGAAGAACACCATCGCCGCGATGATCGCGCCGGCAGTGCCGTCGACGCCGAGTCCGCCCAGAGGCCCCGCCGGCGCGATCAGCTGCCGGAAGGCGACGCCGACGACGACGGTCGGCAGCACGAACGGCACCACCACCACCGCGCGCAGCAGGTCACGGCCCGGGAACCGCAACCGGTGCAGGGCAAACGCCACCGGCAACCCGAGGACCACCGTGACGGCCGTGGCCAACGCGGCGGACCACACCGTGAACCACAGCACCCGCTGCACCCGCGGGCGGGCCAGCACCTCGAGGACCGCACCGGGAGCGAACGCCCCGTCGGGCCAGAACCCGCGGGCGAGCATGCCTCCCACGGGGTAGAGGAAGAACAGCACCAGCGCGGTCAGCGGCACCGCGGCGAGTGCCGCGATCCCAGCTCGACCACGCCAGGCGCTCACTGGCTGGTGATGTCGCGCCACTCCCGCAGCCACTCGGTGCGCTTGGCCGTGATCTCGGCGGCGTCGATCGAGTAGGGCTGCGGGGAGGTCTTGGCGAACTCGGCCCACGAGTCGGGCAGGGCGACCTCGCTGTCGACCGGGTAGACGTACATGTTGTCGGGCAGCGCGGCCTGGAACTCCTTGCCGAGCATGAACTCGATGAACTTGCCCATGCCGACGCTGTTCTTGGACCCGGCCAGCACTCCGGCGTACTCCACCTGGCGGAAACACGTGTCGAGCAGCGCGCTCGTGGTCGGCTCGGTCTTGCCCTCGGGGATGGTGAACGGCGGCGAGGAGGAGTACGACGTCACGATCGGTCGGTCGCCCGTCCCGCCACCCGCGGTGAAGTCGACCTCGTAGGCGTCGGACCACCCGGAGGTGATCTTGGCGCCGTTGTCCATCAGCTTGGTCCAGTAGTCCTGCCAGCCGTCGCCCTTCGCGGCGATCGTGGCCAGCAGAAAGGCAAGCCCGGTCGAGGAGGTGGTCGCGCCGGGGGTGACGAAGAGGTCCTTGTACTCCGGACGGGTCAGGTCGTCGAGCGTGGTGGGCGCCGCGACCTGGTTCTTCGCAAACCAGGTGTCGTCGATGTTGACGCACACGTCGCTGTAGTCGATCGGGGTCAGCTGGTCGGCGCCGTCCCCGGCCAGCCGGAACTGCTCGGCCGAGCTCGGCAGTGCCGTCGCGGCGTACGGCGTCAGCACGCCCTCGTCCACCGCTCGGGAGGCGAAGCTGTTGTCGATGCCGAAGACGCCGTCGGCCACCGGCGAGCCCTTGGTCAGCACCAGCTTGTTGGTCAGCTGACCGGCGTCGCCAGCGGGCTGGACCTTGACGGTGATGCCGGTCTCGGCCTTGAACTCCGCCAGCACCTTCTTGTCCATGGCCCAGGAGTCGTGGGTGGCCACGGTCAGGACCTTCGAGCTGGTGGCAGAGCTCGAGCTCGAAGGTTCAGCGGCACTGGTGGTGCCGCACGCGGCGAGCACCAGGAGGGCGAGCAACGAGCCGGTGGCGCGCGCAGGACGGGTGTGCAGACGGATCATCGGGAGGTCTCCTTCGACTTCCTTCGCCGGTACTAACCGGAGCAGGTTCAAGGGTCTGCGACTCATCGCACTCTCAGCGCCTGGTGGCGCTCCCCTGTCGGACCCGGCCAGAGTACTGCGGGGCCGGAGCGGGGGCCGGATCGGGGGGCCGGAGCGGGGGCCGGCGTCGGGTGACCTCGACGCGTCAGCGGTCCAGCGGCAGCGCCACGAACTCCACCGTGGGACCGTCCACGCGCCCGACCCTGCCCTGCAGGGCCAGCAGCTCGAGGTGGGCCAGGGTCTCGAACGCCGCCAACACCCCGTCGAAGGGGCCGAGCTCCTCGCGGCTCCGCTCGTGACGGGTCCACGGCAACAGGCCGGCGACCTCCCAGGCGGTGCGCGCCCCGGTCTGGACAGCCGCCAGCGACTGCGCGAGCCGTACGTCGTGATGGGCGACCAGCTCGTCGACCCGCACGTGGGAGGAGGTGGTGACCGGGCCGTGCGCCGGCAGCAGGGTCATGTCCGGCATCGCGCGCACCTTGGCCAGCGAGTCGAGGTAGTCGCGCAGCGGCTGCTGGACGTAGGCCGGCTCGAAGCCGATGGAGGGCGTGATGGTCGAGAGCACGTGGTCGCCGGCGAAGAGCAGACCGGCGTCCCGGTCGGCGTACACGTAGTGCCCCTGGGTGTGCCCGGGTGTGGACACGGCGTCCAGGCTCCGGTCGCCGAGGTCGATCACCAGGTCGCGGTCCAGCCACTGGTCGGGCAGGCCGTACTCGTCCATCGCCGGTCGCTTCTGCGGCATCATGTCGCGCCACCCGGCCGCCAGGCTCTCGGCACCGGCAGCGCGCAGGCGTTCGAGGTTGGGATCACCCTGACGGGTCGCGTCGTGCAGCAGGTCCATGCTCGGCTTGTCGCCGATGCCGAGGGCGACGTGGGCCCCGACCTCCTGCGCGACGACGTAGGCCTGCGTGTAGTGGTCGCGGTGCATGTGGGTGACCAGGAAGCGGCGGATGTCGCGCATCGTGTAGCCCAAGCCACGGAGTCCGGACGCGAAGAGCTCGCGCGACGGCGGGATCGCCCAGCCACCGTCGACCAGCACCAGGCCGTTGGAGGTCTCGATCACGTAGACGTTGACCGCGCGCAGGCCGTCCATGGGGAGTGGCAGCGGCATCCGGTGCACCCCGGGTGCCACCTCGACGACGCCGGGCTCGGCCCACGCCCCGCGTCCGGTGCTCTCGAGGGGGACGGACCTGGGTGGGTTCACCGGCGCGACGCTACCAACCCGTGCACGGTGGCCGGCGGTGTGCGCGACACGTCCACGCGCTCGTACTAGTCTGGAAGTGCACGAGCCTTCGTGCGCAGCCGGGGGGCCGTAAGGCAGGGGTGGAGCAGTTCGCTCACGCCGGACCAGGAGACGCATGCAGTGCACAGGGCGCTCCCCCGGTCCGGACGCGGTCGGGATGCCTGCACGATGACCGCCTCGCTGGAGGACCAGCTCGACCGACTCTGCCGGTCGGCGGTCGAGGTCGCCGCAGCCGATGGCTGTGGGGTCACGCTCATGACCAGGAGCGGTCAGAGCCTCAACGTTCACGTCACGGACGGTCGCATCAAGGACATCGAGGACCTCCAGCACACCCTGGGTGAGGGGCCCGGTGTCGCCGCGGCACAGTCGGGCGCCGCCGTCCTGGTGCCGGACCTGAGAGATCTCGCGGACCACGGCAAGGAGCGGTGGCCCGCATTCGCCAAGGAGGTGGTGAGGATGGACTTCACGGCAGCGTTCGCGTTCCCGCTTCTCCTCGGCACCATCTCGGTGGGGGCACTGAGCCTCTACCGCACCGGCCCCGGACCGTTGAGCATCGAGCAGTCCACCGGCGCGCAGCTCACCGCCGACTCCGTCGCACTGGTGCTGGCCCGCGGTGGGCTCGGCTCCCTCAACCCCGACGGGGACCCCATGCAGGTCCACCAAGCGGCGGGGATGTTGACGGTCCAGCTCGGCGTCTCGATCGACGAGGCGCTCCTGCACCTCCGTGCCACGTCGTACGCCGAGGGACAGACAGCCGACGCACTGGCAGCAGACATCGTCTCCCGACGACGTCGCCTCTCGAAGGAAGAGATATGACAACAGAGATGAAGCTCCAACGACAGGCCCGTCTGGCCGAGCGGTTCGTGGCCCTCGCGGACACCCTCGTCGATGACTTCGACGTCGCCGAGGTCCTCGACGACCTGATGGGCACCTGCATCGATCTGCTGGACGTGGACGAGGCCGGGCTGCTCCTGACCGACACGCTCGGAAACCTGCAGCGGGTCTCGTCGTCCAACGAGTCGGCGCAGGTCCTCGAGCTGCTCCAGCTCGAGACCCGCGAAGGGCCGTGCGTCGAGACCGTGAGCATCGGCGAGCAGGTGATCGTTGACGACATCGCAGGGGCAGGGATGCGATGGCCCGCCTTCGCCGCGGGAGCTGCCGCGGCCGGCTTCGCCTCCGTCTACGCCTTCCCCATGCGGCTGCGTGAGGTCACGGTCGGCGGGCTGAACCTGTTCAGCCACAAACGACATGCCCTCGAGGCAGAGGACCGGGTGATCGCCCAGGCCCTGGCGGACATCGCCACCATTGGCATCCTGCAGCAGCGCTCGCTGCACCGCAGCACCCTGCTGGCCGAGAACCTGCAGCGAGCCCTGAACACACGCGTCGTGATCGAGCAGGCCAAGGGAGTCCTCGCCGAGCACGGCAACATCCCCATGGAGGAGACGTTCGGCCTGCTGCGCTCCTACGCCAGGACCAACCGGATGAAGCTCAGCGACGTGGCCCACGCCGTGGTCTACCCACCCAACCTGGCCGCGGCCGTGCTCGCGGAGCGAAGACGACCCGACATGCCCTGACCACCGTCGCAACGTGTGCGATTTCTAGACTGGTCAGACTCGTTCTCGTGAACTAGCCTTGTGATACCGGTACCTACCGGTGGCGCCTCGTCGGCGCAGCAGCCCAGCCCCCGCTGCTCTCCATCTGGACAGAGCAAGGGGGCTTTCGTGTTCTCAGAACACCGTCACTCGACCGCCCTCGGTCGATGTCGTTCAGCCGCTGCCGCCCTTCCGAGCGCGTCCAACCCACCGATCCCCCGCCCGTCAAGACTCTGGCGGGCCCCTAGGTCGGGGGGACCCTTGGCGAGACCCCGTTCACGTCCCCCGCTGGACGAGGTCTCGCCCGGTCCGGCCGCACCACCGCTTCGCGCTCACGCTCAACCCTCTCGGAGGTTCAGATGACTCGGTGTCGCCTCTCCACGTGCGCTCTGTTCACCCCTGGGCACGCGATGCACGTCATCCACGCCAAGCAGCTGACCCAGACCCCGTGGGAGTGGTGCGACGCGTTCGTGACCGATCTGCGCGACGGGGTGGTCACCGCCGACGTGGTCGAGCACCAGATGCAGGTCCAGGCCTGGCACCACCGGGACCTCAGCCGGGACCTGGCGATCGGCGCCCCGGTCCGCGTGCACCGGCGCCTCCACGCCTTGGGCTGGCCCTACGGCTGGGTGAACGTCGAGCTGATCTCGATTCGGAGCCTCCAGAGCGCCGAGGATCTTGACTCGCTCCCGCTGACCTCCTGACCCGAGCGCCGCGTCGGTCAGGTTCCTGAGAGGTCGCGGGCTGCACCCTCGAGACCGGCCCCCGATCCCGGTCGAGAGTTGAGCGACATGCGGCTGCACCGCACTCTCGGCGCACTGCTCCTGGGGGCAGGGCTCATCATGGCTGGGGACGACCTCGGGGGCCACGGGAGCAGGCGAGGCGCCACGTACGCCGTCCGGCACCACCCGTGCACCGCCTTCCCCCGCGGCCGCCGTCAGTGCCGCGCGCACGACGGCTCGCTGGCGAGCGCCGACACCTGGTTGCGGCACACGCTGGCGCCGGTGCTGGCCAGCTCCGACTTCACCCACGAGCGTCTGGTCGTGGTGGTCACGGCCGACGAGGACGGCTCCCGACCTCAGGGCCGCCTTCGGGCTGTGAGGCGGTCCGGTTCGGGGTTGTGGACCAAGAGACCTGCGACCGGAACCGGCTGAGAGCTGGCGAGGACCACACAGCCCAGGACTGCCACCGTGGTCGCGCAGAGCGCCGGCAGCTCCCACCCGGGCTGGGCACGGTCACCGAGCGCGACGATGCCGACGAGGCTCGCCACCACGACCTCGCACACCCACAGGACCGCCGTGGAGGACCCTGCCGACCCGCGCTCGAGACTTCGCGCGTAGCCGAGCGAGCCGATCAGACCGAGGGCCACGATCGTCCAGGCCGTCGGTTGGGAGAGCAGACCCACCCATCCCCCGTGCAGGTCGACGGCTCGGGCACCCACCGCCGAGCCGGCGAACGAGGCACCGGCCAGCGCGGCCAACCGCCCGTGCGGGCCGTGCCGGTACTGACTGGCAAGAGCGGCTGCAGCACCGGCGGTGGCCAGGAGCGCGGCCGTGGGAAACCAGGCGGGTGCCGGCAGAGCGGACTGTGCGCCCGCTGCGAGAGCGAGCACGACCAGCGCTGCCACGATGCCGAGCAGCGCGGCGACGTCCCGGCGACGGATCCGGGTGCCGAGGAAGACCCGCGCCAGGACGACCGTCACGCCGAGTGAGCCCGCCAGCACCGACTGCACCGTGAACAGAGGCAGGTCGCGTACGGCGACGACCGACCCCGCGAACGCGACCAGGTCGCACCCGACCCCCAGCAGGTAGGCCGGGTGACCGACCACCGCGGGACCGGTTGCTCGCAGGGCGGCGAACGCCTGCAGCACGGAGCCCACCCCGTAGGCGAGGGCGCCGAGCACGGCCGCTCCCAGCGCCAGGGTCATCGGTCGATCCCCCGCAGGAACCGGCCGATCACCGGCAGCTCGCTCAACCCCTCGGCCGCAGCGATCACCAGGCCCTGGCAGGCAACAGTGTCGAGGCTGCCGAGCACGACGTACCGCGGCCTCCAGCTGGGTGCGAACTTCTGGTTGAAACGGCACAACGAGGCCACGTCACTACGTCCGGACAGGGTGTGCAGGAGGCTCCGGCCCACGCGACCCCACGCCGTGCTCGCGTCGGTGCCCACCAGCGCCCGGATCACGGCGAAGTTGAGTCCCAGGCCCATCTCTCCCCGACCGCGCAGGTGCCAGATCGTCTCCACGATGAGGTGGTCCATCACGCCGTTCGGCACACCGGGCCCGGTCTCGTGCCGCATCACGTCCAAGGACCAGCCCTTGATGCCGGGTGCCGGCATCCACTGGATGAACGCACACGCATGTCCCTGTGGATCGCGGGCGAGGCTCAGCAGCAGGCCGGTGTCCTCGGGGTCGAAGAGCCGACCCAAGGTCATCGAGAACCCGCGCTCGACAGCGCCGACCCGACTCGTGGCCGACACCGCGAGGAGCTCGCGTCTGGTGACCGGGTCGAGTGCGATGGGGTCGTGGAAGGACACGGTGTAGCCCGCCCGCTCCACTCGGTTGCACGCTTGCCGCAGCCCCCTCATCGCGCGCCCCTCCAAGCTGAACGTCGAGCAGTCGACGACTGCCTCGTCCCCCAGGTAGACCGGGCGCAGCCCGAAGGACCGGTAGAGCTCCAGCCACTCCGCGTCGGCGCCGAGGATGCTGATGCTCCAGCCGCGCGAGCGTGCGTGCTCGGTGAACGCGGCCCAGACCTCGCGCCGCTCCTTTGCAGGACCGATCGGGTCCGGCGAGACCAGGCACACGCCGAACCGGACCGCGTACGCCACGACGCTGTCGGCGTGGAAGAACCAGCGCTTGTCGTCACGCAGGGCGAAGTAGTCCAGCGTCCCGTGACCGTGGGCAGTGACCACCTCGCGGGCGCGGGCACGCTCCAGTTGGCGCTGGAGTTCTGTCCGCTGCTCCACCGCGCTCGGAGACATCAGCGCCCACAGGGCTCCGACGAACGCGAGCATGGCCGCTCCGACCAGGGCGTGCGCCACGACGCCCTCCCCGAAGCCCGGCGGGACGGCGGGGGCGCTCAACATGAGGAACCCGGCACCGACGACCATGCCCGACGACTTCGCGAGCTCGGCCCGCGAGAACGGCACGGCGAACGCCTGCCTGCGCAGGAGCAGCCAGGTCAGCCCCGCGCCGAGCAGCACCGTGTCGACCGGGTCGTCCAACCGCGTCAGGTGCACCCACAGGGCAGCGACGACGGCCGCCAGGGTCAGACCCCAGGCCAGCCGGTGCCCGTGACGGAGCCCTCGTGCGACCAGGAGCAGACCCAGGGACCAGAACCCGACGCTCGCGGCCGCCGTGAGCGGACCGAGGAGCCCGCGGCCCCCGAGCTCACCGTTCAGCACCCGCTGCACCGGTGTCGACACCAGCGACAGCAGCGCCATCACCCCCACCGCCGCGACGACGCGGGACATGAACCACCGGGTGCGCTCGTTTGCTCGGCAGCGTGCCGTCGGGCTCCCGTGGACCCGGCCCGTCCAGGTCGGCGAGACGCTCTGCACCGGGTCCCTCATCGGGGGGCTACCTGGGCGTGGAGGCGGGAGGAGAGCCAGTCCAGGGCCTGCGGGAGCAGTGCCGTCCAGGCCTGGAAGTTGTGCCCGCCGTGCGGAGTGATGATCGTGTCCACCCGCATCGGGTCCTTGACGCGGGCGAGGAACGCCCGGGTGTCGCGGTAGCCAAGCGCCCCCTTCTCCTCCTTCGAGATCGTCACCAGCAGCGAGGTCGCCGGCGCAGGCAGATGACCGAGTCGCCAGGTCGGGTCGTTGAGGTCACGCACGACGGGCGAGCCGGCGTACAGGTCACCGGTCGTGTGGTCCTGCAAGGAGTGGTAGTAGCCCGACAGGGAGACTGCTGCTCGGTAGGTCGTCGGCGACGTCATCGCCAGCTTCGCGGCGCAGTAGCCGCCGGTGGAGTCACCGATCGCCCCCCACGCCACCGGCCAGACCCGGAAGTGCCGGCTGATGGTCGAGGTGACGTCGTCGGCGAGGAAGGTCTGCGCCTGTGGCCCACTGGGCACGTCGGTGCACTCGAAGTCCCGGTGATAGCTCATCGAGGGCCGCAACATCACCAGCACCATCGGGCGGGCACGGCCTCCGTCGATCTCCTGACGCAGGACTCCGGGGTAGTCCAGCGCATTGATCAGGTTCCGGTCGTTGCCTGGATAGCCGGTGAACACCTCGGCCACGGGGAACCGGGCGTGCCGGTACGCCGTCCGGAAGTACTGCGGCGGCAGGTAGACGAACGCGTGCGAGGCCAGACCCGAGCTCGCCCCGGTGATGCTGACCGACTCCAGCTCTCCCTTGCTCGCCCGCTGGGCGGAGGTGGCGAACCCAGGCACGACGTGGCCCGAGAACGCGCCGGCCGTCTCCGGCGTGCTGCCCCCGGCGAGCGTTCCTGCGGCATGGCTGGCTCGCCGGTGGACGGGAGGCGGCTTGGAGAACGTCGCGAGCACCTGGGCCCAGGACGTGTAGTAGCTGCCGGACCGGTTGACGACCGCCGCCGCGAGCCCGACAGCTGCGAGCTGCCCGGCGACCACCAAGGTCACGGCGAGCAGCAGCCCTCCCCGGTGCGGCCGCAGGCGGTCCCGACCCCACAGGGCGGCAACCGGAAGTACGACGCTCAGCACGAGCAGCAGGCCGAGAAGCGGCCACCCTGTCAGGGCCATGATCACGAACCTAGGTGGACCGACCTTGCTGGAGCCTGAACGCTCTCCTCACCCCTGGCCCGAGGTGAGACCGGGCAGACCTTGGGCCATGAGCCGCCTCGCGATCAGGACGTGACCATTCGCGCTCGGGTGGTCCCCGTCGTCGGCGAGCAGGGCGGTGTCGTCACCATGGGTGTTCGGACCCTTGAAGGTGCTGTAGAGATCGACGTAGGAGGCGTGGGTGCGGACGGCCACCTCGCGCAACACGGTGTTCACCCGGTGGGTCAGCTCCGCCGTCGCCGCCAAACCGACCCCGGGAAAGACCCGACGAGCGACATGGCCGTCCTCGAACACGTTCCAGTAGCCGGTCACCAGCACCGTCGTTGGCCGCCCGGAGCGAAGGCCGTGAATCCGCTCGATGGCCTTGGTGAGCTCTGCGGACATGTGCTCGATCGTGTCGCTGAGACAGTCCCCCCGGCAGGAACCCGACGTGACCTCGTCGTGGTGGGACCCGAAGTCGTTGGCCCCGATCGTGATCAGGACGACGTCGGCCGTGGCGACCTCCCTGGCGGCGGTGGTCCCGGCCGCGAGCATCGCGACCAGGCCGTTGCTGTCCAGGCCGGCGACACCGAGGTTGGTCGCCGAGGCCGGGTTGCCCCTGACCTGCGTCAGGTCCTGGGCGTAGAGCTGCGGAAAGGCCGTGCAGTCGCAGTTGGAGCCGGCAGTCACCGAGTCCCCGAGTGCCACCACGTGCAGGTGCGGCAACCGCGCCTGCGTAGCCGACGACGACGGGGTCGCGGTCACCGTGGCCGCCGTCCCGGGCTGGCCGCAACCGGTGAGCAGCAGCGCCAGCACCGCGGCGAGGAGCACCCGCTGCACAGTCATGCCAGCGGTTCTCGTCTCACTCGAACAGTGTGCGCCGCTCTCCCTCGCGATCAAAGGCCGGACGTCGCCTGGGTCAGGAGCGAGCGCGCCTCGAGGATCGCCGGGCCGTGAGGTAGGCGGGTTCCCGCAGGCGGCGTACCCAGTCGTAGGTCTCCAGCCCGGGCAGCTCGTTCCTCACCGGGTCGAACGACACCGTCTGATCCGCCTCGTCACCCGGAGCCTCGTGCAGGGCGAGCTCGGCGAACCGGTGCCAGTCCCCTGACCGCACCGCCCATGACAGCTCGATCGTGGCCCCGTCGCGAAAGACCGCCGACAGCAGCACCGGTCCGGCGGGCGTTCGGTAGGGCAACAGCGTCGTCATCGGCCTGCGCTCAGGAGACCGGGCAGCTGTCAGCACGTAGCGGGTCAGCCGGCCAAGCCCGGTCGAGGCGAGGAGCAGGTCGCCGTACCCCTCGTCGGTCGGCACCCGGACGGCGAGGCCGAAGATGTCGGGCAGCGGAGCCGGCAACCCGATCGCCCGGGACTGCCGCACCAACACCTCGTCGGTGCCTGCACCGTCGAGCCAGCCCGAGCCGGTGGGCTCGTCCGCGCCGAACCGACGCAGCGTTCCTGCCACGACCGAGCCTCGAGGGTGGAAGGGCTTGACCGCAGGACGCAGGGTCAGGACCCCGGTGGCGGCGCGTAGCACCTGGCCGCCGGCGGAGGCGACGACACGGGAGGCGGAGTCAAGAGCGCTCATGCCGGGCGGGTACCCGGTCCCGGGCACCCCCAACCGCGCGAGGTAGATCCGGAGAGGTGCCGGTGCACCGTCCGCGGCGAGATCCCAGCCTCGACCCGATGGCTGCGGCGGTGAGACCGTCACTGAGCGCAGCAGCACCGCCAGTTCGCGCCCGGTCAGCTCGCCACAGGCCGCCGACCGAGGTAGCCGCGGCGCGAGCACGCGCGTCTGCCTGTCCAGCAGCCGAAGGAGCAGCTGCACCTGACGGGCGACCTGCAGGTCCTCCTCGGAGAAATCACCGTCAGAACGCGACAACACGTAGGCACGATGAGTGCCTGGTACCAGACGGTAGGGGATGGAGAGCTGCTGCTCCATCCCTACTGGCGCCAAGATCTCGCGCACGAGCGCGCGACCCTGCTGCGTCACGAACGCTGGGGGAACTCGACCGATGGACATCGCCGATGGGTCCCGGGGCGGGCGAACCAGCGGACGAGCGGATGGGGATGGCTGCGACCATGACCCGCATCAGCTCCGGCGGCGGCCATCCCGGCATCGGCAGGTAGAGATCGAACCCGGCCTTTCCCGAAGCATCGAGCCGTTCCAGGACACCTGGCTGCCGAAGGTCTCGTGCAGCTGGGCGGACAGGGCACGCCGCGGGAAGACTGTGGTGGGGTGCCCCGCAAGGTCAGCCACCAGGTCGATCCATCCTGCTACCCGCCGGTCGACCGCACTCATGACACCTCATCTCGATGTCGCTGCCCACTCACTCTAGGCGTCTGCGGGATCGTTGGGTACTTCCTGCCAGGGGACCTCATCGCCCTGGCTGTACCACTGGGGCCTCCGCTTGAGTGAGCCGCACACTCGGGCACGAGGAGGACGGAGAAGGTCATGGTCGAGGACATGACGAGTCAGAACCACCCCTTTCACGGCAAGACCCCCCGGCGGCGCACGAAGCTGAGCCTCAAGGTCCCTGTTCTGCTCCTGGCGATGCTCACGAGTCTGCTGGCGGCGGCGCCCGCGGCCGCTTCGCCGCCGGCGAACGACGACATCGCCGATGCGATCGCCGTTCCCGGCGCAGGCTTCACCGACACGAGGAGCACCGCTGAAGCCACCTATGTCTCGAGCGACCCCGACTGCGGCGCGGCGACCGTGTGGTACTCCTTCACGCCCACAACCAGCGGGCGCTTCCTCTTCGACACCGTTGGAAGCGGCTACGACACGATGCTGGCGGTGCTCACCGGCTCCCCCGGCGCCTTGAGGATGGTCGAGTGCCATGACGACGACTACGGGGACAACGAACGGATCGTCATCGAAGCGGTGGCAGGGACGACGTACTACATCCAGGCAGGCACATGCTGCGGCACGGACAGCAACGGGCAGGTCGGGCCCGGGGGGACCCTGACCTTCCACGTCTCGGTTGCACCGCCGGCCCTGGAGGTCCGAGCAGCGATCCACCGACGAGGCACCGTCAACCGCTTCGGCGCCGCTGTCGTCGGTGGATCACTGATCTGCAACAGGTCCGCCGACCACGCGGAGGTCTACGTGACCATTCGGCAGAGGCAACGGTCCCGTGTCGTGACGGGTGAGGGGTACAGGTCGACGCGGTGCCCGGCCACGCGCCGGAAGTGGACGGTGGTCCTGGAGAACAGCGACCACACGTTCAGGCGCGGGGTGGCGCAGGCGCGGCTCTCCGTCTTCGCTTGCGACGGCTTCACCTGCGACGACCTCGCGCTGCGACGCGTCGTCAAACTCCGGGGCCGGGGGTAACCAGCCGCCTCGCCATGGACGAGCCTGACCGCTCAAGCGGTCAGGCTGCCAGCACCGCGTCTTCGGCGACGTCCGGGCCGGACTCGCCCAGCTCGACGTGGCGTACGACGGACCGGTCCGCCACCACGGCGGCCAGGGCCTCCCGGCGCCGGCGCTGGGCCGAGGTGATCAAGGACTGCATGCCGAACAGGATCCAGACGCCGTTCATGGCGGCGCTCGGCACCGCTCCGCTGTGGAAGGCTGCCGCGCCGAGCATCATGGCGCCCACGATGTTCAGACCTTGGAAGAGCGCCGCATCCGGCACCACCCGCCGCGTAGACACCAGCACGTAGGCCACGGCTGCCATGCCGCCACCCAACCAACCCAAGAGATCCAACCCGGACGACATCACGAAACTTCCTCAAGACACGAAACTGCTCAACTTCGGGGACGTTCCAAGTATGGACATTTCCAGCGTTCAGGTCCACTAAAGAAAACTGAATCTCTAGTTTAGGATTGCTTCATGGAACTGAACCTGCGCCGGCTGCGCATCTTTCGCGAAGTCGCCCACCACGGTGGGGTAAACCGCGCAGCAGACGAGATGGGCTACTCACCCTCCGGGGTCTCACAACAGATGTCCGCTCTGGAGCAGGACATCGGCGCTCCCGTGCTCGAGCGCAAGGGCCGCGGCATCGTGCTGACCGAGGTCGGTCGGGTGCTTCTCACCCACGCCGAGATCCTGCTCGCCGCGGAGCGCGACGCCCAGACCGCGGTCGAGGATCTCCGCGGCACCCTGGCGGTCGAGCTGACCGTCGGCGTGTTCAGCACCGTGGCCGCCGGGTTGATGCCCGGCATCGTGGAGGACCTCTCGCTGAGTAGTCCGGAGATCCACGTGCGCACCCGCGAGATCGATCCCGACGACGCCGGGCTCGAACTGCGCCACGGTCACCTCGACCTGGCCTTCCTGATCGACTACCCCGATGCCACCGAGCCCTGGGGCGCCGGGATCACCACCGTCCCCGCCACCCGCGACGAGCTGCACCTCGCTGCCCCGGCGGGCCAGTTCCCCCCAGGCAAGATCCGGCTCGCCGACCTCGCCGACCAGGACTGGGTGATCTCCGGGCCCCGCACCTACTACGGCCGCGCAGTACGCTCCGCCTGCCGCCAGGCGGGGTTCGAGATCCGGATCGTCCACGAGGTCGACGAGCAGGCCACCGCCCTGTCCATGGTCGGCGCCGGACTCGGGATCACCCTCGTCTCCGACACCGGCCGCGTCTTCCTGCCCTCGAGCGGGGTCGACGTCCACGACCTGACCCGGCCACTGAGGCGTCAGCTCCTGCTGGCCCACGCGGAGGCGCCCACGACCCGGCCCGCCGTACGGAAGTTCCTCCAGAGCGCCTCTCGCGTCACGGCCATGGCTCGGACTGCTTGGAAGTCCGAGAGCTAGTACGCCGCGCCCTTGCGCCACGCCATCTCCTGCAGCTCCAGGGTGTTGCCGTCGGGGTCGGAGAAGTCGGCACCTTTGACGCCACCACCGAAGTCCTGGATTTCGCCGACTGCCACTCCGCGGGCGACCAGCTCGGCACGCGCCGCGGCGATGTCCTCCACGATCAGGTGCACACCCCGCACGCTGCCTGGCTCCCCCGCGTAGGCGGCCAGCCCCGTCCCGAACCCGACCGAGCACCCCGACCCCTCCGGCGTCAGTTGGACTACCCGGACCCCCTCGCTGGGCTGGACGTCAAAGTCCAGGTTGAACCCGAGCTGGTCGGCGTAGAAGGCGATGGCGCGGTCCACGTCGGCGACCGGGAGCGGGA
>CAWAJE010000048.1:0-20257 GCA_963782215.1 uncultured Actinomycetota bacterium | reverse complement strand
CGTACGACGGACCGGTCCGACACCACCGCGGCCAGGGCGTCCCGGCGCCGGCGCTGGGCCGAGGTGATCAAGGACTGCATGCCGAACAGGATCCAGACGCCGTTCATGGCGGCGCTCGGCACCGCTCCGCTGTGGAAGGCTGCCGCGCCGAGCATCATGGCGCCCACGATGTTCAGACCTTGGAAGAGCGCCGCATCCGGCACCACCCGCCGCGTAGACACCAGCACGTAGGCCACGGCTGCCATGCCGCCACCCAACCAACCCAAGAGATCCAACCCGGACGACATCACGAAACTTTCTCAAGACACGAAACTGCTCAACTTCGGGGACGTTCCAAGTATGGACATTTCCAGCGTTCAGGTCCACTAAAGAAAACTGAATCTCTAGTTTAGGATTGCTTCATGGAACTGAACCTGCGCCGGCTGCGCATCTTTCGCGAAGTCGCCCACCACGGTGGGGTAAACCGCGCAGCAGACGAGATGGGCTACTCACCCTCCGGGGTCTCACAACAGATGTCCGCTCTGGAGCAGGACATCGGCGCTCCCGTGCTCGAGCGCAAGGGCCGCGGCATCGTGCTGACCGAGGTCGGTCGGGTGCTTCTCACCCACGCCGAGATCCTGCTCGCCGCGGAGCGCGACGCCCAGACCGCGGTCGAGGATCTCCGCGGCACCCTGGCGGTCGAGCTGACCGTCGGCGTGTTCAGCACCGTGGCCGCCGGGTTGATGCCCGGCATCGTGGAGGACCTCTCGCTGCGTAGTCCGGAGATCCACGTGCGCACCCGCGAGATCGATCCCGACGACGCCGGGCTCGAACTGCGCCACGGTCACCTCGACCTGGCCTTCCTGATCGACTACCCCGATGCCACCGAGCCCTGGGGCGCCGGGATCACCACCGTCCCCGCCACCCGCGACGAGCTGCACCTCGCTGCCCCGGCGGGCCAGTTCCCCCCAGGCAAGATCCGGCTCGCCGACCTCGCGGACCAGGACTGGGTGATCTCCGGGCCCCGCACCTACTACGGCCGCGCAGTGCGCTCCGCCTGCCGCCAAGCGGGGTTCGAGATCCGGATCGTCCACGAGGTCGACGAGCAGGCCACCGCCCTGTCCATGGTCGGCGCCGGACTCGGGATCACCCTCGTGTCCGACACCGGCCGCGTCTTCCTGCCCTCGAGCGGGGTCGACGTCCACGACCTGACCCGGCCACTGAGGCGTCAGCTCCTGCTGGCCCACGCGGAGGCGCCCACGACCCGGCCCGCCGTACGGAAGTTCCTCCAGAGCGCCTCGCGCGTCACGGCCCTGGCTCGGACTGCTTGGAAGTCTGAGAGCTAGTACGCCGCGCCCTTGCGCCACGCCATCTCCTGCAGCTCCAGGGTGTTGCCGTCGGGGTCGGAGAAGTCGGCACCTTTGACGCCACCACCGAAGTCCTGGATTTCGCCGACTGCCACTCCGCGGGCGACCAGCTCGGCACGCGCCGCGGCGATGTCCTCCACGATCAGGTGCACACCCCGCACGCTGCCTGGCTCCCCCGCGTAGGCGGCCAGCCCCGTCCCGAACCCGACCGAGCACCCCGACCCCTCCGGCGTCAGTTGGACTACCCGGACCCCCTCGCTGGGCCGGACGTCAAAGTCCAGGTTGAACCCGAGCTGGTCGGCGTAGAAGGCGATGGCGCGGTCCACGTCGGCGACCGGGAGCGGGATCAGCTCCAGTTTCATGTGCATCGGAATTCCCTCGACTGTCTGGTTGGTCGGATGTTGGCACACGAGTGAAGATGGCGCGCACCCTCGGGTCAGAAGAGTGACGACCGAGCGCTACGCAAGAATGCCGAAGCCCACGCGATCCCGTACCCGTAGGTTCGCCGGTGAGCGATGCCGGTGTTCGCGCCCGCCGTGCGACCGCTTACGAACGCAACACCGCTGGGACAGGTGTCAGAGGACACGCGCACGAAGGGGGCCCCATGATGAAACCAGGACAAGGACCCGAGCGCAGTCTCCGCCCGCGCCGACCAGCACCCTCCCCTGTCTTGCGTCTCGTGCTGGTCCTCACACTGCTGCTTGCGCCCATGCTGGGTGTGGCCACTTCCACCGCGCAGGCAGGGACTGCCACGACCCCGCTCACCGAGTTCGGTTGGGATGTCCAGTCCGACGCCTACGTCGACGCGAGCAAGCCCACGACCGCGCTGGGAAAGAACAGCGACATCCGCACTGACGCATCCCCCCGACAGCAGAGTTACCTGCGATTCGTGGTGTCGGGCATCGGCACCCAGACCCTGTCCAGGGCACGGCTGCGGGTGCATGCCGGTAGCAGTCTTCCTGAGGGCTTCGAGGTTCGTGCCGTTTCCGATTCCGATCAGTGGTCCGAGGGCACGGTCACCTACGCCACGGCTCCACCAGTTGGCGAACTGCTGGCGACCTCGGGGCCAGTCGTCTCGGGGTCGTGGGTCGAGGTCCCGCTCGACGGGCTGGTCACCGGGGACGGGGCCTACGAAGTCGCGCTCACGCCGCTGTCCAACACCGGGCTGCGGCTGGACGCGCGCGAGTCCGGCAGGCCCGCCCGGCTGGTCGGCGAGGCGCGTACGAGCCTCGCCTGGCCGGTCGCCGAGGATGCCTATGTCGACGCGACGAAGCCGAACACGAACCTGGGCTCCAAAACCGATATCAGGACCGATGCCTCGCCGCAGCAGCGCAGCTACCTGCGCTTCGAGGTGACCGACATCGGCACCATGACCCCGCGGTCGCTCTCGCTCCGGGTGCACGCCTCCGGAGCGCTCGCCGCCGGGTTCGAGGTCAGGACCGTGTCCGGGGTGTGGTCCGAGTCCGACCTGACCTACGCGACCGCGCCGGACCCCGGCAGCGTGCTCGCGGTCTCCGGACCGGTGGCGGCCGGGGCCTGGGTCGAGATCCCACTCTTGGGGTTCGTGCGAGGTGAGGGCACCTACGACCTGGCCCTCACGCCACTGTCGAACACGGGCCTGCGGCTCGACGCGCGGGAGAGCGGCACCCCCGCCGAGCTTGTCGCCGACATCGAGGGGTGGGCGACGAACCAGCAGCCCGTTGCGGGCGACGTGAGCGTCATCACCGACGAGGACACCACGGTCGCATGGGTCCCAGCAGCATTCGACGTCGAGAGCACCGTGCTGACATGCTCCTTCGGCTCCGGCCAAACGGTGTTGCTGGCACTGCAGGGCGCCACAGTTGCCAGGGATTGCAGCGGAGGGACCTTCACTCCCCGACCCGACGAGACGGGCACGTTCTCGTTCACCTACGTCGTCAGCGACGGCGTGATGTACGACAGCGGGACCGTGACCGTAGTGGTGCGCCCGGTGAACGACGCGCCCGTCGCCCGGTCCGTGACAGTCGCCACCGCGTCAGACGCACCGCTGGAGGTGTACCTGCGCGCAGCCGACGTCGACCAGAAGTGCCCCCTGACCATCGAGGTGCTCGCGCCCGAGCACGGCACGCTGTCTCCGGCACAAAGCGTCTTTGACTGTCTCAGCCGGAGAAATGGGAAGGGCGAGACAGCGATGGTCGTGACGTACAGCCCGCCTGACGGCTGGACCGGCACGGACACGTTCGGCTACCTCGTGCGGGACGCCGAGGGCCTGACCGCTCAAGGAGACGTCACGGTCGAGGTACGAGCCCCCGAGGAGACGTTCTCAGTACCGGTGACCGACATCGCGTGGGTTGACTCCACCCAGCCCGCCAAGAACTTCTCCTTCACCCAGTTCCTCAACCTGGATGCGTCGCCCGAGCGTCGCGCCTACCTGCGCTTCCCCGTCACCGGACTGGGGTCAGCGCCCCCGTCCAAGGTCACCCTGCGCGTCTTCGCCGACTCGAACCTGCCGGCCGGCATCGCCGTGCACAGCACCGCGGGCGCCTGGGACGAAACCTCGCTCACCTGGGCCAATGCCCCCGCCGTCGGGGAGCGGCTGGCTGTCTCGCGGCAAGAATGGGCCAGTCGATGGCTCGATGTGTCGCTCCCGACGAATGTCCTGACCGGCGACGGAGTCCTCGACGTGGCACTCATCGCCCTGTCGAGCACCAACGTTCTCCTGCGTGGTGGCCATTCAAAGATCAGCAACGACCCCGCCATGAATGCGCAGCTCATCGTGACCAGGTAACCCGAGCACCGTCCCGGCGCGGGTGCAGGCATCCGAGGCGCAGGCGGCGGGTTTCTGCGAGGCGGCCGCTTCCTAGCTGCACACCGGCGCATCGGAGTGACCAGTCAAGAGCCAGGCAGATCTGAAGTCTCGTGCGACGGATGTCCGATGTCGCGCCGAGCGCCGTTGAACTTGCCGGCCGGACGGTCCGCGTGCTCGACCTGGAGGTTCCGCCGACTCCGCGCTTCATGCTCGCTCTGGCGTATTCCCCTATCCAGAACCGATGCCTACAGTGAATTGATCGTCCTGAACCAACCGTGGTTCGCGCGTTCTCCGATGGGAGTTCATCATGTCGCAAACGACCGAGAGCCCGATCGCGAGCTTCCGAAGCCGCTTCCGCGGCGATGTCGTCGAAGCCACCCATGGCGAGTACGACGAGCAGCGCCGGGTCTGGAACGGCAACATCGACCGACGTCCTTCTGCGATCGCGCGCTGTCTCGACGAGGCCGACGTGCAGGAGGCTGTCCGATTCGCCACCGACCATCGCCTCGAGGTCGCCGTGCGCGGCGGAGCCCACAGCATGTCGGGGGCGTCGGTCGTCGACGACGGGATCGTGGTCGACCTCAGCCAGATGAACCAGGTCCGGGTCGACCCAGAGGCTCGTCGTGCAGTCGTGGCCGGCGGTGCACTGCTCAGCGACCTCGACGCCGCTACGCAGGCCCACGGCCTCGCGGTCCCCGCCGGGCTCGTCAGCCACACCGGTGTGGGGGGCCTGACCCTGGGCGGGGGCATGGGCTGGCTGACCCCGAAGGCTGGGCTCTCCATCGACAACCTCCTGTCGGCTCGGGTGGTGACGGCCGATGGTGAGGTCAGGGTGGCGTCTGCATCGGAGAACGCAGACCTCTTCTGGGCCATACGAGGTGGAGGCGGCAACTTCGGCGTAGTCACGGAGTTCGAGTTCGCCCTCAGCGAGGTGGGGCCGATGGTCCACTTCGGCATGCTGTTCTGGTCACTCGACCAAGGTGCTGACGCGCTCCGCCATGCTCGCGACGTGATCGACACCCTTCCCGAGGATGTCAACGTGTTGGTCGGTGGGCTCAACGCTCCCCCTGCCCCGTTCGTCCCGGAGCAGCACCAGCTGCAGCCCGGCTTTGCGGCGCTGGTCGTCGGCTTCGGATCCGCCGAGAGCCACGCCGAGGTCTTCGAGGCGTTTCGCGGCATGCCCGCCCTCTTCGACTTCGCCTCTCCGATGCCCTACGTCGAGCTGCAGAAGATGCTCGACGAGGCGAACGCCTGGGGATTCCACTGCTATGACAAGGGCTGCTACGTCGAGACGCTGTCCGACGACGTCATCGACGTGGTCACCGAGTACCTCCCCAAGAAGTCGTCCCCGTTGTCGCTCGTGCTGTTCTACCGACTCGAGGGCGCCTACTCCCTGGTCGAGGAGGACGCGACGGCGTTCAGCGGCGGCCGTTCCCCCCGTTTCGCGGTCTTCATGATCGGGGTGTGCCCGGCCCCGGAGATGCTCGGCCCTGAACGCGCTTGGGTCCGCTCGATGGCCGACGCGCTTCGTCCGTTGTCCGTCGACGACGGGGTCTATGTCAACGGGGTGACCGACTTCGACGCCACCAGTCCCGTCCGGGCGGCGTACGGGCGTGAGAAGTACGACCGGCTGGTCGCCATCAAGACCAAGTACGACCCGGACAACGTCTTCCACCGCAACGCCAACATCGTTCCCACCCAGCGCTGACGGGTTCTGCTGCCTGAAGGGGTGGGCGTTCCAGTCACGCGTGGATGGCGGACCCGCACCGCCGAACGAGCCCCTCCTGGGAGACGCTCCGGGACGGCTACTTGGAGTGGTTCCCGGTGAAGGCGACCGAGACGCCGAGCCCGATCATCGAGACACCCCCGACCGACCCGAGCAACCTGCCGCGCCGCGGGGAGCGGCCGAGCCAGGTGCGTAGGCGGTCGGCCAGCAGAGCCCACGCGGTGTCGGACGCAAGCGCGATCGACACGAGGATGACGCCGAGCAGGAAGACCTGCAGCCCGAACTGGCCCGCGCCCCGGTCGACGAACTGGGGCAGGACGGCGGCGACCAGGATGAACGACTTCGGGTTCGAGACACCCACGACGAACCCCTGCCTCAGCGACTTGCTCCAAGACATCGCTGCGAGCGGCGGTCCTTGCGAGTCGGCGCCGAAGGCGTGCCGGTGACGAATGGCCTGGATGCCGAGGTACACCAGATACCCGGCGCCCAGGGCCTTGATGAGCCAGAACAGCATCTCGGACCGGGCCACCAGGACGCCCAGGCCGACGGCGACCAGGACGACTAGCAACAGCAGACCGACGGCGTTGCCGACGACGCTGGCCAAAGCCGTCCGACGGCCGTGCGCCAGTGCCCGACTGATGGCGAACACGACACTGGGGCCGGGGATGGCGATGATGACCGCGGCAACAGCCGCGAAGGCCAATGTCTGGTGCAGGCTGAGCATGGGGTCACCCTAGTTCAGCCGAGTGCCGCTTGGGGTGTGAGCACGTGACGCGGCGGAGCGTGGACCCTCGGCCACGCCGCGACCACCTTTGACGGTGGCGGCCGGCCAGATGCCTGTGCAGGATGGCGGGGTCAGCAACACCGCACCGTCGTCATCGGAGGACACTCATGAACGCTTTCAGCCTCGAGGGCCGCACCGCGCTGGTCACCGGCGCCAACCGTGGTCTTGGCCGCGCGTTCGCCGAGGCGTTGGCGGACGCCGGCGCGGACGTGGTGGTCGTCGGGAGGCAGGCGGACCGCAACCGTGAGGCGGCCGACGAGATCGCCGAGCGCACGGGGCGCCGTACCACGGTCGGGACCGGGGACGTGTCCGACCGCGACGACGTGCAGCGCATCGTGGACGCGGCGATCGCAGCGCACGGACGGATCGACGTGCTGGTGAACAACGCCGGCATCTGCTACCACCGGCCGGCGCTCGAGGTGCCGGACGAGGAGTTCGCCGAGGTCTTCGACGTCAACGTCACCGGTCTCTGGCAGATGTCGAAGGCGGTCGCGCCCTCCATGATCGAGGCGGGAGGCGGATCGATCGTCAACGTCGGGTCGATCTCCGCCATGATCGTGAACCGACCGCAGTGGCAGCCGGCGTACAACGCCTCGAAGGCCGCCGTGCACCAGCTCACCAAGTCGCTTGCCGCAGAGTGGGCACCCCACAACATCAGGGTCAACGCGATCGCGCCGGGCTACGTCAAGACCGAGATGGCACCGGTCGACGAGCCGCAGTTCCGGCAGCACTGGCTCGAGGACGTCCCGATGAAGCGATACGCGACGCCCGAGGAGATCGCCCCGAGCGTGATCTACCTCGCCAGCGACGCGGCCTCGTTCACCACCGGCGCCGTGCTGGTCACTGACGGCGGATACACCCTGCACTGATCTTCCAAGCGCGCCTGACGTCCCCTGCATCGACGAGGCGTGCTCCTCATCTCTGTGAGGAGACCGAAGCGCGCGCCGTCAGCAGGGCAGGCACATCCTCGCTGGTCGTTCACTAGCGTTGCGGCTGCTGGTCTCACGCCAGCAACCGAGAGAGTCGCACTCCGTATCGGGCCGCCCGTGTCCCGGAAGAGTCTCCGGCCGCGTCAGACCGCAGTCGACCGGGCCAGGCTCAGACCCCTCTTGCGGTCAGTGCGAGGTCTACGGGACGCTACGGCGAAACCGAACCGACACGGGAGGGCGCATGGCTGCATTTGTGCAGATCATCGAGTTCACGACGTCGCGCATCGATGAGGTGAGGGCCCTCGGGGATGAGGTGCGGGACCAAGGCGACGCCGGACTGGTTCTTCGCGGCACGTTCGCCGCCGACCGAGACCGGCCCAACACTTACATCAACATCATCGAGTTCGATTCTCACGAATCGGCCATGGAGAACTCCAACAGCCCCGCAACGGCTTCCTTCGCTGCACGGATGGGCGAGTTGTGCGATGGGCCTCCTACCTTCTACAACCTCGATGTCCTAGACGTGTGGCCCAGCTGAGGCTGCTTGGAGATCCGGCGCGCAGCAGCACGCTTCTCGGCGGATCGCTCCAGGCTGCTCGGCATACCCGATCTCGACGAAGGCGAACGCGAGGGTCTGGGCACCGACGAGAAGGCCGAGCTGGTTCGGCTGCGTCGACGGAACCGGACCCAGGCATGGAGATCGAGATCTTGAAGCGGGGTCGAGCGTACTGATGCCCCGGACCGGCTCTGGGTCACCGACATCACCCAGCACCGCACCATCAACGGTCATGGGCTGCTCCACGCTCGTCGTCGGACCGGGAACGTCTTGACCACGTTCCAATCACGCAGACCGGCGTGCTGGCCCCGCCTGGAGGACGACATGCTTGGTCAGCGCCTCGACGCCTGCCTTCGCCGCGGCGTAGGCGACGGGAGATTGCGTGCTCGGCCTTCGCGCGGCGGACGAGGACATGGACACGATGTCGACGACTCGGGTGGCCTCCGTCAGGTCGCCGGTCACGGCGCGGCAGGTCCCGCCGTCCGCCTCGATCACGGCACGCACCTGCGCCAGCGCTTCGTCGTCGCGCCCGTGCACGGTGAGCTGAGCCCCGCGGCTCGCGAGGTGGAGGGCGGTGACGCGGCCGATGCCTCTGGAGGCACCGGTGACAAGCGCATGTCTACCCGCCAGCTCCCCGAGCGCAGAAGTCATGTCGTGGTTTGTGCCACGAGCGTCAACCGAAGGACTCACTGGGAGCCTCTCCTTGGACCGACGACTCTGCCCTGCCCCGGGATGACGCTCGCTGAGGCGTTTCGAGCGCCTGCGGCATGACGGACTCTCGCCGCTGCGGGTCCAGCGTTCTCGCACACCGGGTCGGGGCGGTCGGTAGGGTCGGGCTGCTGCTGGCTTGGAGAGGGGTGCTTTTCGTGGTGGACGTGAACTGGGGCGGGATTGCCAGAGCGGCCAAAGCGCTGGGTGGCGAGGGCACGAACATCATCACCGTGAAGGCCGCGACGGCTTGTGACCGTGACGTCCTCGAGGCGGCGTTGCCTCCCGACAACGGGGACAGCCCAGCCAACGGAGGGTGGTTCACCGGGCCCACGGGGTGGCTACTGCTGATCGAGGGACTTGACGAGCAGGTCAACCCGTGGCTGGAAGACCTCGCGGCCCGGTTGTCCGCGGCTGGGGTCGAGGGCACCCTCACGGGCGCCGGCAGCGTAGGACAACCTCTGTGGGCGCAACGGATGCGGGAGAAGGCAAGCCTCCATGGGCTGGTCGGGTTCCGTACGCGCTCGGAGTTCCACTACTACGACGGTTGGGTGGGCGACGACGCCACAAGCGACGCCGCGATCCGCCTCGGGATGGATTGGCTGACCGCACACGGCGGGAAGATCATGTCCCACCCGGACATGCGCGCGAACTTCTGGACCGAGCCCGCTGCCGCGAGCCAGCTGATGACCCGCGACGTCACCCGCTCAGGACTCGCGCACGCCACCAATTACCATCAGCAACGACTGGAGGTGCGCAGCGCGAGCGTGCAATCGCCCGCGACGCTGTGTCTATCGACCGCAACGGCGGAGTACCCGTGGCAGCAGATGGTCGACGAGCTCCGCGCCGGGCTCCTGGCCACTCCCATGGACCTCGTCTCTGTCGCTATGGTCTCCACCCGCAACGGGCTCGCCGAGCACGAACCCGACGCGGAAGGAAATTGCCACAGCCACGCCTACGAGTGGCATCCGGAACGGTGGGGGGACCTCATCTGCGAGCCGTGTGGCATCCAGGTCCTTACCGACCGCCACCTCGCGGCCGCACAGGACCTGTCGGCCTGGCGGACCACGCGCGTGGACGAGACCCACGTCCTCGTCGAGGCCCGCGACCTCGGGCCGTGGTACGCCGCGCCACGTCACCCCATGAACTCCCTAGACCCGGACCTGCTGAGTCAGGCCCGTCGGGACTTCGGCGAGATGATCCTCACCGCGGCCAAAGCCAAAGAACTCCGGCTCGACACCAAGCCCCCCAGACGGCAGGTGGAGCCACCCATGTGAGGCCCGGGGTCGAAGCGATACGTGCACGCTTCTGCCGCACAGTGCGCCTTGGTGCCGAAGAGCGAGCGGTCCTGTCAGTGGGCCAGCTTGAGGCCGACCACGCAACCGATCAGGCCGACGATGAGCACCACCTTCACAAGGCTCACCGACTCCGACCCGGTGACCATCCCGAACGCGACTGTCAGAGCCGCACCAATCCCGACCCACACGGCGTACGCGGTCCCAACCGGGAGACTTCGCATCGCGTACGCCAGGCCGCCCATGCTGAGCACCAGCCCGAACAAGAAGACCAGGGTCGGTGTGAGCCGCGAGAACCCGTCCGACTTGCCTAGGGCTACCGCCCACACGGCCTCGAGAACACCAGAGACAACGAGAATCAACCACGCCATGACGGACTCCTGTCGGCCGTCTTGTCGCGTTCCGGGTACGGCTCCGTCGTCCGGCGAGCCTCATCGGCTCGTAGGCCAAGGATCTCACACCCCCCATGCGAGAGCACATCCGCGGATACCCGCTGTTGCCGCTGGTCGCGCGCTCGGGCGAGCGCCGAAACCCGCCACACACCGCCGCGTGTCACCCTTTGGTACGCCCGGACCTGCCGCAACGAGAGCTCGCCCGACGGGGGTCCCTGGCGTCACAAGGCTTGCCTTTGGTGTGCGAGCCTGCCTCATGGACTGCCCGACCTCACCCGACATTTGGTGCGGACGTGTCACCGGGCGTTTGGACCGAACCTCCAGCCCAGCCAGCCCAGCGTCCTCATAGCGACGCAGCCACGCATGGACCGACTGCCTGGACACGCCCCATCGCTCGGCGACCTCCGAGACCGACCTGCCATCGGAGAGCACCGCCAACACCGCTTGATACTTCTGCTCCTGCACGCTCAGCTCCATGAACCTGAAACGAGTGTCAAGAATGAGCCGAAGCCACTGTCAAGCATCAGCCGAAGCCACGTAAAGCATGAACCCGAGCCAATCCGTCAAGGATCACCCGGGCCCACACACTTCCATGGAGCCGCCTGTCGGAATCGAACCGACGACCTTCTCATTACGAGTGAGATGCTCTACCGACTGAGCTAAGGCGGCGCAGTGCCCGGCCGATCAGCCGGGCACGCCGGACGAGTATAGGACCGAGTCCCCGCCCCTCTCCAAACCGGGGCACGGCCTCAGCAGGCCAGGCCGTCCGCGGGCACCACGTCGCGCAGGAGGTAGCCCTCCACCGCCGAGTCCACACAACCGTTTCCCTGGTTGAAGCCGGTGTGCCCGTCGCCGTCGCGGCTGATCAGGCGCCCGGACTCCAGCTGGCTGGCCAAGCCCTTCGCCCAGGCGTACGGCGTCGCCGGGTCACGGGTCGTGCCGATCACCACGATCGGTGCCGCGCCGCGAGCGGTCAGCTTGCCCGTCGACTCCCCGGACTTCACCGGCCACGAGGCGCAGGTGGAGAGGCTGTAGGCGAAGGACCTGCCGAACGTCGGCGAGGCCTGATCGAACTTCGCGAAACGGCTCGGCACCTCGTCGCTCTCGATGTAGTCGTTGTGGTCGAGGCAGTTCACCGCGTAGAGCGCCTCGATGGAGTTGTCGAGGTACTCCTTCTTGCCGCGAGAGGTGTACTGGTCGGCGAGACCCAGCAGGCCGCGACCGTTGCCGTCGTACGCCTGCTCCAGCGACTCGGTCAGCAGGGGCCAGTACTCCTTGACGTAGAGCGGCAGCCAGATCCCGAGCGTGGCCAGGCCGGCGGTGAGCTCGCGGTCGGTGCCGGTCGGCAGCGGGCGGGTGTCGACCTCGTCGAGGAACTGCCGGATCCGGCGGGCACCTGCATCGACGCTGTCGCCGTTCACGCAGCTCCCCTGCGCCACGCAGTCGGCGAGATAGGCGCGCAGCGCGACCTCGAAGCCCCCAGCCTGCCCGAGGGAGAGCTCCTCGTTGGACAACCTCGGGTCGATGGCACCGTCGAGCACCATGTGGCCGACGTTCTTGGGGAACAGGTCGGCGTAGGTGGCGCCGAGCAGGGTTCCGTAGGAGGCGCCGAAGTAGTCGAGGGTCGGCTCCTGCAGGGCGTCACGGAGTACGTCGATGTCGCGGGCCGCTTCGACGGTGGACATGTGGCGCG
Organism: uncultured Actinomycetota bacterium; assembly: GCA_963782215.1. Classification (GTDB taxonomy): domain Bacteria; phylum Actinomycetota; class Actinomycetes; order Propionibacteriales; family Nocardioidaceae; genus Marmoricola. The sequence continues at coordinate 8,040 of CAWAJE010000048.1, read as the reverse complement.
CCAGGTCACCGCTCTTGTCCAAGCAACCCTGGCCGAACCCCTTCGTGAGCCGGTCGAGCTCGGCGACCTCGGCGGGGGTGTCCGGATCCGGGTCGGAGGCGATCACGGCGTCGGTCTGCGCGGTGTCCATGCACTCGAGCGGCGTGCTCTGACCCACGCCGCGAGGGTCGAAGCCCACGATGTCGTAGAGCCGGCTGAGCTTCTCGCCGAAGACCTGGGCGCCGCCCGCGGCGTACTGCACGCCGGAGGCTCCAGGACCGCCCGGGTTGACCACGAGCTGGCCGACGCGCTCGCCACGGTCGGTCGCGGGCACCCGCAGGACGGCGAGGCTGATCACCTTGCCCGCCGGGTCGGAGTAGTCGAGCGGGACCTCCAGCAGCCCGCACTCGGCGCCCCCGCAGGCGAGCCAGTCGATCTCCTGGTCGTAGAAGCGCGCCAGGTCCGCCGGCGCGTCGGGGAGCGTCCCGGTGGGGCTGGGCGGCGGAGCGACGGTGGCGGCGTTGGAGTCGCCCTCACGGAGGAAGGTGAGTACGGCGATGCCGGCGACCCCGACTCCCACCGCGACCATGGCGAGAACCACCACCACTGCCACCACGACCACCATCGGGCGGTGACGGCGACGAGGTAGCTCGGACGTGGGGAAGGGGGAGGACACCCGGCAAGGGTAGGGGGCGGGGCAGAACCGGGGGTCGGTCAGTCCCGGCTGACCTGCAACGCCACCATCATCGACTCCAGAGCGAGCAGCGCCGGGACGTTGAACTCCAGCATCTGTTCCCTTGCCTCGAACACCGCCCCGATGCGCTGCAGCGTGGTCTCGGCGGTGGAGCGCTGCACCAGGGCGATCACGTCGCCGCGCACCTCCTCGTTGACGAGGTCGGAGTCGGCGCCGAGCTGGAGGGTGAGCACGTCGCGGTAGACCGAGACCATGTCCATCAGCCCCCGGTCGACGACGTCGAGGTGACGCCGCTTGGCCCGGGTCTTCTGGGACTTCTCGAGGTCGCGCAGGGCGGGGGCGTACTCACGCGGCCGGCGGCCGCGCTCGACCACGCCGTAGGTCTGGTCGAGCTGCACCCGTTCGCGCTGGTCGTGGTCGGCCGTGAGCGCGTCGGCCTCCTCTTTGGCCAGGTCGTGCAGGTCGGCGGCCGCGGCGATGCAGGCGCCCAGCGAGGTCAACCGACCGGGGATCGCGACCACCTCGCGCCGCCGACGCCGGGTGTCCTCGTCGCGGGCGAGTGCGCGGGCCCGACCGATGTGGCCCTGGCTGGCGCGAGCGGCGTACGACGCCGTCTCCACCTGCAGGCCCTCGGTGCGGACCAGGAAGTCGGTCACCTCGCCGGCCGAGGGGGTCGCGAGCACGACCAGTCGGGTGCGAGAGCGGATCGTGGGCAGGACGTCCTCGACCGTGGGCGCGCACAGCAGCCAGACCGTGCCGGGGTTGGGCTCCTCGACGGCCTTGAGCAGCGCGTTGGCGGCCTGGTCGGTGAGCCGGTCGGCATCCTCGATCACCAGCACCTGCCACGGGTAGCCGCCCCGCGCGAGCGCCGAGCTGCGGACCAGCTCGCGGACCTCGTCGACGCCGATGGAGAGCTTCTCGGTGCGGGTGACGCGTACGCCGGGGTGCGACCCGACCGTGACCTGATGGCAGGACGGGCACTCGCCGCAACCGTCGAACTCGCACTGCAGTGCCGCGGCGAACGCGACCGCGGCGTTGGAGCGGCCCGAGCCCGGGGGGCCGGTGAACAGCCACGCGTGGGTCATGTCGCCGGCGACGGCACGCTGGAGCCGTTCGACCACGGAGCCCTGGCCGACCAGGTCGTCCCAGACTGTCATCGGCTCGCCCGCTCGAGCAGTGGCGTGACGCGGGCAAGGACGTCGCGGGCGATCTCCTCGACCGGAGCGCGGGCGTCAAGGACGAGGTAGTGGTCGGGGTCGCTCGCGGCGAGGCGACCGAACTCGGCACGCACGCGCTGGTGGAACTCGATCGACTCGCCCTCGATCCGGTCGCGTTCGGCGAACCTGGTCATCCCCTGGGACGGGTCGAGGTCGAGCAGCACGGTCAGGTGGGGGCGCAGGTCCTCGGTGGCCCAGCGCGCGACCCACTCGAGGTCGGCGGCGTCCAGCGAGCGGCCGGCGCCCTGGTAGGCGAGCGTGGAGTCGACGTAGCGGTCGGTGATCACGATCTCGCCCCGGGCCAGGGCCGGACCGACCACGGCGTGTACGTGCTCGGCCTTGTCGGCGTTGTAGAGCAGCGCCTCGGTGCGGTCGGCGAGCTCGCCGGTCTCGGGGTCGAGCACGATGTTGCGCACCGTCGCGCCGACCGGGGTGCCCCCCGGCTCGCGGGTCAGCAGGACGGCGTACCCCTGCGCGGTGAGGGCGTCGCCGAGCAGCCGCGACTGCGTCGACTTGCCCGCCCCCTCGCCGCCCTCGAAGCACACGAAGACACCTGCTGCGGCGTACACGCCAGGGAACCGCTCGGACACGGGTTCACCCTAGGGGGCGGGGGTGACGGGGCGGGGGTGGGTGTGGTGTCGGCGGTTTTTCAGGAGACGGCCCGATCAGCTCTTCTTGGCGGTCTTCTTCGCCGCAGCCTTCTTGGCCGGCTTCTTGGCGGTGGCCTTCTTCGCCGGGGCCTTCTTGGCCGTCTTCTTGGCGGCCTTCTTCGCGGTCTTCTTCGCGGGGCCCTTGGCGCGGCGCTCGGCGAGGAGCTCGGCGGCGCGCTCGAGGGTGATCGACTCGACCGAGTCCTCCTTGCGGAGGGTGGCGTTGAACTCGCCGTCGGTGACGTACTCCCCGAAGCGGCCCTCCTTCACCACGACCGGCGCGCCCGAGACGGGGTCGTTGCCCAGCTCCTTGAGCGGCGGGGCGGCGGCGGCGCGACCGCGCTGCTTGGGCTGGGCGTAGATCGCGAGGGCCTGCTCCAGGGTGATGTCGAAGATCTGGGCCTCGGTCTCCAGCGAGCGCGAGTCGGTGCCCTTCTTCAGGTAGGGGCCGTAGCGACCGTTCTGGGCGGTGATCTCCTCACCCTCGGCGTCGACGCCGACCACGCGGGGCAGCGAGAGCAGCTGCACGGCCTGCTCGAGGGTGACCGTCTCCACGGCCATGTCCTTGAACAACGAACCGGTGCGCGGCTTGGCCTTCTTGGGGGCGTCCTCGGGCAGCAGCTCGGTCACGAAGGGGCCGTAGCGGCCGTTCTTGGCCACCACCATCAGCCCGGTCTCGGGGTGGGCACCCAGCGGGGTCTCCTCACCGGCCGGATTCGCGAGCAGCTCCTTGGCCTTGGCCAGGGTGAGCTCGTCGGGCGGCAGGTCGTCAGGGACGTTGGCCTTCTTGGCCGCGGGGGCACCGTCGTCACCGGGACCCTCGAGGTAGGGGCCGTACTTGCCCACGCGCAGGGCGATCCCGGTCTCGACACCGTCGGGACCGGCGATCGGGAAGGTCGCGAGCTCCTTGGCGTCGATGTCGCCGAGCTCGGTGACCAGCGTCTTGAGGCCCTCGACGTCGTTGCCGCCGAAGTAGAACTCCGCCAGCTCGGTGTTGCGGTCACGGCGCCCGCCGGCGACGTCGTCGAGGACGTCCTCCATCCGCGCGGTGAACTCATAGGACACCAGCCGCGCGAAGTGCTCCTCGAGCAGCCGGATCACCGAGAACGCCAGCCAGGCCGGCACCAGCGCGGTGCCCTTCTTGTAGACGTAGCCGCGGTTGAGGATCGTGCCGATGATCGAGGCGTACGTCGAAGGGCGACCGATCTCGCGCTCCTCGAGCTCACGGATCAGCGTGGCCTCGGTGTAGCGGGCCGGCGGCTTGGTGGAGTGCCCCTCGGCCCGGATCGCGGCGGCGCTGACCCGGTCGCCCTCGGAGACGTTGGGCAGCCGCGACTCCTGGTCGTCGGCCGCCTCGTCGGCGTCGTCGCTGCCCTCGACGTAGGCCTTGAGGAACCCGTGGAAGGTGATCACCCGACCGCTGGCGGAGAACACGACGTCCTCGCCGGTGCTGGCGGCGCCACCGAGGCGCAGCGTCACCGACTGGCCGGCGGCGTCCCTCATCTGCGAGGCGATGGTGCGCATCCAGATCAGCTCGTAGAGCCGGAACTCGTCCCCGGTCAGGCCGGTCTGCGCCGGCGTACGGAAGGAGTCACCGGCCGGACGGATCGCCTCGTGCGCCTCCTGGGCGTTCTTGACCTTGGAGGCGTAGACGCGCGGCTCGTCGGGGATGTACTCCGCGCCGTAGAGCTCCTTGGCCTGGCTGCGGGCCGCGGAGATCGCCGTGCCGGACAGCGTGGTGGAGTCGGTACGCATGTAGGTGATGAAGCCGTTCTCGTACAACCGCTGCGCCACCGACATCGTGCGCGAGGCGCCGTAGCCGAGCTTGCGGCTCGCCTCCTGCTGCAGGGTCGTGGTCCGGAACGGCGCGTAGGGCTTGCGGGTGTAGGGCTTGGACTCCATCGAGCGCACGGCGAACTCGGTGTCGTGCAGCGCGGAGGAGAGCGCCTCGGCCCGCGACTTGTTCAGGTGGACGACCTTCGCGGAGGCCTTCAGCTCGCCGTCCTGGCCGAAGTCGCTGCCCCGGGCCACCCGGGTGTCGTCGATCGAGTGCAGCTTGGCGGGGAACATCCGCTGCTCGTGCTTCTCGCCGGCGTCGAAGGTGCCCTCGAGGTCCCAGTACGACGCCACGCGGAACTTGATCCGCTCCCGCTCCTTGTCGACCACGAGCCGGGTCGCCACGGACTGCACGCGACCGGCGGAGAGGCCGGACATCACCTTGCGCCACAGCACCGGGCTGACCTCGTAGCCGTAGAGGCGGTCCAGGATCCGGCGGGCCTCCTGGGCCTCCACGAGGTCCATGTCGATCTCGCGCGGGTTCGCCACGGCGGCGTTGATCGCCGCGGGGGTGATCTCGTGGAAGACCATCCGGTGCACGGGGATGTTCTTGGGCTTCAGCTCGTCGAGGAGGTGCCAGGCGATCGCCTCGCCCTCGCGGTCCTCATCGGTGGCGAGGTAGAGCTCGTCGGCGTCCTTGAGCAGACCCTTGAGCTTGGTCATGTGGGCCTTCTTGTCCCGCGAGACGACGTAGACCGGTTCGAAGCCGTTGTCGACGTCGACGCCGAGACGGGCCCAGGACTCGCCCTTCAGGCGCGCGGGGATGTCCGCGGCGCTCTGCGGCAGGTCGCGGATGTGGCCGATGGAGGACTCGACGACGTACCCCTTGCCGAGATAGCCCTCGATGGTGCGGGCCTTGGCCGGGGACTCGACGATGACGAGCTTGTGTGCCACTGCTGGTTACTCATTCTTTGGGGTGCGGGTGATGCCTGGACGAACTTGCCGAGCCGCCACAGGCCCCGTCAAGGTAGCGCGTCCCCGTGACGGCCCGGTGAACCCGTCCAGTCAGGGCGTGGCCGGACCGGGCTCAGCGGTGACCGTTCCAGCTGTCCCACAAGGCTGCGTAGGACCCTCCTGCGGCCACCAGCTCGTCGTGCGAGCCGAGCTCGGAGATCCGGCCGTCCTCGACCACGGCGACGCGGTCGGCGTCGTGGGCCGAGAACAGCCGGTGGGCGATCGCGATCACCGTCCGCCCCTCCAGGACCGCGGCCAGCGAGCGCTCCAGGTGCCGCGCTGCCCGCGGGTCGATCAGCGAGGTGGCCTCGTCGAGCACCAGCGTGTGCGGGTCGGCCAGGACCAGCCGGGCCAGGGCGATCTGCTGCGCCTGCGCGTCGGTGACCTTCCTGCCGCCGGAGCCCACCACCGTGTCGAGACCGTCGGGCAGCGAGTCCACCCAGGCGAGGGCGTCCACCGCCTCGAGAGCGTTGCGCACGTCGAGGTCCGTCGCGCCGGTCGGCGCCGCCAGCGCGAGGTTGTCCCGCAGTGTGCCGACGAAGACGTGGTGCTCCTGGGTGACCAGGGCGACGTGGCCACGCAGCTCCGGCAGCGGCAGCTCGACCAGGCCCACCCCGCCGACGGTCACCTCCCCCGTGCGCGGCGGGTGGATGCCGGCCAGCAGCCGGCCGAGCGTGGACTTGCCCGCACCCGAGGGGCCGACCATGGCGATCCGCTCCCCCGGCGCGACGTCGAGGTCGATGCCGTGGAGCACGTCACGTCCCTCGACGTAGGAGAAGCGCACGTCGGAGGCGTCGATCTCCTCCCCCTCCGGCCGGCGCCCCGAGGCCTCGCGGTCGTCGGGCACCTCGGCCACCCCGAGCAGCCGCGCCAGCGAAGCCGCACCGAGCTGGAGCTCGTCGAGGATCGAGACGACCCGGTCCACCGGGTCGATCAGCATCTGCACGTAGAGCGTGGCCGCCGTGACGTCGGCGAGCGAGACCGACCCCTGCATGTAGAGATAGCCGCCGAGCAGAAGCGTCGAGACCGTCGGGATCAGGTAGGACAGCTCCATGCTCGGGAAGAACACGGTGCGCAGGTAGAGGGTGTAGCGCTCCGCGGCGTAGGACTCCTTGATGTCGGCGTCGATCGCTTCGATCCGCTCCTTCCCCAGCCCGAGGGCCTCCACGGTGCGGGCACCGTCCACGGTCTCGGTCAGGGTGGCGTTGATCCGGGAGTACGACGCACCCTCGCGCAGGTAGCCGTCCTTGGCCCGGGCGAGGTACCACCGCAGGCCGATCACCAGCGACGGCAGACCGAGCAGGCACGGGACCAGCACCCACCAGCCCACGCTGAGCGCCGCCGCGAAGGTGACCACCGCGGTGACCATGGCGATCGTCCACTCCGGGAGCGCCCAGCGCACCGACCAGCCGAGCTGGTCGACGTCGCGTCCGGTGCGGGTGAGCAGGTCGCCGGAGCCGGCCGACTCCACCACGCCGAGCGGCAGGGAGAGGGTGCTGCCCACGAAGTCCTCGCGCAGCTCGGCCAGCACCCGCTCCCCGAGCACCTGGCTGACGTAGCGCGCGTAGCGGGTCAGCAGGGTCTGGACCACGAGGAATCCCGCAAGCAGCAGGATGATCCGGTCGACGTGACCGGTGGTGGTCCCGTCCTGCACGCCCTGCACCAGGTCGCCGATCAGCCGGGGCGCAGCCAGCCCGGCCAGCGCAGCGAGCACGTGCAGGGTGACGGCGCCCCACAGCATCCGCGGGTAGCGGCGGGCGATCGCGCGGGCATAGCGGCGTACGGCGCGGCTCTCGGCCACCGGCAAGGAGGTGCTCATGACGTCACCACGTCCGCGGCCTCCCGGATGACGACCGCGCGGTAGGCCGGAAGGGTGTCGAGCAGGTCTTCGTGCCGCCCGGCGGCGACGATCCGACCGTCCTGGAGGAAGGCGACCTCGTCGACGGCGTCGAGCACCAGCGGGCTGGTCGAGGTGACCACGGTGATCCGGCCCTGCCGCTGTGCCCGCAACCGCGCGGCGATCCGGGCCTCGGTGTGGGCGTCCACCGCCGAGGTCGGATCGACGAGCACGAGCACCTCCGGGTCCAGCACCAGGGCGCGCACCAGCACCAGCCGCTGGCGCTGACCGCCGGAGAAGGTCCGGCCGCGCTCGGCGACCGTGGTCTCGAGGCCGTCGGGAAGGGCGTCGAGGATGTCGGTGGCCGAGGCGGTGTCCATCGCGCGCTCGAGGTCACCGCGACCCCCGACGTCGAGCCGGTCGCCGAGACGGCCGGAGAACAGCGCGGCACCGGTGTCGGAGACGACCACCCGCCGGCGTACCTCTGCGCGCGTCAGCGAGGTCAGGGGGACCTCGCCCAGCAGCACGTCGTCGTCGACGGACGCGCCGGCCAGGCCCAGGCGCTCGGCGAGTTCGGCGGACTCCTCGGGGCGTTCGCTGACCACGGCCACCAGCGAGCCCGGCCGCACGGTGAGCCCGGTGCGCAGGTCGCGCAGCGGTGCACCGACCGGCGGCGACTCGGCGGGGTGCTCGGGGTCGAGGTGGTCGGAGGTGAGCGCCAGGACCCGGCGTACGCGTTGGGCCGCCACCCGCGCCCGGATCAGCTTGTTGGCGTACTCCGTGGCGGTGCGCAGCGGGATCATCAGGAACGCGGCGTAGCCGTAGAACGCGACCAGCTCACCCACGCTGATCTGCCCCTGTACGGCGTACCGC
>CAWAJE010000047.1:0-14517 GCA_963782215.1 uncultured Actinomycetota bacterium | reverse complement strand
ACTCGGCGGTGCGGGCGGCCCGGAGGGCAGGCTCACCCACCTCCAGGTGACCCCCGCACGCGAGGCCCGGACCGCTGCCTGGCCCCCCTGGCTGGGCTCTGAGGTGCGCGAGGCGATGCAGCGCTGCGGCGTGGCCGCACCGTGGGAGCACCAGCGCGCAGCCGCCGACCTGGCGCGCGCCGGGATGCACACCGTGATCTCCACCGGGACCTCCTCGGGCAAGTCCCTGTGCTACCTGATGCCCGGCCTGCAGGCGATCGAGTCCCGCCGCGGCCCCAAGGGCCAACGCGGCGCGTCGGTGCTCTACCTCGCTCCGACCAAGGCACTGGCCCAGGACCAGCTGGCTGCCGTGCGCCGCCTGGGGCTGGTCGACCTGCGGTGCTCGACCCACGACGGCGACTCGACCCCGGAGCTGCGCGACTGGACCCGTGACCACGGGGAGTACGTCCTGACCAACCCAGACATGCTCCACCACTCGATGCTCCCGGGACATGCACGCTGGTCGCGCTTCTTCGCCACCTTGCAGTACGTCGTGATCGACGAGTGCCACCACTACCGCGGGGTCTTCGGCGCCCACGTCGCGCAGATCGTCCGCCGGCTGCGCCGGGTAGCCGCGCTGTACGGCGCGCAGCCGACCTTCGTGCTGGCCTCGGCCACCGTCGCCGAGCCGGAGCTCTCGGCCGGCCGGCTCACCGGGCTCGAGGTGGTCCCCGTGACCGACGACGCCTCGCCCCGCGGCCGGACCGCGCTGGCGCTGTGGGAGCCGCCGTTCGTGCCGGGCGTCGGCGAGAACGGCGCCCCGGTGCGCCGGTCGGCAGCGAGCGAGGTGGCCGACCTGCTCACCGACCTGGTGATCGACCGGGTGCGCACGCTGGCGTTCATCCGCTCCCGGCGCGGCACCGAGGTGGTGGCCGCCACCGCACGCCGGCTCCTCGCCGAGGTCGATCCCGGCCTCGTGGACCAGGTCGCGGCCTACCGCGGCGGCTACCTCCCCGAAGAGCGCCGCGAGCTGGAGGAGGCGCTGCGCAGCGGTCGGCTGCTCGGCCTCGCCGCCACCAACGCCCTCGAGCTCGGCATCGACATCAGCGGCCTGGACGCCGTACTCCTGGCCGGGTTCCCTGGCACGCGCGCCGCCCTGTGGCAGCAGGTGGGTCGGGCAGGGCGCGGAGGGCGCGACGCCCTGGGCGTGATGGTGGCCCGCGACGACCCGCTCGACACCTACCTCGTCCACCACCCCGAGGCGTTGCTGGGCCGACCGGTCGAAGCCAACGTCTTCGACCCCGACAACCCCTACGTCCTCGGACCGCACCTGTGCGCCGCCGCCTCCGAGTCCCCGCTGACCACGGCCGACCTGCCGATGTTCGGGCCCGGCGCCCGGGTGGCGGTCGACGCGCTCACCGCCGGTGGCCTGCTGCGCCGGCGGCCGCACGGCTGGTTCTGGACCGACCGGCGTCGGGCGAGCGACCTGGCCGACATCCGCTCCTCCGGTGGTACGCCGGTCCGGCTGGTCGAGGACGTCACCGGACGGGTGCTCGGCACGGTCGACCACTCCTCGGCACACGGCACCGCGCACACCGGGGCGGTCTACCTCCACCAGGGTGAGACCTGGCTGGTCACCGACCTCGACCTCGAGGACTCGGTGGCCGTGGTGACCCGAGCCGATCCCGACTACTTCACCTCGGCGCGGGAGGTGACCGACATCGAGATCCTCGGCGAGCGGGAGTCCGTCACTTGGGGACCCGCGACGCTCTCCCTGGGCGAGGTGCAGGTGACCCACCAGGTGGTCTCGTTCCTCAAGCGCGGCATCCCCTCGGGTGAGGTGCTTGCCGAGGAGCTGCTCGACCTTCCCGAGCGCAGCCTGCGCACCGTGGCCGTGTGGTGGACGCTGCCCGCCGAGGTGCTGGCCGCCGGCGGAATCGCCACCGCGGACCTGCCCGGGGCCGCGCACGCCGCCGAGCACGCCTCGATCGGCCTGCTGCCGCTCTTCGCCACCTGTGACCGGTGGGACATCGGCGGGGTCTCCACGGCGCTGCACCCCGACACCGGCATGCTCACGGTCTTCGTGCACGACGGCCACCCCGGTGGGGCCGGCTTCAGCGAGCGTGGCTACCGGGCCGCTGCTCCCTGGTTGCGGGCGACCCGGGAGGCGATCGACGCGTGTGAGTGCCTCGACGGGTGCCCGTCGTGCGTGCAGTCCCCCAAGTGCGGCAACCAGAACAACCCATTGGACAAGGCCGGTGCAGTCGCCCTGCTCGACCTGCTGCTGCAGGGGGCGACTTCCCTCGACCACTAGGGTCGTCCCTATCCGGTCCTTCTGAAGGGAACCCATCGTGTTCGTCGCTGCTCTGATCGTGATGCTTGTTGCCGTCCTGCTGGTGATCGCCGCCCTGTTCGGCGGCAACAGCGACGCATCGCTCGACCTGGGGTCCTTCAACCTCGAGACCAGCGCCACGATGATCTTCTTCCTCGGCATGGCCACCCTGCTGCTCTTCGTGCTCAGCCTGGGGATGTTCCGCAGCGGCGCCCGGCGCGCGTCCGCCCGTCGGGCCGACCGCAAGAAGGTCAGCGAGCTGAGCAACAAGCTCGACGCCTACAAGCGCGACGAGCACGACACCCACGAAGCCCGGCACGCGGACACCGACGACTGAGCCGGTCCCGCACGACTGCGGGCCCGCAGCGCCGACACCTGGCCCAGCAGCCGCGGTGAGGGGTGGACCACGGTGACCGCCACATTCCAGCCGTCGATGCGGCACGCCTCCAGGCTGGCGCCGTTGCGACGTGCGACGGCCGCGGCCTGCACGCACGGATCCTGTCCGCCGCGCTGCATGGCCTGCGCACCGGCCAGCGCCGCGAGGTCAGCGGCCGACTGTGCCAGACGGTGACCCGCGACCAGGGCCGTTGCGCCCGCAACCGCGAAGGCCACGAGCGTGACGACCGCGGTCAACGCCAGCGCGAGCACGGTCCCCGCGCCCCGCTCGTCCCTCATGAGCTGGGTTCCACGGCCGCCACCGCCTCCGCCCTGACCCGGAAGCCCGACCAGGCCTCGAAGAGCCCAGCAGGGCCGGCGACCGGGCTGGTCACGGTCACCACGACGCTCCCGCCCGACCGCGTCACGCTCACGGTCGACCCCTTCCCGGCCACGCGACGTCCCAGGCCGACGGCGTCACCGGCCCCGTCGCCGCGGGCGGCCGCCCGTGCGGTCTCCCGCGCCGCGTCGATCGCCCGGACCTGCACGAGTCCGATGCTGACCAGCCAGGCCATCGACAGCGCGAAGACCACGATCACGGGCAACGCCACCGCGGTCTCGGCGGTCACGGCTCCGGACTCGTCATCGAGACCTCGCCCACCCCTTCGCGGCATCGGCCCCTCCTCTCTGTGAAGTGGTGCGGCCGGCGGGACGAGCAGCCCTCTCGTCCCGCCGGCCGGTCCGGTCAGGCCTGCTCAGAACGGGAGCAGCGCCTTGATCGCCTTGAAGATGAAGGACAGCAGCTGCTGCCCGGCCTCGCTGGTGAGGAAGCGGAACAGCACTGCGGCGAAGCCGACTCCGCATCCGGTGACGGTGGCGTACTCCGCCGTGGTGGCGCCGGTCTCGTCGCGGACGAGGGCGCGGTTGGGGTGGCTCATTGGTGTTCTCCTGCCTGCTTGCTCCCGAGACAGATGCCGGGGAGCGGAATCGGTTGTCACACAGGAGGCTTCCGCGCGGTGGGACTCCCGGCGAGCACCTTCCTCGCACCGGTGGAGAACTCCCGGTGCCAGCCGGGCTGTGCAGGAGTGGTGGTCAGCCGAAGAGGTCCATCGAGCTGAACACCCCGACCACCATCGGCACCACGCCGAGCAGCATGAAGGCCGGCAGAAGGCACAGCCCGAGGGGAGCCGCTGCCCTGACCTCGATGCTGCGCGCACGCGCCTCCACCTCTGCGGCCGCGGAGTGCCGCAGCTCCGCGGCCAGACGGCGCACCGCTGTGCTCACCGACGCGCCGGTCTCCTGCGCTCTGCCGATGGAGCGGCCCAGCGGCCCCAGCTGCGGGTGTTGCGCCACCGCACGCCACACCTCGCCGGGGGCGACGCCCAGCACCAGGCGGTGGTGGATCGCCCAGAGCTCCTCACCGACCGCGCCACCCACGGCGTCGGCAACTGCCGTGAGTGCCGTCTCCGGAGGCGCCCCGGCATCGAGGCAGCTGCCGAGCAGGTCCACGGCGACCGGCAGGTCCCGGGCGAGCTGGTCACGTCGGCGTACCGCGGCCGGGTCCTCGGTCCGTCCCAGGACGACCCAGACCGCTCCCGCCGACACCGACCCGGCCACCATCCCGACGTACCCGCCGAGCAGGGCCCAGCCGCCCGCCAGCGCGGTCAGCGCGAGGAGCGGGCGGAGCCGCACGAGCAGGGCTCGCTCGGTGCCGGCCCGCGCCGCTGCGGTCTGCGTGGTGTCCGGCAACCGAGCGCGACGAGGGAAGGAGAGCAGGACCAACACCGCTGCCAGAGACGCCGCCAGGATCATCGCCGGGTCCACGTGGTTGTTCATCGACGCAGCACCGAGTCGGCGATGTGCTCCAGCCAGCGCAGGCCCAGGAAGCAGAGCGTCAGTCCGGCGGCCAGGATCCCCACCCCGATCGGCGACGTGGTCAGGAAGCCCACCGGGTCGCCACCTACACCGATCCCCATGACGAGCACGCCGACGGGGAGGAGGGCGAGCAGCCGAGCCGTCGCACGCGCGGCGGCGAGCTCGGTGGCCACCAGCCGGGCCGTACGCCGTTCCGTCCGCATCGTGTCCGCGGCCCGGCCCAACGCACCGGCCAGCCCGGCGCCGGTGTGGTGCGCGACCTGCCAGGTCGCCGCGACGATCCGCAGCTGCTGGCCACCCGGTCGCCGGGCCAGCTCGCGCAGCGCCGTCGGCACGTCGGCGCCCATCTGACCGGCCACCGCCACGGGGGCGAACTCAGGCCACTCGTCGGCGGCTCGTTGCAGCACCAGCAGCGGAGGCTGACCAGCACTGAGGTCGGCCGCCATCGCCTCGCTCAGCGCCAGCACCTCACTCGCGCGCAGGTCGGCCACGCGAGCCTCTCGACGCCGGCGCAGCATCCCGGCCACGGCCCACGAGGAGGCCGACGCGATCATCACCAGCACCAGGTGGGTGCCCCGGAGCACCAGCGCGCTCGCGGCCACCAACGCGGCCAGGGGGACGACGGCCAGGAACCCTGCCGCACGCCGTGACGAGAGCCGCCGGGCCTCGAGCCACGAGGTCGGCGGGACCGGTCCAGGAACGGCGAGCAACCCCGCCAGTGCGGCAAGGGCAACGGCCGCGATGAACATTCACCCCTCCAGCAGCGCGGTCAGTGTCTCCACGGCCGGCCCCGGGACGGCCGCACCGTCGTCGGAGAACCGGACCCCGGGCACCACCTCGACGATCCCCTCGGGGCCGCGGTGCAGCACCCCGATCTCCCGCACCCGCCGGGTGCGGTCCGGTCCTCGTCCCAGGTGCACCACCACGTCGAGCGCCGAGCTCAGCTGGCTGTGGACCGCCTGGCGGGAGAGTCCAGCTGCCAGGGCAAGGCCCTCGATCCTGCTGGGCACGTCAGCGGCGGAGTTGGCGTGCACCGTGGCGCAACCGCCCTCGTGGCCGGTGTTCATGGCCGCCAGCATGTCCACCACCTCGGCTCCCCGGACCTCGCCGACCACCAACCGGTCGGGCCGCATCCGGAGCGCCTGACGCACCAGGGTCCGCAGCGTCACCTCGCCGGCCCCCTCGATGTTGGCCGGTCTGGCCTCCAGCGCGACGACGTGCCGGTGCTCGGGCCTGAGCTCGGAGGCATCCTCGACCAGCACGATCCGCTCCCCCTCGCCCACGAGCGACAACAAGGCGTTGAGCAACGTGGTCTTTCCCGAGCCGGTGCCACCGCTGACCACGAACGCGAGACGTCGGCGCACCACCAGGTCGAGCAGGGCAGCGCCGTCGGCCCCCACGGCTCCGGCGTCGACCAGCTCCTCGAGGGTGAAGACGCGCTGCCGGGGCACCCGCAACGACAGCACCGTGCCCGGGCGCGAGATCGGCGCCAGCACGGCGTGGAAGCGGGAGCCGTCCGGCAACCGGAGATCCACGTGCGGCGAGGCGTCGTCGAGACGTCGGCCGGCGGACGCGGCGAGGCGCTGGGCGAGCCGGCGTACGGCCGCATCGTCAGGGAACCGCACGCCCGTCAGCTCCAGCCCGGCCCCGCGGTCGACCCAGACCTGCGTGGCGCCGTTGACCAGGATGTCGGTGACGCCGGGGATCCGCAGCAAGGGCTCCAACGGGCCCGCCCCGACGACGTCGCGCTGCAGGGCGTCGTGGACCGCGAGGACGGTGGCATCGCCCACCGGGCGGCCGGAGTCGCGCAGCGCCAGCGCCACCAGCTGCGGGGTGAGCGGTGCTGCGTCACGCGCCAACCGGTCTCGTACGCCGTCGAGCAGATCGGCCGGCAGTGACTCGGTCATGCCGCGACCAGGTGTCGTTCGGGCAGCAGCTGCTCCACGGCACTCCCAGCAGCCCGACCCAGGGCACCACGTCGCGAACGCACCGGCCCGGCGCCGAGGTCGACGGACTCGTCGAGCCCCCGCTGGGGTGCCATCGAGGTGAGCAACGGGATCCGCAGCAGCCGGGAGACCGACTCCGGGGTCACCCCCGCGCGGTTGCCGCGCGTGACCAGGTGTCGGCGCGGACCCCCTGTCGGGAGCTGCTGGGCGACCCGGGTGCTGGAGGCGACCCCCGGGACGGTCAGGGTGCTGACCAGGACCAGGTGGTCGCACCGGCTGATGGTCTCCAGCACCATCGGATCGGGGTGTCTGGGCAGATCGAGCACCACGGCTGCGAAGCCGCGGCCGCCCGCGGAGAGCACCTCGCGCATCGCGAACGCCTGCAGCGACGCAGGCCGGTCGGCGGGCCAGGTCAGCACCGAGAGCCGGCCCTCCCGCGGCAGTGCCTCGCGCAACGACCGCGAGCTCAGCCGGCCGGTGGTCTGCAGCATCGCGTCCCAGCGGATCCCCTCGGTGGACTCCAGACCGAGGACGCGATCGATCCCGGCGCCCAGCGGGTCGGCATCGACCAGAAGCGTGCTGGCACGGGAGGCCGCCCGCTGCGCCAGGGCCGCAGCGAAGACAGTGGCACCGGCTCCGCCCGAACCCCCGATCACGCCGATCACCACACCGGGATCAGCACCGCCGTCACCCACGTCGGTGAGCAGCTCCACCAGCCACGCGTCCGAGGCCGGCAGCGCGCTCACGGTCTCGGCACCCAACGCCAGCGCCACCCGGAACAACGTGTCCGCGACCGGTGAGCGCGACAGCACGTGCACCCGGTCGCGACGTGAGGGGTGGCACGCGGCCAGCGTCGCGGCGAGGTCCTGACCCACCAGGACGAGCGGCGCGGACCCCCAGGCACCCAGGGTCTGCTCCGGCGAGGACACCACCTCGGGCAGCACCCCGGCCGCGGCGGCCAGGCGTTGCACCTCGGAGATCAGCAAGGGGTCGGCGGAGACGAGCAGCGGGGCTGTGGGGTGCATGGTCCGAGGTTGCGCTGCTACACCCGAGGAGGCCGGGGTGCTGGGAACGGCTGTGGAGGGCGGCGGCGTTCAGGCCCCTTGTGGATGGGAACGGGTCAGTCCCGCCGTACCCCCGGTGTGGGTGCTACCGGTGGGCGCCCGCCGGTTTCCCGGGTCAAGTCTCCGGGGAAACCGACCCGCCAACCTGGGAAACCGCCCCGCACCCAGCAAGCCGACCGACCCCGCCAACCGAGGCCCCGCCCGACGAGGCTCCCGGGAGCCGAATCGCCCCCGATGCCTAGACTTCGGGCATGAGCCCGGTGGCACGACCCACGGCGGCGTTCTTCGACCTGGACAAGACGATCATCGCCAAGTCGAGCACGCTGGCGTTCAGCCGTGAGTTCCAGGCTGGCGGCCTGATCTCCCGCGGGGCGATGCTGCGCTCGGCGTACGCACAGTTCGTCTACCTCGTCGGCGGAGCCGACCACGACCAGATGGAGAAGATGCGGCAGTTCATGTCGCAGCTGTGCATGGGCTGGGACGTCGAGACCGTCACCGAGATCGTCGCGGACACCCTGCACAACATCGTCGACCCCCTGGTGTACGACGAGGCGGTCAACCTGATCGAGGACCACCACCTGGCGGGGCGCGACGTCATCATCGTCTCCACCAGCGGCTCCGAGGTCGTCGAGCCGATCGGGGAGATGCTCGGCGCCGACAAGGTGATCGCCACCCGGATGGCGATCGAGGACGGCCGCTACACCGGGGACATCCGCTTCTACGCCTACGCCGAGAACAAGGCCAAGGCGATCCGCGACCTGGCCCGCAAACGCGGCTACGACCTCGACCGGTGCTACGCCTACAGCGACTCGGTCACCGACGTGGCGATGCTCGAGACCGTCGGTTTCCCCTTCGCGGTGAACCCCGACAAGGACCTGCGCCGGATCGCCCGTGAGCGCGGTTGGCCGGTGCTGGTCTTCGAGAAGCCGGTTGCGCTGCGCAGCCGGGTGCGCCTGCCTGCGGCGAAGCAGACGATCCTCGCCCTGACGGTCGGCGGGGTCGCAGCGATCGGTGCAGCGGTGTGGCTGAACGCGAAGAGGCGCAGGACCACAGCGTAAAAGTCAACCCTTGTAGTGGCCACGGGCACCGCGTACAAAGGAGTGCAGAAGAACAACTACAGACTCACACGGTGGCGGTACCCACGCGGCGATCTACCCTTTTTTCAGGGTGTCCACCTCTGCGGTTCGCCGCAGAGCGACTATTAGAATGTGCACGCTTGGTAGCCAAACCCCCGTGTGTCTGGGCGGCATCGAGATCCTTGATCCCGGTGCCGCTCTTCTGCGTGGACAGTGCCCCAGCGGGCTAGTCGGGCTGCACGAGCGGACTCGCCTCGGCGCCCTTGGTCTGCGCCTCCGCGCCGTAGAGCATCCAGGCGTGCAACCCGGCGCGACCGCCGTCGCGGTAGCCACGCAGGTTCGACTCGTACTCCGCCTGCAAGGCGAGGTGTCCTGCCTCGGGTACGACGAGCGAGGCCGGGTCGACTCCGCGCGAGACCATCACCAGGCGCTCGGCGGCGCGGGCCACCAGGCCGTTGTGGGAGGCGAACGCGGCGGCGGCGACCAGTTCGGCGTGGACGAGCGCAGCCACCACCAGGGCCGGGGCCGAGGTGTCCAGCAGTGCGCGCGAGAGATCCTGCAGGCGGGCCGAGGCCTCGGGGTCCACGGGCTGTCCCGGAGTCGATCCTCCGGTGAGCGAGTGCAGCCGGGCGAAGGCCTGCACCGGGGACCTTCCCATCACCGGCACCAACGCGAGCACCTCGGTGCTCACCCGCAGCGCGGCCTGCGCCACCTCGTCGCCCGCACCGGCGCGGATGTCCTCCAACGAGGACGCCGACCCGTCGAGGACGGCACTGGCATGAGCGCCACGCAGCAGCGACTCCCCGGTCTGCTCGGGCGTGGTGCGCCGCAGGCCCCGATCGCGCAGCAGGACGTCGATGCCGTCACGCGTGGCCGCGTAGGCCGAGGGGACTCCCTCGAGATCGCTGAGCCAGGCCAGCGGGTCGGACGCGGACTCGGTCGTGGGTTGGGGCACGGCGGGCAGGCTATCGGGTACCTTCGCAAGCACGATGAGCGAGGAGAACCCCGACCGCGGCAGGTCCTTCGGCGACGTGGCCGAGGCCTACGACCGTGCGCGCCCGGCCTATCCCGACGAGGCGATCCCGTGGCTGGTCGGCGCGGACCGGCAGGTCGTCCTCGAGCTCGGAGCAGGCACCGGCAAGCTCACCTCGATGTTGAGTGGTCACGGCCACCAGCTGCTGGCCACCGACCCGTTGCCCCAGATGCTCAGCGTCCTCGCGCGCAACACCTCCGTGTCCCACGTCGCCGCGACCGCCGAGAGCATCCCGGTGCGCTCGCGATCGGTGGACGTGGTGGTCTGCGCCCAGTCCTTCCACTGGTTCGACCACGATGCGGCCCTGGAGGAGATCGCCCGCGTGCTGCGGCCGGGCGGTGTGATCTCCCTGGTGTGGAACACCTACGACGTCGGGATCCCGTGGGTACGACGGCTCAAGAAGCTGATCTCCCCGGCCGAGAACGACGGCACGATGCCGCTGATGTCGACCCCGCACTTCGGGTTCGTCGAGCAGGCGGAGTTCCGCTTCTGGCAGAACCACAACGCCGCCACGCTCGCCGATCTCGCCCGCTCGGTCTCGCACGTCTCGACGATGAGCGAGCCCGACCGCGAGGAGGTCCTGGCCAGCGTGGCCGCGCTGTACGCCGACTACGGTCGCGGTCACGACGGCATGCGGCTGCCCTGGATCACCCGGTGCTACCGGGCCGTCGTACGCCATCAGGAGCCGGTGCCGGAGATCCCGACCCAGGTCTCGCGGGCCGCGGCCCCGCCGGAGCCCACCGCGGACGATGCTGCGGCCGGGCCAGGAGCGGACGCAGGAGCAGGACGCACCGCCACCCCGCCGGCACCGCGGCGACCACCCGACGACCCCGGCATGCAGCTGATCGACTTCCGGTGACCTGACGTGGCATTCGTGGGCCTCCGCGGCCGCTGGGCCTCGCGTCAGCTGGGCAGTGACGCCGATCTCGCCACCTTCCGCACGCTGCACACGGCCTCGCTCGCGTCCCCTGCGCTGAGGCGGGGACTGAACCCCGACTCCGTGCAGCGCAGCCTCAAGCATCTGCGCAGCCTGCTCGGCACCGCGGCGGTCGCGATCTGCGACACCCACGTCCTGCTGGGGTACGACGGCCTGTCCACCCATCACGCCGGCCAGGCCCAGCAGCTCGCCGCGCGTGCCGTTGCCGTCGGCAGCACCGTGATCGCGGGGGCGGGCGAGCTGTCGTGCACCACCGAGGGGTGCCTGGTCCGCCACGGGCTGGCGACCCCGCTGGTGATCGAGGACCGGGTCGCGGGTGCTCTGGTCGCGGTCGGCGAGCACACCTCCGCGACCCTGCTGCGCGCGACCGAGGAGGTGGCCGCCTGGGTCTCGGGTCAGCTCGAGCTCGCCGAGCTCGACGAGCAGCGGCACCGGCTCGCGCAGGCCGAGGTGCGGGCGCTGCGTGCGCAGATCAGCCCGCACTTCATCTACAACTCACTCGGCGCGATCGCCTCGTTCGTGCGCACCGACCCCGACCGCGCCCGCGACCTGCTGCTGGAGTTCGCCGACTTCACCCGCTACTCCTTCCGCGAGCACGGTGAGTTCACCACGCTGGCCGAGGAGCTGCGCTCGATCGAGCGCTACGTGCTGCTCGAGCAGGCGCGGTTCGGTGACCGGCTGCAGGTCACGCTGCGGATCGCACCTGAGGTGCTCGGCGTACGGATCCCGTTCCTGTGCCTGCAGCCCCTGGTCGAGAACGCCGTGCAGCACGGGCTGGAGGCCAACGCGAGCGGCGGCCGGATCTCCATCGTCGCGCGCGACGCCGACCGCGAGTGCGTGATCGCCATCGAGGACAACGGGGCCGGCCAGGACCCGGAGCGGATCCGGCAGGTGCTCGCCGGGGTCGCGGGCGGGGACTCCGTCGGGCTGGCCAACGTCGACGAAAGACTGCGCACCACCTTCGGTGACGAATACGGTCTGGTCGTGGAGACCGCTCCGGGCGCCGGCACCAAGGTCGTCGTACGCGTGCCGAAGTTCGCCGCCGGGGTGACCGCGTGAGTGGCCTGCGGATCCTGGTGATCGACGACGAACGGCCAGCGCTCGACGAGATCACCTACCTGCTCGAGCACGACGACCGGGTCGAGGTGGTGCACGCCACCGACTCCTCCACCGAGGCGCTGCGCCTGCTCAAGCAGCTCGAGGTGGACGCGGTCTTCCTCGACATCCAGATGCCGGGGCTGAGCGGCATCGAGCTCGCCCAGGTGCTCAGCCACTTCCGCACACCACCCGCGACCGTGTTCGTCACCGCCCACGAGGAGCACGCCGTGGACGCCTTCGACCTGCAGGCCGTCGACTACGTGCTCAAGCCGGTGCGCGCGGAGCGTCTCGCCGAGGCCGTACGCCGGGTGCTGTCGGCGAACCGGCCCGCCACCGAGGACGAGCAGGTGCCGGTCGAGCGTGGCGGGGTGACGCGCTTCGTGCCGCTCTCCCAGATCCGCTACGTCGAGGCCGAGGGCGACTACGCCCGGCTGCACACGGGCGAGGACAGCTACCTCGTGCGGGTGCCGCTGACCCAGCTCGAGCAGGACTGGGCCGAGGCCGGGTTCGTGCGGATCCACCGCTCCCTGCTGATCGCCACCGGGTTCGTCGACGAGGTGCACGTGGACGGCGGACGCTGCTCGGTGCTGATCGGCGATCAGGAGCTGCAGGTGAGCCGCCGGCACACCCGCGAGCTCCGGGACCTGCTCGTGCGCAACGCGCGGCCCGGCTCGCCGTGACCTCGCGGCCTCCGGAGCGGGACCCAGAACGCGTCCAGGAACGGGACCCAGAACGCGTCCACGAACGGGCCCAGGAACGGGTCAGGGTCACGAGTCCCTGGACGGAACGCCCGCGCGCGGGCTCACGACGTACGGCGGCCGGGGAGATCGACGCGCAGAGCGAGGTCGGCGAGATCTACCTCCGCACGCTGCTGCGTGCCCAGCTGCGCCTGGCCCTGGGGATCCTGCTCGTGCTCGCGCTGACGATCGGCCTGCTCCCACTCGCGTTCTGGCTGGTCCCCGCCCTGACCTCGCACCGCGTGCTCGACATGCCGGTGAGCTGGGTCGTGCTCGCCTTCGGCTGCTACCCCGTGCTGGCCCTGCTCGGCTGGCGCTACCTGCACCTGGCCGAGCGCAACGAGCGCGCCTTCGTCCGGGTGATGCAGCGCTCCGCCGCAGACAGCGCGATCGAGGAGCTCCGGTGAACCTCGCGTTCGGGCTCACCGCCGTGCTCACCGTCACGGTGGCCACCTTGGCGATCGGCACGTGGGGACTGCGGTTCAGCCGCACCACCTCGGACTTCTTCGTGGCCTCCCGCTCGGTGCGTCCAGGGCTGAACGCTTCGGCGATCAGCGGCGAGTACCTCTCGGCGGCGTCGTTCCTCGGCGTGGCCGGTCTGGTGCTCAGCCAGGGCGCGGAGATGCTGTGGTATCCCGTGGGATGGACCGCGGGCTACCTCGTCCTGCTCACGCTGGTGGCGGCTCCGCTGCGCCGCTCGGGGGCCTACACGCTGCCCGACTTCGCGGAGGCGCGGCTGGACTCGCGGTCGGTGCGCCGGGCCTCCTCGCTGCTCGTGATCGCGATCGGCTGGCTCTACCTGATGCCGCAGTTCCAGGGCGCCGGCGTGGCCCTGCGCACGACCACCGGGCTGCCTCCGTGGGCGGGCGGGCTCGTGGTCGCGGTGGTGGTGCTGCTGAACGTGCTCGCCGGCGGGATGCGCTCGATCACCTTCGTGCAGGCCTTCCAGTACTGGCTCAAGCTGACGGCGCTGCTGGTGCCGCTGGCCTTCCTGGTGCTCGTCTGGCTCGGCGACGGCGCAGCCTCACCGGCCGACCCCTCGCTGCTCGCCGGTGGCGTGTCCGGTCTCGACTGGGCCGATCCGATCGCCTTCGCGGGCGACCACCCGCTGTACTCGACGTACTCCCTGATGGTGGCGACCTTCCTGGGCACGATGGGGCTGCCGCACGTCGTGGTGCGGTTCTACACCAACCCCGACGGGCGCGCGGCGCGGCAGACGACGGTGGCCGTGCTGGTGCTGCTCGGCTGCTTCTACGTGCTGCCTCCGGTGTACGGCGCCCTCGGCAGGCTCTACGCCCCGGACCTGGTGGCGGCCGGTCGCAGCGACAGCGTCGTGCTGGAGCTGCCTGCCCGGATGATCGGCGGCCTCGGTGGGGACCTGCTCGTGGCCCTGTTGACCGCCGGCGCCTTCGCCGCGTTCCTGGCCACCTCCTCGGGGCTGACGATCGCCGTGGCCGGCGTGGTCACGCAGGACGTGATGAGCAAGCGCCTGGAGGGTGTGACCGCCTTCCGGCTCGCGGCCGTGCTCGCGATCGTGGTGCCCTACCTGCTCGCGGTGCTGGCCCGCGACGTCGCGGTCGCGACCGTGGTGGGGCTGGCCTTCGCGATGGCCGCCGCGACCTTCTCCCCCCTGCTCCTGCTCGGGATCTGGTGGCGCGGCCTGACCGCGCCCGGGGCGCTGGCCGGGCTGGTGGTCGGCGGGCTGTTCACCGGGACGGCCGTGGTCGACACGCTGCTGCACAACCGCTCCAGCGGCTGGTTCGCCTCGCTGATCGAGCAGCCCGCCGCGTGGGCGGTCCCGGCCAGCTTCGCCACCATGGTCGCGGTCTCGCGGCTCACGCGGCACCGGGTGCCGGCGCACGCGAGCCGGTTCATGGTCCGCCTGCACACGCCCGAAGCGGTGCAGCTCGACCGGAGCTGACGAGCGACCGTTCGTCGTCCGGCACCGACCGCCCGGCGATCAGCGGGCTCCGCCCGGCGACGTGTGCGCCGTTCCCGATGGTGCGGCCACGGGGTTGGTGCGACGGTGACGGGCATCACAACCCCACACGAAGGGTGGCCCCTG
>CAWAJE010000046.1:0-22048 GCA_963782215.1 uncultured Actinomycetota bacterium | reverse complement strand
CACCGTGAGGTCGGCGACGTCACCACCCTGGCCGACTCGACCGTGATGGACCTGATCGGCAAGGGGATGTCCTCGGACAAGGGGGACTGACGCGGGTCGCCGGTTCGGCGTACTGCCGCTGTCGGTTTTTCAGGTTCTCCTGAAAATCATGTGCCGAAGTCAGGCCGCGGCGGGGTCCACGGCGAGCAGGTCGGCGACCATATCGGTGAGGGCGCGGTGGAGGTCGGGGTCGGTGACCTTGCCGTCGCTGAGCACCGAGTGCACCGAGGCGACACCGAGGGAGGTGGGCAGGGGCACGGCGCCGGCCACGCGGAGCACCTTCTCGGCGTCCTCGCGGGCCCACTGGGCGCCGCGGGGCGAGGGGCTGACCGAGATCACGGCCACGCGCTTGCCGGCCAGGGCCGCCTCGCCGCGGGGACGGGAGGCCCAGTCGATCGCATTCTTCAGTACGCCGGGCAGGGAGCCGTTGTACTCCGGTGTGGCCACGACCAGCGCGTCGGCGGCCGCGACGGCCTCGCGAAAGGCCACCACGGCTGCCGGCGGGTGCTCGGTGTCGAGGTCCTCGGAGTAGTGCGGGAGCTCACCCATCCCGGCGAAGGCGCTCGCGTGCACGTCGGCAGGCAGGAGCTCGGCGAGCGAGTCGGTCAGGGTGGCGGTCCAGGAGCCGGCGCGGAGGCTGCCGACGAGCATCAGGAGGTGCACAGAGTTCTCACGATCGGGTCGAGGGATTGTCAAATCTTCAACAACCCACGCGGTCAGGACATTCCCGCCCGGAGGAACCCCACCCTCAGCCGTCGTCCCAGTCACGTCGCGGGCCGGTGGCCTCGTCGAGCTCCTGGGCGCTGACCCGGCTCGACTTCCACAGGCTGAGCACCGTCGTGAGCACCAGGATCCCGAGGATCACCACCAGCGAGAGCCAGATCGGGATCTCCGGGGCCCAGTCGATGTGCTCTCCCCCGTTGACGAAGCCGAGCTCGTTCTCGTGCATGGCGTGCAGGATCAGCTTCACCCCGATGAAGCCGAGCAGGATCGCGAGCCCGTAGGAGAGGTAGACGAGCCGCTCGAGCAGGCCGCCGATCAGGAAGTAGAGCTGGCGCAGACCCATCAGCGCGAAGATGTTGGCGGTCAGGACCAGGAACGGCTCCCGGGTGAGCCCGTAGATGGCGGGGATCGAGTCGAGCGCGAAGAGCAGGTCGGTGGTGCCGAGCGCGAGGATCACGATCAGCATCGGGGTGGCCACGCGCTTGCCGTTCTCCACGATCAGCACCTTGGTGCCGTGCCACTCCGAGGTGGCCGGGAAGGTCCGCTCGACCCACTTGATCAGGCCGCTCTCCTCGAAATCGTCCTCGTCCTCGGCGCCCTCCTTGGCCAGCTTCACCGCCGTGTAGATCAAGAACACCCCGAAGATGTAGAACACCCAGCTGAAGTTGTTGATCGCGGCCGCACCCACGGCGATGAAGATGCCGCGCATGATCAGCGCCAGCACGATCCCCACCAGCAGCGCGTTCTGCTGCAGCTTCTTCGGTACGCCGAACTTGTTCATGATGATCAAGAAGATGAACAGGTTGTCGACCGAGAGGGAGTACTCGGTGAGCCAGCCGGCGAAGAACTCGGTGCCGTAGCGGGCGCCGGCGAAGAACCACACGCCGATCCCGAACACGATCGCCATGCCGACGAACCCGGCCAGCGCGAGGCTGACCTCACGCCGGGTGGGCTCGTGGGGGCGACGACCGATGATGACGACGTCGACGATCAGGACCGCGGTGGTGATACCCACCGTGAGCCACCAGACGAGGGGGGATACGTCCATGGTTCCTCCGGACTCGGGGCGCACGACCGGGCCGCGCACGTGTTCAGGTGCCCGGAGGTCTCTCCCGCCGCTGCTCGCGACCGACGACCCCGGGCCAGGACCGTGCCTGGCCGTGATGACGAGATCGTCGCGTAGGGATACTCCCCTCCAACCGGGGTCACTCTGTCAGAGTCGAGCAACACCTCCAAACCGGTCGGCCCGCCGCTGACCGCAGCACGAGGAGCCTGACGATAGGGTCGGCTCCACGTCGGAAGTCCGGGAAGGAACCATCTGTCATGGCACATCGCGAACCTGTCGGGGTAGAAGAACCCACCATTGGCAAGCTCGTCGTCGACGCCAGCCGCGACGTCTCGACCCTGATCCAGAGCGAGATCGCCCTGGCCAAGTCCGAGCTGAAGGTCTCGGTCCGCGCCGGCGGCATGAGCGTCGCGCTCTTCGCCGGCGCCGCCTTCCTCGGGCTGCTGGCCGTGATCATGCTGTCGGTCGCGTTCGCCTACTTCCTGGCGATGACCGGGCTCGACCTCGCCTGGTGCTTCCTGATCGTCTTCGGCGCCTACCTCCTGCTGGCGGGCCTGCTGGGCTTCGTCGGCGTACGCAAGCTCAAGCAGGTCAAGGCGCCCGAGCGCGCCATCGAGCAGGCCAAGGAGAACAAGACCCTGCTCAAGCGCGGCTGATCCGCACCGCTCAGGTGCAGTTGCCGCTGGACACCGTGGTCGAGGACGACAGCCCCGCGGCTGCCGCCCGCCGCACCTGGTCGGCGGTGAGCGCGTAGCCGGTCTGCGGGTCGCGGACCGAGGCCGCGAAGACCACGCCGAGCACCTTGCCGGCCGTGGAGACCATCGGCCCGCCGGAGTTGCCGGGGCGGATCAGGCCGCGCACCGAGAACACGTGGCGGGTCACGGTCCCGTTGCCGTAGATGTCGGGTGAGCGCAGTCGCTGGTCGGTCCGGATCCGGGCCGGCTGGGCGTCGAACGGTCCGTCCTGCGGGAAGCCGAGCACGGCACCTTGCTGACGCTCGGAGCCGTCGAGGTCGAAGGTGATCGCCGGGCCGTTGAGGTCGGGTACGTCGAGCACGGCCACGTCCACGTCGGGGTCGTAGTAGACGACCTTCGCCGCGAGCTCCTTGCCACCGGCACGCACGAGCGGGTCGGTGACCCCGGCCACCACGTGCGCGTTGGTCATCAGCTTGTGGTCGGCGTAGAGGAAGCCGGTGCCCTCGACGCCGCTGCCGCAGCGGTTGTTGCTGCGGATCTTGTAGACGCTCTGGCTGGCACGCTGGATGTCCGGGTCGCGCAGCACCTTGCGGTCGGCCGGGGCCACCTTGATGATCCGCTCCGGGGCGAAGGGCTCGAGGTAGCGCGGGAAGAAGCTGGAGCCGACCACGTTGTCGAAGGACCGCAGCACCTGCTGGGCCTGGACCGGCATCACCTTGTTGACCGCGATCAAGACCTGCGAGTCGCGCACCTGCGGGCTGATCCCCGGGATCCGGGAGCCACTGATCGCCACCCCGAGCATCCAGGCGACGAGCAGCACCGCGACCACGCTCAACGCCGCGCCGCCCACGGCGTCCACCGCCCGGATCGGTTGCCAGGTCAGTCGCGCGCGCACTCGCGTGCCGACGTACTGCATCAACGCCTGCCCCAGCGAGGCCATCACCAGCACCACGAACAGCGCTCCGAGGGAGACCCACAGCGAGGGCTGCGCGTCTCCCAGCAGCATCGGTGCCACCCAGATCCCGGCCAACCCACCGAGCAGCAGTCCTGCCGTCGCGGCCGCACCGGTGACGAAGCCCTGCCAGTAGCCCGAGAGGGCGTAGGCCAGGGTCAGCAGGACCAGGCACCAGTCGAGGAAGTTCATGCGAGCCTTTCGGCCGAGACGGAGGACGGGGTCAATCTTCGCTCAGACCGAGCATGTAGTCCGGCAGGACCTGCGTGACCGACGCGTCCCAGGGCCGGGTCAGGCCCACGTGGTCGAAGAGCTTGTTGACCAGCCCCGCCGTGAACCCCCACAGGATCAGCTCCTTGGTCTCACCGATCAGGAAGCCCGGGCTGGAGTAACCCACGGGGTGCGTGACGGTGACCCGGTGCGCGGGATCGAGCAGCTCCTCGAGCGGCACCCGGAGCACGGCGTGCACCTCGGCCGGGTCCACCACCGAGACCGGCACCTCCTCGCGCCACCAGCCCAGGACGGTGGTGACGGCGAAGTTGCTGGGCGGCAGCCACAGCTCGGGCAGGGTGGCGAACAGCTCGACCCCCGCGGGGTCGACGCCGACCTCCTCCTGCGCCTCGCGCAGCGCGGCCGCCTGCGGCGAGGGGTCCGAGGCGTCGATCGAGCCACCGGGGAACGAGACCTGACCGGGGTGCGAGCGCATGTCGTGGGCGCGCTCGGTGAGCAGCAGGTCGGGTCCCGCGGATCCTTCACCGAAGAGCATCAGCACCGCACCCTTGCGCGCCTGCGACCCCTCGGGCGGAACGAACCGGCTGATGTCCTCGGCACGGATCGAGTTCGCCCCGTGCCGGATCGGCTCGAGCCAGTCGGGGAAGCGGGTCGAGGAGGTCACGGGGCCACACCCAGGTACTTGCTGACCAGGCCGTCGAGCTGGGCGGTCGAGGTGATCTCGACGTACTCCTCGTGCACGATGGTGCCCTCGGCGTCGACCAGCATGATCTTGGGCAGCCCGATCGCGCGCACGGCCCCGTCGGGGTCGGCGAGCAACGGGTAGGTGACCCCGCTCCTGCGGGCCAGCTGACGCGCGGCGTCGGCCTTGGTCTCCTGGAAGTCGATGCCCAGCACCTCGACCCGGCCGGCGGACTTCTTCGCGAACTCGGCGTAGAGCGGCAGCTCGGTGCGGCACGGCACGCACCAGCTCGCCCACAGGTTCACCACCAGGGGTCCGCGCAGGCTGCGCAGGTCGACCGGCTCGCCGCCGTCCAGCGGTGCCAGGGTCACCGCAGGCAGACGCTTGACCCCCTCGGGCTCGGAGGTCGACGAGCTCGAGCACCCCGAGACGAAGAGGACCAGGCACAGCGTCGTGACCGTGGCCGCGACCAGGCGGCGGCGCAGGCTCACGCGGGTCCTTGCGTCTTCACGAGCAGGGCAGCGGCCTCGGGATCGGTCGGGCCCTCGCCGTACGACGGGCACCAGCGGGCGACCGGGCAGGCCCCGCACGCCGGCTTCTTCGCGTGGCAGACGCGCCGGCCGTGCCAGATCAGGTGATGGCTGAGCATGGTCCAGTCCCGCTTCGGGAACAGCGCACCGACGGCGTGCTCGGCCTTGACCGGGTCGGTCTCCTCGGTCCAGCCGAGCCTGCGGGCCAGCCGACCGAAGTGGGTGTCCACGGTGATGCCGGGGATGCCGAAGGCGTTGCCCAGGACCACGTTGGCGGTCTTGCGACCCACGCCCGGCAGCTTGACCAGGTCCTCCAGCCGAGGAGGCACCTGACCCCCGTGGTCGGCGACGAGCGCCGCGGAGAGCTTGAGCAGCGACTCGGTCTTGGCGCGGAAGAAGCCCAGCGGCCCGATGATCGCCTCGAGGTCGGCCCGCTCGGCCGCCGACATCGCGGCGGCGTCGGGATAGGCACTGAACAGCCTGGGTCGGACCGCGTTGACCCGCCGGTCGGTGGTCTGGGCGCTGAGCACCGTGACCACGAGCAGCTCGAAGGGGGTGGCGAAGTCCAGCTCGCACCGCGCATCCGGGTAGGTCTCGGCGAGCACGCGGTCGACCTTGCGCGCGCGGCGGACCAGGGAGGTGTCGGGCACGCGGACAGGGTACGGCGCCCGGTGTAGCGTGTGCCTCCCGTGGTGGCCGGTGGCCAGCACCCACGCGCCCGAGCCCACCGTGAGGGTCGTGTCGCAATCCTGCCCGATGATGCGCCAGACTGTGACCTGCAACACGGGGGTCAGACCGAAAGGGACATCACGTGGACAACGACGTACTCCGGCAGGCGCCGCTGTTCAGCGCGCTCGACGACGAGGCGGCAGCAGCGCTGCGTGCCTCCATGGGTGAGAACAAGCTGCGACGTGGCGAGGTCCTCTTCCACGAGGGCGACCCGGGCGACCGCCTCTACATCGTCGCCGAGGGCAAGGTGAAGCTCGGCCGCACCTCCTCCGACGGCCGGGAGAACCTCCTGGCGATCCTCGGTCCCGGCCAGATGTTCGGCGAGCTCTCGCTCTTCGACCCCGGCCCGCGCTCCGCGACCGTCACCGCGGTCACCGAGACCGTCTTCCTCTCGCTGTCCCACGACGACCTGCTGCGCTGGCTCGAGGGCCGTCCCGGTGTCGCGCTCGGCCTGCTCGCCCAGCTCGCCGCCCGGCTGCGCAAGACCAACGAGGTCGTCGCCGACCTGGTCTTCTCCGACGTTCCCGGCCGCGTCGCCAAGGCGCTGCTCGATCTTGCCGACCGCTTCGGCCGCACCGCCGACGACGGCGTGCACGTCCACCACGACCTCACTCAGGAGGAGCTCGCCCAGCTGGTCGGCGCCTCCCGCGAGACCGTCAACAAGGCGCTGGCCGACTTCGCCTCCCGCGGGTGGCTGCGCCTGGAGCCGCGCTCGGTCGTGATCCACGACGTGGAGCGGATGCGCAAGCGCGCTCGCTAGCGCCTCGCGGCCGGCCGCTCAGCGGCACGGGAGCCACTGCCTCTTGGGGCGTACTTCAGCCCGTCGATGCTGACGCTGACGACGACCAACGGGTGGTCCGTCGTACGCCGGACCAGGTCGTTGCGGATCGCGGCGTAGCCACTGAAGCTCGCACCGGGACTGCCGAAGATCCAGTCGATCTGGGTCGGGCTGGGGGGCCGGCAGCCACCGCTGTTGCTGCCACCGGCTGCCGCGACCAGGCGGGTTCCTCCGGTCACGCGGCAGAAGTACTCCGCCCGCTCATTCATGTCGCCGGTGACGAACTGCGGGACCCCGGTGCCCTCGAGCCGGTTGAACAGCGCGATCTCCCGGCTGGTCGCCTCGGTGCGGTAGCGCTGCTGGCCACGGAAGTTGCCGGTGTCAGCGGGGTTGTGGAAGGTCGAGAACCACGCCGTGATCCCGGTCGCGCGGTGACGCAGCTTCACGTAGGGCATCGGGCGCTGCCGGCCGTTGAAGTAGGGGATGTTGACCAGGTTGCGCTCGACCGGCTCCCAGACGTCGTTGCGCCAGGCCACCGAGTTCTCGCCGGCGCGCTGTCCGAGCGACAGGCCGGGGTACATCGACCAGCCCCCTGCGCGGCTGGAGAAGGCCTGACGCTGGTCGGGCTGGAACTCCTGGATCCCCACGACGCTGATGGCGTTGGCCGCGAGCAGCTGGAGCACCCCGCCCATCCGCTGGGTGCCGGACGCGCGGCCCGCGGAGTGCCCACCCTTGCGGGTGTGGCTGCTGCCGAGGATGTTGAAGCTGGCCATCTTGAACTCCGCCACGGGAGGCAGCAGCTCCGGCCTCGGACGCAGGGCGTCGGACCGGCCCTCGATCGGGTCGCCGCGGTCGAGCTTGGCCAGCTTGGAGACCTTGCCGGCCAGCTTGGAACTGGGGCTTGAGGGGTCGTCGCCGCCGGACGCCGACGGGGTCGCGGCGGCGCTCTCGGTGGGGGTGGTCGTGGGCGAGGAGGCCGCGCTGGGCTGGGCCGCGGCGGCCGCCTTGCGGGTCTGCACCGAAGTCGTCGTGGGCTCGGCGAAGTCGCCGCGGACCCAGAAGAAGCCCGCGACCCACACGCCGATCAGCACGACCACGAAGGCCGTCATCCCCAACTTGTCCCGCACCGGCGCAACTTTAGCCGCGGACCCGCCGCCCCGAGACCGGTACCAGCAGATGCCCTGTCCCGGAGCTGCTCAGCTGTGGTCCGTGAGGTGCGCGAGCTGGGCCCGCACCGAGAGCTCGGCCGCCCCCCACAGGACGGGGTCGACGTCGGCGTAGACGATCTCCACCACCTGCCGCGGGAGCTCCTCGACCGAGCTCCCCTCGTGGTGCGGTGCCCGGCGCAGCTCCTCGAGGGCGGCCGCCACCTGGCCGAGGCGTTCGTGGCGGTGGGCGATGTAGTAGTCCAGGACCCCGAGGGCGTCCTCGATGACCGGGCCGTGGCCGGGCCAGATCCGCGCCACGCCCTGCGACTCCGCCAGGTCACGGAGCCGGTCGAGGGAGCCGAGGTAGGCGCCCAGCTGTCCGTCGGGATGGGCCACCACCGTGGTCCCGCGACCCAGGACGGTGTCGCCGGTGAGCACGGCGTCCTCGGCCGGGAGGTGGAAGGACAACGAGTCCGCCGTGTGGCCGGGGGTGGCCACCACCCGGACCTCGAGCCCGTCGACCTCGACCACGTCGTGGTCGGCGAGCCCCTCGGAACCGAGCCGCTGGGCGGGGTCCAGGGCGCGTACGCCGCAGCCCATCCGTCGGGCGAAGTCCTTGGCGGCCTCGGAGTGGTCGAGGTGGTGATGGGTCAGCAGCACGACGCCGACCTCCCCCGCGAGCTCGGCGACCGCGGCCAGGTGCGCCTCGTCGGGCGGGCCCGGGTCCACCACCACCGACCGGCGAGCACCGGGCTCGCGGAGCACCCAGGTGTTGGTGCCGTCGAGCGTCATGACGTTGGCGTTGGGGGCCAGCACGCAGTGTGCGCGCTGCCCCTGGCCGCCCCCGGCCCAGCTCAACTCCGCGACTCCAGCAGCGGCGCGAGCTCGGCGGGGATCGAGAGCGTCGCGCCCTCGGCGGTCTCCTCGACCTGCGGGGTGAACATCTGCACGCGACGGTCCCTGGCGGCGTCGAGCACACCGGCCGGGTCGGCGTACTGCCCCACCTCGAGGCAGGTCAGGTAGGTCGGGGGCAGCATGAGGATCTGCTCGCCCTCGACCTCGGTCACGGCACGCATCGCCGGGAGCCAGGTGACGTGGTCGGACTCGGTGGAGACGTCGCGGGTGCGCTGCCCCTCCGGGAGGTCCGCCACGAAGAACCAGGTGCGGAAGCGCCGGGGCTCGAAGACCGGGGTGAGCCAGCCCGCCCACACCCCGAGCAGGTCGGTGCGCAGGACCAGGCCACGTCGGTCGAGGAACTCGGTGAAGGCCAGCTCGCGGGCCTCCAGGGCCGCGCGGTCGGTCTCCCAGTCCTCGCCGGTGGTGTCGGCCACGACCGTCTCCGGGGACTCCCCGGCCAGCAGCACGCCGGACTCCTCGAAGGTCTCGCGCACGGCGGCGCAGACCAGGGCGCGGGCGGTCGCCTCGTCGGTCCCGAGCCGGCCGGCCCACTCCTGCGGCGACGGTCCGGTCCAGGCGATCTCGTGGTCGAAGTCGCGCGGGTCCACACCGCCCCCCGGGAAGACGCACATGCCGCCGGCGAAGGCCATCGAGACCTGACGGCGCAACAGGTAGACCTCGGGTCCCTCAGCACCCTGGCGCAGCAGCACCACCGTCGCCGCGTTGCGCGGCTCGGCCGGCTCCCGGGTGCCGTCGGCGAACGCGCGCGCGTCCTCGACGAGCTGGGGTGGCAGCTGGACCCGAGGCATCACACCTCCACGATCAGCTCGACCTCGACGGGCGCGTCGAGCGGCAGCACCGGGACACCCACGGCCGAGCGGGCGTGCCGTCCGACGTCGCCGAAGATCTCACCGAGCAGCTCCGAGACGCCGTTCGCCACGAGCGGCTGGCCGGTGAAGTCGGGGGTGGAGGCGACGAACGCGACCACCTTGACGACGCGCTTGATCGCGGACAGCTCACCGACCTCCGCGCGGACGGCGGCCAACGCGTTCAAGGCGCACTGCCGGGCGCACTCGACAGCCTCCTCCTGGGAGACCTCGCCGCCGACCTTGCCGGTCAGCATCAGCTGCCCGTCGCGCATCGGCAGCTGGCCGGAGGTGAAGACGTGGTTGCCGCTGCGCACGGCGGGGACGTACGCCGCCACCGGCTTGGCCACCTCGGGAACGCTCAGGCCGAGCGAGGCCAGACGCTCCTCGGGGGTGTCGCCCGACGCGGCGCTCACTGCACGGGCCGCTTGAAGTAGGCGACGAGGTTCTCCGGGTTCATCCCCGGCACCACCTGCACCAGCTCCCAGCCGTCGGAGCCGAAGTTGTCGAGGATCTGCTTGGTCGAGTGCACCAGCAAGGGTGCGGTCAGGTATTCCCACTTGGTCATGTCGATCACCCTAGAGCCGCCCGGCGCGACGGCGCGACCGGCCACCTAGAGTCGCCGTGTGAACAGCTCCGAGCTGCCCGATGCCACGGTTCGCTACGCCGACCACGAGGACGCGGTGATCGACCTGCACCTGCCGGAGGGCGGGGACGCCGAGCGGGTCGTCGTACTCCTGCACGGTGGGTTCTGGAAGCCGGAGTGGGACCGTCGGCACACCCGCCCCATGGCGCGGGCGCTCGCCGAGCTCGGCTGGGTGGTGGCCACCCCGGAGTACCGCCGGGTGCGTGCTGGTGGCGGGTGGCCGATCACCACGGACGACGTGCACCGAGCGGTCAGCCGGCTGCCCGAGCTGCTGGGCGGCCTGGCCCTGCCGACCGGTCCGTTCACGGTGACCGGCCACTCGGCCGGCGGGCACCTCGCGCTGTGGCTGGCCACGACCGGGCTCGAGCTGGTGCGGGTGGTGGCCCTGGCCCCGGTGTGCGACCTCGAGGAGGGCATCCGGCTGGACCTGGGCGACGGCGCGGTCGCCGCCTTCCTCGGTGGTCACGACTCCGGCCCTGCCGACCCGATGACCATGCTGGCGACGCGGCCGGCGTTTCCGGTGGGGATCGTGCACGGCGAGGACGACGACGTCGTGCCGGTCTCGCTCAGTGCCGGGCTGGTGGCCCGGCACCCGTGGGTCGACCTGGCGGTGGTCCCCGGCGACCACTTCGGCGTGATCGAGCCGGGCTCCGCGGCCTGGCCGACGGTGCTGGCCGCGCTCGGGGAGGCGACGGGCCGCCGGGTTTGACGGACCCGTCGAATGACAAACATACCACACCGGAGTGACCGGCGCCACTCGAGGCGCATCGCCCGGGCAGAACTGGGAGCAGCATGAAGAAGATCCTGGCCGTGCTGGCCGTCGTGGCGAGCATGCTCGTCGTACCCGTCCTGGCCGCCTCGCCAGCGAGCGCGCGCTGCGCCCCTCCTGGCGACGAGACGATCTACACGTTCAAGAACAAGTCCTTCACCTACCACCCCACCAACATCCACAGCGACTGGGCGATCTTCCGCAGGGGCGGAAGCATCACCTACAGCAAGACCAAGACGATGCAGGTCAGCGCCTCGATGACCGCAACGGTCTCTGCGGAGGCAGGAGTCATCTTCGCCAAGGCGTCGACCAGCCTCGGGCTCACCGTCGGCGGGTCCCACTCGTGGAGCCAGTCGTGGAGCTACACCGCCAACGTGCCTGCTGACCGCAAGCACAAGTACCGCCTGCACGCCTACCACTACACCGCGAACTTCTCGGTGATGAAGAAGCGCTTCAACGGGGCGCCGTCGGTGTGCAACTACCAGAACGCCTGGAAGTCCTGGCAGCGCGTCAAGCACGCGCCGGCCAAGGCCTCGAAGAACGTGTGGCGTCTGGACAAGGCGGCTGCCTGAGCCGGCTCCCCCCCTCATACTACTTTTCTCTTTTTTTTTTTATTTCCCCGTCATCATGGCGGTCAGCACAGCCAGTTCGGATGACGCACCCCTCCCGCGGCTCTAGGAGGCCTGCTCCAGCGTGGGGTAGTCGGTGTAGCCCTCGGCGCCGCCGCCGTAGAAGGTGGCACTGTCGGGGTCGTTGAGGGCCGCACCCTGCTGCCAACGGGCAGCCAGGTCGGGGTTGGCCAGGAACGGCCGACCGACGACGATCGCGTCGGCGAGGCCGGTCGCGAGCAGGGTCTCCACCGAGTCGAGCGTGGTGACCGCACCGAAGCCGTCGTTGAGCAGCACCGAGCCACCGAAGCGGCTGCGCAGGTCCTTGACCAGGCTCTCCAGGGGCTCCAGCGGGCTGGCGAGCATGCTCAGGTAGGCCAGGCCCAGCGGGGCGATGCCGTCGACGAGAGCGGTGTAGGTCGCCACCAGGTCCTCGGAGCCGATCTCCTCACCGATGCCGTTGAAGGCGTGTCCGGGAGAGATCCGCAGGCCGACCTTGTTCGCGCCGATCGCCTGGGCGACCGCTGTGACGACCTCGATCACGAGGCGGGCGCGGTTCTCCGGCGTACCGCCGTGGGCGTCGGTGCGCTGGTTGATCGTCGGGTCGAGGAACTGGTGCAGCAGGTAGCCGTTGGCGGCGTGGATCTCCACACCGTCGAGGCCGGCCTCGACCGCGTTCTGCGCGGCGGTGACGTAGTCCTGCACCACTCCGGCGAGCTCGTCGCTCTCCAGGGCGCGCGGGACGTCGTGCGCCTTGGGCCCCTCAGCGGTGACCATCTCGCCGGGTGCCTGCACGGCGCTCGCGGTGATGGTCTCGAGACCACCCTTGTTGTCAGCGTGGGCGATCCGGCCGGCATGCATCAGCTGGGCGACGACGTGACCACCCTCGGAGTGCACGGCGTCAGCCACCAGGCGCCACCCCTCGACCTGCTCCGGGGTGTAGAGACCGGGAACGTTGAGGTACCCCTGGCCGACCGCGCTGGGGGCCACACCCTCGGTGATGATCAGCCCCGCTCCGGCGCGCTGGCCGTAGTAGGTCGCATTCAGCTCGGTGGGTGCGTTGCCCTCACCGGCACGGTTGCGCGTCAGCGGAGCCATCACGAAACCCTGGGGAAGCTCCCAGGAGCCGATGCGGACGGGGGAGAATGCGCGTGCCATCAGGTGGTACCTCGCTGTTAGTAGAAAGTTTTATCACTCTCTCCAACAGCCCCCGGGGCCAACATTCCGCCCGGGCCAGATGGGACCTTGCTCACGGACCTGCTCAGGCGACGGTGATCTCCGGCTCGGTCTTCTCGCGAACCTCGTCCTCGGTGACCCCGGGCGCAAGCTCCATCAGCCTGAGTCCGCCTCCCTCGTCGGCGGGGACGACGTCGAGGACGCACAGGTCGGTGATGATCCGCTGTACGACGGCCCGCCCGGTGTAGGGAAGCGAGCACTCGTTGACGATCTTGTAGGAGCCGTCCTTCGCGGTGTGCTCCATCAGCACGATCACCCGCTTGGCGCCGTGGACGAGGTCCATCGCACCGCCCATCCCCTTGACCATCTTGCCGGGGATCATCCAGTTGGCGATGTCGCCGGCGGCCGAGACCTGCATCGCTCCGAGGATGGCGGCGTCGATCTTGCCACCGCGGATCATCCCGAAGCTGGTGGCGGAGTCGAAGAAGCAGGCGCCCCGACGCAGCGTCACGGTCTCCTTGCCGGCGTTGATCAGGTCCGCGTCCTCGTCGCCCTCGAGCGGGTAGGCACCGACACCGAGGATGCCGTTCTCGCTCTGCAGCACCAGCTCGACGTCGTCGTCGACGTAGTTGGGCACCATGGTCGGCAGCCCGATACCGAGGTTGACGTAGGTGCCGTCGGTGAGCTCGGAGGCGGCGCGCGCGGCCATCTCCTCTCGCGACCAGCCCATCAGCTGCTCCCCCTCTGGGTCGGACGGTGCGCTTCTCGATCCGCTTCTCCGCCGCCTGCTCGGGGGTCAGCGCCACCACCCGTTGCACGAACACCCCCGGGGTGTGGACGTCGTTGGGGTCCAGCTCGCCGGGCTCGACGAGATGCTCGACCTCGGCGATCGTCACCCGGCCGCACATCGCGGCGAGCGGGTTGAAGTTGCGCGCTGAGTCGCGGTAGACGAGGTTGCCGTGCCGGTCACCCTTCCAGGCCCGCACCAGTCCGAAGTCGGCGACGATGGCCTCCTCCAGGACGTACTCCCGCCGATCGGCCCTTCGCCGAACTCACGGGTCTCCTTGGCCGGGCTGGCGAGGACCACGTTGCCGGAGTCGTCGTACCGCCAGGGCAGGCCGCCCTCGGCGACCTGGGTGCCGCCGCCGGTCGCGGTGAAGAACGCCGCGATGCCGCTGCCACCAGCGCGCATCCGCTCCGCGAGCGTGCCCTGCGGAGTGAGCTCGACCTCGAGCTCACCGGGAGGTACTGGCGCGCGAACTCCTTGTTCTCCCCGACGTAGGAGGAGATCATCCGGCGCAGCCGCTTGGCCATCAACAACCTGCCCAGGCCCCAGTCGTCGACGCCGCAGTTGTTCGAGACCGCCTCCAGCTCGCTCGTGCCGGCCTCCAGCACCGCGTCGATCAGCACCGAGGGCACGCCGCACAGCCCGAAACCACCCACCGCCAGCGTCGCGCCGTCGGGAATGTCGGCGACCGCCTCGGCCGCACCTGCCACAACTTTGTCCACGTGGAAACACCTCCGGCGCGATCCTGCCACGGCCCTGGGGCCGCCGCTACGCTTCGGCCCATGCCCACGGCCCCGTCCTCGGACTTCCCCGGAGTCGATCTGCACATCGTCACCGGCAAGGGGGGCACCGGCAAGACCACCGTCGCCGCCGCGCTCGCGCTCGCGCTCGCCGCACGCGGGCGCACCGTGCTGCTGTGCGAGGTCGAGGCCCGGCAGGGCATCGCCCAGCTCTTCGACGTACCCCCGCTGCCCTACGAGGAGCGGCTGGTCGCCCGCGGGACCGAAGGCGCCGGCGACGTCTACGCGCTGGCCATCGACCCCGAGTCGGCGCTGCTGGAGTACCTCGACATGTACTACCGGCTCGGGCGGGCCGGCAAGGCGCTCGACCGCTTCGGCGTGATCGAGTTCGCCACCACGATCGCGCCCGGTGTGCGCGACGTCCTGCTGACCGGCAAGGTCTACGAGGCGGCCAACCGCAACAAGCGCAACAAGGACGCGCGCACCTACGACGCCATCGTCCTGGACGCGCCGCCCACGGGTCGGATCACCCAGTTCCTCAACGTCAACAACGAGCTGGCCGGATTGGCCAAGGTCGGGCCGATCAAGGCACAGGCCGACACCGTCACCACCCTGCTCCGCTCCAGCCGTACGGCGATCCACCTGGTCACCGTGCTGGAGGAGATGCCGGTGCAGGAGACCACGGACGGCATCGCCGAGCTGCGCGCCGCCGGCCTCCCGGTCGGGGGCGTGGTGGTCAACCTGGTCCGACCCCGTGACCTCGGCGCCGACGACCTCGCGGCTTTGCGCGCAGGCACCGTCGACCACGACCAGCTGGTCGACAGCCTCGCCGCCGCCGGGATTCGCACGAGCGGGGAGCTGGTCGACACCCTGCTCGGTGAGGGCCGGCACCACGCGGAGCGGCGCCACCTCGAGGACACCCAGCGACTGCTCGTCGGCGACCTCGGTGTGCCCGTCTACGAGCTGCCGCGCCTCCCCGGCGGAATCGACCTGGCCGGGCTCTACGAGCTCGCCGAGCAGCTCACCGAGGAAGGCCTCGCATGAACGCCGCCACCCCCCGGTCCGGGAGCCGGCCGACGGTGCGCGTGGGGCCGCTCGTGGCCAGGCACGCCCCGGCCCGCGTCCTCGACGTGGACGCCCTGCTCGACGACCCCAGCCGCGGCATCATCGTGTGCTGCGGGTCGGGAGGGGTCGGCAAGACCACCACCTCGGCCGCCCTCGCGCTGCGTGCCGCCGAGCGTGGCCGCAAGGTGGTGGTGCTGACGATCGATCCCGCCCGGCGTCTGGCGCAGTCGATGGGCATCGAGTCGCTGGACAACACCCCGCGCCCGGTGCCGGGCGTCGGCGAGGCGAGCGGCGGCTCGCTGGACGCGATGATGCTGGACATGAAGCGCACCTTCGACGAGGTGGTGCAGAGCCAGGCCAGCCCGGAGAAGGCTGCGCAGATCCTCAGCAACCCGTTCTACGTGGCGGTCTCGAGCTCGTTCGCCGGCACGCAGGAGTACATGGCGATGGAGAAGCTCGGCCAGCTCGACAAGGAGGCCCGCCGGACCGGCCAGTACGACCTGATCGTCGTGGACACCCCGCCCTCTCGCAGTGCCCTGGACTTCCTCGACGCACCGGAGCGGCTCTCCAGCTTCCTCGACGGCAAGTTCATGAAGCTGCTGCTCGCCCCCGCCCGTGGACCTGCGCGGCTGATGACCGCCGGGTTCGGGCTGGTCACCAACGCGCTCACCCGGATCATCGGCGCTCAGGTGCTGGTCGACATGAAGGCGTTCGTCGCCGCGTTCGACACCCTCTTCGGCGGCTTCCGGCAACGCGCACAGCGCACCTTCGAGCTGCTGCAGGACAGCCGTACGGCCTTCGTGGTGGTGGCCGCCCCCGAGCCGGACGCCCTGCGCGAGGCCGCCTACTTCGTGGAACGACTCCGCCAGGAGCAGATGCCGCTGGCCGGGCTCGTGGTGAACCGCGTCAGCACCGACCCTGACTGCGACCTCTCGGCGAACGCCGCGATGGCTGCCGTCGAGCGGCTGCACACCTCGGGCGAGGACCACGGGATCGCCGCGGGCCTGCTCCGGCTGCACGCCGACCGTCGGGTCGTCGTCGAACGAGAGACCAGGCTCACCGGCCGCTTCGCGACCAGCCATCCCGACGTACCCACAGCGGTGCTGCCGGCCCTGTCGACCGACGTGCACGACCTGGCGGGTCTGCGACAGATCGGTGAGCTGCTGGGGGCCCAGGCACCGGACGGGTCCGGCACGCCCTGAGCCACCAGCGGGTCCTGATCAGGCAGTGACGCCGAAGAGGCTCTCGTGCTGCGACTTGGCGGTCTCGAGCAGCTCACGCCACGAGGTCACGTTGGGCCGCTTGCGCAGCAGCGCCCGGCGCTCACGCTCGGTCAGGCCTCCCCAGACCCCCCACTCGATCTCGTTGTCCAGCGCCTCGGCCAGGCATTCGGCGCGCACGGGGCACGCTCCGCACACGGCCTTGGCCCGGTGCTGCTCGGCTCCACGCACGAACAGCTCGTCCGGCACCGACTGCTGGCACAGAGCCTTGGTGGCCCACATTTCGTTCCAGGACATGATCCCCTCCAAAGTTTCAAGTCCGGCTGTTTTTATAGCGACCGCCCCAAACGTCCGCTTTACAACCTGATGACCACTTTAAGGAGACTTGGACTTCCGGAACAGACCCTAGTGCACCAATCTCGTATAGTCCGAAATGACTAGACTGGCCTCGCCACACGGGCGGATCTCCCCTCCCGACCCGTAGGGTTGTGCTATGTCGCGCCGAGGTCCCCTGTCTTCTCCGCTCACCTCCCGCACCGTGGTCTCGCACCTGACGGTCATCGTCGCGGTCTCGGTCGTGCTGGGGGTGCTGGCTGCCGGCATGGTGATCCCGCTGGTCGGCCTGGTCGGCTACGCCTCCGGCACGACCGCCCGCTCGATGCAGAACCTGCCGGCCGAGCTCAAGGCCGAGCCCCTGGCCCAGCGCACCCGCGTCCTGGGGCGCAACGGCGAGCTGATCGCCACGTTCTTCGACGAGAACCGGGTCAACGTCCCGCTCTCGAAGGTCGCGCCGATCATGCGCAAGGCGATCGTCGCGGTCGAGGACTACCGCTTCTACGAGCACGGAGCGCTCGACCTGAAGGGAACGCTGCGCGCCTTCGTCAACAACCAGACCGGCAGCGGCAGCACCCAGGGCGGCTCCTCCATCACCCAGCAGATGGCGAAGATGACGCTGCTCACCCAGGCGGGCAGCGACGAGGAGCGCAAGGCCGCCACCGAGAACACCTACCAGCGCAAGATCCAGGAACTTCGCCACGCGATCGCCTTCGAGCAGAACTACTCCAAGGACTGGATCCTGGAGCGCTACCTCAACCTCGCCTACTTCGGTGACGGCGCCTACGGCATCCAGTCGGCCTCGCGGCACTACTTCTCGGTCAACGCCTCCCAGCTGAACACCAAGCA
Source organism: uncultured Actinomycetota bacterium (assembly GCA_963782215.1). Lineage (GTDB taxonomy): Bacteria > Actinomycetota > Actinomycetes > Propionibacteriales > Nocardioidaceae > Marmoricola. Next base: position 4,519 of record CAWAJE010000046.1, on the reverse strand, counting down.
GGCCGCCACCCTGGCCGGCCTGGTGAAGAACCCGGTCGGCTTCGCGCCGACGACCTTCCCCGACCGCGCCAAGGCACGGCGCAACGTGGTGCTGAACACGATGGCCGAGCGCGACGCCCTCGACCCGGCCACCGCCAGCAAGCTCGTGGAGCGGCGCCTGGGCCTGAAGGTGAGCAAGAGCCGCCGTGGCTGCGTCGGCACCAAGGCGCCCTTCTTCTGCGAGTACGCCCGTCGCTATCTGCTGGCCGACCCCTCCCTGGGGCGCACCGTGGAGGACCGGGAGCAGCTGCTCAACAACGGCGGGCTCACCATCAAGACCAGCATCGACCTGCGCTTCCAGCGCGCCGCCGACCGCGCCACCGACGAGGCCGTCAACGAGCGGGACCAGGCGATCGGCGCGCTCGCGATGGTCCAGCCGGGCAGCGGTGAGGTGATGGCGATCTCGCAGTCACGCCCGATGGGCCGGGAGAAGAAGAAGGGCGAGACCTACCTGAACTACGTGGTGGACAGCCAGTACGGCGACTCCAACGGCTTCCAGGCCGGCTCGACCTTCAAGGTCTTCGTGCTGGCCAGCGCCCTGGAGCAGGGGATGTCCACCGAGACCAAGTTCAACAGTCCCCCGAAGATCTCGATCCCGCAGAACGACTTCAAGACCTGCGACGGCCCCTACCCGGTGACCGCGCCGTGGGAGCCCGGCAACTCCACCTCCAGCGGCACCTTCGACATGTACAAGGGCACCCAGCTCTCGGTGAACACCTACTTCGCCCAGCTCGAGCGGGCCACCGGGCTGTGCGCGCCCTACGCCCTGGCCAAGTCGATGGGCGTCGACCTCACCGACCCCGACAACGAGCGGGTGCCGTCCTTCGTCCTCGGCGTCGCCGACGTCAGCCCGCTGGAGATGGCCAGCGCCTACGCGACCTTCGCGGCCCACGGCAAGCACTGCGAGAACCGCCCGGTGACGGCGATCCTCAACCCCGACGGCGAGGTCTTCAAGAAGTACCCCAAGACCTGCAAGCAGGTGATGCAGGAGTCCACCGCCGACACCGTCAACGACATCTTGAAGGGCGTGATGGAGCCCGGCGGCTTCGGGCAGAACCTCGCGCTGGACAAGCCCTCGGCCGGCAAGACCGGCACCATCCAGAACAACCGCGCGGTCTGGTTCAACGGCTACACCCCCACCCTCGCGACGGCCGCCATGATCGCCGGCGCCAACTCCCAGGGGACACCGATCACCCTCAACGGCCAGACCGTGGGCGGTCGCTACGTCAACGTCGCCTTCGGCTCCACTGTGGCCGGGCCGATGTGGGCCGGCGCGATGCGCGGGGTGCAGGACCTGCTCCCCTACGAGGAGTTCAGCACCCCGGCTCCCCGCGACACCGACAGCCGGATGCAGGTCGTCATCCCCGACGTCCGCGGGCTCTCCGTCAGCGAGGCGACCTCCCGCCTGGCGGGCGAGGGCTTCTACGTCAGCACCGGCGAGTCCCAGATCTCCGACGTGACGCGCGGCAACGTCGCCGCCACCAGCCCGGCTGCCGGCGACCAGAGCGCCAAGGGAGCGACCGTCTACGTCTACCCCTCGGCGGGTCGGCCGGCGCCGCCGAAGGCAGAGCCCAAGCCCAAGCCCAAGAAGAAGGGCAAGAAGAAGCCCTGACCGGGCGGCTGACGGCTGGGTCGGCCCGACGGTGGGTTCAGCCGAGCTGCTGGCGCACTGCGGCAGCGACGGCACCGCCGTCGGCGCGGCCCTTGACCTTGGGCTGCAGCGCGCCCATGACCCGACCCATCGCCTTCGTGCCCTCGCCACGGACGCCGAGCTCGTCGACGGTCTCGGTGACCAGTGCGGAGATCTCCTCGGTGCTCAGCTGGGCGGGCAGGTAGGCGGCGATCACCTCGGCCTCGGAGCGTTCCTTGGCCGCCTGGGCTTCCCGGCCGGCGGCGGCGAACGCCTCAGCGGCCTCCCGGCGCTTCTTGCCCTCGCTGCTCAGCACGTCCATCACGTCGGCGTCGGTGAGCTCGCGGGACTCCTTGCCGGCGACCTCGGCGTTGGTCACGGCCGTCAGCACCATCCGCAGCGTGGAGGAGGTGACCTCGTCGCGAGCCTTGATCGCGGTGGTCAGGTCGGCTCGCAGCTGGGCCTTCAACTCACTCATGTGGGCCATTGTGGCAGCCTTGCCCCATGACGCCGCAGCCCTGGACGAGCCGGGCGCTTGAGCGTCCTCGGGTACGGCGTCGGCCTCGGCACGCTCGCTGGTCTGGGCACCTTGGCCTACTCCTCGGGGATCGAGGTCCGCAACTTCGCCGTACGCCGTGTCGAGATGAAGGTGCTCCCACCAGGCCACCAGCCGTTGAAGGTGCTGCACATCAGCGACCTGCACCTCACCCCCACCCAAGGCGTGAAGCAGCGCTGGCTGGCCTCCCTGGCCGACCTCGAGCCCGACCTGGTGGTCAACACCGGCGACAACCTGGCTCACCGCGACTCCGTCGAGCCGCTGGTCGCGGCGATGGACCGGCTCCTCGACGTCCCCGGCGTCTACGTGTTCGGCTCCAACGACTACTTCGCACCCTCGGGACGCAACCCGCTGTGGTACCTGCTGCCCGACGACGGGAAGCGCAACGTCAGCACGCCGAGGCTCCCGTGGCCTCGGCTGCGTACGCAGTTCGACGAGCGCGGGTGGACCAACCTGACCAACACCTCCGCGCGGCTGACGGTCAAGGACACCTCGATCGCGTTCGTCGGTGTCGACGACCCGCACCTGAAGTACGACGACCTCGCCGCCGTCGCCGGCCCGGCGCCTGCCGACGCCGACCTGCGGATCGGCGTGACCCACGCGCCCTACCTGCGGGTGCTCGACCAGTACGCCCGCGACGGCTACGAGATCACCCTGGCCGGGCACACCCACGGCGGGCAGGTCTGCCTGCCGTTCAAGGGCGCCCTGGTCACCAACTGCGACCTCGACACCGGCCGCGCCAAGGGGCTGCACCGGCACCCGGCCGACTCGCGACCCGACGACCCGCACAGCTCGTGGCTGCACGTCTCGGCGGGGGCCGGCACCTCGCCGTACGCCCCCGTGCGGCTGTTCTGCCGGCCCGAGGCCACCCTGCTGACGCTGCTGCCACGCCTCGTCCTGACCATCCTCACCCTCCGGGGGTGGTGCGGAGCACCCGTGCGCTCCGCTAGACTTTCCACGGCCTTCGGGGTGTGGCGCAGCTTGGTAGCGCGCGTCGTTCGGGACGACGAGGCCGCAGGTTCAAATCCTGTCACCCCGACCAGGTGATCTCCTCGGGAGATCGGGAGCGCGCCGGACCCTCGGGTCCGGCGCGCTTCGTGCTTCTCACCACCCGCGGACATCGGAGAACTCCACGGCGCGGCCTCCGGTGAGGCCGTCTGGCCACCAAGACGGGGTGACTCTGTCACTATTCGACAATGGCTGACACACCCGAGAAGGACCCTGCGGAGAAGCAGGAGCCCAACCTCGAGCTCCCGCCGTTGCTGGGATTCGGGCGGAAGAAGAAGTCCAAGGCTTCCGCTGACAGTGAGCACCCGACCACCACGGACGCTGCCCCGACCGCTGCCGCACCTCCCGCTCCTCCGCGTGCAGTCCCGCCGACTCCTCCCCCGGCGGCCCCTCCCGTGCGCTCCACCGGCGCCACCCGCACCCCACCGCCATGCCGCCGCCGCGGCAGGCGCCCGAGCCGGCCACCGAGCCGGCCACCCAGCCGGCGACCGAGCCCACCCTCGTGCAGCCCGCGGTGGCCGCCCCCCCCCGCGCCGGCGAAGCCTCCCCGGGCCCCGAAGGCGGTCAAGCCACCGAAGCCCGCCAAGGTCAAGCCCGAGAAGGCCCCCAAGGCACCCGGCCCGAAGGTCGCCAAGGAGCGGACGCCCCTGACCCTGCCTGCGCTCGACCCCAGGATCGCCGCAGCAGTCACCGGCATCGTGGTCGGCCTGGTCGCGGTGATCCTGATCATCCTGGCCCTGCGCGGCTGCGAGGCTGTGCGCGGAGTCGGCAGCTGCGGCGGGTTCGGCCTGTTCGCCCTGCTCGCGATCCTCGGCGTGGAGATCCTCCTCGGCGCAGCGCTGCTCAAGGCCTGGCGCTTCACCGACCCGAGCAGCACCAGCTTCCTGGCGGTCGGTCTGGTCGCCGTGATGGCGATGCTGTTCTTCCTGGACGCGATCGACTCGGTCTGGATGTTCGTGGTGATCCCGGTGCTGACCGGGCTGGCGTACCTGCTGTCGTGGTGGATCTCCCGCACGTTCGTGGAGGAGACCCAGCCCGACTGAGCAACCCGACTGAGCAACCCGACCGGGCACGCAGACGAGGTCAGGCGCGAGCGGCGAGCAGCTCGGCGATCTGCACGGTGTTCAGCGCCGCGCCCTTGCGCAGGTTGTCGTTGCTGATGAACAGCGCCAGCCCGCGGTGGTCGGGGACGCCGGGATCCTGGCGCAGCCGGCCGACGTAGGAGGGGTCCTTGCCGGCCGCCTGCAACGGGTTCGGGATGTCGCTGAGCTCCACACCTGGGGCGT
>CAWAJE010000045.1:0-53856 GCA_963782215.1 uncultured Actinomycetota bacterium | reverse complement strand
GCGAGCAGCTCCCGCGCCCGGGCGACGCTCATCGGGGAGGAGAACTCCGCGTTGATCGCCAGCGAGTGCCCGGTGAAGACCGGCACGCGCACGCAGATCCCGGAGACCAGCAGGTCGGGGAGCCCGAGGATCTTGCGGGACTCGTTGCGGAGCTTCTTCTCCTCGTCGGTCTCCTCCAGCCCGTCGTCGACGATCGAACCGGCGAGCGGGACGACGTTGTAGGCGATCGTGCGCTGGTAGGTCTTGGGTGCCGGGAAGGCGACCGCGCTGCCGTCGTAGGCCAGCTCGCGGGACCCCTCACCCGCGGCGGTGACCTGACCGGCGAGCTCCTCGACGCCGGCCACGCCGGAGCCGGAGACGGCCTGGTAGGTCGAGGCGATCAACCGCACCAGCCCGGCGGCGTCGTGCAACGGCTTGAGCACCGGCATCGCGGCCATCGTCGTGCAGTTGGGGTTCGCGATGATCCGCCGGCCCCCGTCGCGCAGGGCCAGCTCGACGTCGTCCGGGTTGACCTCGCTGACCACCAGGGGGACGTCGGGGTCCATCCGGAAGGCCGAGGAGTTGTCGACCACGATCACCCCGGCCGCGGCGAACCGGTCGGCCTGGGCGCGCGAGGTGGTGGCCCCGGCGGAGAACAGCGCGATGTCGAGCCCGGTCGGGTCGGCGGTCGCGGCGTCCTCCACGGTGACCTGGCGGTCGCCGTACTCCAGCACCGTGCCGGCAGAGCGGGACGAGGCGAAGAAACGGATCTCGTCGGCCGGGAAGTCCCGCTCGAGCAGGATCTGGCGCATGGCGACGCCCACCTGGCCGGTGGCGCCGACGATGCCTAGACGCACGCCCATGTCAGCGTCCCGACCCGCCGTAGACGACCGCCTCGACCTCGTCGGAGTCGAGGTCGAAGGCGGTGTGGGTCGCGGCGACGGCCGCATCCACGGAGGCCTCGTCGACGATCACCGAGATCCGGATCTCGGAGGTGGAGATCATCCCGATGTTCACCCCGGCCTCGGCGAGCGAGGAGAAGAACTTCGCGGTCACGCCGGGGTGGGAGCGCATGCCGGCGCCGATCAGCGAGATCTTGCCGATCTTGTCGTCGTAGAGCAGGGAGTCGAACCCGATCGCGTCCTTGAGCCCGTCCAGCGCCGCCATCGCGATCTGACCGTCCGTGCGCGGCAGCGTGAAGGAGATGTCGGTCAGGTTGGTCGCAGCCGCCGAGACGTTCTGGACGATCATGTCGAGGTTGATCTGGGCGTGGGCGAGCGCCTCGAAGATGCGGGCCGCCTCACCCACCTTGTCGGGCACGCCGACCACGGTGATCTTGGCCTCGCTGCGGTCGTGGGCGACTCCGGCGATGATCGCTGCTTCCATGCTGCCCTCCTGGGTGTGGTCCGCGTCGGTGATGCTGCCCGCGACGAGGGTGCCGTCGAGCTGGCTGAACGAGGAGCGGACGTGGATCGGGATGTCGTAGCGGCGGGCGTACTCCACGCAACGCAGGTGCAGGATCTTGGCGCCGCAGGCGGCCAGCTCCAGCATCTCCTCGTAGGTCACCTTGTCGAGCTTGCGCGCAGTGGGGACGATCCGCGGGTCCGCGGTGAAGACACCGTCGACGTCGGTGTAGATCTCGCACACGTCGGCGTTCAGCGCGGCCGCGAGCGCCACCGCGGTGGTGTCGGTGCCGCCCCGACCCAGGGTGGTGATCTCCTTGGTGTCCTGGCTGACGCCCTGGAAACCCGCCACGATCACGATGTGGCCGTCGGCGATCGCTGCGGAGATCCGGCCCGGGGTGACGTCGATGATCTTGGCCTTGCCGTGCACCGAGTCGGTGATCACGCCGGCTTGGGAGCCGGTGAAGGAGCGCGCGGTGAAACCGAGGTCGGAGATCGCCATGGCGACCAGCGCCATCGAGATCCGCTCGCCGGCGGTCAGCAGCATGTCCAGCTCGCGCGCTGGTGGCAGCGGACTGACCCCCTCGGCGAGCTCGAGCAGCTCGTCGGTGGAGTCACCCATCGCCGAGACCGCTACGACCACGTCGTTGCCTGCCTTCTTGGCCTCGGTGATCCGGCGGGCGACCCGCTTGATCGCCGAGGCGTCGGCCAGGGAGGAGCCGCCGTACTTCTGCACCACAATGCCCACGGCGTAGCTCTCCTCACCCATCGTCGTGTGGGCCGGGCGGCGGGCGCCGCGTCGGCCGGGGACGATTCTACGTGCGCTCAGTCCGCGGACTCGCCGGTGTCCAGCGCGGCGTCGGCTGCCGCGATCTGCTCGCTCTCCCCTTCGTACTCCGCGTCGAGGCGGTCGTGGGCGACGATCGACTGCAGAGCACGCAGCGCGGCGCTGGCGCTGTTTCCCCAGTTGGCGACGTAGGAGTACTGCCACCACCACAGGGCCTCGGCGACGTTGCCCGCACGGAAGTGTCGCAGGCCGTTGGCCAGGTCGCTGGCGATGCTGGAGAGCTCGTCGGAGAGGTAGGCCTCGACCAGCTCGGGGCGGTAGACGTCGAAGTTGTAGGTGTAGACGTCGACGTTCTCCAGCAGCTGGGCCAGCCGCAGCCGCATCGCGTCCAGATCGGGGTCCGGCCCGACATCGGGCTGGAACTCCTCCCGCGGGGCGAAGTCGCGCTGCGCGCCCAGACGGGCACCCTCGAAGAGGATCTGGCTGATCTCGACGAGCAGCAGCGGCACGACGGTGCCGGGGTTCTCCTCTCGCGACATCGCCTGAAGGGCGAGCAGGAAGGACTCGACCGCCTCGGCGACCTGCTTGGCCAGGTCCTCGAGCTGGGGGTCGATCTCAGTGTCAATCACGTGTGTTGCGCCTTCCTGCGAATGCTCGGCCGAGGGTGACCTCGTCGGCGTACTCGAGGTCGCCGCCTACCGGCAGTCCACTCGCCAACCGGGTCACGCGCAAGTCCATGTCCTTGAGGAACCTGCTGAGGTAGGCGGCGGTGGCGTCGCCCTCGATGTTGGGATCGGTGGCCAGGATCACCTCGGTGACGGTGCCGTCGGCCAGTCGGCCCATCAGCTCACGGATCCGCAGCTGCTCCGGACCGATGCCGTCCAGGGGCGAGATCGCTCCGCCGAGCACGTGGTAGCGGCCCCGGAACTCACGCGTGCGCTCGATCGCGACCACGTCCTTCGGCTCCTCGACCACGCAGATCAGCGCCGGGTCGCGGCGGTTGTCGGCGCAGATCCGGCACAGGTCGGCCTGCGAGACGTTGCCGCACACCTGGCAGAACTTCGCCTTGGCCTTCATCTCGACCAGGGTCTCGGCCAGACGGCGAACGTCGACCGGGTCGGCCGCGAGCAGGTGGAAGGCGATCCGCTGCGCACCCTTGGGTCCGACTCCGGGGAGCCGGGCGAGCTCGTCGATCAGGTCCTGGAGGACACCCTCATACACCGGGGCCGCCGTCGGGGCCGCCGCCGAGTCCCCCGGCGAGCGGGCCGAGGGTCTGGGCCGCCAGTGCGTCGGCCTGGGCCTTGCCGTCGCGGTAGGCGGCGACCACGAGGTCGCCGAGATCGGCGAGAGAGTCGGCCTCGCCACCCTCGAAGGTGTCCGGAGCGATCGTGACGCCGGTGAGCTCGCCGGTGCCGGTGAGGGTGACCCGGACGCCGCCTGCGCTGCCCTCGACGGTGTTGGTGGCGAGCTCCTCCTGGGCCGCGACGAGCTGGGCCTGCATGGCCTGGGCCTGCTCGAGCATGGCGTTGAGGTCGAATCCGCCGCCCTCGCCCAGGGATCCGCCGAAGGGGTTGTCAGTCATCTCGTGCTCCTCGTGGTGGGGCTAGTCATGCGGGATCTCCTCGATCAGGGTGGCACCGAGCTCTCGCTCGAGCAGCTCGTTGGTGTCCATGCCGTTGTCCTCGGCAGTGGGGTCGTCACGATGGGCGTCGGCGTCGAGGTCGGGACCGGTCTCGCGCACCGGCTCACCGCCCTCACGGGTGGGCGCGATGTTGGAGCGGGCAGCGGCGATGGTCTGGGCGCTGGCACGCGGCGCCTCGCGTGCTGGCTCCGGGGGCTCGTCGTCGCTGGCCCAGCTGGGCGGCTCCGCGGGGGTGCCCGGGGCCTGGGTGTTCTGGGCCTGGGTGCCTGGGTGCCCGGGGCCTGGGTGCTCTGGGTGGGCGGCGTGGCGGCCGGTCGCTCGTCGGGGAGCACCGCGGGCCGGATCACCCGCGGCGCGGTGTCGGCTCCGGGCTGCGCCGAGGAGTCGATGGCGGTCTCGACCTTCCAGTCGACGCCGACCAGGTCGATCGCCGCCTGGCGCAGGATCTCCTCGCTGCCGCCGCCCACGAAGGAGTCGCGCGCGCCGGCGGTCTTGAAGCCGACCGTGATGCTGCTGGCGTCGACCCCGATCACCTGGGCGTTCTGGCTCAGCAGGATCCAGGTGAAGCGCCGCATCTTCTTGACCTGCTCGAGCAGGTCCGGCCAGAGCCGGCGTACGTCGGTCAGCGACATCACCGTCGCCCCCGCAGGGGCGTCAACGGGCTGGGCGGGAGCGGGCCGCTGGGGTGCGGCCTGCTCGGGGGCCGGCTCGGGGGCCGGCGCGGGAGTCGGCGCGGGAGTCGGCGCGGGAGTCGGCGTCGTCTCCGAAGCCGGGGGCTGCTCCGCCGACCTCTCCGCCGGCTCCTCCTCGACCGCGCTTGGCACGGGCGTGGCCTGCACGACGGGTCCTGCTGCTGGCCCTGCTGCTGGCCCTGCTGCTGGCGCAGCCGGTTGGGCTACGGGCGCAGCCGGTTGGGCGGCGGGCGAAGCCGGTCGGGGCGAGGCTGCTCGAGGGGGTTCGGCCGCCGAGGACGGCGCACCGCCTCCCACAGCGAGCCGCCGCTCGAGCCGGTCGAGCCTGGCGGTGAGGCCCAGCGAGTCGTGGTCGATCCCGGGGAGCAGCACCCGGGCGCAGATCAGCTCCAGCAGCAGCCGCGGGGTGGTCGCACCGCGCATCTCGGTGAGCCCGGAGGCGACGATGTCGGCGGCACGGACCAGCTCGGCCTTGCCGAAGCGGGCTGCCTGGGCGACCAGTCGCTCGGCCTGGTCCTGAGGGGCGTCGATCAGGCCCGTGGTCGCGGCGTCCGGGACCGCGGCGATGATCACCAGGTCGCGCAGGCGTCGCAGCACGTCCTCGGTGAAGCGTCGGGGGTCCTGCCCGGTCTCGATCACCTTGTCGACCACGCGGAACACCGCTCCGCCGTCACCGGCGGCGAAGGCGTCGATCACCTCGTCGAGCAGGTTGTCGGGGGTGTAGCCGAGCAGTGCGGTGGCGATCTCGTAGGTCAGCCCGTCGGGACCCGCTCCACCGAGGAGCTGGTCGAGCACCGAGAGCGAGTCGCGGGCCGAGCCGGCCCCGGCCCGCACCACGAGCGGGAGGGCAGCGGCGTCGATCCGGACGCCCTCCTTCTCGCAGAGCTCGGCGAGGTAGTCCGACAGCGTCCGCGGCGGGATCAGCCGGAACGGGTAGTGGTGGGTCCGCGACCGGATGGTGGCGATCACCTTCTCCGGCTCGGTGGTGGCGAAGATGAACTTCAGGTGCTCCGGAGGCTCCTCGACCAGCTTGAGCAGTGCGTTGAAGCCCTGCGAGCTGACCATGTGGGCCTCGTCGATGATGTAGACCTTGAACCGGCTGGCGACCGGGGCGAAGAACGCCCGCTCGCGCAGGTCGCGCGCATCGTCGACGCCACCGTGGCTGGCCGCGTCGATCTCGATCACGTCGACCGAGCCGGGGCCACCGCGGGCAAGGTCGCGGCAGGACTGGCACTCGCCGCACGGGTCGGCGATCGGCGCCTGCTCGCAGTTCAGCGCCCGCGCCAGGATCCGGGCGCTGGTGGTCTTGCCGCAGCCGCGCGGTCCGGAGAAGAGGTAGGCGTGGTTGACCCGGTTGTTGGCCAGCGCCGCCCGCAGCGGCTCGGTGACGTGATCCTGGCCGATCACCTCGGCGAACGTCTCCGGCCGGTAGCGGCGGTAGAGGGCGAGGGAGGGTTCCACACGTGAACCCTAGACGCCGCTCGTGACAACCGGCATAGGCTCCCCGTCGTGAGCGGACCGGAGCTGGAACTGATCCTCGAACGGCTGCCGTCCGAGCCCCGGGTGGTGGTCTCGGGCAACTTCGCGACCCCGTGGCAGGTGCTCGGCGAGATCGACCGGCTGCTCCCGACGTACCGCCTGTGGGCGCTCAACGGCCAGCCCGGGCTCCCGGACCGTGAGGGAGTGGTGCTCGAGACGTCGTTCGTCGGCAGCGGCATGCGCCACAGCCCGCGGCTGCGCTACGTGCCCTCCCGGCTCTCGACCGTGCCGGCGCTGTTCGCCCGCAACATGGCGCCCGACCTCGTGGTGCTGCACACCTCGGCGCCGCGCAACGGCCAGGTCTCGCTCGGCACCGAGGTCAACGTCCTGCCTGCGGCCATCGAGGCGGTACGTCGTACTGGCGGGTCGGTGATCGCCCAGGCCAACACCCGGATGCCGTTCACCCGTGGCGACGGCGTCGTCCCGCTCGACGAGATCGACCTGATGATCGAGGTCGACGAACCGCTCGACACCCACCAGCCCGGGCCTGCCGACGAGGCCTCGATCGCGATCGGGACCGCCGTGGGCGCACGCGTCCCCGACGGGGCGACGCTGCAGGCCGGCATCGGTGCGGTCCCCGACGCCGCGCTGGGCTGTCTGACCGACCGCCGCTCGCTGCGGGTCTGGACCGAGATGTTCAGCGACAGCGTGCTGGCCCTCGAGCGCGCCGGCGCCCTGGACCGCGGCGTACCCATCACCACGTCCTTCGCGTTCGGCTCCCCCGAGCTCTACGAGTGGATGCACCTCAACGAGCGGGTGCGGATGACCCGGACCGAGGTCACCAACGACCCGACCCGGATCTCCGCGAACTCCCAGATGGTCAGCATCAACACCGCCCTCGAAGTCGACCTCTTCGCCCAGGCGAACGCGTCCTGGGTGCGGCAGCGGATCTACTCCGGCCTGGGCGGGCAGGCCGACTTCGTCGTCGGTGCGATCCACAGCCCCGGAGGCCAGGCGCTGATCGGCCTGCGTTCCTGGCACCCGCGGGCGCGGCTGTCCACGATCGTGCCGCAGGTCCCCTCGCCGGTGACGTCGTTCCAGATGTCGGCCGTGATCACCGAGCAGGGGACGGCCGACATCCTCGGGCACGACCAGGAGCGGCAGGCCAGCAACCTGATCAGCCACGCCGCCCATCCGGAGGCGCGGGACGAGCTGTGGGCCGCGGCCGAGGGGCTCGGTCTGCGCCAGCGCGCGCACTAGGCGGCCGGGCGAGGCGGTCGGGCGAGGCGGTCGGGCGAGGCGGTCGGGCCGGGCGAGGGACGGCGGGGCAGCGAAAGGCCCCCCATGCACCCGGAAGAGCCCGCCTGCCCTTGCTGCCTTCCGGCCCTGGGGGATTAAGCGAGGTACCGCCGCATGGGGGGTTGGCGCAGAGTCTAGGAGGTCGGTTTCACGACGGCCAATCGGGCCGGGCCGAACGGCGTACTCCCGCAGGCGTGCGCACCCACCACGGGACCGATTTCGCCGCGACCGAGCGGGGACGGTAGCCTTCGCGGCGGAGGATTCGCCTAGTGGCCTATGGCGCTCGCTTGGAAAGCGGGTTGGGTTAATAGCCCTCAGGGGTTCGAATCCCCTATCCTCCGCCACGCGGACAGCGCAACGCCCGGTGGGACCGAGACGGTCCGGCCGGGCGTTCGTGATTTCGCAGGTCGCGACTCTCGTAGGCTGGCCGTCCTCCCGGGACCCACACCCGACGTACGCGCCAAGGAGTCCCATGAGCTGGTCCACGAGAGACATCCCCGACCAGAGCGGGCGTGTCGCCCTCGTCACCGGCGCCAACGGCGGTCTCGGGCTGGCCACCGCCGAGGCGCTCGCCGCGAAGGGCGCCCACGTGGTGATGGCGGCGCGCAACCAGGTGAAGGCCGCGGCGGCCCGCCAGCGCATCCTCGCCGTGGTCCACGACGCCTCGTTGGAGGTGATCCCGCTGGACCTCGGCTCGCTGGCCTCCGTCGAGTCGGCGGCGCGGACCTTCCTGGACGGCCACGACCGGCTCGACCTGCTGATCAACAACGCCGGCGTGATGGCGATGCCGGAGGGACGCACCGAGGACGGGTTCGAGACCCAGCTCGGCACCAACCACCTCGGCCACTGGGCGCTGACGTCCTGGCTGCTGCCCACGGTCCTGCGCACACCCGGCTCCCGTGTGGTCACGTTGACCAGCACCGCACAGCACTTCGGACGCGCGGTGAACCCGGCGGACCCGCACCTCAGTGAGGGGTACGACGCCTGGCGCGCCTACGGCCAGTCCAAGCTCGCCAACCGGCACTTCGCGATCGGCCTGCAGCACCAGCTCGACGCGGCAGGCAGCGAGACGCTCGCGCTGACCGCGCATCCGGGGCTGACGAACTCCGACCTGCAGACCACCACGGTGCAGAAGGGCGGTGGCGGGGTCCTGGGCCCGTTCTTCCAGCGCGTGACCGCCGGCACCGGCATGAGCATCGAGCGAGGGGCACTGAGCCAGCTGCGTGCCGCGACCGACCCGGCGGCCCGGGGCGGCACGATGTACGGCCCTCGCTTCGTCAGCGTGGGCAGTCCCGTCCGCAAGCCGCTGGTGCGCCCGGGCAGCGAGCACGCGATCAGGGTGCTGTGGGAGGTCTCCGAGGAGCTGACCGGCCGCCGGGTCGACGTGGCCGAGGCGCTGACCGGCGCCTGAGGCCCGGAGAGCGTCTCAGTCCAGGGCCGGCGGCGCGCCGAGAGCTATCTGCGGGCGCGCGAGGAACGGCGCGGATCGTCCTCGAGGGGTGAGAGCGGCACCTTGAGGGTGAGCCTCGCCCCTCCTCCAGGAGCGTCGTCCACGGCCAGCGTGCCACCGCGCCGGCTGCCCAGGGCTCGCCAGGTGTTCACGTCGGGTCCCCGACGTGGGCGGTGGGCCGTTCGCCGGGTCGTTCGTCGGGCCTTTCGATGGGCCTCTCGCTGGGTCGTCGCTCCTCCAGGCCGGCCATCCCCCAACGGACCAGCGCGGTCGAGAGTGCGCCGGCGCGCGCGGCCACCGCGATGCCCGGACCGAAGACGGGCAGTCGGAGGGCTCGCCGGGCCCAGACCGGGAGCAGCGCGACCCCGCCGGCGGCGATCAGCGCGTAGCCGGGGCGCGCTGCGACGGGCACCGGCGGGTTGAGCAGCATGAAGCGCGTGGCCTCGCGGGCCGCCGACGTGGGCCTGAGCTCGCCGCGGTAGGCGGCCAGCACCTCGTCGAGCTCGGCGACCGTGGTGGGCAGGTCGGTGGCGCCGAGCAGGGTCGCGGCCCGGGTGGTCTGCGCGACGTACAGGTCAGCCTCCTCGGGCGTGAGCGGCGTGCCGGCGTACGCCTGGAACGCGGTGAGGAACGACCAGATCTCCGCGACGTGCACCCAGCGGAGCAAGTGCGGGTCGTCGGCGGAGTACGGCGTGCCGAGCTCGTCGGTGCCCCGGACCACGAGGTGGCGCGAGCGGACGTGCGCGATGGCGGCCTCGGCGTCGGCGATGGTGCCGAACGTGGTCACCGCCAGGTAGTGGCTGGTGCGCTGCAACCTGCCCCAGGGGTCCCCCTTGTAGCCGCTGTGCCCGGCCACGCCCGCCATCGCGGAGGGGTGCAGCGACTGCAGCAGCAGCGCGGAGATCCCGCCGGGGAACATCGCCGCATCGGCGTGCACCCGCCAGATCGGGTCGGCCGGCGTGAACCAGCGCTCACCCTCGGCGCCCCAGATCCGGGCCGCCCGCTCGGGAGCGTCGTCGCCGGCGACCCGGGACCGCAGCGCGAGTCCGAGCCGGCGCTGCACGGCGCGGGTCGGACCCGCCGCGAGGAGTGAGAGCACACCTTGAAGTTAGCCAGTGGGTCCACGCCGCCGGGGTCAGCGGCGGCGGCCGGTGCCGAACATGCCGCGGACGACCTCGCGGGCCGCGGTGCGCAGGACCTGACGGAAGGCCGTCGAGCCGACGACCTCCTCGACCATCGTCTTGTCCTTCTTCGTCGACCGGCTGCGGCTCTTGGCCGACTTCTCCCCCTCGCGGCGCAGCTTCTCCTCCAGGGAGGCCTCCGCGGCCGCCTGCTCCTCGGCGTGCGCCCGCGCGGCCCCCTCCTCGAGCTTCGCGGCGAGCATCTCCCGGGCCGACTCCCGGTCGATCGCCTCGGCGTACTTGGCGAACAACGGCGAGGCCGTCACCGCCCGCTCCATCGTCGCCGTCTCGGCGGGGCCCATCAGCGACTCCGGCGCCGGCAGCCGGGTCCACGCCACCGGGGTCGGCGCACCCCGCTCGTTCATCACCGTCACGATCGCCTCCCCGATCCCGAGGGAGAGGATCACCTTGCCGAGGTCGTCGTAGTCGGAGTGCGGGTAGGTGTTCACCGTCTGCTTGAGCGCCTTGGCGTCGTTGGGAGTCGCCGCCCGCAGCTGGTGCTGGATCCGGGAGCCGAGCTGCGCCAGGACCGCGTCGGGTACGTCGGTGGGCGACTGGGTCACGAAGAAGACACCGACCCCCTTGGAGCGGATCAGCCGTACCGTCTGCGCGATCGCGTCGAGGAACGCCTTGGACGCGTCGCTGAAGAGCAGGTGCGCCTCGTCGAAGAAGAACACCAGCTTGGGCTTGTCGATGTCGCCGACCTCGGGGAGGTCGTGGAACAGGTCGGCCAGCAGCCACATCAGGAAGGTCGAGAACACCGCCGGCCGGTCGACCAGGTTGGGCAGCTCGACCAGGGAGATCAGGCCCTTGCCGTCGTCGGTGACGCGCAGGAAGTCGCTGGTCTCGAACTCCGGCTCGCCGAAGAAGGCGTCGGCGCCCTGGTCGGAGAACGCGATCAGCTCACGCAGGATCACCCCGGCGGTCGCGGTGGACAGGCCGCCGAGGTCCTTGAGCTCGGACTTGCCCTCGTCGGAGACGAGGTACTTGACCACCTCGCGCAGGTCGGCGAGGTCCAGCAGCGGCAGCCCGGCCTTGTCGGCGTAGTGGAAGACCAGCCCCAGCGAGGACTCCTGGGTGTCGTTGAGCCCGAGCACCTTGGAGAGCAGGGTCGGCCCGAACGCGGTCATCGTCACCCGCAACGGGATCCCGATCCCCTCGCCGCCGATGGCGAAGAACTCCACCGGGAAGCCCTCGGCCTGCCAGTCCTGACCGACCGAGGCTGCGCGCTCGGTGATCTTGGGGTTGTCCTGGCCCGGCACCGAGAGGCCGGACAGGTCGCCCTTGATGTCCGCGGCGAAGACCGGGACGCCAGCCTCCGAAAGCTGCTCGGCCAGCAGCTGCAGCGTCTTGGTCTTGCCGGTGCCGGTGGCGCCGGCGACCAGGCCGTGCCGGTTGAGCATGCTGAGCGGAATCCTCACCGGGACCTCGGTGAGCGTGGTCGCGTCGAGCATCAGCCCGCCGAGCTCGAGCGCCGGCCCGCTGAAGGAGTAGCCGGCCGAGACCGCTTCGCTGATCAGGTCAGGGCTCTGGGTCATGCGGCCACACTAGACGGGCGGTCGGGGGCCGATCCCTATAGTGGCGGGGTGATCTTCAAGCGCGTGGGCGACGGGAGGCCCTACCCCGACCATGGTCTGGGACCTCGCGACTGGGCGGCGCTGCCGCCTCGCCCGGTGCGTCTGGACGAGCTCGTCACCACCAAGGACACGCTCCAGCTCGCGGCCCTGCTGGACGAGGACTCGACCTTCTTCGGCGACCTCTTCGCGCACGTGGTGGAGTGGCGCGACGACCTCTACCTGGAGGACGGCCTGCACCGCGCACTCCGTGCGGCGCTGCAGCAGCGGCACGTCGTACACGCCCGCGTCCACGTGGCGAAGGACTGAGTCCGGTGACCGGTCGGCACATCACCACCGGGGTGACCCTGATCGTGCTCCTGTGCCTGCTCGGCGTCGGAGCGGTCTACGGCTTCCGGGCGGCCACCGCACCGCTGCCGAACACCGGCACGCCCACCCCGACCTGCAGCGCGGAGGAGAAGAACGTCAAGACCGTGCTGCGTCGCAGCGAGGTCCAGGTGAGCGTCTTCAACGGCAGCGGTCGCAGCGGCCTCGCGGGCAGCACGCTAGAGAAGCTCGAGAACGCCGGCTTCCGGGCCGGCAACGCGGGCAACGCCCCCAAGGGAGCCAAGGTGGTCCGGGCCATCGTGTGGACCTCGAAGCCCGACGACCCCGCGGCCAAGCTGGTGGCCAAGGCCTTCGGCAAGAAGACCAAGATCGTGGTCACCGACGAGGACCTCGGCCCTGGCATCGACGTCCTGCTGGGCAAGAAGTTCAGCGGGCTCAACCCCAAGGCTCCGCGCTCGATCAAGCTGCCGGCGCCGGTCGAGACCTGCATCGACGTCGGCTGAGCGGATCGACTCGGGCGGCGTCTGTCAGCGTGGGGCGGACCGGCCGAGCCACTGCGCGAGCCGACCACCGATCGACACGGCTCGCAGCCGGTCCTCGGTCGCGACCCGCTGCTTGCGCGGGGTGACCACGAGGACGTCGTCACCGTGGCGCAGGACCGTACGCCGCTCCGGGACCATCATCGTCCCGTCGCGCACGATCAGCGACACCGAGGCGCCCGGCGGCAGCCGCAGCTCGCCCACCTCGACGCCGTGCATCAGCGACTTCGGCGAGATCGTCACCTGCAGCAGGTCGGCCGCCATCCGCTCGAGCGGCGCTGCCTCGACCTCGAGGTCCCGGGGCTCGTTGCGTCGGGCGACCCGCAGCACCTTGGCCACCCACGGCAGCGTCGGGCCGGTGGCGATCGTCGAGATCACCACGATCACGAAGACGGTGTCGAAGAGCTTGGCCGAGCCTTCGATCTGCGCGGCGAGCGGGATCGTGGCGAGCACGATGGGTACGGCGCCGCGCAGGCCCGCCCAGGAGAGGAACACCAGCTCGCGCCCACCCATCGGCTGGACCACGGAGGCCAACGCCACCGAGATCGGCCGGGCGAGGAAGGTCAGGGCCATCCCGGCGGCCAGCGCCAGTCCGACGGTGGACAGGTCGATCCGGCTGGGAGTGAACAACAGGCCCAGCATCACGAACAGCCCGATCTGGGCGAGCCACGCGATGCCCTCGGAGAACGACCGGGTGGCGGCGCGGTGCGGGAGCTCGGCGTTGCCCAGGATCAGAGCGGCGACGTACACCGCGGCGAAGCCGGACCCGTGCAGGGCGGCACTGCCGGCGTAGGCGAGGACGGCGAAGGACAGCACAGCGAGTGGGTAGAGCCCCGAGCTGGGCAGGGCCGCGTGCCGCAGCAGCCGAGCCGCGCCGTACCCGACCACCAGACCGCCGAGGACGCCGATGCTCAGCTCCATCACGATCTCGCCGAGGAAGCCGAGCGCGCTGTGGTGGGTGCCCGAGCTGATCAGCGTCACCAGGACCACGGTCGGGGCGTCGTTGAGCCCGGACTCGGCCTCGAGGGACCCGGTCAGCCGGCGTGGGAGCGGGACCCGCCGCAGCACCGAGAAGACCGCGGCGGAGTCGGTCGGGGAGGTCACCGCCCCGAGCAGCACCGAGGTCTGCCAGCTGAAGCCGAGCACGTAGTGGGCGAAGACGGCCATGATCAGGACGCTCAGGGCCACCCCGATCGTGGCCAGCGAGACCCCCAGACGCATCACCGGTCGGATCTCGGGCCACGAGGTGGTCAGGCCACCCTCGGCCAGGATCAGCATCAGCGCCCCGAAGCCGAGTGCGTGCGCGATCTCGGCGTCGTCGAACCGGATCCCGAGCCCGGCCTCACCGAGCGCCACCCCGATCAGCAGGTAGACCAGCAGGCTGGGCATCCCGACCCCGACGCTGAGCCGCACGGCGAGGATTGCCAGCAGCAGCACGCCCGTGCCGACCAGGAGGATCTGGTTCAGGCTGTGTACGTCGAGTGTCATGCGTGGCGCCTCGGCGGTGGGGGGCGGAGGCATGAGTCTATGGGCCGTAGCGGCCGAGCCTTCACCGAGCGGCTCGCGACGAGACGATCAGCTCGCAGTGGTTCTGGCTCAGCGCTCCCGCCGGGGCCGGGCACCAAGGGGTCCTGCCTCGGGCCGGGGGCGAGCTCGGTGGCCCGCCAGCTTGTAACGCGGTGTTCGTGCTGCTGCGCACCCCGCCGGCCTGACAGGAAGCAGCACGTACACCGCGTTACAAGCGTCAGCGGGAAAGGGTTTGTCCCGCGGCACGCCCATCCGCTGGAATGAGCCCATGCCTCCCCCGCGCAGCACCGCGCCCCATCTCGTCGAGCCGCAGCTGAAGTACGTCACCGATGCCACCTTCAAGGACTTCCACGCCGCGATCTCGCGCGGTTTCCAGGAGCCGCCCCGGACCGAGACGCTGGACTTCGACCGGAGGGTCTTCGAGAACTCGCGGATGTTCGGCTTCAAGGTCGGCCGCCGTTGGGTCGCGACCTGCGGTGACTTCGCCCGCCAGTTGACGGTCCCCGGCGGGGCCGCGGTGCCGACCGCTGCGGTCACCGTGGTGACGGTGCACCCGCCGTACCGCCGGCGCGGCCTGCTCACCGCGATGATGACCCACCAGCTCGAGCAGGTCGCGAAGCGCGGGGAGCCCTTGGCCGCGCTCTGGGCCTCGGAGTCCCTGATCTACGGCCGGTTCGGCTACGGGCCGGCGACGAGTCGGGCGGTGCTGAGCGGCACCAACCGGAGGCTGGACTTCCTGCCCGGCGTACGCCTGTCCGGGTCGGTGGACGAGGTGACCCGCGAGCAGTTCTTGAAGGTGGCTCCGGGTCTGCACAGCTCGCTACGCACCGAACGCCCCGGCACCATGGTCCGGGACAAGGACGTGTGGGAGTTCGCGCTCTTCGACAAGGAGTTCGCGCGCCGGGGATCCTCGGAGATCCGCTACCTCCTGCACTACGACGAGGCGGGCGACGCTGACGGTTTCGCCAGCTACCGGTTCAAGGACAAGTTCGACTCCGACCCCGAGGGCGAGGTGAGGGTCAAGGAGGTGTGGGCCGAGGATCCAGCGGCGTACGCCGGTCTCTGGCGCTACCTGCTCGACCTCGACCTGGCTCGTACCTTCCACCTGTGGAGCGCGCCCCTCGACGAGCCGCTGCGCCACCTCGTCAAGGACGCACGCGCCGTCAACACCACCGTCACCGACAACCTCTACGTCCGCGTCGTCGACGTGCCGGGGGCGCTGCGCGCAAGGAAGTACGCCGCCGGCGTGGATCTGGTCATCGAGATCGACGACCCGCTGCTCCCTGCGAACACCGGTTGCTACCGGCTCGTGACGGACGGCGACCCCGAGGGCTCCTCGGCCGAGGTGACCCGGGTGACCTCCGCCCCGGACATCTCGATGGGTGTCCTCGAGCTCGGCACCATCTTCCTGGGCGGCGTACCGCTCGCGGACCTGCACCGGGTGCGACGCGTCACCGAGCACACTCGCGGCGCCGTGGCCGCCACGTCGACCGCGTTCGGGTGGCACCGCGCCCCGTGGTCGTCGGACATGTTCTGATCTCTGCATGAGCAGACGCTTCGAGGAGCTGGCCTCTCGGGAGACCCGGCTCGGCCTGATCACGCTGCGGCGTCGCATCGATCCGCAGATCGGTGTGGAGATCTATGAGGTGAAGCTCGACGACGAGTTCTTGATGTCGAGCCTGTTCACGGTCGCCGAACGCGAGCTGGCCACGATGGGTCTTGCTGCGGCACCCGGCGAAAGCCTCGACGTGCTGGTCGGCGGACTCGGGCTCGGCTACACGGCGCTCACTGCTCTGCTGGACGAGCGTGTGCAGTCGCTCACCGTGGTCGACGCCCTCGGCGAGGTGATCGCCTGGCACCGGCAGGGACTCCTCCCTGACGCCGCAGTCCTGAGCTCCGACCCACGCACCAGGCTCGTCGAGGGCGACTTCTTCGC
This sequence comes from uncultured Actinomycetota bacterium, assembly GCA_963782215.1. GTDB lineage: Bacteria > Actinomycetota > Actinomycetes > Propionibacteriales > Nocardioidaceae > Marmoricola. Next base: position 38,041 of record CAWAJE010000045.1, on the reverse strand, counting down.
GCTGATGCGGGGGAAGGACCGGTTCGACGACAACGTCCCCGCGCGTTTCCACGCGATCCTGCTCGACATCGACCACACCCCGCGCGACGTGCTCCACCCCAGCCACTCCGCCTTCTACACGGCCGCGGGGCTCACCTCGATGCGTGAGCACCTCACCCCCGACGGCGTCTTCGGCCTCTGGTCGGACGACCCTCCGGACGACCACTTCCTGGCCGCCCTCACCGCGGTCTTCCGGGAGGCCACCGCCCAGGTCGTCACCTTCCCGAACCCGCTCACCCGCGGGGAGTCGACTGCGACGGTCTACGTCGCGGCGCTGTGACGTAGACCGTTCCGGAGCCGAGTGCTGAGGGGGTCCCCAGAGCGACCACTCAGGCACTCGACCGCGGCGCCCCCTAGCCTGCTCTTGTGACCAGCCCGATGCAGGTGGCCAGCCGCGCCAACGTGCCGCCCTTCCACGTGATGGATCTGCTCGCCGCGGCGCAGCGACGCCAGGTCAGCCACGGGGATCTGATCAACTGCGTCGCGGGGCAGCCCTCGACCGGGGCGCCGCGAGCCGTGCGCGAGGAGGCCAAGCGGCTGCTCGACGAGGAGGTGCTCGGCTACACGGTCGCGACCGGCGTGCCCGGCCTGCGCGAGGCCGTCGCGGCCCACCACCGGCGTACTTCCGGGATCGAGGTGAACCTCGACGACGTGGTGATCACCACCGGCTCCTCGGGTGGTTTCCTGCTCGCGTTCCTGGCGGCCTTCGAGGCCGGAGACCGCGTGGTGATGGCTCGGCCCGGCTATCCCTGCTACCGCAACGTCCTGACCGCGCTGGGGTGCGAGGTGGTCGAGATCGACTGCGGTCCGGAGACCAGGTTCCAGCCGACGGTGGAGCAGCTCGCGGAGATCCCCGGCCCGATCGCCGGCCTGGTGATCGCCTCGCCGGCGAACCCGACCGGCACGATGCTGCTGCCCGACGAGCTCGACGCGATCGCCCGCTGGTGCGAGGAGAGCCGGGTGCGGCTGGTCAGTGACGAGATCTACCACGGCATCACCTACGGCGGCGACGCCGTACGCAGCGCTTGGCAGACCTCGCGGACGGGAGTGGTGTTCGGGTCGTTCTCCAAGTACTTCTCCATGACCGGCTGGCGGCTCGGTTGGATGCTGGTGCCCGAGGACCTGCGCCGCCCGATCGACGTGCTGACCGGCAACTTCACGATCTGTCCGCCGGTGCTGAGCCAGTACGCCGCCATCGCGGCCTTCACGCCGGAGTCCTACGCCGAGCTCGACGCTCATGTGGAGCGCTACTCCACCAACCGCGCCCTGCTGCTCGACGGTCTGCCCCGGCTGGGGATCGACCGGCTGGCTCCGGCCGACGGTGCCTTCTACGTCTACGCCGACATCGGCCACCTCACCGAGCGCGACGGCGACGACTCCCACCGGTGGTGCCTGCGCCTGCTCGAGGAGACCGGGGTGGCGACCGCCCCCGGCATCGACTTCGACACCGTGCGTGGGCACGAGTTCGTCCGGATGTCCTTCGCGGGCAGCGCCTCGGACATCACCGAGGGTCTCGACCGCCTCGGCCGCTGGCTGGCCTAGCCGGGAGCGACCGGGGTCGCCTCGGTCGACGCCGGGTCAGGGGTCTGTTCCGAGGGGCCCGACGTGGGCTCCGGCTGCGGGGACGGGGCGGACGGCGCCCGAGCCGGCCCCTGCTTCGGCTGGGGCGTGGTCGGGAGCGGTGCCGCGGTCGTCGGGGGTGGTGGCGGGGGCGGCGGGGGCGGCGCCGCGTCGTCGCTGGTGATCGTGACCGAGCGCGACCTGGTGGCCAGCTTCAGTCCGCTGGGCGAGCCGAGCCGGACGGTGAAGCGCTCCACGTCCTCGACGTCCGCGTCGTCGACCACCGGTACCGTCAGGGTGGCCCTGGTGGCGCCGACCGCGAACTCGACCCGGCGCGAGACCGGCTGGAAGTCGGCGCCCGAGGTCGCGGTGCCGCCGTGCGTGGTGACCATCACCGAGACCCGGCGGCTGGTCGGCTCATCCAGAGTGAGAGTCACGCGAGCCGGCACCTTCCCCGACTCCTTGGCACCGGTGACCGACGTCCGCAGCGAGGGCACCGGTGCCGCAGGTTGTCCGGAGGAGTTCAGCGTGGCGAAGCAGTAGCCGCGCGCGCGGGCCCCCCGGACGATCTTCGGCACCGCCTCGACCGAGGTCGGAGAGCGGCGTACGCCGTCGTGCTGCAGGACGATGTTGCCCTTGTGCGGCCGGAGCCGGCTGAGCACGCGCTCGGCGATCTGGCTCGACGTACCGCCTGCGTAGTCCTTGGTGTCGATCGTCCACAGCACGGGGACGTAGCCCTCGCCGCGGACCACCCGGTTGACGCGCGCGTTGATGGCGCCGTACGGCGGGCGCATCAGCCGGCTGGGAGTGAGGCCGGCGCGGCGCATCTCCTGCCGGGTCGTGGCGAGCTGGCTGCGGATGGAGCTGTCGCTGAGCCGGGTCAGGTCCGCGTGGGACCAGGAGTGGTTGGCGATCACGTGTCCCGCGCTGGCCACCATCCGGCCCTCGCGCGGTGCGGTGCGCAGACGCGACCCGACCATGAAGAAGGTCGCCTTGACGTCGAGCTGCCCGAGCAGCTTGACGAGGCGGGGAGTGACGGTGGTGGCCGGACCGTCGTCGAAGGTCAGCGCGACCAGGCCACGGGAGCACGGCGTCACCCGACCCGCAGCGAGCACGGGAGGCGCGACCAGGGCTCCGGCGACGACGACCCCCACCACGACGGCGGCCCGGAGACCCGTGGATCTGATCGGTGCCCTCGTCGTCATGCGGGCGATGCTCGCACCGAAGCCGCAGGGGCGCCACGGGGGACACCGGGTGGGTCACAACTGAGCACGGACACTCAGACGAACTCGAGTGCGCAACTCCAGCCACGGGATCCCGCAGACCCCTACTGTTCACCGGGAACGGACCATCGAGGTCCCATCTCAGGGAGCACACCATGTCACTGCGAAAGCTGATCACCGTCGCGGTCGCCGCGCCGGCACTCGCCCTCATCCCAGTCGTCGCCAACGCGCAGATCGTCACCACGCACGACGCCGCCCACGACGTCATGTCCATGGGCGCGGAGGACGACAACATCAACCGCCCCGAGCCGCTGCGGTCGGAGGGCGACGTGCTGAAGATGCGCGTCAACCACCGCTCCCACGTCATCCGCGTGACGCTGTTCGAGAAGCGACTCACCCGCGTCCACGACGGCTCCGCGGCCTTCCACGTCTTCGCGCTGCGCACGAACAAGGGCAAGCGCGCCGACCTCAGCCTGATCGCCTTCAAGGGCCGGCTGCAGGGCATGTCCGAGCTGTTCGTGCAGAACCGTGAGGCCAAGTGCCGCGGTGTGCGCACCTACATCGACTACGCCAACGACAGCGTCCAGGTCAGCATCCCGCGCCGCTGCCTCTCCAACCCGCGCTGGGTCCAGGTCGGCGCCGGCACCGGCTACATCACCGACCAGGGCGAGGACTCGCGGATCTACGCCGACGACGCGAACCTCGACGCCCAGATCCGCGACGAGATCACCTTCGGGCCGCGAGTACGGCGGGGGTGAGGGGCCGCGCTTCGGCGTACGGCGTCTGTCGGTTTTTCAGGTCAACCTGGAAACACCGACAGTCCTCACACAGCAATCTGCCTCTTCACACACCGCGCGTGGTGTGTGAAGAGGCAGTTTGGGTTCTTGACCTGGGAGACCGATCGAGGCCCGGCCCCCGGCCCGCTCCCTCAGCCCTTCTTCCGGTTCAAGAACGCCGTCATCGCCTCGCGGGCCTCGGCGGAGCCGAACAGCCGGGCGCTGAGTGTGGCCATCTCCTCGGCGTGCTCGTCGAGGTGGGCCACGACGTCGCGGGCCAGCAGGGCCTTGGTCTCGCGCAGGCCCTGCGGGTGGCCCTGCGCCAGGTCGGAGCACACGCGCGCGACCTCGGTGTCGAGGTCGGCCGGGTCGACGGCGTGGGTGACCAGGCCCATGCGTACGGCGTCCGCGGCATCGAAGCTGCGTCCGGTCAGGAAGCTCTCTGCCGCGCCGCGGCTGGTCAGACGCGGCAGCACGGTCAGCGAGATCACGGCGGGCGTGAGCGCGAGCCGGACCTCGGTGAACGCGAACGTGACGTCGCTGGCGCAGATCACCACGTCGCTGGCCGCGACGATCCCCAGTCCGCCGGCCCGGACCGGCCCAGCGAGCCGGGTCACCACCGGCCGCGGGTGGGTCAGGATCCGGCGCTGCAGCGCGACCAGCGCGCGGGCCCCCTCCTCCATGCCACCGGTCGCGGCCTCGCTCAGGTCGGCGCCGGAGCAGAAGACCCGATCGGCGGAGCGGATCAGCACCACCCGCGCGGACTCGTCCTGCTCGGCCCGGTCGAGTGCGTCGAAGAGGCCGCCGACCAGGCGTCGCGACAGGGCGTTGCGGTTGTGCGGTGAGTCCAGCGTGATCGTGGCCAGGCCGTCCACGTTCTCGTAGTGGACCAGCTCGTCAGTCGCGTCGGTCATCGATCTCCTCGGGATGCTTCGTAGCGGGCGACGTACTCCTCGACGGGGATCATGCCGATCACCTCGCCGAGCACGTCCAACGGGACCTGGTCGAGCCGCTGGAACCGTACGCAGGACTTTCCCATGTCGAGCTTGAGTCCGCGGTCGGCGTACTGCTGCTGGAACCAACCCAGCTCGGGTCCGTCGGTGTAGAGGCCCATCAGGTAGACCGAGACGTGCTGCTTCTGCGAGGCGAGCCCGGCGTAGGCGAGCGGCTTGCCGTTGTAGGTCTGCGGGCAGGTCTCCAGGGGGACGACCCACGAGATCATGCCCCAGTCCATCTGCTCGGCGTACCCCGTCGGCAGGTGCGCGTTGATCACCTCGCGTACGGCGCCGACCACCTCGCGCCGCTCCTCGGAGAGCGCGGCGAGGTAGTCGGCGGGGGTGGCTGCTTGGCTCTGCACGGGGCGATCGGCTCCTCTCCGCGCGTTGTAACGCGGTGTTCGTGCTGCTTCCTGTAGCGCCGGCGGGGTGCATAGCGACAGTAACCCCGCGTTACAGCTCGCCGAGGCAGGACCGCGGCCGGACAGGACCGCATCCGGGGCCGGCGCTCGTACGCCGGCGACGCCCCGCACCCCAGCCGGGCTCAGTAAGACTTCGGCAGCCCCAGCGAGTGCATGCCCACGAAGTTCAGGATCATCTCCCGGCTGACCGGGGCGATTCGGCCCGCACGCGAGGCGACCAGGAGACCGGCGACGCCGTACTCCTGGGTGATCCCGTTGCCCCCGTGCGACTGCACCGCGCGGTCGGCGGCGTCGCAGGCGGCCTCGGCGGCGGCGTACTTGGCCATGTTGGCCGCCTCGCCCGCCGCCATGTCGTCGCCCTGGTCGTAGAGCGCGGCGGCCTTCTGGGTCATCAGCCGGGCCAGCTCGATCTCGATCTTCGACTGCGCCAGTGGGTGTGCGATGCCCTGGTGCGAGCCGATCGGGGCACCCCAGACCTCACGCTCCTTGACGTACGCCGTGGCCTTGTCGAGCGCGTAGCGGGCCAGCCCGGTCGAGAACGACGCGGCCATGATCCGCTCGGGGTTGAGGCCGGCGAAGAGCTGCACCAGCCCGCCGTCCTCGTCGCCGACCAGCGCGTCGGCGGGCAGCCGGACGTCGTCGATGAACACCTGGAACTGGCTCTCCGGGCTGACGATCTCCATCGGGATCGGGGTGAAGCTGAAGCCGGGCGCGTCGGTGGGTACGACGAACAGGCACGGCTTGAGCTTGCCGGTCTTGGCGTCCTCCGCCCGCGAGACCACCAGCACGTTCTTGGACTCGTCGACGCCGGAGATGTAGATCTTCTGACCCTTGAGCAGCCACTCGTCGCCGTCGCGGCGCGCGGTGGTGGTGATGCCGTGCGAGTTGGTGCCGGCGTCGGGCTCGGTGATCGCGAAGGCCATCGTCTCGGTGCCGTCGCAGATCCCGGGCAGCCACTTCTGCTTCTGCGCCTCGGTGCCGAACCGGCTGATCACGGTGCCGCAGATCGCGGGCGAGACCACCATCATCAGCAGCGGGCAACCCTGGGCGGCCAGCTCCTCGCAGACCGCGGCGACGTCGCCGATCCCGCCGCCCCCGCCGCCGTACTCCTCGGGCAGGTTGACCCCCAGGTAGCCGGCCTTGCCGATCGCGAGCCAGAGGTCGGTGGTCTTCTCCCCGGCGCGCGCCTGCTGGGTGAAGTACTCCCGGCCGTAGCCGCTCGCGAGCTTCGCGACCTCCCTGCGCAGGGTGATCCGCTCCTCTGACTCGGTGAAGCTGCTCATACGACATCTCCTTCTGGTTCCGGCTGGTTGTCCGGCTCGTTCGTGACCACGGCAAGCACCTCGCCTGCCGAGACCTGTTGGCCCATCACCACGGCCAGCTCGGCGAGTACGCCGTGGGTGGGTGCGGTGATGGTGTGCTGCATCTTCATCGCCTCGAGGACGAGGACGGGCTGGCCGGCGGCGACCGCGGCCCCCACCTCCAGAGGTACGCCGATCACGGTGCCTGGCATCGGGGCCAGCAGTGATCCCTGCGCCACGACGTCGGCCGGGTCGACGAAACGCGGACGCTCGCGCAGCCGCACCGATCGCAATCCGCCGTCGACGAAGAGCTCGCGCACCACGGCCGTGCCACCGGCCGAGGACCGGACCCCGTCGAAGCGGGTGCGCACGCCGTCCACCTCGAGCACGACGGTCTTGTCCGAGGCCTCCACGACCGTGAGATCCGCCCGGGTCGCGTGGGAGTAGCCGTCGCGTCCGCCGTACCACTCGACGACGACCTCCACCTCCTCGTGCTCGAAGACGGTGCGCTGCGGCTGGGAGACGACGTTGCGCCAGGCGACGGGGGCGGCGTGCTGCACCCGCCGACCAAGCCGGTCCTGCTCGGCGAGCATCAGGGCGGCCGCGAAAGCGACCGGCTCGCGGTCGACCTGTGAGGCGCTGAGGACCTCCGGGTGCAACCCGAAGAAGTCGGTGCTGACCTCGCCGCCGAGGAAGGCCTGGTGACGGAGCGAGGCGACCAGCAGGTCCCGGTTGGTTTTCAACCCGTGGATCCGGGCACGCTGCAGGGCTCCGGCAAGCAGCCGGGTCGCCTCCTCCCGGGTCGGCGCCCAGCTGATCACCTTGGCGAGCATCGCGTCGTAGTGCGTGCCCACCTCGTTGCCTGACTCGAAACCCGAGTCCAGGCGCAGCCCCGGCTCGCGCAGCGGCCCGAACTCCACGTCGACACCGGGGACCTCGAAGACCTCGAGGCGTCCGCTCTGCGGCTGGTAGTCGGCGGCCGGGTCCTCGGCGTACAACCGCACCTCGATGGCGTGACCCTCGGGCTCCGGGCGGGACCGCAGCGAGCCGACGCTCGCCCCCTCGGCGACCGCGATCTGCGCGGCCACCAGGTCGATGCCGAAGACCGCCTCGGTGACCGGATGCTCGACCTGAAGCCTGGTGTTCATCTCCAGGAACGCGACCCGCTCCCCGGAGATCATGAACTCCACCGTCCCCGCACCGACGTAGCCGATCGCAGCGGCAGCGTTGCGCGCGGCCTCGTGCAGGGTGGCGCGGAGGTCGTCGGAGAGTGCCGGGGCCGGGGCCTCCTCCACCACCTTCTGGTGGCGGCGCTGGAGGGAACAGTCGCGCTCCCCGAGGACGAGTACGCCGCCGTGCCGGTCGCCCACGACCTGCACCTCGACGTGCCGCCCGTGCTCGAGGTAGGGCTCGAGAAACACCGTGCCGTCGCCGAAGGCCGACTCCGCCTCGGCCCGGGCTTTGACGACCTCGGCGTCGACGCTGGCACGCGTGCGCACGATCCGCATGCCGCGACCGCCGCCACCGGCAGACGCTTTGACGAGCAGGGGCAGGTCGGTCTCGGTGACGGCTTCAGGGGCGATGTCGGAGAGCACGGGTACGCCGGCCGCAGCCATCAGCGACTTGGCCTCGATCTTCGAGCCCATCGCCTCGACCGACTTCGGGTCGGGACCGATCCAGACCAGGCCGGCCGCCAGGACGTCGCGCGCGAAGCCGGCGTTCTCGGAGAGGAAGCCGTAGCCGGGATGGATCGCGTCCGCCCCAGCTCGGCGGGCCGCCTCGATCACCAGGTCGCCACGCAGGTAGGTCTCAGCCGGGGTGCTGCCGGGCAGGAGGACCGCGAAGTCGGCCTCCCGGACGAAGGGCAGCCCTGCGTCGGGGTCGGAGTGCACGGCCACGGTCTCGATGCCGAGACGCCTGCAGGTCGCGAAGACCCGGCGGGCGATCTCACCCCGGTTGGCCACGAGAAGTCGCTGGATAGTCATGAGGGGGTCACATCCTGAAGACGCCGAAGCGGTCGGTGCCCTGGACGGGCCGGTTGGCGGTGATCACCGAGAGGCAGATCCCCAGGACCGTGCGGGTGTCCCGGGGGTCGATCACGCCGTCGTCGTACAACATCCCGGAGAGGAAGAACGGCAGGCTCTGCTCCTCGACGCTGGCCTCGATGTACTCCCGCATGCCTGCGTCGGCGGCCTCGTCGTACGCCTTGCCCTTGGCCTCCGACGCCGCTCGCGCCACGATGCTGAGCACCCCGGCCAGCTGCGCGGGCCCCATCACCGCGGACTTCGCGCTGGGCCAGGTGAACAGGAAGCGCGGGTCGAAGGCGCGGCCGTTCATGCCGTAGTTGCCGGCGCCGTAGGACGCGCCCATGATGATCGAGATGTGCGGCACGGTGGAGTTGGAGACCGCGTTGATCATCATCGCGCCGTGCTTGATGATCCCGCCCTGCTCGTAGTCCTTGCCGACCATGTAGCCGGTGGTGTTGTGCAGGAACAGCAGGGGTACGTCGATCTGGTTGGCCAGCTGGATGAACTGGGTGGCCTTCTGCGCCTCCTCGCTGAACAGCACGCCCTGCGCGTTGGCGAGGATGCCGACCTGGTGGCCGTGGATCCGGGCCCAACCGGTGACCAGCGACCCGCCGTACAACGGCTTGAACTCGTCGAAGACGACCGTGTTGTCGGCACTGAGGCCGTCGGCGAGGTGGGCGATCACCTCACGCGGGTCGAACGGCTCCTTGAGGTCGGTCGGGATCAGGTCGAGCAGCTCGTCGGGATCGGCCTCGGGCTCCGCAAACCGCCGAGACGTCGCAAATGAACGCCCAGAACCCGCCGAGACGTCGCGTTCAAACGGCTGCTGGCGGTTCAGCCGGGCGACGATCCGGCGCCCGATCCGCAGTGCGTCGTACTCGTCGACCGCGAGGTAGTCCGCGAGCCCGGAGGTACGCGCGTGCATCTCCGCACCGCCCAGCGACTCATCGTCGGACTCCTCGCCGGTGGCCATCTTCACCAGCGGCGGTCCTCCGAGGAACACCTTGGCCTGGTCCTTGACCATCACGGTGTAGTCGCTCATGCCGGGGACGTAGGCGCCGCCGGCGGTCGAGTTGCCGAAGACCAGCGCGATCGTCGGTACCTTGGCGGCCGAGGATCGGGTGATGTCGCGGAAGAGCTTGCCGCCCGGGATGAAGATCTCCTTCTGCGTCGGCAGGTCCGCACCGCCAGACTCGACCAACGCCACGGTCGGCAGTCGGTTCTCCTCGGCGATCTGGGAAGCCCGGAAGATCTTCTTCACCGTCCACGGGTTCGAGGCGCCGCCCTTCACCGAAGGGTCGTTGGCGGTGATCATGCACTCGACGCCCTCGATGACGCCGATCCCGGTGACCACGCTCGCGCCGACCGTGAAGTCCGAGCCCCAGCCGGCGAGCGGGGAGAGCTCGAGGAACGCGCTGCCCGGGTCGATGAGCAGCTCGATCCGCTCGCGCGGCATCAGCTTGCCGCGCGCGTGGTGGCGCTCGACGTACTTCTCGCCGCCGCCGGCCACGGCGATCGCGTGCTGCTCGTCGAGGTCGGCGAGCTTGGCGAGCATCGAGTCGCGCCGGGTCGCGGGGCCGGCGTCGTTGGTTTGCGACGTCTCGACGGTCTCCGGCCGTTTGTCTGCGACGTCTCGGCGGGTCATGAGGTGTAGCCCAGCAGTCGGGCGGCCAGGTCGGTCAGCACTTCGGTGGCTCCTCCTCCGATGCCCAGGATCCGGGAGTCGCGGTAGTGCCGCTCGACCTCGGTCCCGTGCATGTATCCGGCCCCGCCGTGCAGCTGCACGGCCTGGTCGACGACGTGGTCGCAGGCCTGGACGGCCGTCTGCTTGGCCAGGCAGGCCTCGGCGACCACGTTCTCGCCGGCCACATGGCGCTCGGCGACGTGGCGCGTGTAGATCCGGGCCGCCTCGACCTGGCGGTGCATCTCGACGAGCTTGTGCTGCACCACCTGGCGCGAGATCAGTGGCTGGCCGAAGGTCTCCCGGTCACGGCAGTACGCCGCTGTCAGCGCGAGCGAGCGCGACGCGATGCCGTAGGCGTGCACGGCCAGGGCGATCCGCTCGACCACGAACTGCTCGGCGATCAGGTAGAAGCCAGTGTTCTCCTCGCCGACGAGGTTCGCGACCGGGACGCGGACGTCGGTGAAGGAGAGCTCCGCGGTGTCCGAGCAGTGCCAGCCCATCTTCGACAGTGCCCGATCGACGGTGAAGCCCGGCGTACCCCGCTCGACGACCAGCAGGCTGACCCCCGCGTGACCCGGCCCGCCCGTGCGCACGGCCGTGGTCACGAAGTCGGCGCGGACGCCGCTGGTGATGAAGGTCTTGGCGCCGTTCACGACGAAGTGGTCTCCGTCGCGTACGGCGGTGGTGCGGATGCTCGCGACGTCGGACCCGCCGCCGGGCTCGGTCACCGCGAGCGAACCGATCTTGTCGCCGGCGAGCGTGGGGCGCACGAACGCCTCGATCTGCTCGGGCGTCCCGTGGGCGGCCATGTGCGGCAGCGCGATCCCGCCGGTGAACAGGCCCGCGGCCAGGCCCGAGGAGCCGCCCTCCTCGAAAAAGGCCTCCTGCAGCGCCACCGAGTCCAGCAGCGTGCCGCCCTGCCCGCCGACCTCCTCGGGGAAGGAGACGCCGAGCAGCCCCGCCTTCGCGGCGGCGAGGTGGAGCGCGCGCGGGATCTCGTGGGCGTCCTCCCACTCCTGGAGATGGGCGCTGACCTCCCGGCGTACGAACTCGCGAGTGGTGCTCTGCAGCGCCAGCTGTTCAGCCGACCAGCTCATCGACGTACTCCATGTCGTGTCACTGACCCGCCGAAACCGGCACTTCTCTGCCATTGCAACGGCGGAGAAGTGCCAGTTTCACAAGGTCTCCTGAAAAACCGGTGGCGGCTCACAGCAGCTCCTCCGGCACGTGCACCAGCCGCGACCGGACCCACTCGCCAAGCCCCTTGGCCTGCGGGTCGAAGCGGGTGCTGGCCGCCACGCCGTCGCCGAGCAGGCCCCGGATCAGCACGTTCACGCCGTGCAGGTTGGGCAGCGGGTAGACCTCCACGTCGAGCTCCTCGGCCTCGGGCACCAGGGCGTGCACCCGGTCGACGGTGACGAAGCGCTGCAACCACCGGGCGCGCTCGGCCCGCAGGGGGCCCTCGCGGACCCAGAGTCCGACGTTGGCGTCGCCGCCCTTGTCGCCGGAACGCGCGTGCACGAAGGTGCCCAGCGGAACTCGCCGGGTGATGGCATCCTCGGACGATCCCGAGGATCGGAGCACCGGCTGCCGTTCAGGCGCAGCGTCGTCGACGACCGTCGGGTCCGGCACCACCTCGCTGCTGCCGTCGGGCAGGTGCACGGTGTGCGTGACCACGTCCCGGGCGACGTACGCCGCCCGGTAGATGCCGAACGGCGAGGCCGGGCCGGGCGGTCCGGTGAGCGTGAAGCCGGGGTACGACGCCAGCGCCAGCTCGACCACCGGTGCGGTGAACGCCTTGCCGGCCGTGGCCGCGGAGTCATCCTTGACCACGCACCGCATCAGGCATGACGCACCCTCCTCGGTGTCCGAGTCGGCCTGCGGCAGCCGGCCCGTCGACCACGTCACCGACGCCGCGTCGATGCGTCCGTCCAGCTGCGCCCGAAGCCAGGCGGCCTTCTCCTCGATGTGCAATCCGGTGAGCACGAACTCCATCTGGTTGCGGAAGCCACCGAACTCGTTGACGCAGACCTTGAGCTGGGCCGGCGGCGCCTCACCGCGTACGCCGGAGACGCGGACCCGGTCCTCTCCGTCGGAGGCCAGCTCGATCGAGGTCAGGTCGACGGTCACGTCCGGGCCGAGGTAGCGCTCGGACTGCACCTCGTACATCAGCTGCGCGGTGACCGTGTCGACGCTGACCAGACCACCCGACCCGGGGTGCTTGGTGATGACGCAGCTGCCGTCGGCCGCGATCTCCGCGAGCGGAAAGCCCAGCGGCCGGGCGTCGCGGTGCAGGTCGAGGAAGCCGGAGAAGTTGCCGCCGGTGGCCTGGGTGCCGCACTCGATCACGTGCCCGGCGACGACGGCGCCGGCGAGCTCGTCGTACTGCTCCGGCGTCCACCCGAAGCGCCAGATCGCCGGTCCGACGACCACCGAGGCGTCGGTCACCCGACCGGTGACCACGATGTCGGCCCCCGCTTCGAGCGCGCGGGCGATCCCGAACCCGCCGAGGTAGGCGTTGGCCGTCAGCGCCCCCTGGTAGCCGAGCTCGGCGGCGCGCGGTGCGAGATTGTCACCGTCCACCCACGCGATCCGAGGCGCGAGCCCCTGGCTCTCGGCGACCTCGCGCAACTTCTCGGCCAGGCCGGCTGGGTTCAGGCCGCCGGCGTTGGCGACGATCCGCACCCCCTTCTCCAGCGCGAGGGCCAGGCAGTCGGAGACCTGCGCGACGAACGTCCGGGCGTAGCCCAGCGAGGGATCCTTGAGCTGGTCCTTGCCCAGGATCAGCATGGTCAGCTCGGCGAGGTAGTCACCGGTGACGACGTCCAGGTCGCCGCCCTCCAGCATCTCCCGCATCGCGGAGAGCCGGTCGCCGTAGAAGCCGCTGCAGTTGCCGACCCGCAGCACCTCGCTCACGGGGTCGCCTCCCGACCGGGTCCGGGCGGCCCCGCGAACGCCTGCGCGACGTCGAGCCAGCGGTCCGCGTCGGCACCGCTGGCGACCAGGTCGAGGTCGTCGCGGTGCCGCCGCTGGGTCACGCGGAGGCAGAAGTCGTACGCCGAGCCGCGCACCGACTGTGCGGCGTCGGCCGGACCCCACTCCCAGAGCTCGCCCGAGGGTGCGGTCAGCTCGACGCGGAACGGCTCGGCCGGTGGGGCGAGCTCGTGGACCCCGAAGGCGAAGTCACGGGTCCGCACCCCGAGGTGGGCCACGTGCCGGATCCGGTCGGTCGGCTCGACGTCGACCCCGAGCGCCTCGGCGACGTCGAGCGAGTGCGCCCAGGTCTCCATGTAGCGCGCGGTGGCCATCGAGGTCGGGCTCATCGGCGGACCGAACCAGGGCAGCTTCTCCCCTGCCGGGAACGCCCGCAGCGCCTGCGCCAGACGAGGGCGCGCAGTCCGCCAACGAGCGAGGATCTCGGGCGGCGTGGCTTCGGCGCCCCTGAGTGCCTCCGCGTCGACGAACCCGGTCGGGTCACCGATCGCCCGCACGACGTACTCGTCCCACAGCACCTTGTCCGTCGCCGCGGCCACCGCCACCTCGTCGGTCCACGCCAGGTGGACGATCTGGGTGGCCACGTCCCAGCCCGCGGCCGGGGTCGGCGTACGCCAGTCCGCGTCGTCGAGCGGAGCGACCAGGGCCTCGAGCGCGACACCCTCGTCGGCCAGGTCCTGCAGGACCGCGTTCAGCACGGTGTTCGGGGCGTCGTTCACAGGAGCCTCAGCTCGGTGTCGAGGGTGTGCGCCCAGGCATCGAGGATGCTGCGGCGCCGGGAGGTGTCGTCGGTGATCGTGTTGGCCAGGCCGAGGCCGCGGACGAGGTCGAGGGTGGCCTGCACCAGCACCCGGGCGCGCGGGTCGCTCTCGTCGACGCCGAGGGCGTCGACGGCGATGGAGTGCGCCTCGCGACCGACGCGCTGCTCGAGGGGTACGACGGCCTGGTGCAGGGCCTCGTCGGTCCGCGCCGCGACCCACAGCTCCAGCGCCGCCGAGAACACCGGGCTGGTGAAGTGCTCGCCGAACATCTCCAGGACCGCGCGAGTACGCCGCTTCCCGCCGGGGAGCTCGCGGGCGGCCGCGCGCAGCTCCTGCCCTCGCACCTCACTGAGGTGCTCGACCGCGGCCACGACCAGGTCGTTCTTGGTCGGGTAGTGGTGCAGCTGCGCCCCCCGACTGACTCCGGCCCGTTGGGAGACCAGCGTCGTCGACGTCCCACTCCACCCGACCTCGACGAGGCAGTCCACGGTCGCCTCGAGCAGCCGCTGGCGCATGGCGCGGCTGCGCTCCTCCTGCGGCACCCGAGCAGGGGCCACCTTGGCGTCGGTCACTCGCCCATCCTCGATCGGGACGAACAAACAGTCAAGCCTGACTTTTTAGTTCGACGACCGGGCGGACCCAACTGCCCGGTCGGCGCGCTCCAGACAGGCTCAACTGCCCGGTCGGCGGGGTGTGGGGGAACGGGAGACGGAGCATGGCTCTTTTCCGACACACCCGGCATGCTGTGTCCAGGGCGGCCTGCCCAGAGCCGCAGCGTCGGGAGGTTGTCGTGACCGTCTGTCCCGGGTGCGCGGCCGAGGGCCAGCACGAGGGCGCGCGGTTCTGCTTCAGCTGCGGGCTCCCCCTCCAAGCCCCGGGCTGCGCCTCCTGCGGCTTCGAGCTCGCACCGGGGTCGAGGTTCTGCCCCTCCTGCGGCACACCGCAGAGCGGCGCCGCTCCCGCACCTGCGCCCCCCTCCCCCGTGGCCTCGCGGCGGATCACGAGTGTGCTGTTCGGTGACCTGGTGGGGTTCACCGCACTCTCGGAGTCCCGCGACCAGGAGGACGTCCGCGAGCTGCTGAGCAACTACTTCGAGTCCTGCAGCCAGGTGATCGCCCGCTACGGCGGGACGGTGGAGAAGTTCATCGGCGACGCGGTGATGGCCGTGTGGGGAGTGCCCACCGCGCACGAGGACGATGCCGAGCGCGCCGTCCGTGCAGGTCTGGAGCTGGTCAACCTGATCACCGCCCTGGGCACCGACCTCGGTGTCCCGGGCCTGGCGATGCGGGTCGGGATCGTCACCGGCGAGGTCGCGGTCACCATCGGCGCGACCCAGCAGGGCATGGTCGCCGGAGACGCGGTCAACACCGCCGCCCGGGTGCAGACCGCGGCGCTGCCCGGGCAGGTGTGGGTCGATGAGACCACCCGGTTGCTGACCAGCTCGGCGGTGACCTATGCCGACGTGGGCAGCCACGCGATGAAGGGCAAGGCCGACCCGATGCCGTTGTGGTCGGTGCGCGCGATCGTCGCGGGCATGGGCGGTTCGCAGCGCGCTGATGGTCTGGAGGCACCCCATGTCGGCCGCGACCGGGAGCTGCGCCTGGTCAAGGAGCTCTTCCACGGCGCCGAGGAGACCCACCGCCCCGCCCTGCTCGTCGTCAGCG
The DNA here is from genome assembly GCA_963782215.1 of uncultured Actinomycetota bacterium. Taxonomy (GTDB): domain Bacteria; phylum Actinomycetota; class Actinomycetes; order Propionibacteriales; family Nocardioidaceae; genus Marmoricola. The sequence continues at coordinate 22,595 of CAWAJE010000045.1, read as the reverse complement.
GCGACGCCGGGGTCGGCAAGTCCCGGCTGGGCTGGGAGTTCTTCAAGTACGTCGACGGCCTCACCCGCGGCTCCTGGTGGCACCAAGGACGCTGCCTGTCCTACGGCGAAGGCGTCGCGTTCTACGCCCTCGCCGAAGCCATCCGCGCGCGTCTGCACAACGTCGGCGCGACCGCCTCCGGGCCGACCCCCAGCCAGGAGGGTCATCCGGACCATCTCGAAGAGCGTCTCGTCCGCTTCGTGCCGGACGCCGAGGAGCGGGAGTGGCTGCAACCACGCCTCGGCGCGCTGCTCGGGGTCAACGCGGTCGGCTCCTACAAGCGCGAGGACCTCTTCACGGCGTGGACCACCTTCCTGCACCGGGTCAGCGACGACGGCGACCCGGTGATCCTGCTCATCGACGACGCCCAGCACGCCGACGACGGCCTCCTCGACTTCGTCGAGCACCTGCTGGCCGTCGGGACCTTCCCCTGCTTCGTGGTGCTGCTCGCCCGCCCGAGCCTGCTGGAGAAGCGCCCCACCCTGACGACCAACCGACGCGCCAGTGTCATCCACCTCGACGAGCTCACCCCCACCGAGATGAGCACGTTGCTCGATGGACTGGTGACCGGACTCCCGGCCCCAGCTCGTGCGGCACTGGTACGCCGGGCAGAGGGGATCCCGCTCTACGCGGTCGAGACCGTCCGCTCCCTGATCGACCGCGACCTGGTGCTCCCACGCGGCGGGCAATACGTCCTCGCCGACCCGACCACCCTCGACCTGGACGCCATTGCCGCACCCGCCTCCCTGCAGGCGCTGATCGCCGCGCGTCTCGATGCCCTGCCACCTGAGCACCGACGTGTCGTCGACGCCGCCAGCGTGCTCGGCACGGCGTTCACCCGGGACCACATCACGGCGCTGTGTCCCGACCACCCTGACCTGGACGCAGCACTGGCCGGACTGGTGCGAGTGCAGCTGCTCAGCCAGGAGTCCAGCCGGTTCAGCACCGAGCTCGGGCAGTACCGCTTCGTGCAGGCCGGGGTGCGGCAGGTCGCCTACGGCACCCTGTCTCGCCGTGACCGCAAGGCCAGCCACCTGGCCGTCGTACGCCAGCTCGAGGCCGAGGACGACCCTGCGGACGAGCTGGCCCCCATCATCGCCCAGCACTACCTGGAGGCGGTCGACGCCGTCCCGGACGAGTCGGACGGCCCCGAGCTGACGGCGGCAGCAGTGCAGCACCTCAAGCGGGCCGCGACCCGGGCCGGCGCCCTCGGCGCGCATGCCGAGGCGAAGGGACACCTGAGCGCGGCGCTGGCCCGCGTCGTCGAACCGGATGAGCGCGCACCCCTCCAGCTCGAGCTTGCCCGTCGCAGCTACGACCTGGGTGAGCACGTCGAGGCGGCCCAGCACGCGATCGCCGCGCGGGACGCCTTCGACCTCCTCGGCAACCGGGTAGCGGCTGCCTCTGCCGTGACCGTGCTGGTCAGGGCCCACAACCTGGCCTACGACTTCGACGCCGCGCTGCACGAGGCCGAAGGTCGGGTGGAGGACCTGCGGGCTGCGCCGGACGCAACGGTCGAGCTGCTCGGCCTGCTCCGAGCCATGGGCGCCGCGCAGCTCTACCGCAGCGAGCCCTTCGGCGACCTCGCCACCGAGGTACTGCTGCTCGCCGAGGCCGTCGACGACGAGAACGAGATGGCCGACGCCTACATCCTGCTCTCGTTGCACTACAGCCGCGTCGGCGCTCGCAGCATCTCCCGGACATTGATGCAGTCCGCGGCAGACATCGCGCATCGCCGACGGGACCAGCGGTTGCTCGCCAGCGCGCTGGTCAACCTTGCCGCCACCTGGATCACCGACGACATGGACAGAGCCATCGAGGTGGGACGCGAGGCTCTGCTCGCGACCAAGGTGATCAACTACCTGCCCTACCGCTCCATCTGCGCGGTCAACCTGTGTCTGGCACTGATCCTGCGAGGAGACTGGTCGGAAGCCGCTGAGCTGCTGGAGAGTGACGAGGTGAGCGATCTCGACGTCCTCTACTGGGAGTTCGCGGGCAGCTACCTCAGCTGGGCCCGGGGAGAGAACGTCGGCCCTGCGGCGGGTGATACCCCCGTGGAGCCGGAGGCGGGGGATGTGGCCGCCGCCGTCCGCTCGTTGACCGAGGCGTTCATCCGTGCGCGAGCGGGAGATCCGGCTGCGGCGACGTTGGCCGTCACCGGGACCATCCAGGCCCACCAGGTCCTGGGCCTGCAGGACGACTGCGTGGTACTGATGACGGTGGCCTCAGAGCTGGCTCGGCACCTCGGGGACTTCGATGCCCTGAGCACGCTCGACGCACTCGTGGACGCTCACCCGATCGGCGTACCGCCGCGAGCTGCCCGAGCGGTTCGTCTGCACCACCGTGCCCTCGAGTCGATGCGTGACGGATCGGCACCCTCCGTTGTCGAGAGCCACCTGCGACGGGCGCTCCACGAGGCGGGAAACTGGGGGTCGGGGCTCATCGCCACCGAGGTGAGCGTCGACCTCGGTCTCTGGCTGCGCGACCAGGGCCGCGTCGATGAAGCTGACGGTCTGCTCGACGCAGCCCGCACCCACTTCGAGCAGATGTCCGCCGTCGTGCAGCTCGCCGATCTGGAGGCTCGGGTGCGTGTCCCCGACGGCTCGACACCCGAGCGGGTCCGATGAGGACCTGCCCCAGCTGCGCCACCCCTGGCCAGCCCGAGAACGCCAGGTTCTGCTTCAGCTGCGCGAGCCCGTTGGACTCTCCCATGTGTGTGGCCTGCGGTGTGGAGCTCGTTCCCGGTGCGCGCTTCTGCTCCGCCTGCGCGGCCCCCCAGCCCGGAAGTCCTGCGACGGTGGCACCGTCCGCCCCCCAGCCGGTCGCCTCACGCCGGATCACGAGTGTGCTGTTCGGTGACCTGGTGGGGTTCACCGCGCTCTCGGAGTCCCGGGATCAGGAGGACGTGCGGGAGCTGCTGAGCGGTTACTTCGAGTCCTGCAGCCAGGTGATCGCCCGCTACGGCGGGACGGTGGAGAAGTTCATCGGCGACGCGGTGATGGCCGTGTGGGGAGTCCCGACGACGCACGAGGACGACGCCGAGAGGGCGGTCCGTGCCGGGTTGGAGCTGGTCAACACGATCGCCGCGCTCGGCGCCGACCTCGGCGTGCACGACCTGGCGATGCGGGTCGGGATCGTCACCGGCGAGGTCGCGGTCACCATCGGCGCGACCCAGCAGGGCATGGTCGCCGGAGACGCCGTCAACACCGCCGCCCGGGTGCAGACCGCGGCGCTTCCCGGGCAGGTGTGGGTCGATGAGACCACCCGGTTGCTGACCAGCTCGGCGGTGACCTACGCCGACGCGGGCAGCCACGCGATGAAAGGCAAGGCCGACCCGATGCCGCTGTGGTCGGTGCGCGCGGTCGTCGCGGGCATGGGCGGCTCCCAACGCGCCGACGGCCTCGAGGCGCCCCACGTCGGACGGGACCGGGAGCTGCGCCTGGTCAAGGAGCTCTTCCACGGCGCCGAGGAGACCCACCGCCCCGCGCTACTGGTCGTCAGCGGCGACGCCGGACTGGGCAAGTCCCGGCTGGGCTGGGAGTTCTTCAAGTACGTCGACGGCCTCACCCGCGGCTCCTGGTGGCACCAAGGACGCTGCCTGTCCTACGGCGAGGGCGTCGCGTTCTACGCCCTCGCCGAAGCCATCCGCGCGCGTCTGCACAACGCCCGACCCTCCGATGAGTACACGGACGAGGAGGACCAGGCCCGCCTGCTCGAGCACGGCCTCACGCGGTTCGTCGCCGACGAGGAGGAGCAGACGTGGTTGCGGCCGCGGCTCGGTGCGCTGCTCGGGATCACCGCGGTCGGGTCCTACCAGCGTGAGGACCTGTTCGCGGCCTGGACCACCTTCCTGCACCGGGTCAGCGACGACGGCGACCCGGTGATCCTGCTCATCGACGACGCCCAGCACGCCGACGACGGCCTGCTGGGCTTCGTCGAGCACCTGCTGGCCGTGGCCACCTTCTCGTGCTTCATCGTGCTGCTCGCCCGCCCGAGCCTGCTCGAGCAACGGCCGACCCTGGCCACCAACCGCAGAGCCAACGTCCTGCACCTGGAGACGCTCACGAACGCCGACATGGGCCGGCTCCTGGACGGTCTCATCGTGGGGCTGCCGGATCAGGCCCGCACCGCCCTGGTCGAGCGGTCCGAGGGCATCCCCCTCTACGCGGTCGAGACCGTGCGCTCCCTGATCGACCGCGACCTGATCGTGCCCCGCGGGGGGCAGTACGTGCTCGCTGACCCCGCGAGCCTCGACCTCGACGCCGTGGCGGCCCCGCCCTCGCTGCAGTCCCTGATGTCGGCGCGGCTCGACACGCTCAGGCCCGAGCTGCGCCGAGTGATCGACCAGGCCAGTGTGCTGGGTGCCGCGTTCACCCGCGAGGGCATCGCCGCGCTCTGCCCCGAGCTGCCCGACCTGGACGCGGCGCTGGCCGCCCTGGTGCGGGTTCAGCTGCTTCGTCAGGAGTCCAGCCGGTTCAGCACCGAGCTCGGGCAGTACCGCTTCGTGCAGTCCGGGGTGCGTCAGGTCGCCTACAGCACCCTGTCTCGCCGTGACCGCAAGGCCAGCCACCTGGCCGTCGTACGCCAGCTCGAGGCCCAGGACGACCCCGCGGACGAGCTGGCCCCGATCATCGCCCAGCACTACCTCGAGGCCCTCGACGCCGTTCCCGATGAAGCAGGCAGCACTGAACTCGCCGCCGCGGCGGTGGACCATCTGCGCCGTGCCGCCAACCGAGCCAGCGCTCTCGGTGCTCCCGCCGAGGCCGCGGGCCACCTCAAGGTGGCCCTGAGTCGCACCACCGACCGGCTCGAGCGGGCCAGGATCGAGCTGCAGCTCGCCCGCGAGCTGCAGCGGATCGCAGACGACCACGGGGCGATCGTGCACGCCGAGTCAGCGGGTACGGCGTTCGACCAGCTCGGCGAGGTGGTCGCCGCGGGCGCAGCTGCGGCCGTGCGAGCCCGCGCGCTGGCCACGCTGGCGGGCGACCACGAGGCCTCGGTCGCCCTGGCGGAGGCGCAGCTCGATGTGCTTCGCGGCCGCGACGACGCCATCGCGGTGCAGCTGGAGCTGCTCCGTGCGCTCATCGGGGCGAAATTCTCACTCGGGCATCCCTTCCGCGACCTGGCTGACGAGAAGGTGCGGCTCGCCGAGCTGGCCGGAGAGGGCTCGGAGATCGCCGACTCCTACATCAGCCTGTCCCTGTACTACGGCGGGACCGGGGCGCTCAGTCTGAGTCGCAGCCTGATGCAGTCCGCGGCAGACCTGGCCCAGCGCAACCACGACTCCCCCATGCAGGTCCGCGCACTCACAAACCTCACGTCCATGTGGACCGAGGATGACATGGCTCAAGCACTTACCGTCGGGCGGGAGTCCGTGCGACTCGCCGCGACCTTGGCGGACGCGATGTGGGCGTCGAGCGCGGCGATCAACTGCGCGTTCGCGCTGATCTTGGCAGGTGAGTGGGAAGAGGCACAGACACTGATCTCGGTGGGCCTTGCCGGGGAGCTGCAGCGCCCGATGTGGACGCTGGCCGGGTGCTTCCTGGCCGTGAGCCGCGGCGAGGCCTGGGATACCGACGACGTCACCGAGAGCGGTGAGACGAGCGGGATCACGCCTGCCTTCCGGGCCCTTACGCAGGCGGTCGCGGGCGCGACGCACGGCGACCCCCACGCGGCCCCGCTCGCCTTGGCCGCGGTCCAGGAGATCCACGACATCGTGGAGATCTTCGACGACTTCGCCTTGTTCCTCACCATCGCTTCCGATGTCGCCCGGCGGGTCGAGGACCACGAGACCCTCCGCCAGTTCGACGCGATCGTGGACGGCCACCACCCCGGCACCCACTCGCGCGGCCTCCGAGCCATCCGGGAGTATCACCGGGGGTTGACCGCGATCTGGGACGATCGCGAGCCCGCTGTCATCGAGCAGCACCTGCGCGCCGCTCTCGTCGAGGCCGAGGCCTGGGGCTCCGGGCTGATGCAGGCCAGGATCGCTTCCGACCTCGGAGTCTGGCTGACCCGGCAGGGCCGGGACGACGCAGCGGCCGTGGTCGAGCTCGCCCGGACGCAGCTCACACGCATGGGGGCGAAACCGTGGTTGGCCGAGCTCGATGCCAGTCTCGACGAGGCCGCCAGTGTCTAGCCAGCTGTCCAGGGAGCCAGGGGGCCAGCCCAGATGAGGACCTGTCCTAGTTGCAGCACCCCGGGCCTGCCTGAGGGTGCTCGTTTCTGCTTCAACTGCGCGGCCCCGCTGCGGGCTCCCGGCTGTCCCGCGTGCGGCTTCGACGTACCTCCCCAGGCCAAGTTCTGCCCCGAGTGCGCGGCTCCGCAGCCGGGCGCTCCCGCGGCCGCGCCCCAGTCCATCGTGCAGCCGGTCGCCTCCCGCCGGATCACCAGCGTGCTGTTCGGCGACCTGGTCGGTTTCACCGCGCTCTCGGAAAGCCGCGACCAGGAGGACGTGCGCGAGCTGCTGAGCGGCTACTTCGAGTCCTGCAGCCAGGTGATCGCAAGGTACGGCGGGACGGTGGAGAAGTTCATCGGCGACGCGGTGATGGCCGTGTGGGGAGTGCCGACCGCGCACGAGGACGATGCCGAACGCGCCGTGCGGGCCGGTCTCGAGCTGGTCAACCTGATCACCGCACTCGGCGCCGACCTCGGTGTCCCGGACCTGGCGATGCGCGTCGGGATCGTCACCGGTGAGGTCGCCGTCACGGTCGGTGCCACCCAGCAGGGCATGGTCGCCGGCGACGCGGTCAACACCGCCGCCCGCGTCCAGACCGCCGCCCTGCCCGGGCAGGTGTGGGTCGACGAGACCACCCGTCTGCTGACCAGCTCCTCGGTGACCTACGCCGACGTCGGCAGCCACGTGATGAAGGGCAAGGCCGACGCGATGCCGTTGTGGTCGGTGCGCGCGATCGTCGCCGGCATGGGCGGTTCGCAGCGCGCCGACGGCCTCGAGGCGCCGCACATCGGCCGCGACCGGGAGACCCGGTTGGTCAAGGAGCTCTTCCACGGCGTCGAGGAGACCAGGCGTCCGACGCTCCTCGTGGTCAGCGGTGACGCCGGGGTCGGGAAGTCCCGCCTGGGCTGGGAGTTCGAGAAGTACGTCGACGGGCTGACCCGATCCACCTGGTGGCACCAGGGCCGCTGCCTCTCCTACGGCGAAGGCGTGGCTTTCTACGCCCTGGCGGAGGCGATCCGGGCGCGGCTGCAGAACCTGCACCCGGATCCCGAGGCCTCCTTCGACGAGACGCCCGACCCCGGCCAGCTGCTGGAGCTGGGCCTGGCCCAGCTGGCGCTCGACCCGGACGAGCGTGCCTGGTTGCAGCCGCGGCTCGGCGCACTGCTCGGGGTCAGCACGGTGGGCACCTACAAGCGCGAGGACCTGTTCGCGGCGTGGACGACCTTCCTGCAACGGCTCAGCGACGACGGCAATCCGGTCGTGCTCGTCATCGAGGACGCCCACCACGCCGACGACGGACTGCTCAGCTTCGTGGAGCACCTGCTGGCGGTCGGGTCCTTCCCCTGCTTCGTGGTCCTGCTCGCCCGGCCGAGCCTCCTGGAGGGTCGGCCGACCCTGGCCACCAACCGCCGGGCCACTGTCCTCAACCTCGAGACGCTCACCGACCGCGGCATGAGCCAGCTGCTCGACGCGCTGGTCGTGGGGTTGCCCGAGGCAGCTCGGAGCGCCCTGGTTGCACGCGCCGAGGGGATCCCGCTGTACGCCGTGGAGACGGTGCGCTCCCTGATCGACCGCGACCTGGTGGTCCCTCGGGGTGGCCAGTACGTCCTCGCCGACCCCGACCGGCTCGATCTCTCCACTGTCAACGCACCCGCGTCGCTCCAGGCCCTGATCGCGGCCCGTCTGGACACCCTGCCGTCAGAGCTGCGTCGGGTGATCGACCGGGCCAGCGTGCTGGGTGACTCCTTCACTTACGACGCCATCGCCGCACTGAGTCCCGACCTCGGCGACCTCGACGCGGCACTCGCCGGCCTCGTCCGACTGCAGCTCTTGCGTCGGGAGTCGAGCCGGTTCACCACGGAGGCCGGTCAGTTCCAGTTCGTTCAGACCGCTGTGCGACAGGTGGCCTACGGGACGCTCGCGCGCCGCGACCGCAAGGCCAGCCACCTGGCCGTCGTACGCCAGTTGGAGAGCCTCGAGGATCCCGGTGACGAGCTGGCGCCGATCATCGCGCAGCACTACCTCGCGGCCGTGGACGCGGTGCCAGACGAGACCGATGCCGAGGACCTCGCAGCTGCCGCCGTCACGCACCTGCAGCGTGCGGCGTCGCGCGCGAGCGCTTTGGGTGTCCCCGCGGAAGCGGCCGGGCACCTGCGCACCGCCCTGAGCCGCACCACCGACCCCGAGGCGCGTCCCGGCATCGAGCTCGAGCTGGCACGCGAGCTGAGCCGCACCGGCGACCACGAAGGAGCCATGGCGCACGCCACCTCCTGCCGCGACGCCTTCGACGCGCGCGGGGACGCGGTCGCGGCCGGAGACGCCGTCGCCGTGATGACTCGTGTGCTGGCCAGCTTCGCGCACGACTACGAGACCTCGATCGCGCTCGCGGAGGAACGGCTCAAGGCACTTCGGGGCCGCGACGACGCCTCTAGCGTGGTGCTGGCGTTGCTCAAGAACCTGATCGGCGCTCGCCTGGACACCGGTGCGGACTTCGGGTCGCTGTGCGAGGAGCAGCAGGTGCTGGCCGAGCGCGGTGAGGACGAGTTCGAGATCGCGGACGCGTTCATCAGCTACGCCCTGCACTACGACCGCGCCGGCGCGCGTCACCTCAGCCGCACGCTGCTCCAGGCCGCCGCCGACATCGCCCAGCGCCTCCACGACCCCCGCATGCGCACGATGGCCCTGGTCAACATCAGTGCCATGTGGGTCGGGAGCGACGTCGACACCGCAGCCGACAGCGGCCGAGAAGCGGTGCGCGAGGCCCACGGCCTCGGGGAGCTCACGTGGTCCTCGGTGGCGGCGATCAACCTGTTCAACTCCTTGCTCCTCCAAGGCAGCTGGACGGAGGCGGAAGAGCTCTCCCGCAGTGATGCCCGCCAGGACCTCGACGAGGTCTACTGGACCCTGGGTGACAGTTACATCTCCCTGACCAAGGGCGAGGTCCTGGCTGCCGATCCAGAGACGGCCGGCCCGGTCCAGGCCCCGACGCGAGTGGCTTTCGCGCACCTGCATCGTGCGGTGGCGCTCGTGTCCACGAACGATCCGGCTGCCGCCCAGATCACGCTCGACGCCTTGAGGCAGATGGAGGCACTGGTCGGTCTCAGTGACGACTTCGTCCTGGCGTACGTCGTGGCACTGGACGTCCTGACTAGGCTCGACGACCGAGCCGGACTACGCGCGCTCGACGAGCTCGTCGACGCCCATCACCCCGGCACCCACTCCCGCGGCGTCCGGGCGCTGCGCTCCCACCGCCGGGCCGTGGTCGCGATGCAGGAGGGTGTTGATCCCGCGACCGTGGAGGGTCATCTGCGCAGCGCCTTGACCGACGCGCGCGCCTGGCACGCCGGCACGGTCGTGGCTCGGATCTCTGCGGACCTCGGCGTCTGGCTGACCCAGCAGGGTCGCTCGGACGAGGCCGCCGAACCGCTGGAGACCGCGCGCACGCAGTTCGCCGCCATGGGCGCGACGTCCTGGCTCGCCGACCTCGAGGACCGACTCAGCGGCGTACGCGCCTAACGGACCCGCTTGCGCGAGTGCCTGCGCTCGGCGGCGATCTCGGCCCTGTAGCCGTGGAAGTCGACTTGGATGGTGTGCCGCTTGGAGGCGACGTAGCGCTTGCGCAGGGCCCGGTCGTACGCCGCGATCTGCCGGCGCATCTCCGCGGGCGAGGGCAGCGCGCCGACTCCGGTGATCAGGTCGCCGACCCACTCGGCCTGGACCTCCGAGAGCGGCATGATCGCGCCGAGCGGCTGGATCAACCCGAGGAAGTACAGGCCGGGGTGCTCGGGGTGGACCACCCGGCGGTAGAGGTCGACGTGGTTGTCCTCGGCGGTGACCACGCTGTCGGCGAAGAACGGAAAGCTGACCTGGTAGCCGGTGCAGTAGACGACCACGTCGTACTCCGCGGAGGTGCCGTCGGTGAAGCACACCCTGGACCCCTCGAAGCGGTCGATGTTCGGCCGCACCGGGATGTCCCCGTGTCCGAGGCGGTTGAGCAGGTCCTGGCTGACCGTCGGGTGCGCGTGCAGGACGTCGTGGTCGGGCTCGGGCAGGCCGTAGTCGGTGACCTTGCCCTGGGTGAGCCGCAGCAGTGCCGCCATCGCGACCTGCTGCACCTTCAGCGGCGCCCGCACCAGCGGGGAGTCGGTCAGGTGGTCGGTGGGCATGCCGAACATGTACTTGGGCAGGATGTGCGCGCCGCGGCGCATCGCGAGGTCGGTCGAGGCCGCGACCCGCGAGGACTCCACCGCGATGTCACAGGCGGAGTTGCCGATGCCCAGGACCAGCACCCGCTTGCCGGCGAGCACGTCGGAGGTCCGGTAGTGGTGGGCGTGCAGCTGCAGGCCCGGGAAGCTCTCGGCGCCCGGGAAGCCCGGCTCGGGCCAACGCGGCTTCCAGTGGTGACCGTTGGCGACGATCACCTCGGCGTAGGTGCGGGTCTCACTCTCCGCGGCGTCGCGACCACGCACCGTGACGGCGTACCCGCCCTCGGGCAACGGCTCGACGCGGGTCACCTCGGTGCGGAAGGTGATCAGCTCGCGCAGCCCGAAGTGGTCGACGAAGTCGTCGAAGTACGCCGCGATCTGCCGGTGGCTGGGGTAGTCGGGCAGCGACTCCGGCATCGGGTAGGCGGCGTACTCCATCAGCTGGCGCGAGGTGTTGATGTGCAGCGACTCGTAGGCCGAGGACATCTTGTTGTCGTTGCCGTAGCGCCAGTTGCCGCCGATCTCGCTGCCCGTCTCGAAGCAGTCGAAGGGGACCCCGCGTGCTTGGAGCACCTGTGCGGCCGTGATGCCGGAGGAGCCGGCGCCGATGATGCAGACCCGTGCAGCAGCTGTCATGTCCGGAGGATACGGGCGGTGCATCCCGATCGCACGGGTCGCCTGTATAGATTGCCGGGGTGACGATCCTCGACGACGCCCGCGCGGGCATGAACCCCGACATCCGCCCCCAGGACGATCTCTTCGGCCACGTCAACGGCACCTGGATGAGCACGGCCGAGATCCCGGCCGACCGCTCCTCGTGGGGACCGTTCGTGATGCTCGCCGAGACCGCGCAGGAACACGTGCGCGAGATCATCGAGGCAGCGGCCGACGGCACGTTGACGCCGCAGTCGGCGCCGGCCGAGGAGGTCCGCAAGATCGGCGACCTCTACACCAGCTTCATGGACGAGCAGCGCGTCGAGGAGCTCGGGCACACGCCGATCCTCCCTGTGCTCGAGCGCATCGACGCGCTCACCGAGGTCTCCGACATCGGCGCCTTCCTGGGCTGGTTCGAGCGACGTGGTGGCGGCGGGCTGTTCGGCAGCTACGTCGACTCCGACGACCGCAACTCCGACCGCTACCTCGTCCACGCCACCCAGGGCGGGATCGGGCTGCCCGACGAGAGCTACTACCGCGAGGAGAAGTTCGCGGAGATCCGCGAGAAGTACCTCGCCTACCTGACCCGCATCCTCACGCTCGCTCACCGCCCCGACCCGGAGGCGACCGCCGCTCGCGTGCTCGCGCTGGAGACGCGGCTGGCCGAGGGGCACTGGGAGCGCGCCGCGACCCGCGACGTGCAGAAGAGCTACAACCTGATCCCGTTCCAGCAGCTGACCTCGATGGTGCCGAGCTTCGACTTCCACGCGTGGGTCACGGCACTCGGTGGCGACGACGCGATCCTCGCCGAGACCGTGGTGCGCCAGCCCTCCTACCTCGAGCACCTCGAGGTCGTGCTCGCCGACACCTCGATCGAGCACTGGCGCGACTTCCTGGCCGTGCGCGCGATCCGGACGGTGGCGGCGTACCTCTCCAGCGACTTCGTGGAGACCAACTTCGACTTCTACGGCCGCACCCTGTCCGGCACCCCGGAGCTACGGGCGCGGTGGAAGCGCGGCGTCGCGCTGGTCGAGGGCGGACTGGGTGAGGCCGTGGGGCGTGAGTACGTCGCCCGGCACTTCCCACCGCGGTCCAAGGAGCTGATGCACGACCTCGTCGAGAACCTGCTCGAGGCCTACCGCCGCTCGATCGCCGAGCTGGACTGGATGACCGAGGAGACCAAGGCACGGGCCTACGAGAAGCTCGACACCTTCCGACCCAAGGTCGGCTACCCCGACAAGTTCCGGGACTACTCCGACCTCGAGATCAGCGCCGACGACCTGCTGGGCAACGTGTTGGCCTCAACGGCCTACGAGACAGACCGCGAGCTGCAGAAGATCGGCTCGCCGGTGGACCGCGACGAGTGGTTCATGCTGCCGCAGACCGTGAACGCCTACTACAACCCCGGCACCAACGAGATCTGCTTCCCCGCCGGGATCCTGCAGCGGCCGTTCTTCGACCCCGACGCCGACGCGGCCGAGAACTACGGCGGCATCGGTGCGGTGATCGGTCACGAGGTCGGACACGGGTTCGACGACCAGGGCGCGCAGTACGACGGCCAGGGCAACCTCAACGACTGGTGGACCGCCGAGGACAAGGCGGCCTTCGAGGTGCGCTCCAAGGCGCTGATCGCGCAGTACGACGCCCTCGAGCCCGGGGACCTGCCCGGCGAGACGGTGAACGGCGCGCTCACGGTCGGGGAGAACATCGGCGACCTCGGCGGGCTCACCATCGCCCACCGGGCCTACCTGATCTCCCTCACCGACGACTCGGGTGAGGTCGAGGTGCCCGAGCACGACGGCCTCACCGGCATCCAGCGGTTGTTCCTGAACTGGGCCTACGTGTGGCGCACCAAGCGCCGCAAGGAGCTGGCGCTGCAGTTCCTCACCACCGACCCGCACAGCCCGCCGGACCTCCGCGCCAACATCGCGCGCAACCTGGTCGAGTTCCACGAGGCCTTCGGCACCGTCCCCGGTGACGGCATGTGGCTCGACCCCGAGGACCGCGTCCGGATCTGGTAGCGCCGAGCGGGCAGTTGCGTCTGCCTGGAGCACGCCGAGCGGGCAGTTGCGTCTGCCCGGAGCACGCCGAGCGGGCAGTTGCGTCTGCCCGGAGCACGCCGAGCGGGCAGTTGTGCCGAGGTGCTCGGCAGCCCAACCGCCCGCTCGGCGTACCAAGGGCAAGCACAACTGCCCGGTCGGCATCTTGTCGTGGGTTCGGCGCGAGGATAGCCTGAGCCATCAGCGATGCGTATGACGAAACGAGTTGCACTATGCGCAACAAAACAGCCACCCGCAACTCCGCTCTGCAGCGGCTGTTAGCCCACGCCCGCTACGAGGTGCTGCCGACTCCGAGCACCGAGGAGAAGGTGGTCACCTTCGTCCCCACCGACATCCCGGTGACGGTGACGGCCTCGGGAACCAAAGGTCTAGAGGCGACCTTGGCGCTGTCCGAGGCGCTGGCGCGCCAGGGGTACGTCGTCGTACCCCACCTCGCGGCCCGGATGATCTCCGGTCGCGCCGAGCTGGTCGAGATCCGGGCGCGACTGCGCGAGGGCGGGATCACCCGGGTGTTCGTGCCGGGAGGTGACGTCGACCCGGTCGGCGACTATCCCGACGCGTTCAGTCTGCTCGAGGACCTGACCACGCTCGCGGATCCGTTCGAGCAGGTCGGGATCACCGGCTATCCCGAGAGCCACCCCACGATCACCGACGACCTCACGATCCAGTCGATGTGGGACAAGCGTCGTCACGCCACCCACGTGGTCAGCAACCTGACCTTCGACGCTGCCGCCGTGGACGCCTGGGTCGGCCGGATGCGCGGCCGCGGGATCACGATGCCGCTGCTGCTCGGGATGCCGGGCCCCGTGGACCGAACCAAGCTGCTGAGCATGGCGACCAAGATCGGCGTCGGGGAGTCCACGAAGTTCCTGGTCAAGCACAAGGGCACCTTCGCCCGGCTCGCGGCGCCGGGCGGCTTCACCGGCGAGAGCTTCCTCAAGGACTTCGCCGCCACGGCCGCGCGTCCCGAGTCGCTGGTCGAGGGCCTGCACATCTTCACCTTCAACCAGATCGAGGCCACCGAGGCGTGGCGTCAGGACCTGCTCTCCCGGCTGTGACCTACTCGTGGCGCCGAGACGTCGCAAACGAACAACTGCGGCTCGAGGGAGCGAAGCTCGGACGAGCGTTTGCGACGTCTCGGTGCGATTCGAGCGTTCGTTTGCGACGTCTCGGCGGGGTTCGGGCGTTCGTTTGCGACGTCTCGGCGGGGTGGGGTCAGGCGAGCAGGGACTCCAGCTCGCGCTCGAGGCCGCCGGTCCCGGTGGGTACGACGACCAGCGGCAGGCCGAGCCGGTCGGCCGCTGCCTGCGCCGCGGCACGCAGCTCCCCGGTCTGCTCCTGCGCGAGCCACACGACGCGGGTGTAGTGCCGGAAGTACTCCTCGCGCAGCTCGGGCCACCGGTCCAGCCCCAGCTCGACCTCGACGGTGCGCGCGAAGGACCGGACCAGGAAGTCGGTGAGCAGATACGTGCCCGGCTGGTCGGTGAAGAAGGCCTCGATCCGGCTCGGACCGGCGAAGACGTCGTAGCAGTGCAGCCCCGCGAGACGCCGCAGGCCGAGGCGGGTGCAGACCTCGTCGAGCGCGCCGTAGGTGCCGCAGTCGGCGTACCCGACGGCCACCGAGGGGTGAGTCTCCAGCAGGCTCAGCGCGAGCCGCTCGACCTCACCGGCGATCAGGTGCGGCTGGTTGTGCAGCAGCGGCGGCAGCGGGTGCACCGCCACGTCCCAGCCGCGCTCCGCGACGATCCGCGCCGCAGGCTGGGCGATGGCGCCGCACGCGATCAGCGCGGGTCGGCCCTCAGCCGGCGCCGGGGAAGGAGAGCTGGTCGACGAACTTGTCGTTGAAGTCGGGACGGTCGGAGAGCTCGACATAGGTCACCTCCTCCAGCAGCGTGGTCGCGCCGGTGCGCTCCCGCAGGGACAGCAGGGCCATCTTCGCGCCCTCGCCGGCCACGTTGCCGGCCGAGACGATCCGCAGCACCGGCAGCTTGGGCACCAGCCCGATCCGCACCGCGGAGGCGGGTGAGAGGTAGGAGCCGAACGAGCCGGCGAGCAGCACCTGCTGGATGTCGTCGTGCTCGAGCCCGAGCTCCTCGAGCAGCAGCGTCCACCCGGTCGCGATCGCGGCCTTGCCGAACTGCAGCTCGCGCACGTCGCGCTGGGAGAGGTAGACGCACTCGGCGACATCGGTGTCCGGGGCCGGCCGGTGCAGCACGAAGACCCGCTCCTGCCCCACGGCCGCGAACCGGTCGGCCAGCGCGGGCGCGACGGTCTTGGCCTCCTCCTCGGGCAGGAAGCGTCCGCTGGCGTCGAGCAGTCCCACCCGCACCATCTCGGCGACGGCGTCGACCAGGCCGGAGCCGCACAGCCCCTTGGGCTCGACGTCGCCGATCACCTGCAGCGTCACCCCGTCGGTGAGCGGCTCGAGGTGCACGACCTCGATCGCCCCCTCCGCCGCGCGCATGCCGCAGCGGATCGCGCCGCCCTCGAAGGCGGGACCTGCAGGGGCGGCGGTGGACAGCAAGGTGTCGCCGTCGCTGAGCACGATCTCGCAGTTGGTGCCGACGTCGATGAACAGCCGGGTGCGCTTGTCGCGGTCCATCCCGGTCGCCAGCATCCCGGCGACGATGTCGCCACCGACGTAGGCGCCGAGGGCAGGGAACATCGCGGCGCGGGCACGTGGGTGCAGGTGCAGCCCGATCTCGGCGGCGAGGACGGTGGGGGGCTGGGCGACGGTCATCACGAACGGCGCCACCCCCAGCGGCTCGGGGTCGATGCCCAGCAGCAGCGCGGTCATCGTGGCGTTGCCGGCGACGGCCACCTCGTAGACGCGCGCCGGGTCGACACCGGCCTCGACGCAGACCTGCTGGGCGAGCTCGTCCATGGTCTCCGCGGCCAGCGACTGCAGCCGGTCGAGCGCCTCGGGGTCCATCATCACCGCGCTGATCCGGGTGATCACGTCGCCACCGAAGGGCTGCTGCTTGTTCAGCCGGGACGCCACGCCCACGGGCGTGCCGGTGGACAGGTCGAGCAGCGTGGCCACGACGGTGGTGGTGCCGAGGTCGAACGCGATCGCGTAGCGCTCGGCGCTGGTGTCGCCGGGCTCGACATCGATCAGCGCCTCGTCGACGATCACGGCGGTCACCTTGAAGTCGGCCTCGCGCAGCACCTTGGGCAGTCGGCGCAGCACCGCGAGATCGGCGGTCAGCTCGAGGTCCTCGATGGCGTCGGTGAGCCGCTTGAGGTCGGTGCGCTGGTCCGAGAGGGTGGCGTCGGCCAGCTCGACGTACCGCTTCTGCACGGCGGGCCGCAGGATCACCTGGCGCCCCACGCCGACGGTGGCGGCCTTGGGCCGCGTGGTCAGCGGGGGTACGACGACCTCGAGGTCCTGCGTCGCATTGGCCAGGCACGCGAGCCGCCAGCCGTCGGCGAGCTCCTCGGCGGAGAAGGTCCGCTCGTCGTGCCGCGAGATCGCCAGCGAGGCAGCACCTGCCGGATCGACCCGGACCTTGCACTTGTGGCAGGTGCCGTGGCCGCCGCAGGTGGAGTCGATCGCGATGCCGTTCCACGACGCGGAGTCGAAGACGCTCACCCCGGGCGGGACCCGGACCGTGCGGTCCTGGCCCCCCTCCACGGTGAACGACAGCTGCACCCGGCCGACACCGTCGTGCGGGGTCACCGACGCGCCGGGGGCCGCCATCAACCCCTCCCGGCCGATGCCCGAGAGCTCCTCCGCGATGGTGCCGTCGAACGTCACGTCGACGCGGCCGCCTCTGCGGTCGCAGCGGCAGCCTTGGCGGCGCGGTGACGCGCGATCCAGGTCATCCCCCACTCGTCGTGACCCAGCAGCAGGTCGGTGGCCTTGACGGCCGAGACGATCGAGGGCGTGCGGGTGTCCATGATCGCGCTGGTGAGACCGGCGGTCATGGCCATGCTCAGGAAGGTGCCGCCGAGCTCGTGCCGACCGGGCATGCCGAAGGAGACGTTGGAGGCTCCGCAGGTCATGTTCAGCCCGTAGTCGTCCCGGATCCGGCGCATCGTCTCCAACGTGGCCAACGCGTTGTTGGTGTCGGCGCCGATCGGCATCGCGAGCGGGTCGATCAGGATGTCCTCCATCGCGATGCCGTACTCCGTGGTCGCGACGCGGACGATCTTCTCCACCAGCGCGAGCCGCTTGTCGGGCTCCATCGGGATCTCGTCGACGTCGTTGGGCAGCGCGATCACCGCGGCGTTGTACTTCTTGACCAGCGGGAGGATCTGCTCCATCCGCTCGTCCTCGGCGGTGATCGAGTTGACCAGGGCGCGG
Organism: uncultured Actinomycetota bacterium; assembly: GCA_963782215.1. Classification (GTDB taxonomy): domain Bacteria; phylum Actinomycetota; class Actinomycetes; order Propionibacteriales; family Nocardioidaceae; genus Marmoricola. Next base: position 5,153 of record CAWAJE010000045.1, on the reverse strand, counting down.
CCCTGGTAGACCGACAGCCCGGCCTCGAGCGCCTCGACGACCGAGGAGTCGATGCAGATCGGCGTGTCGGTGATCGACTGCACCAGCTTGATCGCCCTGGCGAGCAGATCGGCCTCGTCGGTGAGCGGGACGCCCATGTTGACGTCGAGGACGTCGGCGCCGCCCTCGACCTGAGCCTTCACGTCGCGCTCGATCGCCGACAGGTCACCGGCCTTGAGCTGCTCCTGGAAGATCCGTCGACCGGTGGGGTTGATCCGCTCGCCGATCAGGCAGAAGCGCTGGTTGTGGCCGATGACCACCTCGCGGGACGCGGACCGGATCCGGGTCTCGAGCAGGGGGGCGCTCATGCCGGGACCGAGTGGCGCTTGGCCTGCAGCAGCGACTTGGCCTTCTTGACGCAGGCCGAGGCGTCGGCCGCGTAGCCGTCGGCACCGACCGCGTCGGCGTACTCCTGGGTGACCGGGGCGCCCCCGACCATGATGATCACCTGGTCGCGCATGCCGGCCTTCTGCAGCGCGTTGATGTTGGCCTTGAACATCGGCATGGTCGTAGTCAGGAACGCCGAGAAGCCGACGATGTCGGGCTGGTGCTCCTCGATCTTGGCGACGAACGTCTCGGGAGCCACCTGTACGCCGAGGTCGATCACCTCGAAGCCGGCACCCTCGAGCATGATGTTGACCAGGTTCTTGCCGATGTCGTGGACATCGCCCTTGACCGTGCCCATCAGGAACTTGCCGACGGTCTCGACGCCCGTCTCGGCGAGCAGTGGTCGCAGCACCTCCATCGCACCGGCCATCGCCCGGCCCGCGATCAGCATCTCCGGCACGAAGAAGTCGCCGCGCTCGAAGCGTGCGCCGACCTCCTCCAGCGAGGGGATCAAGGCGTCGAACAGCAGGTTCTGCGGTTCCATCTGCATCTGCAGCGCTTCGTGAGTGAGCTCCAGGACGCGCGGGGCGTTGCCCACGAGAGTCTCGTCGTAGAGCCCCTTGAGGATCTCGTCAGGTGTCATGCCGTTTCCCTTTCTGGTCCTGCTTGTGGGCCTGTTGCCCGGCTCCCACGACGCAACAGCGTCGAGAGTGCTTGTGCCTGCTCCATCAGGAGCCGACCGACGTGGTCGACCCTGTCCTCCAGCCGGGCCGTGGGTCCGGAGACCCCGACCGCGGCCACTGCCGCACCGTCCGGTCCGCAGACCGGCGCGGCCACCGCCGAGAGCCCGATCTCGAGCTCGTCGTGGGTGACGGCAAAACCACGGGCCCGCGCCTTTGCGAGGTCCTCGTCGAGCGCGGCGCGGGTGCGCAGCGTGTGCTCGGTGGGGGCGTCCAGGCCCCCCGGGCCCTCCGGGCGGGGCAGGGCGGCCCAGGCGATCAGCACCTTGCCGAGCGCCGAGCAGTGGGTGGGCACCTCGACGTCGGTCCAGTCACGGGCACCGAGGAGGAAGGTCGAGTCGACCTGCGCCACGTGCATCACCCGCTCACCGCTCGGGACGGCGAGGTGGACGGTCTCGCCGGTGGCCTCGCCGAGCGTCTGGAGCATCGGCATCGCCAGCCGGGCCATCTCGGCGCTGCGGTCGTGCCGGGCGGCGTAGAGCGCGAACAGGGGTCCGCCGACGTACTCCCCGGTGTCGAGGCGCTCGAGCAACCGGGTGCGCTCCAAGGCCGCGAGCAGGCGCGAGGTCGTCGAGCGGGCCAGGCCGACCTCGGCCACGAGGTCGACGAACGCGAGTGGGGTCTCGGCCTCCACGACCAGGGTGAGCAGGGCAGCCGCCCGGTCGACCGCCTGGGTCCCCCCGGAGGTCTCCGTCGAACTCGCCACTGCGGATCCGCCCGTCACCCTTGACCGCCTCCCACTCCCCGGTCCAAGGTGTCCGGAGAGATCATTCTCACGATATGGAACTCTGTGCCCACATCGTGAGGCTAGGTTTCCAACTCGCGCAGGTCAAGCACCAGAAGGAGTCCGATGTTCCGCAACCAGATGCCGCGCTACGAGATCCTGTCCGAGGACGCGATGGTCACCCTCGACGGCGGGTGGCGGCGACTCGTCTCCGAGATCGGCGTGGAGTTCATGAGCCAGCGCGCCCTGGACCTGTTCGCCGAGTCCGGTCAGCGCGTGGAGGGCGACAAGGTCTTCTTCGACCCCGAGTTCGTGCTCGCCCAGGTCGCCAAGGCGCCGCGCGAGTTCGACGTACAGGCGCGCAACCCTGCCAACAACCTGCATCTCGGCGGCGACATGATGTCGTTCGGCGCGGTCTACGGCCCCCCGTTCGTGCGCGAGGGCGAGGTGCGCCGGGACGCGACCATGAACGACTTCACCAACTTCACCAAGCTGGCGCAGTCCTTCCCCGTGCTCGACTCGGCCGGCGGGATCATCTGCGAGCCCAACGACACCCCGCTCGACAGTCGCCACCTCGACATGACCTACGCCCTGGCGACGCTGACCGACAAGGTCTTCATGGGCAACGTGGTCTCCGGCCCCAACGCCCGGGACACCATCGAGATGGCCTCGATCATCTTCGGTGCCGGCAAGGGGCGCGAGGCGGGCCGCGCGAGCATCGAGGAGACGCCGGCCACGATCTCGCTGATCAACTGCAACTCGCCGCTTCGCTGGGACGACCGGATGCTCGACGCGCTCTTCGAGTACGCCGAGGCCGGCCAGCCGGTCGTGGTGACGCCGTTCATCCTGATGGGTGCGATGTCGCCGGTGACGATCCCCGCCGCGCTGGTCCAGCAGATCGCCGAGGCACTCACCGGGATCGCGCTGACCCAGCTGATCCGGCCGGGCACGCCGGCGATCTTCGGGTCGTTCCTGTCCAACATCGACATGCAGTCCGGCTCGCCGACGTTCGGCACCCCCGAGTCCGGGATCGGCCTGCTGTGCACCGGACAGATCGCCCGGCACTTCGGGCTGCCGTTCCGCTCCGGCGGCACGCTGACCTCCTCGCAGGTGCCCGACGCGCAGGCCGGCTACGAGGCGCTGATGACGCTGCTGCCGACCTTCCTGGCCGGTGCCAACTGGGTGATGCACTCCGCCGGCTGGCTCGAGGGTGGTCTGGTCGCGGGCTATGAGAAGTTCATCGTGGACATCGAGCTGCTTCAGATGATGCGCGCGGAGTTCACGCCGCTGGAGATCACGGAGGAGTCGCTGGCCTTCGGCGCGCACGAGGAGGTCGGCCCCGGCGGACACTTCCTCGGCGCGATGCACACGATGGAGCGGTTCCGGACCTGCTTCTACCGACCGCTGCTGTCCTCCTCGGAGAACTACGAGCGCTGGATGCGCAACGGCGGCAACGACGCCGCCGCGCGGGCGACGAAGATCTACACCGACACTCTGGCCGCCTACGAGCAGCCTGCGCTCGACGAGGCGATCCGCGCCGAGCTCGAGGAGTTCGTCAACCGCCGCCGCAAGGAGCTCGGCGACTGATGGCGATCAGCCCCTCGACCAACGCCAGCACCCCTTCTGGCGACTTCGTCATCATCCTGGACTGCCCCGACCGGCCCGGGATCGTGCACGCCGTCACCGGATTCCTGGTCACCCACGGCGGCAACATCGTGGAGAGCCAGCAGTTCGGGGACCGGCTCAACGGCCGCTTCTTCATGCGGATCGACTTCTCGGTCAGCGACCACTCGATGAGCGTCGACTTCCTGCGCGAATCCTTCGCAGCGGTGGCGCAGCGCTTCGACATGACCTTCGAGATCTGGGGCGCCCGGGTTCCCTACCGGACGCTGATCATGGTCAGCAAGCAGCTGCACTGCCTCAACGACCTGCTCTTCCGCTGGTCGAGCGGCAGCCTGCAGATCGACATCCCGGTGGTGGTCTCCAACCACCCGGACGCCGAGCCGCTGGTGAAGAGCTACGGCCTGGACTTCCGGCACATCCCGGTCACCGCCGAGACCAAGCCGGAGGCCGAGGCCGAGCTGATGGCCCTGCACGAGGAGCACGGCATCCATCTCGTCGTACTCGCCCGCTACATGCAGGTGCTCTCCGACGACGCCTGCCGAAAGCTCGCGGGCCAGGCGATCAACATCCACCACTCGTTCCTGCCCAGCTTCAAGGGCGCTCGGCCCTACCACCAGGCCTTCGAGCGAGGAGTGAAGCTGATCGGCGCGACCGCGCACTACGTCACCGCCGACCTCGACGAGGGACCGATCATCGAGCAGGACGTGATCCGCGTCGACCACGGCCACACCCAGGCCCAGCTCACCGCCGCCGGTCGCGACGTCGAGGCTCAGGTGCTCTCCCGCGCCGTCCGGTGGCACTCGGAGTCGCGGGTGCAGCTCGACGGGAAGCGGACGGTGGTCTTCCGCTGAGCCGGTGCGTGGGCGGGGGGCGTGGGGTCGGGGTCGGGTGCCGGGTCGCGTGGGGGCCGGGTCGCGTAGAGTCAGGTCGGCGGCTTGGAGAGGGTTGTGGACGCCGTACGCCCGGAACAGGGCTTGATGTGCGTCCATAACCCCGATTTACATGCAGGTCCCGGCGCGATCCGCACGCAGCTCCGGCGCGATCCGGCTCAGTCGAAGTCGGCCAGCGAGTAGGGCTTCTCCTCGACGAGCACCATCCAGTTCCCCGAGTTGTCACGGCACACCGCCTCGACGCCGTACGGACGCTCCTCGGGGTCCTGCACGAACTCGACGCCTTTGGCCTTGAGCTCCTCGACGGTCTTGCGGCAGTCATCCACGCTCATGCCAAGGCCGGCCATCCCGCCCTCGGCCATGCCCCGCTTGATCGCCTCGACCATCTCGGGCGAGTGCGGCGGACCGGGCACCGAGAGGTTGACCTGGAGCTCAGGTTGGTTGGGGTGGATGACGGTGCACCACCGGTAGTCGCCCAGGACGATGTCGTCCTTCTCCTGGAACCCGAGGACGTCGACGTAGAAGCGTTTGGCTTCGTCCTGGTCCTTCACGAAAACGCTGGCGATCGAGATGTGGGTGATCATGCCGGGAACGCTAATCGGTGCAGGTCCCCGGGTGCTTCTCCTCGCTTGCGGAGCCCGACGCCGCCCTCTCGGCGAGCCCCCACATCAGCACGTAGCAACCCGGGATCCGCGGGGCGTCTGCTCCCCAGCGTTGCTGGAACTGCGTCGGCGTCTCACCGGTGATCTGCTTGAACCTGCTGCTGAACGAGCCGAGGCTGGTGAACCCGACCGCATGACACACCTCGGT
>CAWAJE010000044.1:0-7924 GCA_963782215.1 uncultured Actinomycetota bacterium | reverse complement strand
CGGAGACCTGCTCCTGCGGGTCGCCGACCTGCTGCAGCGCGACCGCGCGCAGATCGCCCGGATGGAGTCGCTGGACACCGGCAAGCGCCTGGTGGAGAGCGAGTACGACGTCGACGACGTCACGAGCGTCTTTCGCCACTTCGGCCGGGTCGCGGACGCCGACGCCGGGCGGGTGGTCGACACCGGCCGCAGCGACGTGGTCAGCCGCATCGTGCACGAGCCGGTCGGGGTCTGCGGGCTGATCACCCCGTGGAACTACCCGCTGCTGCAGGTCTCGTGGAAGGTCGCACCGGCCCTCGCTGCCGGGTGCACCTTCGTGCTCAAGCCCAGCGAGCTCTCCCCGCACACCGCCATCCACCTGATGCGGCTGCTCGACGAAGCCGGCCTGCCCGCGGGCGTGGGCAACCTCGTCGTCGGCGACGGGCCGAACGCCGGCGCGCTGCTCAGCGAGGACCCCCGTGTCGACCTGGTCTCCTTCACCGGCGGTCTGGAGACCGGCAAGCGGATCATGGCCGCCGCCTCGGGCACGGTGAAGAAGATCGCGCTCGAGCTGGGCGGCAAGAACCCCAACATCGTCTTCGCCGACGCCGACCGGGAGAGCGCGCTGGACATGGCGCTCACCGCGGTCTTCCTGCACTCCGGCCAGGTCTGCTCCGCCGGTGCTCGGCTGCTCGTGGAGGAGTCGATCCACGACGACTTCGTCGCCGAGCTGGTTGCCCGTGCAGGCCAGATCCGCCTCGGTGGCCCGTTCGAGGAGAAGGCCGAGACCGGTGCGCTGATCTCGCAGGGCCACCTGGACAAGGTGACGGCGTACGTCGCAGCAGGGCTCGCCGAGGGCGCGGAGCTCCTGCTCGGAGGCGAGCGGGTCACCGAGGGTGACCTCGAGAAGGGATTCTTCTTCGCCCCCACGATCTTCGGCAAGGTCCGCTCGGAGATGCGGGTCGCGCAGGAGGAGTCCTTCGGGCCGGTGCTCACGGTGGAGTCCTTCTCCGACGAGGACGACGCGGTCCGGATCGCCAACGACTCGATCTACGGTCTGGCCGGCGCGGTCTGGACCCAGGACGCCGGTCGCGGCCAACGCGTCGCGGCCCGTCTGCGCATGGGCACCGTCTGGATCAACGACTACCACCCCTACGTCGCCCAGGCCGAGTGGGGCGGCTACAAGCAGTCCGGGATCGGCCGCGAGCTCGGCCGGGCCGGCCTCGAGGAGTATCTCGAGACCAAGCACGTGTGGCACAACATCGCCCCCGCCCCCCAGGGCTGGTTCGGCGCCCCGACCACTGACGGAGGCGGCGCGTGAGCAGCCGGAAGCGTGACCACTGGGACTACGTCATCGTCGGGGGTGGCTCGGCCGGGTGCGCGCTGGCCAACCGGCTCAGCGCCGACCCGGCCATCAGCGTGCTGGTGCTCGAAGCCGGTCGCTCCGACTTCCGGATGGACCCGTTCATCCACATGCCGGCCGCACTGCCGTTCCCGATCGGCAGCCGCCTCTACGACTGGAAGTACGAGACCGAGCCGGAGCCGGAGATGCACGGCCGCCGGATCTACCACGCACGCGGCAAGGTGCTCGGCGGCTCGAGCTCGATCAACGGGATGATCTTCCAGCGCGGCAACCCGATGGACTACGAGCGGTGGGCGGGCGACACGGGCCTCGAGGACTGGGACTACCTGCACTGCCTGCCCTACTTCAAGCGGATGGAGACGCTCCTCGTCGACGGCCAGCGTCGCGCCGACGCCTGGCGCGGTGGCAGCGGTCCCCTGGTGCTCGAGCGTGGTCCAGCGACCAACCCGCTGTTCGGCGCCTTCTTCGAGGCCGCCCAGCAGGCCGGCTACCCACTGACCGACGACGTCAACGGCTACCGCCAGGAGGGCTTCGCGCGCTTCGACCGCAACGTCCACCGCGGGCGGCGGCTGTCCGCAGCACGCGCCTACCTGCATCCGGTGATGGACCGGCCCAACCTGCGCGTTGAGACGCTCGCGATGGCCACCAGGATCCGTTTCGACGGCAAGCGCGCCACCGGTGTCGACTACCTCCGGGCCGGCAGGGCGCAGCGTTCGGTCAAGGCCGGAGAGGTGGTCCTCTGCGGCGGTGCGATCAACACTCCCCAGCTGATGCAGCTCTCGGGTCTGGGCAACCCCGAGCACCTCGAGCCGCTCGGTGTACCCATGGTGCAGGAGCTCAAGGGGGTCGGGGAGAACCTCCAGGACCACCTCGAGGTCTACATCCAGTACTCCTCCAAGCTCCCAGTCTCGATCGCCCCGGGCCTGGCCTGGCACCGTCGCCCGGGCATCGGCTACAACTGGCTCTTCCACCGCCGGGGCCTGGGCGCGACCAACCACTTCGAGGGCGGCGGGTTCGCCCGCAGCAACGAGGACGTGGACTGGCCCAACCTGATGTTCCACTTCCTGCCGATCGCGGTGCGCTACGACGGCACCTCGCCCACCGAGGGCCACGGCTACCAGGTGCACATCGGCCCGATGTACGCCGACACTCGGGGCTGGGTCCGGATCGACAGCACCGACCCGCACCAGCACCCCAAGATGCTGTTCAACTACCTCACCACTGCCAACGACAGGCGCGAGTGGGTGGAGGCGGTCCGGGTCGCCCGAAACATTCTGAACCAGCCGGCCTTCGAGCCCTTCAACGCCGGCGAGCTCTCGCCCGGCCCCGGGGTGGAGACCGACGAGGAGATCCTCGACTGGGTCCGCCAGGACGCCGAGACCGCGCTGCACCCCTCCTGCACGGCGAAGATGGGGCTCGACGACATGTCGGTCACCGACCCCTCGTCGATGCGCGTGCACGGCGTCGAGGGACTGCGGGTGGTGGACGCGAGCGTCTTCCCCTACGTCACCAACGGCAACATCTACGCCCCGGTGATGATGGTCGCGGAGAAGGCGGCCGACCTGATCCTGGGCAACACCCCCCTCGCCGCGGAGCAGGTGCCCTACTACCGGCACCGCGACGGCTCGTCGCTGTACCCACCCGGGGACAGCCGCAACCCCACTGCTCCCACTCCCGAGGCTGAGGACATCCGATGAGCGAAGCGACGATCCGGGCCGAGCAGGCCGAGCAGGCCAGAGGGGGCGCCGCCCTCGAGGTGCACAACCTGTGGAAGATCTTCGGCCCCAAGGCCGACAAGGTGATCGGGACCCCCGACGAGCACCTCTCCCGTGCCGACCTGAAGACCAAGACCGGGTGCGTGATCGGCGTCAAGGACGTCTCCTTCAACGTCGCGCCCGGTGAGGTCTTCGTCATCATGGGCCTCTCGGGGTCCGGCAAGTCCACGCTGGTGCGCTGCCTGACCCGGCTGATCGAGCCCACCGCCGGCACCATCCGGATCGGCGAGACCGACGTCACCGCCTCCAACGATGCGCAGCTGCGCGACCTACGGCGGCACCAGGTGTCCATGGTCTTCCAGCACTTCGGCCTGCTCCCCCATCGCCAGGTGATCGACAACGTGGCCTACGGGCTCGAGATCCGCGGCATGGGCAAGAAGGAGCGTCGCAAGAAGGCCACCGAGGTGATCGACCTGGTCGGGCTCCACGGTTATGAGAACAACTACCCCGACCAGCTCTCCGGCGGCATGCAGCAGCGAGTCGGTCTGGGGCGTGCCCTGGCCGGCGATCCGGAGATGCTGCTGTTCGACGAGCCCTTCTCCGCCTTGGACCCGTTGATCCGCCGGGACATGCAGAACGAGGTGATCCGGCTCCACCACGAGGTCGGCAAGACGATGGTGTTCATCACCCACGACCTGGCTGAGGCACTGAAGCTGGGTGACCGGATCATGATCCTGCGCGAGGGGGAGATCGTGCAGATCGGCACGCCCGACGAGGTGGTGGGCGCCCCGGCCGACGCCTACGTCGCCGACTTCACCTCCGAGGTGCCCAAGTCCCACGTGCTCACGTTGAAGTGGGTGATGCGGGACCCGAGGCCGGACGACTCCACCGAGGGTCCGGTGATGACGTCGTCCACGATCGTGCGCGAGGCTGCCCAGGCCGCCCTGGCCTCCAAGCACCCGGTGCGGGTCGTCGACGACGGCCAGCTCGTCGGCGTGGTCGACGACACCGCGATCATGAGGGTGGTCGTCGCCGAGGAGCACGTCAAGCGACCGGAGTCGAGCTGATGGCACTCGCCACCCAGGACCCGACCACGACCACCGAGGACCCCGGCTCGGAGGAGCCGCGTCGCAACGTGCCCACGTGGGCGCTGGTCCTGGGCGTGCTCGTCGCCTGGATCGTGGTGTGGTCGATGACCAAGGGCACCAACACCCTGGCACTGCCCGGGCGCGAGCACACCGACCTGCACGACACCCTCACCGGCTTCCGCGACTCCGTGCTCGCCAGCCGCGACACCAACCCGATCATCCAGCTGACTGCCGCGATCGGCAACGGCTTCGCCAACGTCTTCGACTGGCTGCAGCGGATGGTGTCGGTCCCCGACTTCCCCCGGCCGGTGCCGCAGATCGGCTGGCTCGGCGTCACGGCGCTCGCGACCTGGATCGGGCTGGCCGTCGCCAGCTGGCGCATCGCCCTGCTGGTCGCCGGCACCTTCGTCTCCTTCGGCCTGCTGGGCTTCTGGTCGGACTCCATCGACCTGCTGCTGGTGACCGGCCTCTCGGTCCTGGTCGCCATGCTGATCGGGATGCCGCTCGCGGTCCTCGCCGGCACCAGCGTCCGGGCGCGCAACGTGATCACGCCGTTCCTCGACGTGATGCAGACCATGCCCACCTTCGTCTACCTGCTCCCGATCGTGCTGTTCTTCGGCATCGGGGTCTCGGGTGCCGTGATCGCCACGCTGATCTACGCCCTGCCGCCGCTCATCCGGATCGGCGGCTACGGCATCAGCGCCGTCTCCAGCACCACGATCGAGGCCACCGACTCCTCCGGGCAGACCTGGTGGCAGCGCCTGACCAAGGTGCAGCTCCCGATGGCGCGCAAGACGATCATCGTGGGGCTCAACCAGACCACGATGGCGGCCCTGTCCATGGCGATCATCGCCTCCTACGTCAACGGCCCCGGACTGGGCAAGCCCGTGCTCCGGGCACTGATCCGCAACGACGTCGGCGGCGGCATCGTGCCCGGCCTGCTGATCGTGGCCACCGCGATCATGCTCGACCGGGCAACGACGGCCGCGAGCGAGCGCGGTGAGCTGGCTGCGCGCGGGCACGGTCTCGTCGGGCGCACCCGTGGGCTGGTCCTAGGCGGCACCGGGGTCGTGGCCCTGGTCCTGCTGTGGGCCTCGCGCACCTACCCGGAGGCGGCGACCTTCCCCACCTCCAGCCTCGGCGGCTCCCTCGCCGACTCCCTCGACCGCTTCGTGGCCGATGCCGTCAACGTGCTCGACGGGCCGGCCGAGGGTTTCAAGAACTTCATCAGCTCGGTCCTGCTCAACCCGATGCAGTCCCTGCTGGCGCAGTCGCCGTGGTGGCTCGCCGGCCTGGCGATCCTGCTGATCGCCACGGCGCTCGGCGGCGTGCGCGCGCTGCTGACCACGGTCGCCTGCCTCGCCGGCATCTGGTTCTTCGACCTGTGGCACGACGCGATGATCACCCTCAACATGACCCTGGTGGCCACCCTGCTGGTGATGGTGCTGGCCATCGTGATCGGCGTGTGGATGGCCCGTCAGCCCCGGGTGGACCTCTTCCTGCGACCGGTGCTCGACGCCGGGCAGACCATCCCGGCGTTCGTCTACCTGCTCCCGGTGCTCGCCTTGTTCGGACCGACCAGGTTCACCGCGATCGTGGCAGGGGTGGTGTACGCCGCCCCGGCGGCGATCAAGCTGGTCTCCGACGGGATCAAGGGCGTGCCGGAGACCACGATCGAGGCGTCGCGCTCCACCGGGACCACGACGTGGCAGGAGATCACCCGCGTGCAGCTCCCGATGGCCAAGGGGTCGCTGGTGCTGGCTGCCAACCAGGGACTGCTCTACGTGCTGGCCATGGTGGTCATCGGCGGACTCGTCGGAGCCGGCGCCCTGGGCTACGACACCGTGCTCGGCTTCGCGCGCAGCGAGGAGTGGGGCAAGGGTGCTGCCGCCGGCATCACGATCGTGCTGCTCGGGATCATGGTGGACCGGATCGCCAGGGCCACCGCCGACCGGCCGGCCACGCGATGAGCACCGCCTCCCGCAGCGACCACCCAGACCACCCCTTCCCGGGGCGCAGAGATGTCCGAGAAACAAGACGCAGGAGAACAGGATGAGGATGACAGTCAAGAAGACCCGTCACCTGGTCGCGCTGGTGGCATGTGCGTCGTTCGCCCTCACGGCGTGCGGCAGCGGTGGCTCCATCGACGAGCAGACGAAGGAGAACGAGGCCAACTCCGCGGGTGGGGGCGACTGCGGGGAGCTCAACCTGGCCGTCAACCCGTGGGTGGGCTTCGAGGCCGACGCCTACGTCGTCGGCAACATCGCCCAGGAGAAGCTCGGCTGCAAGGTCAAGTACAAGGAGCTCAAGGAGGACGTCGCCTGGCAGGGCTTCGGCACCGGCGACGTCGACGTCGTCATCGAGGACTGGGGCCACCCGGACCTCGAGCAGAAGTTCTTCGCCGACTCCGGCGATGGCAGCGCCGAGGACTTCGGTCCGACCGGCAACGTCGGGATCATCGGCTGGTACGTGCCGCCGTGGCTCGCCAAGGAGTACCCCGACATCCTGGACTACAAGAACCTGAACAAGTACGCCGACAAGTTCAAGACCTCCGAGTCGGGCGACAAGGGTCAGTTCCTCGGCGCGGACCCCTCCTACGTGCAGTTCGACGAGGCGATCGTGTCCAACCTCGACCTGGACTTCAAGGTGGTCTTCTCCGGCTCCGAGGCCGCGAGCATCCAGGCCTTCCAGAAGGCGGAGAAGAACAAGGAGTTCCTGATCGGGTACTTCTACGAGCCACAGTGGCTCTTCGCCGACGTGCCGCTGGAGAAGGTCGCGCTGCCGCCGTACAAGGACGGCTGCCAGTCACCGCCCGCCAAGACGGCGTGCGACTACCCGGAGACCACGTTGAAGAAGATCGTCTCCACCAAGTGGGCCGAGAAGGCCTCGCCGGCCGTCGACCTGGTGAAGAACTTCGAGTGGACCAACGACGACCAGAACGTCGTGGCGAAGTACATCGCCGAGGACGGGATGTCCTCCGACGAGGCAGCCGCCAAGTGGATCGCCGACAACCCGGACAAGGTCGACGCCTGGCTGGGCTGACCACCTGATCGACACGCACCCGTTTCGTCCTCGTGCCCGGCGCCGCCACCTGCGGCGCCGGGCACAGGCGTCTCCCGAGGTGTTGACACTCCCCGCAGGACCGGGGGATGCTGGCCGTCAGGTTTCTTAATACGCATCGCGTTGCGTTATCCGCAACAGTTCAGGAGTTCCCGTGGCCACTCTCCCCGCCACCGCCAAGGTCGTCGTGATCGGCGCCGGCATCGTCGGCAACAGCCTCGTGCACCACCTGGTGGAGCTCGGCTGGACCGACGTGGTCCAGCTCGACAAGGGCCCGCTGCCCAACCCCGGCGGCTCGACCGGACACGCCTCCAACTTCATCTTCCCCGTCGACCACTCGCGCGAGATCACCGATCTGACGTTGGACTCGGTGCGGCAGTACAAGGAGATGGACGTCTTCACCGAGTCCGGCGGGTTCGAGATCGCGCGCACCCCCGAGCGGATGGAGGAGCTGCGCCGCCGGATGTCCAGCGCCAAGGCCTGGGGCATCGAGGCCGAGCTGGTCTCCCCGGAGTTCGTGGCCGAGAAGGTCCCCTTCCTGGACCCCGACCAGATCATCGGTGCGTTCTGGACGCCGTCGGTCGGTGTGGTCGACTCGCTGCGCGCGGGCACGATCATGCGCGAGAAGGCGCTGGCCTCTGGCCACCTCACCGTCGTGCCCAACGTCGAGGTCGAGGACCTCGTCGTCGAGGACGGCCCGGACGGCCGCAGGATCCGCA
>CAWAJE010000043.1:0-18513 GCA_963782215.1 uncultured Actinomycetota bacterium | reverse complement strand
CCGACCAGGGCGACATCGAGGCGGCGTACGTCGTGATCGCCTGCGGTGTCTGGAGCCCGAAGATCGGCGACATGGCCGGCGTGAAGATCGCGCTCACGCCCGCGGTGCACCAGATGATCTCGGTCGGTCCGTGCCCGCAGCTCGCCGAGCGCGAGGGCGAGATCAGCTTCCCGATCGTGCGTGACATGGACACCTTCTGCTACGAACGCCAGCACGGCGCCGACATGGAGGTCGGGTCCTACGCGCACCGCGCGATCCTGCACGAGCCCGAGGCGATCCCCTCGATCGACCAGGCCAAGCTGTCGCCGACCGAGATGCCCTTCACCGAGGAGGACTTCGACCCGCAGCTCGAGCAGGCCCTCGAGCTGATGCCGGAGCTGCTCGGGGCCGAGGGTGCCGAGATCCGCTACGCCATCAACGGCCTGCTCTCACTGACCGCGGACGGCTCACCGATCCTCGGCGAGAGCGAGGTCAAGGGACTGTGGGTCTCCGCGGCCGTGTGGATCAAGGAGGGCCCCGGCGTCGGTCGCGCCGTCGCGGAGTGGATGACCCACGGCCACAGCGAGATCGACGTCTCGCACAGCGACATCGCGCGCTTCCACCCCCACGAGCGCACCCGCGAGCACGTCCGTGCCCGCACCAGCGAGTCGTTCATCAAGACCTACGGCATCGTGCACCCCTCCGAGCAGTACGAGTCCGACCGGGGCATCCGGTGGTCCCCGATGGCGGACTCCCAGAAGGAGCTCGGCGCGGTGTTCTACGAGACCGTCGGCTGGGAGCGGCCCTGGTGGTACGAGTCCAACGCGCCTCTGGTGGAGAAGTACGGCGAGGCGGTGATGCCGCGCACCGCCGAGTGGGACTCGCGCTGGTGGAGCCCGATCATCAACGCCGAGCACCTCGCGATGCGCGAGAACGCCGGTGTGATCGACCTGACCGCGTTCTCGATCTTCGACATCACCGGGGCCGGCGCGCTCGCCTCGGTGCAGCAGACCTGCGTCGCGCAGTGCGACGTCGCGGTCGGCAAGGTCGTCTACACCCCGGTGCTCGACGCCAAGGGCGGCTTCCTCTCCGACCTCACCGTGATGCGCCTGGGCGAGGATCACTTCCGCGTGGTCACCGGCGGCGCCCACGGCATGGTCGACCGGCAGTGGTTCACCAACCACCTCGCCGAGGGCGCCAGCCTGCACGACTCCACCGAGGAGCTCTCCACGATCGGGATCTGGGGACCGCGCGCCCGCGACATCCTCGCCGGCCTCACCGGCGACGACGTCAGCGACGCCGGCTTCGGGTTCCTGAGCTGTCGCGAGATCGAGGTCAAGGGCGTGGACAGCCCGGTGCTGGCCTCGCGGATCTCCTACGTCGGCGAGCTCGGCTGGGAGCTCTACGTGCCCTTCGCGCAGGCCGCGCAGCTGTGGGACACCCTGCTCTCCGCAGGCAAGGACCACGGCGCGGTGCCCGTGGGGATCGGGGTCTACGGCACCACCGGGCGGATCGAGAAGGGCTACCGCGCCTTCGGTGCCGAGCTGGACTCCGAGCGCAGCATCGTCGAGGCCGGCATGCAGCGACCCAAGGTGAAGGCCGCCGACTTCGTGGGCCGCGAGGCCTACCTCGCCCAGCGCGAGCAGGCGCCGGCTGCCGTGCTGTGCACGATGACGGTCGACGACCACGCGTCCTCGGACGGCACCAAGCGCTACATGCTCGGCGGCGAGCCGATCCTGACCCCCGAGGGAGAGCTCCTGACCGACGGGCACGGGCACCACCCCTACGTCACCTCGGCCGGCTCAGCGCCCTCGCTGGGCAAGCACGTGCTGCTGGCCTACCTCCCGCCGGAGCAGGCCACGATCGGCAACCAGCTCGCGGTCTCCTACATGGAGGAGCTCTACCCGGTCACGGTCGGCTCGGTGGACGCCACCGCGCTGTTCGACCCGAACAACGAGCGGATCCGCTGATGGGCAACGTCCTGGTCTGCGTGAAGCGGGTGCCGGACTTCTCCGGGGAGGTGCTGCTGCGCGAGGACTCCCAGGGCGCGGACGCGAGGTTCGTCGGCTACACGCTGAGCAACCACGACAGCTGCGCGGTCGAGCTCGCGGTGCAGCTCGCCGCCGCCTCGGAGGGGCAGGCGACCGTGCTCACGGTGGGCGAGGCCGAGGCGGTGGAGCAGGTGCGCACCGCTCTGGGGGTCGGCTGCTCGGCGGCGGTGCTGGTGGAGGCCGACCCGGTCACGCTGGGCCCGGCCGACGTCGCCCACGAGATCGCCGAGGTGGTCCGCGACCACGCAGCCGCAGGAACGGCGTACGACCTGGTGCTGCTGGGCAACGACGCCGCGGACTCCGGGGACTTCCAGGTCGGGGTGCGGCTCGCGCACGAGCTGGCCCGACCGGTGGTGACCGGCATCAAGACCGCCGCCCTGACCGAGGGGACCGCCCGGCTGACCGCCGACGGCCCGGAAGGTCACGAGACCTACGAGGTGCCGCTCCCGGCGGTGGCGACCGTGCTCGAGGGTGGCGTCGAGCCTCGCTACCCCACGATCACCGGCCGGATGAAGGCCAAGAAGGTGCCGGTCGAGCAGCGCGAGCTCTCCCGGGCGCCGCAGGGCAGCGGCCGGGTCCGGCTGACCCTGCCGCCCGCAGCGCCGTCCACCGCCGAGATCATCGGCGAGGGACCCGAGGCGGCGGTCGCCGTGGTCGACCTGCTGCAGCGGTTGGGGGTCGGACGATGATCCTGGTCTACATCGAGGCCGGCGCCGAGGGCGTCAGCGAGGTCTCCCTGGAGGCGGTCACCTTCGCCCGAGG
Organism: uncultured Actinomycetota bacterium; assembly: GCA_963782215.1. GTDB lineage: Bacteria > Actinomycetota > Actinomycetes > Propionibacteriales > Nocardioidaceae > Marmoricola. The sequence goes on along the minus strand of CAWAJE010000043.1, from coordinate 15,721 downwards.
GCTGGCAGCGGCCGGAGGCGGCATCCCGGTCGACGCGGTGCTCGTCGGCCCGGCGCCGGACAGCGCCGCCAAGGAGCTCGCGGCGTACGGCGTACGCACGGTCCTGCGCGCCGACGCCGACGACTTCGACCGCTTCTCCGGAGCCGCCACCGCAGCCGCCGTGATCACCGCCCGGGAGACGGCCGGTGCGGTCGTGGTCCTGGCCGGTGGCACCAACCGGGCCAACGAGGTGCTCGCGCGGGTCGCGGCCCGGCTCGACGTCGCGATGGCGGCCAACGTGGTCGCCTTCGAGGGGCTCTCCCCCTTCGTGGTCATCCGTCAGGTGGTCGGCGGGGCCGCGCTGGAGGAGATGACGCTCTCGCGACGGCCGGCGGTCTTCAGCGTCGCCGGCCACGCCGTGGAGCCGGTACCGGCCGAGACCAGCGGCGCCGGCACCGAGCAGCAGCTCGAGGTCGCGCTGAGCGCCGAGGACCTCGCGGTCCGGGTGGTCTCGGTGGAGCCGGTCCCCAGCGACGGCGCCGGTGACCTGAAGTCCGCGCGCGTGGTGGTCGGTGCCGGCCGCGGCGCCGGGGGGCCTGACGGCTTCGACGACGTGGTCGAGCTGGCCGAGCTGCTCGGCGGCTCGGTCGGTGTCTCCCGCGTGGTGACCTCCCTGGGGTGGCGGCCGCACCACGAGCAGGTCGGCCAGACCGGCAGCCGGATCGCCCCGGAGATCTACATCCCGTGCGGCATCAGCGGTGCGATCCAGCACTGGGCGGGGTGTGCGAGCTCCAAGGTGATCCTCGCGGTGAACACCGACGCAGAGGCGCCGATGATGACCAAGGCGACCTACGCCGTCGTCGGCGACATGCACGAGGTGGTGCCGGCCATCAACGAGGAGATCCGCAGACGCCGCTCGTGACGCGGAGCCGCGCCCTACGCTTGCCCGGGTGACCCCCCGATCGCCCCGTGCGACCACTCGGGCCCTGGTGCTGGCGACGGCGGGGGCCGTGGTCCTGACAGCTGCCGGTGTCGGTGCCCGCGCCCTGCTGCGCGACGACCCGTGCGGGACGGCGGTGACCAGCCTCCCGGCCTCCGAGTCGCGGTCGCCGTTCCTCGACGCGGCTGGGCGTCAGCAGCAGCCCGACGAGGACCGGGACAAGCTGGTCGAGGCGTTCGAGGTCCAGAACTCCCCGTACGGCGAGGTGATGGGCGCCGTCGGCTACCACTACGAGCAGTGGGCCCGGCTGTCCTCGTTCACCCAGGGGCTCGGCATCCGGACCCGCGACAACCCCGACTTCACGATGCTCGACAACGCCACCCTGCGGCCCCGGTGGAGCGCGCAGGTCGACACCGACTCCTCGACCTGGGACGCCAGCGAGGCCCGCTACCTGATCACCCTGCGGCCGACCACCTCCTCGCCGCAGGTGGTCGCGCTCGACGCCGGTGACGGGCACCGGGTCTGGTGCGCCGACCTCGGTGGAACTGCGCTCGAGCAGGGCGACGGTCTGGCCACCCAGATCCTCGACGACGACAGCGTGGTCGTGCTGCGCCAGGGACCGGGCACCGACGAGCACGCGGTGCTGCTCGACGGCCAGGACGGGCACGAACGCTGGAACCACTCCTACGCCGCCGACGAGGGCGACTTCCTCGGCAGCATCGGCGAGGGCCTCCTGCTGGCCGGGGGCAGCGCCCAGTTCCGGCTCTTCGACCCCCCGTCGCTCGGTGACCGGGCGGCCGAGCAGTCGCTGGTCGCATTCTCGGCCGCGAGCGGTCGCCGGGCCTGGTCCTACGACACGCCGTCGGGGTCGGGGGTGCACGTGGTCGGCACCGACCCGGTCACCGGGACCGCCGTACTCGTGCAGTGGACCGCGGGGTCGACCGCCGGCCGGCTGTTCGCGCTCGACCGGGACGGCAACCAGGTCTGGTCGGTCTCCCCTCCCGGCTCGACCTACTTCGACACCACCCTGCGCTCCGGGCAGGTGCTGGTGCGTGCGGGCAACGAGTTCTCGGCCTATGCGATGCGGACCGGTGAGCTGTCGTGGAAGCGGTCGGTCCGGGCGCAGCCGCAGTTCCTGCCCTACGGCTTCGAGCTCGACGCCGTTCCGCTGATCGACGACGACCACGCCCTGCTCGGGACCACCACGGCGCTGCGCACGCTCGACCTGCGCGACGGCTCGATCACGGCGCTGCGCCTGCCGACCGACGGGATCAGCACGACGTACTGGCCCTACCAGGTTGCCGTCACGCCGGGACTGCTCGCCGTGGCGACCAACACCGGGACGGTCGTCGTACGCCGCCGCCGCTGATCGGGCAGGATGGGACGCATGGGAGAGAACAAGCAACGTCGGGCCGCCACGAGTGCGTCGTACTCGATCACGATGCGACTGCACACCTCCGTCGACCCCGCCGTGGTGGGTCACGTCGCCACCGCGATCGCGGCAGCGGGCGGCATCGTGACCGCGATCGACGTCGCGGAGTCGCGCCACGACCGGCTGATGATCGACGTGACCTGCTCGGCCACCGACTCCAGCCACGCCGAGGAGATCGTCGCCGACGTCCGCGAGCTCGACGGCGTGGTCGTGCACAAGGTCTCCGACCGGACCTTCCTGCTGCACATCGGCGGCAAGATCGAGGTCAGCTCCAAGGTGCCGCTGCGCACCCGTGACGACCTCTCGATGGCCTACACCCCGGGCGTCGGCCGGGTCAGCATGGCGCTGGCCGAGCACCCCGAGGACGTCTCCCGCCTGACCATCAAGGGCAACAGCGTGGCCGTGGTGACCGACGGCTCGGCCGTGCTCGGGCTCGGCAACATCGGGCCGGGTGCGGCGATGCCGGTGATGGAGGGCAAGTGCGCGCTGTTCAAGCGCTTCGCCGACATCGACGCCTGGCCGATCTGCCTCGACACCCAGGACACCGACCGGATCGTCGACGTGGTCCAGGCGATCGCCCCCGGCTTCGGCGGGATCAACCTGGAGGACATCGCCGCGCCGCGGTGCTTCGAGATCGAGGCCCGGCTGCGTGAGCTCCTCGACATCCCGGTCTTCCACGACGACCAGCACGGCACCGCGATCGTCGTGCTCGCCGCCCTCACCAACGCGCTGCGGTGCGTGGAGCGCGAGCTCGGCGACGTCCGGATCGTGGTGGCCGGAGCCGGCGCCGCCGGTACGGCGATCGTCACCCTGCTGCTCGCTGCCGGGGCCGGCGACGTCGTGGTCTGGGACCGCGAGGGGTGCTTGTCGGCCGACGACGACACCCTCTCGCCGGCCAAGGCCGAGCTGGCCAGCCGGACCAACCCGCGGCGGGTGCGTGGCGACCTGCTCGCCGGGCTCACCGACGCCGACGTGTTCATCGGGGTCAGCGGTCCCGGCGTGCTCCAGGCCGAGTGGATCCGGTCGATGGGCGAGAAGCCGATCGTCTTCGCGCTGGCCAACCCCGACCCGGAGATCGACCCGGCCGAGGCGGTGCCCTACGCCGCCGTGGTCGCCAGTGGCCGCAGCGACTACCCCAACCAGATCAACAACGTGCTGGCCTTTCCCGGCGTCTTCCGGGGCCTGCTCGACGCGCGCGCCAGCGACGTCTCCACCGAGATGCTGCTCCGTGCGGCCAAGGCGATCGCGCACTGCGTGAGCGACGAGGAGCTCAACGTCAGCTACATCATCCCGAGCGTCTTCGACGAGAAGGTGCCCAAGGCCGTCGCTGCCGCGATCCGGGACTCGTGAGCTTCGTCCCGCTGCAGGGTCGCGCCACCCTGGTGGCGCAGCACCCACCACGGATGAGCGAGATCGAGTTCTCCGGGCCGGTCCGCACCATCCGGATGCCGCTGCGCGGGGCGATCCCGGTGTTGACCCGGGCGATGCGGGTCGAGGACGCGCACCCCTCGGTCGGCCTGCTCAGCGGCGCGACGCTGCTGGGGCTGCGGATGGTGGCTGCCGGGCGGGTCCGGCTCGCCGACTCCGGTGACTCCTGGCGCGTCGGGCCGATGCAGCCCGAGGACACCGACCGGGTGCGGACGCTGGCGGCCGCGCGCGCACACGACGAGCTCTCCGTCGCGGACGCCGAGGAGCTGATCCGCCAGCTGCTCGACGCGGTCGCCGACACCATGACCCGTCCTCCTCCCGTGGTGGCGCCCGCGACCACGTCGCCGCCGTCTCGTCGCACGGTCCGGCCTGCAACCGCATCGGAGGACGACGACTCCGACCTCCCGGGCGAGGTGCGGATCTCGCTGCGGGTCGAGGCGCCGGCCGAGGTGCTCGAGGGTGGCGGCGTGGTGCTCGTCGTACAGGCGCACGAAACCGGCGACGACACCCACCTCGTCGATGCCGACCAGCTCTGGACCGAGGACGACCACGGGTTCGCCCGCAGTGCCCGGATCAGCCTCGGCGTGCGGCTGCGGGAGGCGGCGTCGGTCTGGCCACCGTTGGACCGGCTGCAGCGACTGGCTGTCCCGGACCGGATGGTGCTCGACGCCGTGGAGCTCGCGGACCTGCTCGAGCACGGCCTCGAGGCGCTCGACCGCGCCGGGATCGAGGTGTTCTGGCCGCGCGGCCTGCGCGGCGAGCTGATCCCGCAGGGCTCGGTCGAGGTCCGGTCGGGTCCCCGGGAGGGGCAGCTCTACGAGGGCCTCTTCGGTCCCGGCGCACTCTTCGAGTTCGACTGGAAGCTCGCTCTGGGCACCGACGTGCTCACCGACGAGGAGATGGCCGTCCTCGCCAGTGCGACGACGCCGGTGATCCGGCTGCGCGACAACTGGATGATCATCGACCCGGTCGTGGCCCGGCGAGCCCGGCGACGCAAGGCCGCGCAGAAGCTCAAGCCGGTGGTGGCGCTGCAGGCCGCTCTCACCGGGACGCTCGACCTGGACGGCGAGCCGGTCGAGGTGCACCCCGGCGCGTCGCTGCTCCGCGTGCGCGACCGGATCGTCGACGCCGCCACGGCCACTCCGCTGGACCCTCCGGCCGCCCTCCGGGCGACGCTGCGCGACTACCAGCGCCACGGGCTGACCTGGCTCGCCGAGCTGACCGGTGCCGGACTCGGCGCCTGCCTCGCCGACGACATGGGGCTGGGCAAGACGATCACCCTGATCGCGCTGCACCTCCATCGTCGCGAGCGGCAGCTGGCCACCGGCCCCACGCTCGTGGTCTGCCCCGCCAGCCTGATGGGCAACTGGGAGGCGGAGATCCACCGCTTCGCCCCGGGAGTTCCCGTGCGTCGCTTCCACGGGGCGTCCCGATCGCTGGAGGGCTCGGACGGATTCGTGCTGACCACCTACGGGACGATGCGCCGCGACCACGAGGCGCTCGCCGAGGTGGCGTGGGACCTGGTGGTGGCCGACGAGGCGCAGCACATCAAGAACGCCACGTCCTCCACCGCACGCAACCTGCGCACGATCGAGTCGCGCTGCCGGGTGGCGCTGACCGGCACGCCGGTGGAGAACAACCTGACCGAGCTCTGGGCCATCCTCGACTGGGCCACCCCCGGGTTGCTCGGCTCGCGCAACGCCTTCCGCAAGGTCTGGGCCGCGCCGATCGAGAGCGGGGTCGACCCGGGCGTCGCGCGCCGCTTCGCCCAGCTGGTCGAGCCGTTCCTGCTCCGCCGCCGCAAGTCCGATCCCGGCATCGCCCCGGAGCTGCCCGCCAAGACCGAGACCGACCACGTCCTGGGGCTCACCCGGGAGCAGGTGGTGCTCTACGAGGCGCTGGTGCGCGAGTCGATGGAGCGGATCGAGCAGGCCGACGAGGAGACCCGCCGCGGTCTCGTGCTCGCGCTCCTCACCGGGCTCAAGCAGATCTGCAACCACCCCGCGCACTACCTGCGCCAGCCCGGCGGCCGGCTCCGAGGGCGCTCGGAGAAGCTCGACCTCTGTGACGAGCTGCTGGGCACGGTCCTGGCCGAGAACGGCTCGGTCCTGGTCTTCACCCAGTACGTCGCGATGGCCCGCCTGCTCGAACGACACTTCGCCGCCGCGGCGATCCCCACCCTGTTCCTGCACGGCGGCACGCCGGTGCGTGCGCGCGAGCAGATGGTGCGTGACTTCCAGGCAGGCGCGGCGCCGGTGTTCCTGCTCTCGCTCAAGGCCGGCGGCACCGGCCTGAACCTCACCCGTGCCGATCACGTGATCCACTTCGACCGCTGGTGGAACCCTGCCGTCGAGGACCAGGCCACCGACCGGGCGCACCGGATCGGCCAGTCCCGAGCGGTCCAGGTCCACCGGCTGGTCACCGCGGGCACCATCGAGGAGCGGGTCGGGCAGCTGCTCGACCGCAAGCGCAGCCTGGCCGAGTCGGTGCTCGGCAACGGGGAGGTCGCGCTCACCGAGCTGAGCAACGCAGAGCTGCGGGACCTGGTCACCCTCCGGGACCCCACGGGGGACGGCTGATGCCCGACCCGATCGTGCTCCCGCGGACCGCGCGGATCCGTGGGTCCGCCGCCCGCAGCTCCACCTGGTGGGGCCGGGCCGTGGTCCGCTCGTTCGAGGAGCTCACGATCGAGGAGACCGAACGGGTCGCCTCGCGGGCGCTCGCGCGGGCCGGTCGCCTCGGCGCCATCATGGTGCTGGACGCGATGGCCTCGGCGGTGGTCGACCCGGGTTCGGAGACCGCGGTGATGGCCCAGGTCAAGGTGCAGCGCCTCGCTCCGGACGCCTGGACCACCTTCGCCCGCGAGGCCGCCCGGGAGAGCGGGTTCCTGGCCGCGCTCGAGGTGGGTGAGCTTCCCGCCGACCTGGTCGAGCACGCCGACGAGGCGGGCGTCGAGCTGCTGCCCGGCGCGGGAGAGATCGACACCGCCTGCGAGTGCGACACGTGGACGCAGCCGTGCGTGCACGCGCTGGCCCTGCTCTACCAGCTGGCCTGGCACATCGACCGCGATCCCTACGTCCTGCTGCTGCTCCGGGGCCGGACCCGCGAGACCCTGCTCGCCGAGATCACCGACCTCGACTCAGCCAGCGGCCGAGCGGCGCAGATCCTCGCCCTGGTCGAGAACGCCCCCGCCGGCCATGGTCTGGCCGACGCGGCCGTGGCGGCGTACGACGAGCAGGTGGCGCGGCTGCTCTGAGGGGAGCTCAGCAGTCGAGCGCCTGCGCGGCCATCCGCGAGAGCAGCGCCCGCATCTCCTCGGGGGGCAGGAAGCCGCTGTGGGGCGTGGAGTTCAGCAGGCCGAACGCGGCGTGCACGCTGGCCCGGGCCTCCCTGGGTGCCAGGTCCGGATGAATGGCGCGCAGCTGCTTGACCCACACCTCGATGTACTTGCGCTGGGTCTCCCGCACGTTCTCGCGTGCTTCGAGCGGCAGCGCCGACCAGTCCCGGTCCTGCACCACGATCAGGGCCTTGTGGTCCAGGGCAAAGGTCACGTGCCAGTCGATCAGGGCACGCAGCGCCGCCGCCGGTGTCTCCGACTCGCGGACCCGCGCCCGCCCGACGGTGAGCAGCTCGGTGCTGATGCTCACCAGCATCTCGGCCAGCACGGCGTCCTTGGAGCGGAAGTGCCGGTAGAGCGCCGGCCCGGAGAACCCGCAGGCGGCGCCCAGCTCGGCGATGGAGACGCCGCGGAAGCCCTTCTCGGCGAAGAGCTCGGCCGCGATGGCCAGGATCTGCTCTCGCCGCTCGGTCACCGACCAAGGTTAGCGCCCGTTAACCCTGCGCTCGACCGCGGTGCTGCACCACCCCGGCTGCACAACCCGCCAACCTCCACGACGGGATCCGGAGGACCGCTGCTCCGCAGCTGGGCCTCGAACACATCGGGCGGCAGCGCCGGAACCGGCGCCTGAACGGCGGAGGTGTCAGCCTCGTGACCCACCCCACTGTGAGACACCTGAGGGCGGCGGTCCGTCTCGAGCTGCCCTTGACCGAGCAGCGTCTCGAGGAGGCTCGCGCGTGGGACGCGCTGGTCACGGCGAGGTGATCGACCAACATCTGCTGGATCTGGCCGCGCACAGTCCTGACGGGGTAACCTGAAGTTAACGATCGTTAACCCCAGCCGCGAGGAGTTGCTTGATGGCCATGCCCGCACAGACGACCGAGACCGGTGGCATGCAGGCACTGGTGGACGAGCTCCGCGAGCGCACGGCCCGGGTCTGGCAGGGCGGTTCGGAGGCGGCCCGCACCAAGCACACCGACCGCGGCAAGATGCTCGCCCGCGAGCGTGTCGACGCGCTGCTGGACCCCGGCAGCCCGTTCCTGGAGCTCAGCCCGCTGGCGGCGTACGGGATGTATGACGACGGCCGCGGCAAGGACGGACAGGCCGACGACTTCGCCGTGCCCAGCGCGAGCGTGATCACCGGCATCGGGCGGGTCGAGGGCCGCGAGTGCGTGATCGTGGCCAACGACGCGACCGTCAAGGGCGGCACCTACTACCCGATCACGGTCAAGAAGCACCTGCGGGCGCAGGAGGTGGCCCGGGCCAACAAGCTGCCGTGCATCTACCTCGTCGACTCCGGAGGCGCGTTCCTGCCGATGCAGGACGACGTCTTCCCCGACAAGGAGCACTTCGGACGGATCTTCTTCAACCAGGCCAACCTCTCGGCCGAGGGCATTCCGCAGATCGCGGCGGTGATGGGCTCGTGCACCGCTGGTGGCGCCTACGTCCCCGCCATGTCGGACGAGACCGTGATCGTCAAGGAGCAGGGCACGATCTTCCTCGGCGGCCCGCCGCTGGTGAAGGCGGCCACCGGTGAGGTGGTCACGGCCGAGGAGCTGGGCGGTGGCGACGTGCACGCGCGCACCTCCGGGGTGGTCGACCACCTCGCCGAGGACGACGCGCACGCGCTGGCGATCATCCGCTCGATCGTGGCGACCCTCCCGCCTGCGACGACCGCGCCCGCCGAGCTGGAGATCGAGGAGCCGGTCGAGGACCCCCGCGAGCTCTACTCCGTGGTCCCGGCGGACACCCGGACGCCGTACGACGTGCGCGAGGTGATCACCCGGCTCGTCGACGGCAGCCGGTTCCACGAGTTCAAGCAGCTCTACGCCGAGACCCTGGTCTGCGGCTTCGCCAAGATCTGGGGCCACCAGGTCGGCATCGTCGCCAACAACGGCATCCTGTTCTCGGAGTCGGCCCGCAAGGGCGCGCACTTCATCGAGCTGTGCAACCAGCGCCGCACCCCGATCGTGTTCCTGCAGAACATCACCGGCTTCATGGTCGGCAAGGAGTACGAGAACAACGGCATCGCCCGCGACGGCGCCAAGCTGGTCACCGCGGTGGCGTGCTCGGTGGTGCCGAAGTTCACCGTGGTGATCGGTGGCTCGTTCGGGGCCGGCAACTACGGCATGTGCGGACGCGCCTACGACCCGCGGTTCCTGTGGATGTGGCCCAACGCCCGGATCTCGGTGATGGGCGGCGAGCAGGCCGCCTCCGTGCTCGCCACCGTCCGGCGCGACGGGATCGAGTCCAAGGGCGGTGAGTGGTCGGCCGAGGACGAGGAGTCCTTCAAGGCCCCGATCCGCGACCAGTACGAGCACCAGGGATCGCCGTACTACTCCACCGCACGGCTCTGGGACGACGGCATCATCGACCCCCTCGACACCCGCCGGGTGCTCGGCATGGGGCTGGCGGCCGCGGCGAACGCGCCGATCCCCGCCCCCTCCTACGGCATCTTCAGGATGTGAGCGCAGTGATCAACCGACTCCTGATCGCCAACCGCGGCGAGATCGCCTGCCGGATCATCCGGACCGCCCGCGACATGGGCCTGCACACGATCGCGCTGCACACCGACCTCGACCGGTCGGCACCGCACGTGCGCGCGGCCGACGAGTCGGTCGCGATCGGCTCCTACCTCGACATCGACGCCGTGCTGGCCGCGGCCAAGGCCAGCTCGGCCGACGCCATCCACCCCGGCTACGGATTCCTCTCCGAGCGCTCGGCCTTCGCCCGCGCCATCGAGGAGGCCGGCCTGACCCTGGTCGGGCCCAGCTCCACGGTGATGGACCAGATGGGGCGCAAGGACGCCGCCCGCGAGATCGCGGTCCAGGCAGGGGTCCCGGTGGTCCCGGCGTACGACGTCGAGGGTGCCGCCGACTCCTTCGACTACCCGGTCCTGGTCAAGGCCGCAGCCGGTGGCGGCGGCAAGGGCATGCGGGTGGTCCGCGAGGCGGGGGAGTACGCCGAGGCGGTCGCCGCCGCTCGACGCGAGGCACAGTCGTCCTTCGGCGACGACACGATGCTCGTGGAGAAGTACGTCGAGTCGGGGCGCCACATCGAGGTCCAGGTGATCGGCGATGCGCACGGGCACGTGCTGCACCTCTTCGAGCGCGACTGCTCCACCCAGCGGCGGCACCAGAAGGTGCTCGAGGAAGCACCGGCCCCGACCCTCACCGACGAGCAGCGCGACGAGGTCACCTCGGCCGCGGTCGCACTCGCCGAGCAGGTCGGCTACGTCAACGCCGGGACCGTGGAGTTCCTGCTCGACAACGCGACCGGGAGGACCTACTTCCTGGAGATGAACACCCGGCTCCAGGTCGAGCACCCGGTCACCGAGCTGGTCGTCTCCGTCGACGGCGCCCCGCTCGACCTCGTCGAGCTCCAGCTCCTGGTCGCGTCCGGCGAGCCGCTGCCGGTGACGCAGGACCAGGTCAGCCTCAGCGGGCACGCGATCGAGGCCCGGGTCTACGCCGAGGACTCCTTCGGCGGCTTCCTGCCCCAGGCCGGCACCGCCACCCACGTGCAGTGGCCCACCGGCGTCCGGGTCGACGAGGCCCTGGAGAGCGGCCAGGTGGTGAGCACCTCCTACGACCCGATGCTCGGCAAGGTGATCGCCTTCGGTCGCGACCGTGAGGAGGCCCGCCGCAGGCTGGTGCAGGCACTCGGCGAGACCACGATCCTGGGCCTGACCACCAACACCGGCTTCCTCCGGGCGCTCGCCGCGACCGAGGAGTTCCGCGACGCGACCGTCGACACCGCCTGGCTGGACCAGGTCTCCTACGAGGAGGGGTCGCTGGCGCGGCCGTCCTCGGAGGTCCCGCGCGCCCTGGCCGCCTGGGCGGCCGCGCCCCGGCCGGACGGCGCCACACCGTTCCGCTCCGACGGCTGGCGGATGTGCGGTGAGCACGCCCCGGTCCGGGTCGACCTCGACCCGGTCGTCGTGGTCCGCGCCGACCGGATCGACCAGACCCGTGCCGTCGAGCTCGCCCACCGCACCGACGGGTCGGTCTTCGACCTCACCCTCGCCCTGGACGGTGTCGCCGAGCGCGGTCGCGGCCGGGTCGGCCGGCACCGGATCGAGGTGGTGCACCAGGGTCAGCGGTTCGTCTTCGAGCGGCCCGACGTCTTCGCCTCGCACGGCGCGGCCGCGGGCGAGGGCAGCCTGACCGCCCCCATGCCGGGCACGGTCCTCGCCGTCGACGTGGCCGAAGGGGAGACTGTGGAGCAGGGTCAGCGGCTCGGCGTACTGGAGGCGATGAAGATGGAGCTCGCACTCAAGGCACCCTTCGACGGCACGGTCACCACGGTCGGCGCCGCCGTCGGCGGCCAGGTCGCGCTGGGCCAGGTGCTGTTCGTCGTGGAGGAGGAGGCCAACGATGGTTGAGCAGGTCACGATCTACGAGGTCGGCCCCCGCGACGGCCTGCAGAACGAGAGCAGCGTGGTCCCGCTCGAGGCGAAGGCGGAGTTCATCGAGCGGCTGCTCGCCGCGGGTCTCCCGATCGTCGAGGCCACCAGCTTCGTGCACCCCAAGTGGGTGCCCCAGCTCGCCGACGCAGGGGAGCTGATGGAGCGCCTGGGTGAGACCGGCCGCGGGCTGCCCGTGCTGGTGCCCAACGAGCGCGGCCTCGACCGGGCGCTGGAGCTGGGCTGTGAGCACATCGCGATCTTCGGAAGTGCCACCGAGACCTTCGCGCAGCGCAACCTCAACCGCAGCCTCGACGCGCAGTTCGCGATGTTCGAGCCGACCGTCACTCGTGCCCGAGCGGCGGGGATGGACGTGCGCGCCTACGTGAGCATGTGCTTCGGGGACCCCTGGGAGGGTGAGGTGGCGATCGACCAGGTCGTCGACGTGGGCAAGCGGCTCTTCGACCTCGGCGCCAGCCAGCTCTCGCTGGGCGACACGATCGGTGTCGGTACGGCGGGACACGTCACCGAGCTCCTCACCGCCTTCAACGCCGCCGGGCTCGCGAACGACGTACTCGCCGTGCACTTCCACGACACCTACGGCCAGGCCCTGGCCAACGCCTACGCCGCGCTGCAGCACGGGATCACCACCTTCGACGCCAGCGCCGGCGGCCTCGGCGGGTGTCCCTACGCGAAGAGCGCGACCGGCAACCTGGCCACCGAGGACCTGGTCTGGATGCTCCAGGGGCTCGGCATCGAGACCGGGGTCGACCTCTCCGCGCTCGTGGAGACCAGCCGGTGGATGGCCGGTGTGCTCGGACGCCCCAGCCCCTCGCGCGTGGTCACCGCCCTGACTCCCGGGTCCTGAACCGGGGACGTGGGGCAGAATGCCCGCATGAGCCGCAAAGTCCTGATGCACGTGGGGACACCGAAGAGCGGCACCAGCTACCTGCAGGACCGGCTGGCCCTGAACCGCGACGGACTGCGCACCCAGGGCCTCGACTACGTGGAGACCCGGACCGGTGACCACTTCGAGGCCGCGCTCGACCTGCTCGGCGAGCGCTGGGCCGGTGCCGAGAAGGCCGCCAAGGGCCAGTGGGACGCGCTGGTCACCGAGGCCGGGCGCAGCCGCGCCGACATCCTGATCAGCCACGAGATCCTCGCCGCCGTGCCGCTCGACGCCGTCCGCCGGGCCAGGGCCGCCTTCGCCGGCGACGAGGTGCACGTGGTCGTGACCGCGCGCGACCTCGGCCGTCAGGTGCCCGCCGAGTGGCAGGAGCGGGTCAAGCACCGCGGACGCCGCGAGTACGAGAAGTTCCTCGAGGCGATGGTGCGCAACCACGCCCGCACCGACTGGCGGATGTGGTTCTGGCGGGTCCAGGACCTGCCCGCCGTGCTCACCACCTGGGGCGCCGGGCTGTCCCCCGACCAGATCCACCTGGTCACCGTCCCCGGTCCCGGAGGCCCCCGGGGCGCGCTGTGGGACCGCTTCAGCTCGGTGCTCGGGCTCGATCCCGGGGCGCCGTACGCCGAGACCCAGACCACCAACGCCTCCCTCGGCGGTGCCGAGGTGACCCTGCTCCGCCGGCTCAACATCGCCCTCGCCGAGCGGGAGCTGCCGCGGACGACCTACGTGACCTGGGTGCGCGAGCTGATCGTCCGCGAGGTGCTGGCCGAGCGCAAGGAGATGGAGCTCGCCAGCGTCCCGCCGCAGCACCGCGCCTTCGTCGAGGACGTGACCGAGGGTTGGATCGACTGGATCCGCCAGTCCGGGGTGCACGTGGTCGGTGACGTCGAGGACCTCCTCCCCCGGTGGCCCGACGACGTGGCCGGCTGGACCAGTCCCGACGACGCCGACCCCGCGGTCGTTGCCGACGCCGCGATCGAGGCGCTCGCCCACGTGCTCGACCAGATCGCCCAGGGCAAGGCCGAGACCAACCCGGTGTCCAAGATCGCGCGACGGTTGCGCAGTTGACCCAGCCCGGTTACGACGAGGCGGTCGCCTCCTGGGCCGCCCACCTGCGGTCCGGGGGTACGACGACCTGGTCGGCCTGGCGCTCCGGGGACCACGAGCCGGTCGCCCCGCTGCACCCCACTCCGGACGCGATCCACCTCGAGCTGGTGCGCCGGCTCAACCTGGCCGCCGCCGACGCCGCTTCCGGGTCCGCTTCGGGTCCCGCTCTCGGCCCCGCTTCTGGCCTCTCTCCCCTCGTCGACCTGGTGCTGGGCACCGGCACACCCGGTCGCGGACGGATCGACGTACCCCTGCCGTGGCCCCTCCCGGAGACGGAGCCTCCTCGCTTCGGCTCTCCCCCGATCGAGCCCGACCAGGTCCCCACCGAGGAGCTGAACCGGCTCGCCGTCGGTGTCCTGGCCCGGCTGCTGCCCGGAGTAGCGCCACGACCGGCGGAGCCGGAGCCCGCGCGCTGGCCGCTGCCGTGGCGGCGTCGGTTCCGGCTGCACGGCTCGCCGGGCACCGTGGCCGTGGTGCGGCGGATGCTCCTCGACCAGGGGCTGGTGGGGTCCGACTCGCGTCCAGTTCACGTCGGCCTCGTGCGTCCCGTCGAGGTGATGATCGGGGAGCGCTGGGCGGCCCGGGCCGGGCGCGGCGGCCCGGTGACGCTCGGCCCCGTGTGGCGCCCGACACTGGCCGCGGGACGGTTGCCGCGCGCGCTCGACCTGCCGGCCGTTGCCCGCCGGCTGGACGGCCGACCACGAGCCGGTGCACGTCGTCCTCGGCGCGACCTCCGGCACGTCCGCCCCGCTGACCGCGCGCGTCCTCGCGTCCGCCAGACGGTCCTCGCGCCCGCCGCGGACGGTGGACGGGCCCGGCGACCGACCGGCGCCCGACCCCGCGACCGACCCGGCCCTGAGCGACCTGACCCGCGCGCCTGAACCGGCTGCTGACCCTGACCCAGGGCCCCGACCGGGTGCGCGAGGTCGCCGCGACGCTCGCCCAGACCGTGCTGCAGCCGACCGACCGTCGCGGGCGGCTGTCCCCCGCCGCCGCCCGCGGCCCTGGAGTGGACCGCGCACTGGCCGCGCGGATCGCCGCCGACCCTCAGTTCGGCTGGCTACGCTGTGCACGGCGACCTCGGCGACCTGGCCCCGAGCGGCGTCACCGCAGGGGCCCGCGCACCACCCGGGGTCTGAACCCCGAACACGCCCTCGGACTGGCCCTCATCGCCTGCCTGCGGGCCTGGCTGTGCGAGGAGAACGTGAATGGCCCGGCGCGTGTTCATCCATGTCGGCGCCCCCAAGACCGGCGCCTGGTACGTCAGGACATCTTGTTCAAGCCGCGAGTTCTCCGCGAGCAGGGGCTCCCTGCCCGCCGAGCGCCACGACGCCCGCTTCCTGGTCGCGCTGGACCTGATGGACCTGCCCTGGGTGGCCTGGAGCGTGAGGCCGTCGGCGCCTCGGACCGGCTCGCCGAGCGGCCCGTGCCTGGACGGCGCCGCGATCATCAGCCGCGAGTCCTCGGCATCGCCTCGCGGGTCCACGTCGCCCGGGCGATCACCTCGCTCGGCGACGCCGAGATGGGCGTGGTGCTCTCGGCGCGCGACCTGGTCCGCCAGGTCCCGCAGATGGCAGGAGGCGTCGAGCACCGGCGTTCGACGACCTTCGCCGCCTTCCTCGACGACCTCCGCGAGCAGGACCGCAGCAGCCAGGTGGCGCAGTGGCCTGGCGGTCCAGGAGGTGCCCGACGTGCTCGACCGGTGGGGCACCGAGGTCCCGCGCGAGCAGGTGCACCTGGTCACGGTCCCGCCCTTCGGGTCCGCCCCGACCCTGCTGTGGGAGCGGTCGCGGGCCTGTTCGGTTCGACGCCGTGCGCTACGCCCGACCGACCGCGCCAACGCCTCACTCGGCATCCCGGAGTCGACGATGGTCCGCGCCTGAACACCCGCCTCAACGACGTGCTCCCCACCCGCCGCTACCGGTCCTGGTCCGCGAGCTGGTCGTGCGCCGCAACCTCTCGCTGCGGCACGGATCGCCGCGGCTGGCGCTGCCGAACCTAGGCATGGGCGACGACCTGAGCCGTCGGTTGGTCAGCGCGGTGGCGCTGAGGGGGTACGACGTGATCGGCGATCTCGACGACCTGCTGGCACCCGCCCCAGCGCGTACGTCGACCCGGACCTGCGACGAGGCCGAGGTGGCCGACGCCGCCCTGGAGGCGCTGGCCCTGATGACAGGTGAGGCGGC
>CAWAJE010000042.1:0-78869 GCA_963782215.1 uncultured Actinomycetota bacterium | reverse complement strand
CCCGCCGCAGGCTGGTGCAGGCACTCGGCGAGACCACGATCCTGGGCCTGACCACCAACACCGGCTTCCTCCGGGCGCTCGCCGCGACCGAGGAGTTCCGCGACGCGACCGTCGACACCGCCTGGCTGGACCAGGTCTCCTACGAGGAGGGGTCGCTGGCGCGGCCGTCCTCGGAGGTCCCGCGCGCCCTGGCCGCCTGGGCGGCCGCGCCCCGGCCGGACGGCGCCACACCGTTCCGCTCCGACGGCTGGCGGATGTGCGGTGAGCACGCCCCGGTCCGGGTCGACCTCGACCCGGTCGTCGTGGTCCGCGCCGACCGGATCGACCAGACCCGTGCCGTCGAGCTCGCCCACCGCACCGACGGGTCGGTCTTCGACCTCACCCTCGCCCTGGACGGTGTCGCCGAACGCGGTCGCGGCCGGGTCGGCCGGCACCGGATCGAGGTGGTGCACCAGGGTCAGCGGTTCGTCTTCGAGCGGCCCGACGTCTTCGCCTCGCACGGCGCGGCCGCGGGCGAGGGCAGCCTGACCGCCCCCATGCCGGGCACGGTCCTCGCCGTCGACGTGGCCGAAGGGGAGACTGTGGAGCAGGGTCAGCGGCTCGGCGTACTGGAGGCGATGAAGATGGAGCTCGCACTCAAGGCACCCTTCGACGGCACGGTCACCACGGTCGGCGCCGCCGTCGGCGGCCAGGTCGCGCTGGGCCAGGTGCTGTTCGTCGTGGAGGAGGAGGCCAACGATGGTTGAGCAGGTCACGATCTACGAGGTCGGCCCCCGCGACGGCCTGCAGAACGAGAGCAGCGTGGTCCCGCTCGAGGCGAAGGCGGAGTTCATCGAGCGGCTGCTCGCCGCGGGTCTCCCGATCGTCGAGGCCACCAGCTTCGTGCACCCCAAGTGGGTGCCCCAGCTCGCCGACGCAGGGGAGCTGATGGAGCGCCTGGGTGAGACCGGCCGCGGGCTGCCCGTGCTGGTGCCCAACGAGCGCGGCCTCGACCGGGCGCTGGAGCTGGGCTGTGAGCACATCGCGATCTTCGGAAGTGCCACCGAGACCTTCGCGCAGCGCAACCTCAACCGCAGCCTCGACGCGCAGTTCGCGATGTTCGAGCCGACCGTCACTCGTGCCCGAGCGGCGGGGATGGACGTGCGCGCCTACGTGAGCATGTGCTTCGGGGACCCCTGGGAGGGTGAGGTGGCGATCGACCAGGTCGTCGACGTGGGCAAGCGGCTCTTCGACCTCGGCGCCAGCCAGCTCTCGCTGGGCGACACGATCGGTGTCGGTACGGCGGGACACGTCACCGAGCTCCTCACCGCCTTCAACGCCGCCGGGCTCGCGAACGACGTACTCGCCGTGCACTTCCACGACACCTACGGCCAGGCCCTGGCCAACGCCTACGCCGCGCTGCAGCACGGGATCACCACCTTCGACGCCAGCGCCGGCGGCCTCGGCGGGTGCCCCTACGCGAAGAGCGCGACCGGCAACCTGGCCACCGAGGACCTGGTCTGGATGCTCCAGGGGCTCGGCATCGAGACCGGGGTCGACCTCTCCGCGCTCGTGGAGACCAGCCGGTGGATGGCCGGTGTGCTCGGACGCCCCAGCCCCTCGCGCGTGGTCACCGCCCTGACTCCCGGGTCCTGAACCGGGGACGTGGGGCAGAATGCCCGCATGAGCCGCAAAGTCCTGATGCACGTGGGGACACCGAAGAGCGGCACCAGCTACCTGCAGGACCGGCTGGCCCTGAACCGCGACGGACTGCGCACCCAGGGCCTCGACTACGTGGAGACCCGGACCGGTGACCACTTCGAGGCCGCGCTCGACCTGCTCGGCGAGCGCTGGGCCGGTGCCGAGAAGGCCGCCAAGGGCCAGTGGGACGCGCTGGTCACCGAGGCCGGGCGCAGCCGCGCCGACATCCTGATCAGCCACGAGATCCTCGCCGCCGTGCCGCTCGACGCCGTCCGCCGGGCCAGGGCCGCCTTCGCCGGCGACGAGGTGCACGTGGTCGTGACCGCGCGCGACCTCGGCCGTCAGGTGCCCGCCGAGTGGCAGGAGCGGGTCAAGCACCGCGGACGCCGCGAGTACGAGAAGTTCCTCGAGGCGATGGTGCGCAACCACGCCCGCACCGACTGGCGGATGTGGTTCTGGCGGGTCCAGGACCTGCCCGCCGTGCTCACCACCTGGGGCGCCGGGCTGTCCCCCGACCAGATCCACCTGGTCACCGTCCCCGGTCCCGGAGGCCCCCGGGGCGCGCTGTGGGACCGCTTCAGCTCGGTGCTCGGGCTCGATCCCGGGGCGCCGTACGCCGAGACCCAGACCACCAACGCCTCCCTCGGCGGTGCCGAGGTGACCCTGCTCCGCCGGCTCAACATCGCCCTCGCCGAGCGGGAGCTGCCGCGGACGACCTACGTGACCTGGGTGCGCGAGCTGATCGTCCGCGAGGTGCTGGCCGAGCGTAAGGAGATGGAGCTCGCCAGCGTCCCGCCGCAGCACCGCGCCTTCGTCGAGGACGTGACCGACGGTTGGATCGACTGGATCCGCCAGTCCGGGGTGCACGTGGTCGGTGACGTCGAGGACCTCCTCCCCCGGTGGCCAGACGACGTGGCCGGCTGGACCAGTCCCGACGACGCCGACCCCGCGGTCGTTGCCGACGCCGCGATCGAGGCGCTCGCCCACGTGCTCGACCAGATCGCCCAGGGCAAGGCCGAGACCAACCCGGTGTCCAAGATCGCGCGACGGTTGCGCAGTTGACCCAGCCCGGTTACGACGAGGCGGTCGCCTCCTGGGCCGCCCACCTGCGGTCCGGGGGTACGACGACCTGGTCGGCCTGGCGCTCCGGGGACCACGAGCCGGTCGCCCCGCTGCACCCCACTCCGGACGCGATCCACCTCGAGCTGGTGCGCCGGCTCAACCTGGCCGCCGCCGACGCCGCTTCCGGGTCCGCTTCGGGTCCCGCTCTCGGCCCCGCTTCTGGCCTCTCTCCCCTCGTCGACCTGGTGCTGGGCACCGGCACACCCGGTCGCGGACGGATCGACGTACCCCTGCCGTGGCCCCTCCCGGAGACGGAGCCTCCTCGCTTCGGCTCTCCCCCGATCGAGCCCGACCAGGTCCCCACCGAGGAGCTGAACCGGCTCGCCGTCGGTGTCCTGGCCCGGCTGCTGCCCGGAGTAGCGCCACGACCGGCGGAGCCGGAGCCCGCACGCTGGCCGCTGCCGTGGCGGCGTCGGTTCCGGCTGACGGCTCGCCGGGCACCGTGGCCGTGGTGCGGCGGATGCTGCTCGACCAGGGGCTGGTGGAGTCCGACTGGCGTCCGGTCCACGTCGTCCTCGGTCGTCCCGTCGAGGTGATGATCGGGGAGCACTGGGCGGCCCGGACCAGGCACGGCGGCTCGGTGACGCTCGGCACCGTGTGGCGCCGGACGCTGGCCGCGGGACGGTTGCCGCGCGCACTCGACCTGCCGGCCGTTGCCCACCGGCTGGACGGCCGACCGCACGAGCCGGTGCACGTGGTCCTCGGGCGCGACCTCCAGCACGTCGCCCCGCTGACCGCGCGCGTCCTCGGCGTCCGCGAGACGGTCCTCGCGCCCGCCGCGGACGGTCGGGCGGGCCCGGCGACCGACCCGGCGCCCGACCCGGCGACCGACCCGGCCCTGAGCGACCTGACCCGGCGCCTGAACCGGCTGCTGACCCTGACCCAGGGCCCCGACCGGGTGCGCGAGCTGGCCGCGACGCTCGCCGAGACCGTGCTGCAGCCGACCGACCGGTCGCGGGCCGGCTATCCCCCGCCGCCACCCGCGGCCCTGGAGTGGACCGCCGCACTGGCCGCGCGGATGGCCACCGACCTCCGTTCGGCTGGCTACGCTGTGCACGGCAACCTCGGCGACCTGGCCCCGAGCGGGGTCACCACAGGGGCCCGGCGCCCCACCCGGGGTGTGGACCCCGAACACACCCTCGGACTGGCCCTCATCGCCTGCCTGCGGGCCTGGCTGCTGCAAGGAGGAACGTGAATGGCCCAGCGCGTGTTCATCCATGTCGGCGCCCCCAAGACCGGCACCTCGTTCGTGCAGGACATCTTGTTCAAGCACCGCGAGAGCCTCCGCGAGCAGGGGCTCCTCTACCCCGCCGAGCGCCACGACGCCCACTTCCTGGCCGCGCTGGACCTGATGGACCTGCCCTGGGGTGGCCTGGAGCGTGAGGCCGTCGGCGCCTGGGACCGGCTCGCCGAGCAGGTCCGTGCCTGGGACGGCACCGCGATCATCAGCCACGAGATCCTCGGCAACGCCTCGCGGGTGCACGTCGCCCGGGCGATCACCTCGCTCGGCGACGCCGAGATCCACGTGGTGCTCTCGGCGCGCGACCTGGTCCGCCAGATCCCCGCAGAGTGGCAGGAGAACGTCAAGCACCGACGTACGACGACCTTCGCCGCCTTCCTCGACGACCTCCGCGAGCAGGACCGCAGCAGCCAGGTGGCGCAGTGGTTCTGGGCGGTCCAGGAGGTGCCCGACGTGCTCGACCGGTGGGGCACCGAGGTCCCGCGCGAGCAGGTGCACCTGGTCACGGTCCCGCCCTCCGGGTCCAGCCCGACCCTGCTGTGGGAGCGGTTCGCGGGCCTGTTCGGTCTCGACGCCGTGCGCTACGCCCCGACCGACCGCGCCAACGCCTCACTGGGCGTGCCGGAGTCGACGATGGTGCGCCGCCTGAACACCCGCCTCAACGACGTGCTCCCCAACCACCACTACCGGGTCCTGGTCCGCGAGCTGGTCGTGCACCGCAACCTCTCGCTGCGGCACGGATCGCCGCGGCTGGCGTTGCCCCCCGAGACCTACGCATGGGCGAGCGACCTGAGCCGTCGGTGGGTCAGCGAGCTGGCGCTGCGGGGGTACGACGTGATCGGCGATCTCGACGACCTGCTGGCACCCGCCCCAGCGCCGTACGTCGACCCGGACACCTGCGACGAGGCCGAGGTGGCCGACGCCGCCCTGGAGGCGCTGGCCCTGATGACAGGTGAGGCGGCCCGGCTGCTGGAGGTCGAGGAGCGGTTGCACGCCGACATCGCCGACCTGATGGGCCAGCTGGACCGCTTCCACGGCACCCGCACCTACCGGGCCAAGGAGAAGCTGGTCGGTCTCTCAGGCAGCAACCCGGTCGCCCGGGCCGGGCTGTTCGCCTACCGCCGGTTGCGGGGCAGGAACTCCCGGTCGACGTAGCGGCCGATCTTCCAAGTGGAGTACCCGTCGGTGCCCGCGCCGACGACACCGCCGACGACCGGCACCCGACGCCCCACGGTGACGGCGATCCGCTTGCCGGCGACCTTGGTGATCAGCTCGGAGGCGACCTCGTTGGCCATCACGTTGTCGATGTGCGGGTCGTGCACCGGCGCGGTGGCCAACGCCATCGGCGTGCCGGGCAGCTTCTTCTTCTTGATCATCGCGAGCATCCGCTCCTCACCGAGCAGGCACGCCAGGATCGCGTTGCGGGTCCGCGGCTCGGCGAGGTCGTAACCCCGCAGGTGCACGATCGCGGCCACCATCCGGCACTGGATCAGTGCGAGCCCGGCGATGTTGGCCGGCACCGTCACGGTCATCGTGACCAGGCCGCCGATGTTGGTGAGGAACCCCTGGGCGCCGGCGAGCCGGACGTGGGTCTCGATCAGCTGCTTGACCGCAGCGTCGACGTCGCCCTTGCTGGAGTCGAGAGTCTTCTCGGCGGCCAGTGCTGCCCCGTCGAGCGGACCGGCGCCACTGATCGCGCGGTGCAGCGCCTGCTGGACGAACCCCGCGGTCACGTTGGGAGCGAGCTCGGTGATCCGGGGCGCCAGGGCCTGGCCGAGACGCTTCGACATGCTCATGGGTCAAGAGTACAAACCGGCGCGACATCCCCTCCCCCGACCGGCCGGCGCCATGCGGAACGATGGGCGGGTGCCGCTCGAACCGTCCCCGACGCCCTGGACGTTCCCGCACCCCGAGTCCGCCCGCGGCGACCTGGTCGCGCTGGGGGGTGACCTGGAGCCGGGGACGCTGCTGGCCGCCTACCGCCAGGGCCTGTTCCCGATGCGCGTCGACGACGCCCCCCAGGAGATGGCCTGGTGGTCCCCCCGGGACCGCGGCGTGCTGCCGCTGGACGGCCTGAGGGTCACCCGCTCGCTGCGCCAGTCGGCCAAGCACCTCACGGTCACGGTCGACACCGCCTTCGCCGACGTGGTCGCCGGCTGCGCCGACCCCGAGCGTGACGGTGGCTGGATCGACGAGGCGATCGCCACTGCCTACCTGCACCTGCACGAGCTCGGCTGGGCGCACTCGGTGGAGGCCCGGCGCGACGGCGTGCTGGTCGGCGGCCTCTACGGTGTCGCGATCGGCGGCCTGTTCGCCGGTGAGTCGATGTTCAGCCACGTCCGCGACGCCTCGAAGGTCGCCCTGCTCGGCCTGGTGGACCTGCTCCAGGATGACCACGCCGGCCGCCGGCTGCTCGACACCCAGTGGCAGACCCCGCACCTGGCCACCCTCGGCGTGGTCGAGCTCCCCCGCCGTGACTACCTGGCCCGGCTGGCCGACGCGCTGACGGTGCCCCTGCCGGCGGCGTTCACTTGAGGAACTTCGAGGTCCTCCGGTCGGCGAGCGGCTTGCCGCCGGTCTGGCAGGTGGCGCAGTACTGCAGGCTGGAGTCGGCGAAGCTGACCTCGCGCACCACGTCGCCGCAGACCGGGCAGGTCTCGCCGGTGCGCCCGTGCACGGCGAGGTGGCTCTTCTTCTCACCCTTCAGCTCGCTGGCCGCGAGCCCGCTGGACCGCGCGACCGCGTCGCCGAGGACGGTGCGGATGGCGTCGTACAACGTCTGCAGCTCGAACTCGTTGAGGCTGTTGGCCGGCTTGAACGGCGAGAGCCGTGCGGCGTGCAGGAGCTCGTCGCTGTAGGCATTGCCGATGCCGGCGATGTTGCTCTGGTGGCGCAGCACGCCCTTGATCTGCGCCCGCCCCGCCTCCTGCAGGATCTCCTCGAGGACGTCGGGGGTGAAGTCGCTGCCCAGGGGGTCGGGCCCGAGCCGCGCGATCCCCTCGATCGTGGCGGGATCCCGGACGACGTACAACGCCAGGCTCTTGCGGGTCCCGGCCTCGGTGATGTCGAGCCCGGACCCGTCGTCGAGCACGATCCGCGCTGCCAGCGGTGACTTGTTGCTGGGCCGCGGCGGCGTCTGCGGCACCTGCTCCTTGAACCGGATCCACCCGGCCCGCGCCAGGTGCAGCACCAGGTGGGTGCCGCCGATGTCGAGGTCGAGGAACTTGCCGTGCCGGGTGACCCCGTCGACCAGGCCTCCGGCCAGCGCCGAGATCGGCGGGTCGTAGGTCTTCAGGCAGCTGAACGCCGCGATGTCGACCCGGACCACGGCACGCCCCTGCAACCGCCGGGACAGGTCCTGGACCAGCGCTTCTACCTCGGGCAGCTCAGGCACGAGCACACCGTAGTACGTCGCTGTGCGGCTCTGGCACAGTATCGGTCTCTCTAGCACAAACGCTAGATAAGTCGATATCAACCCAGAGCCGACCGAGGACAGGACTCGCTACGCAAATCTAGGCCTTTCCCTAGACGGCTCGATACCCTCCGATCGTGGACCCGATTCGCAACCCCTACGCCCCCGGTGCCGGCCAGCGACCTCCCGAGCTCGCGGGCCGGGACCGCGAGCTCGCCCAGTTCGAGGTGACCCTGGAGCGGGTCGCGGCCGGGCGGCCCGACCGCAGCATGGTGCTCTCGGGTTTGCGAGGCGTGGGCAAGACGGTGCTGCTCAACTCGTTGCGCAGCCTCGCGGTCAAGCGCGCCTGGGGCACGGGCAAGATCGAGGCCCGTCCCGACCAGTCCCTGCGGTTACCCCTGGCCCAGGCGGTGCACGCAGCCGTGCGCGAGGTCTCGCACCGCCACCGCGACCCCGAGCGGGTAGAGGAGGTCACCGGGGTGCTCAAGGCCTTCGCCCTCCGCGCGGAGCTCAAGGACCGCAAGGTCGGCGCCCGGCAGCCGCGCTGGCAGCCGCCCATCGACGTGGTCGCCGCCCGCGGACGGGCCGACTCCGGCGACCTCGAGCTGGACCTGATCGAGCTGTTCACCGACGTCGCCACCCTCGCCGGCGACCTCGGGGTCGGGATCGCGCTGTTCATCGACGAGATGCAGGACATCCCGGCCCCCGAGCTGGGCGCCCTGTGCGGTGCCGTGCACGAGATCAGCCAGCAGGGTGCGCCCCTCCTCGTGGTCGGCGCGGGCCTGCCGCACCTTCCGGTGGCGCTGGCGGCCTCGAAGTCCTACTCCGAGCGGCTCTTCCGCTACGTCTCGGTCGACCGACTCCCCCGCGAGATGGCCGAGCGCGCCTGGACCCTGCCGGCCGGCACCGAGGACGTCAGCTTCGAGCCCGGTGCCCTCGAGGAGCTCTACCGGCTCACCGACGGCTACCCGTACTTCGTGCAGGCCTACGGCAAGGTCACCTGGGACGTCGCCGTCGAGGCGCCGATCCGGGCCGAGGACGTCCGCACCGCCGCCCCCGAGGCGGAGTCCGAGCTGGCTGTGGGGTTCTTCGGTGCCCGCTACGACCGGGCCACCCCGGCCGAGCGCGACTACATGGTCGCGATGGCCGACCTCGGCGAGGGCAACGACGACCAGGCGGTGAGCACCGCCGACATCGCCCGGCTGCTGGCGCGCAAGCCGCAGTCGCTGAGCCCCGCCCGGGACGGGCTGATCAAGAAGGGGCTGGTGTTCTCGGGCGAGCGCGGCACGGTCGCCTTCACCGTCCCGCACTTCGGCAAGTTCCTCCGCAGCCAGCGCTGAACCGGCTAGTCCAGCCACCTCGCTCGGGCACGCCGTCGCCGACGCCGGGCAAAGGTGTGCAGAATGGGTCCATGGCGCAGGCTCGGCCTCAAGTGGTGGCCCATCGCGGTTCCAGTGCGATCAACCCGGAGCACACTCTGGGCGCCTACAGAGCGGCCCTCGACGAGGGCGCCGACGCCCTCGAGTGCGACGTGAGACTCACCGCCGACGGCCATCTCGTGTGTGTCCACGACCGTGACCTGCGGCGTACGGCGTACCGCGAAGGCGTCGTCTCGACCATGGAGCTCGCCGACCTCCAGGACCTCGACGTCGCCTCGTGGAAGCACCCGTGGGCCGAGCTCGACGACGAGGCCCCCGACACCGACCCCGAGCTCAACCAGGTGCTCACCCTGCGCCGGCTGCTCGAGACCGTCGCGAGCTACCCCCGCCACGTCGGGCTGGCGATCGAGACCAAGCACCCCACCCGCTACGCCGGTCTGGTCGAACGCCGGCTGGTGCAGCTGCTGGCGGAGTTCGGCTGGGCCGGCAAGGACTCACCGGCGCGAGTGATGTCGTTCTCGTGGGTGGCCCTGCGCCGTATCCAACGGATCGCCCCCGACCTCGAGCTGGTGCTGCTGATCAGCTCCCCGCAGCAGTGGTGGCGGGCCCGGCCGTTCGCGGAGAGCACCTGGATCGCCGGGCCCGGGATCGAGGTGCTGCGCGAGCACCCCGAGCTGATCCGCCGGATCGCCCGCACCGGCACCCGGCTGCACTGCTGGACCGCCAACACCCCCGAGGACTTCGACCTGTGCGTGCGACTCGGGGTGGAGGCCGTGATCACCGACCGGCCGGCCAACGCCCTGGCCTACCTCTCCGAACGGCTCGCCTGAGTTTACGGACTCGCACTGGGGGCACCATCTCAGCATCTCGTTGCCCGCAGCCACGACTCAGAGGGGCCATGACTCAACTCGACCAGTGCCTGTTAGGTAGCGAGGCTTTCCAGCTCGACCTGCCCTTCACGCCCAGGAGCGCACGGCTGGCACGAGCGCGCCTGCTGGACTCCCTGCACGGGCGCTTGGACGAGAGCTCGCGCGAGGACGCCCGGTTGGTGGTCAGCGAGCTGGTCGGCAACTCCGTGCGCCACGGCCGCCCCCTGGCCGACGGCACCGTACGCGTCTCCTGGTGCACCACCGAGGACACCTTGCACATCGCCGTGACCGACGGTGGCACCCGCTCCCGGCCCCGGGCGCACCACGCCGGCGTCTCCGACCTCGGGGGCCGCGGGCTCTCCATCGTGGAGACCCTGTCGACCGGCTGGTGGGTCGAGAGCAGCGCGGCCCGCACCACGGTGCACGCCCACCTCGCCCTTGCCTGAGGGCCACTGCCTAGTCTCGACCCCATGGGTAAGAAGTCACGCGACCGCCACCGTTCCCTCCAGACCGCATCTGCGTCCACCGCAACCGCTGGCGGCGGTGGTGATCAGGCAGCGGTCGGTCCCCGCCAACCGTGTCCGTGCGGCTCCGGTCGTCGTTACAAGGCCTGCCACGGCAGCGAGGCCGGTGCTCCGCCGGTGTACTCCGCCCGTCCCTTCGCCGGGCTGACCTCCGAGGCCGACATCATCGCCGTGCGCGAGTTCGTGCCCTCCGCCACCGCGCCACTCACCCTGCGTGACTCCGACCGCACAGTCCTGCTCTGCTCGCTCCTGCCCGGTGCCGCCCCCGCGATGGTCCGTGAGGACGGCACCATCTGGCTCGGCCTCCAGGTCCAGCACGGGTACGGCGACCCGAGTCGCGACCTGGGCGCCGTGCTCCTGGCCGCGCTCGACGCGGAGCCGGGCACCACGGTCGGCCTGACCACCCCGCCGGCCGAGGGACCGCGACTGCAGGACCTCATCGTCGACCAGCCGGTGGAGTTCACCGTGCACCAGGGGTTCGACTTCTGGATCAGCGACCTCGAGGACAGCGACGGCAGCCTGGCCGCGGCCCTCGAGCAGGCCAACGCCTCCGCCGCGCCCACCGAGCGGGTTTCCGGCGTCGAGGCGGCCTACTGGACCGAGGTCGGGGAGCGCGAGTACCTCCGCTGGGTGCAGGCCGACGACGAGGACCGGGTGCTTGACGGCCTGGCGCGCCTGCACGTCGCGGGCAACCACACTCTGGTCGAGGGTGACCGGCTGATCGGGATGTTCCGCGTCCACGGCGTCGTGGTCCCGGTCTGGGACCTTCCCGCCGGCACCGGCGCCACCGGCGTCGCGCAGGCCGCACCTCAGCTGGCCCAGACCCTCGCCACCGCCATCGCCGACACCACGGCGCTGAGCACCGAGGAGCGCTCCGCACGCGCCGGCCTGACCAGCCGACAGGTCACCATCCGCTGAACGCACTTGTGGGGCAGACCGTGATTTGTCGGTCCTTAATGCATGTATTACATTCTTCCCTGCCGGTCGGCGTTGTCCCCCCCGTCAACGCCGGCCGGCTTCTTCATGCCCCTTCATGCCCCGTCATCCTCCGGACCTCGGCGCGGCTGCGGTTGTGACGCAGGGGTGCACCGGTTCCCGGCAGGGTTCGCCGCGGATCGTGAAGCAGGGGTGGTGCACATCCGGCGCGGCACACCCTCGGGAACTGCACCAGGGGTGGTGCACCACGGCTACTGGTGGTCGGTGTCCCCGGGGGTCGGCCGGTACCGGACCCAGCGCCGCAGGGTGACCGGACGGCCGCGGTGCTCGCCCTCGTGGTCGTCGGCGGCCGTGAAGCCGGCGCGCCGGGCCACGGCCTCGCTCGCCTCGTTGCCCTCGACCGTGACCACCACGGCGTAGCGGTAGCCCGAGGAGAGCACCCAGTCGCTGAGCAGACGGGTGGCCTCGGTGGCAGCGCCGCGGCCACGGGAGCGCGGCAGCAGGGCGTAGAAGATCTCGGCCGCCTCGGTGCCGAGGGCTCCGAGACCGCAGGTGCCCAGGGGCTCACCGTCGGCGTCGAGCACGGCGTAGCGCTGGGCCCGACGCTTGACGGCGGCCTCGACGCCCCGGGCGATCCGTTCCCGAGCGTGCTCCTCGGTCAGGTCGGCGGGATAGAAGGTCCAGCGCACGACCTCGGGGTCGCTCGAGAGCTCCTGCTCCAGGGTCCAGTCATCGCTGGTCAGCGCTCGCAGGGTGACGCCACCCACCAGCGTCGGTGGTGCCGCCGGTAGGGCCTGCTGGGCCCTCGAATGGGGGGAGGTGGCCAAGACTCAGGGCTCGTCGCGCGCGATCGGGCAGGACATGCAGCGCGGACCACCCCGGCCGGAGCCGAGCTCGGAGCCCGCGATCGCGATCACCTCGATGCCGGCCTCCTCGAGCCTGCTGTTGGTCTCGACGTTGCGCTCGTAGGCCACCGCCACCCGCGGGGCCACGGCCAGGGTGTTGTTGCCGTCGTCCCACTGCTCGCGCTCGGCGGTGACCGGGTCGAGGCCGGTGTCGATCTGGTGCAGGGTGTCGATCTCCATCGCCTTGGCGGCAGCGACCAGGAACGGCTCGGCCTCGGCCACCAGCAGCGAGCCGTCGCCGGCCGCGGTCACGGCATGGGCGGTGAGGTGGTCGGCGACGTTGGGGTACATCACGATCTTGTCGACGTCGACCATCGTGCACACGGTGTCGAGGTGCATGGTGGCCCGCTCCTGCGCGATGGGTACGGCGAGCACGGTGTGCGCGCTCCCGTCCGCGAGCAGCTGCCCGGCCAGGCGCTCGACCCCTGCGGGCGTCGTACGCTCCCCGACGCCGACGGCGATCA
Organism: uncultured Actinomycetota bacterium; assembly: GCA_963782215.1. Lineage (GTDB taxonomy): Bacteria > Actinomycetota > Actinomycetes > Propionibacteriales > Nocardioidaceae > Marmoricola. The sequence continues at coordinate 66,338 of CAWAJE010000042.1, read as the reverse complement.
CGCCGCGCGCCATCAGCAGGACGTCGCCGCCCTCGACGTGCTCGCGGTGCCAGCCGTGGACCTTGGGTGAGCCGGCGAACCGCGGGTGGTCGGTGTAGATCAGCTCGGTCAGCTGGCTCTCACGCTCGCGGGCCGGCATCGCCAGCGAGGTGATCGCGACCTGCTTGCCGATCCACACGCTGGAGTCGCGGGTGAACAGCAGGTTGGGCAGCGGGTCGATCAGGAAGTCGTCGCTGTGCAGCAGGCTGGTGACCAGCCCGAAGCCGCCGCGGACCTCGTCGTTGCGCAGGCCGGCGGTGAGCACGTTCTTGAGGTGCTCGGGGTCGAGGTCGCCGAGCGCCTGGCGCAGGTAGTTGCGCAGGCTGTCGCCCAGATGCAGCGACTCCAGCACCCCGGAGATCGCGTGCTGGCGTGCCGTGGCGTCGGCGAGGGTCTCCACCAGCAGGTCGGTGAGGTAGAGCACCTCGACCCCGCGGCTGGTCAGCGCCTCGGCGAAGGCGTCGTGCTCCTCCTGCGCGCGGCTGACCCACGGGATCCCGTCGAAGAGCAGCTTGTCGTTGTTGCGCGGGGTCAGGCGCTGGAGCTCGGGACCGGGACGGTGCAGCATCACCGTCCGCAACCGGCCGACCTCGGTGGAGACCCCGGGTCGGACCTCGTCCTGGGTGCTGTCGGTTGCCTGAGCTGCGTGAGTCATCAGGCCAGCCTAGAGCCCACCGATCAGCTCCACAGCGGTGACCGCGGCCAGCACCACGCAAACCCCCGCACCGAGGTAGTGGATCAGCGAGAGCCGGATCTTGCGCAGCAGGAGGCGCCCGGCCAGCACGGCGATGCCGGAGACGACCAGCAACGCACCCCAGGCTCCCAGGAACACGCTGACCGGGTGGCCGTAGCGGGCGATCATCGAGATCGTCAGCAGCTGTGACAGGTCACCCCACTCCGCGGCGAACAGCACCAGGAACGACGTGGTGACGGCCTGCAGCCCGGTGCGCGACTCGGTGGCACGGGAGGCGAACTCCTCCTCCTGCTCCTTCTCCTCGGCCTCTGCCCCCGGGGCGGAGCGGAACAGCACCACGGCACCGACCAGGAAGATCACCAGCGCCACGCTCTGGATCAGGGTCCGGGGCAGGTAGGTGGCGAAGTGGCCGGCCAGCACTGCGATCAGGGTCTGCACGAAGAACGCCAGCCCGACCCCGACCCACACGGCGAGCGGCCGGTAGCGCGTGGACAGCACCAGCGCGGCGATGAAGGTCTTGTCGGGCAGCTCGACGACGAAGATCGCCGCGAACACGATCGCGATGACGGTCAGCGACATCAGGCGATCCCCGAGGCGGCGGCCACCGCCTGGGCCATCACGGTCTTGACCGGCCGAGCGAGTGCGTGGGCAGCTGCGACGACGTCCTCGAACTCCGGCTGCACGGTCATCACCTCCCCGTCGTGGCGGGCCACCTTCACCGCGACCACCTGTCCGTCGATGTCCACCTGGAGCATCTCGCGCTCGAGGTGGTGCTTGCCGACCGTGGTCTCACGCATGCCGATGGTGGAGGTCTGCCGGTAGACCTCACGGCGTACGCCGTCGCGGCGATCCGCCGGGACCAGCACGCTCAGGGTGTGCGCCGGGCGGCCCTTCTTCATCACGATCGGGGTCAGCCACGCGTCGCTGGCCCCGGCCTCGAGCAGGGCCGCGATCACGACCGGCCAGATCCGTGGGTCGAGGTCGTCGACGTTGCTCTCCAGCAGCCACGGCCCCGGCGCGACCCCAGATCCGGCCCCAGATCCGGCCCCAGATCCGGCCCCAGATCCGGCACTGGCTGCGTCCTCAGAGCGGCCCAGCAGCATCCGCAGCACGTTGGCGTGGCCCTGGGGATCCCGGCCACCGGCGCCGACGCCGACCCGGTCCACCGCCATCGCCGGTTGGGGGCCCCAGACGTCGGCCAGCGTGGCGAGCAGCGCCGCCCCGGTCGGGGTGCACAGCTCAAGCTCGACCGGTCCGCCGGTGGTGGGGATGCCACGCAGGAGCTCGACCACCGCCGGCGGCGGAACCGGCAGGAGGCCGTGCTCGCTGCGCACGCTGCCACCGCCCACCGACACCCGGGAGACCGCGACGTGCTCCAGCCCGAGGTGGATCACCCCGGCACAGGCGCCGACCACGTCCGCGATCGCGTCCAGCGCCCCGACCTCGTGGAAGTGCACGTCCTCCGGCGCCGTACCGTGCACGTGCGCCTCGGCCTCGGCCAGCCGAGCGAACACGTCGTGGGCCAGCGACCGGACGTCCTCGTGCAGCCCGGCCCCGGCCAGCAGCAGCTCGACGTCGCGCCAGGTGCGGTGCTCGCCAGGTTCCGTGCCCGGGTCAGCCACCTCCACGTGGCAGCGCAGCGCGGTGAAGCCGCCGCGCGAGACCCGTTCGGTGCGCAGCTCGACCTGTCCCGGCGCGACCTTGTCGACGGCGTCACCGATCACGCCGACCGGGACGCCGACGTCGACGAGCGCGCCGAGGAGCATGTCCCCGCTCGCTCCGGACGAGGCGTCGATCCAGGCGATGGTCATTCAGCCCTCCCGGTGGGCGTTGCGGGCGACGCGCGCGGCGAAGACACCCGCACCGTAGCCGTTGTCGATGTTGACGACCGTGACCCCGGGCGCGCAGGAGTTCAGCATCCCCAGGAGAGCGGCCAGACCGCCGAAGGAGGCGCCGTACCCGACGCTCGTGGGGACCGCCACGAGCGGTACACCGCTGAGGCCGCCCACCACGCTGGGCAGGGCACCCTCCATCCCGGCCACCACCACCAGGCAGTCGGCCTCGGCGAAGCGGTCGCGCACCTCCAGCAGCCGGTGCAGGCCCGCCACACCCACGTCGTCGATCCGGGTCACGCCCGCGCCGTGCACCGCAGCGGTCAGCGCCGCCTCCGCGGCCACCGGCGCGTCGGAGGTGCCGGCACTGATCACGGCCACGAGGCCGCGCGCGGCCGGCGGCGTGCCGAGGGTGACCGCGCGGGCGACCTCGTCGACCTCGGCTCGCGGCAGCTCCGAGCGGACCAGGGCGATCGCCTCGGGCGCCAGCCGCGTCGCCAGGACCGCCCGCTCCGGATGCCGCTCGTGCAGCGCCCGCAGGATCCCGACGACCTGCTCGGGGGTCTTCCCGGCGCCGTAGACGACCTCGGGATCCCCGGTGCGTCGTGCACGATCGGCGTCGACCCGGGCGTAGCCCAGGTCCATGGTGCGGTCGCTGGTCGGCTCGGTCACGCCCTCAAACTAGCCGGTGGCACTCGCGGCGATTCAGGTGCTCACTCCGGGGCGTTCCCGGCGTCCTCGCCCATCCGGTAGGGCGTGGTCACGCCGGCGTACATCAGGTGGGTGACCAGGCCCTCCCGCGCGTGCTTGAGGTTGTGGCAGTGGTCCATCCAGATCCCCGGGTTGTCGGCGAGGAACGCGACGTCGTAGCTGGCGCCGTCCTCGACGTCGAGGGAGTCGAACCACCACGGGCTGCCGGTCACCCGCACCCCGTTGCGAGCGAGTACGACGGCGTGGTGGCCGTGCAGGTGCATGGGGTGCACGTCGCCGCTGTGGTTGGAGATCCGCACGTGGACGACATCGCCCTCCTCGACGACGAACATCGGCATGTCCGGGTAGAGGTGCCCGTTCACGCTCCACCACAGGCCGGGCCGGCCGTTGACGAAGCCGGGGCGCCGCCCGATGGAGTACTCGAAGCTGCGGTCGGGGTCGTCGGTCTCGAACCCGACCGGCGCCGCGCGGCCGTAGTCGAGCAGGTTCAGCTTGCGCTCCGGCGCCGCCCCCAGGGGCGCGCTGCTGCCCTGTGGGCCGACCACGAGCCCGACGTCCAGCAGCTGCACCCTCACGGCGGTGCCGTCCTCCGGCACCTGCACCTCGAGGTCGGCGCGTCCGCCGGCGGGGATCCCCACGGCCCGGTCGGTGACCGGCGTCGGGTCGTGCACCTCGAAGCCGTCGATCGCCCGCAGCACGAACGGCACCGAGGCCCACGCCCGCGCCGGGCCGTTGTCGGTGTTCACCAGCCGCACCCGCACCCGCTCCCCCGGCCGTGCGAGGACTGCCTGGTCGTGCTCGAGCCCGTTGATCGTGGGCCGCCCGTCGTAGAGGTGACCGATCGCCACGACGTCGCGCACCTCGGGCTCCGGGGTCGCAGGATGCACCAGGATGCCGCCGAGCAGCCCCCCGGCGACCTGCTCGTGCGAGAGCTGGTGCGAGTGGTACCAGTAGGTGCCGGGGTCCGGAGCCACCCAGCGATAGGTGTGCTCCTCCCCGATCCCCACCGCGTCCTGGGTCACCCCCGCGACCCCGTCCTCGGCGTTCGGCACGTCCACCCCGTGCCAGTGCAGCGCCACCCCTCCCCGGACGGACTCGTTGCGCAGCCGCACCTCGACGAGCTGACCGACGGTCGCCTCGATCAGCGGTCCCGGCGAGGTCCCGTTGATCGAGAAGCCCTCGACGCGCTTGCCCGACGCCAGCTCCACCGGGCCCTCGCGCGTCACCAGGTCGATGACCACGTCGGCCTCGCGCTCAGGGTCGGTGTCGAGATCGGCCACGCTCACGCCCGTGGCGCCACCGTGACCACTGTGCACCGTGTGACCTCGCGTCCCCCCTCCGTAGACCATCTCCCCCATGTCCATCGCCGAGTACGAGCCCGGCAGGCGGCTGTCCCACCACATCGCCCCCAGGGGCACGACCAGCGCAAGCGTGAGCACCAGCCCGACCAGGACCCTCGTCCGGTCGGAGCGCTTCACCGGTCGGCGTACGCCCTGTCAGGCGCGGTGGTCTCGACGTGACCCTCCGCTGCCTTGGCCGCCTTCCACGCCAGCCAGAACAGCAGCAGCGCGTTGGCTCCGTGCAGCAGACCGAGCAGGGGCAGCCCGTGGCCGAAGATGCCGAGCGCGACCTGGACGACGATCCCGCCGAACAGCATCCCGGCCCACTTGGTCCCGCCGGGCACCTTGGCGAAGAACGCGACGATCAGCAGGATCAGGCCGACCAGCGGGATCAACATCTGGCCGTTGATCCCGTGAACCATGAAGCCGCGCTCCTCGGTGAAGTTCCAGTCGCTCGACTCCATCTGGCTCTTGCTGAAGCTGTTGCCGTCATCGATGTACTTGCCGAATCCGAAGATCGCCCAAGCCATCACAGCGGCCTGCACCATGATCAGACCGTCAATCGCATAGGCAAGAAATCTGTATGTGGCTCGCATGCCTGCAGCCTGCACTTCGTCAGCTTCGTGCGCATCATCCGATGGGATGAAAGTCAACGGCGCAAGCGGATCAGGCGTCCTAGCCCGATCGGGGGAGGTCAGCTGCTCCGGAAGTCATCGGCCGGGTAGACCCCGAGGATCTTGACCTCGGTGGTGAAGAACGCGAGCTCCTCCAGGGCCCGCTTGAGCGGCAGGTCGGCGGGGTGTCCGTCCACCTCGGCGAGGAACTGGGTCGCGGTGAAGTGGCCACCGACCATGTAGCTCTCCAGCTTGGTCATGTTCACCCCGTTGGTGGCGAAACCACCCAGCGCCTTGTAGAGCGCCGCCGGCAGGTTGCGCACGTTGAAGATGAAGCTGGTCACCACGGGGCCGTTGCCGAGCGCGGCCTCCACCGGCTCGGGGGAGAGTACGACGAACCGGGTGGTGTTGTGCTCCTCGTCCTCCACGTCGTCGGCCAGCACCTGGAGGCCGTAGGTCTCCGCGGCCAACGGCGGTGAGATCGCCGCCTGGGTGAGATCACCGGACTCGGCCACCTCGCGGGCAGCCCCGGCGGTGTCGCCGGAGATCACCGGCTTCAGGCCGCGCTCCCGGATCATCCGGCGGCACTGGCCGAGCGCGTGCACGTGGCTGTGCACCGTCCTGATCGAGTCCAGCGTCGCGCCGGGCAGCGCCATCAGCGAGAACTGGATCCGCATGAAGTGCTCGCCGATGATGTGCAGGCCCGAGTCGGGAAGGAAGTGGTGGATGTCCGCGACCCGTCCCGCGATCGAGTTGTCGATCGGGATCATCGCCAGCTCGGCCTGACCACCCTCCACGGCGGCGAAGACGTCCTCGAAGGACGCACACGGCAGCGACTCCCAGTCGGGGTAGTGCAGGTTGCAGACCATGTGGGAATTGGCGCCCGGCTCGCCCTGGTAGGCGATCCGGCGCGGCGTCGTCGGGCTCACCATGGGAGTTTCCCACGTCTATGCTCGGTGCCGTGCTGACCGTCCTCGTGGTGATCTCCCTGCTCCTGTCCCTGCTCGCGCTGCTGCTGGCCATCTCCGGGCGTCGCGCCGCCCACCAGGAGCACCCCGGCACCGCCGACGTCCCCGAGGAGTCCCGAGCCCTGCGGCGCGAGGTGGCCGCGCTCAAGGCCGAGCAGGCGCAGGCACTGCGGCACGTCGCGGTGATCCGCTACGACGCCTTCGCCGACACCGGTGGCCAGCTGTCCTGGTCGCTGGCACTGCTCGACGACTCCGGCAGCGGCGTGGTGATGAGCGCGATCCAGGGTCGCAACGACTCGCGGACCTACGCCAAGAACGTCACCGACTGGCAGAGCGGTGCCCAGCTCTCCCCCGAGGAGCAGGACGCGATCAACCTCGCCCGTCCCTGACGGAGCCCGTCCCTGACGACCCTCAGCGCGGGACGCGCACCAGCAGCCGCCCGTGCACGCAGGTGGCGCGCAGCTCCTTGCCGGGCGCGATCAGGTCGCCGTCGAGTTGGCGCGGCGCGTCCGCGGTCGTGCGTACGACGACGTGGCGACCCGTCATCCGGGTGATGGTCTCGTCGGTGCGCTTGTTGCGGGTCAGCACCCGCACCGCCAACGGCAGCCAGGACAGGAACCGCCGCGGGTAGAGCAGCACCACGTCGAGCTGACCGTCGTCGATGGTGGCATCGGGCAGCAACGGCATCCCCGCCTGCAGGAAGCCGACGTTGCCGATCACCAGCGTGCGGGCGCGGTGCCGGGTGAACGGTGCGCCGTCGACGGAGACCTCGACCCTGATCGCGGGGAACATCAACGACTTCAGGCCGGACAGCACGTAGGCCACCCACCCGAGCCGGGCCTTGATGTCCTCGTTGACGCCCTCCATGATCGCGGCGTCGAAGCCCATCCCGGCCATCACCAGGAAGGTCGCGTCCTCCATGCCGTCACCGGAGACCTCGACCATGTCGATGGCGCGGTCCTGGCCGTTGAGCCCGACGTCGACCGCGGAGCGCAGGTAGAGCGGGATGTTCAGGTTGCGCGCGAGCAGGTTGCCCGTGCCCGCGGGGGCGATCCCGACCGGGATGCCGGTGCCGGCGAGCTCCTCGCACACCGCGCGCACGGTGCCGTCGCCGCCGATCACCAGGACCACGTCGCAGCCGCTGACCGCGGCCTCGTGGGCCATGCCGTGGCCGGTGTCCTCGACGGTGGTCTCCCACCAGGTCACCGAGGTGTAGCCGGAGTCGGTGGCCAGGGTCTCCACGAGCGTGCGGAACTGGCCGACGTCGTCGACCTTGCTCGGGTTGAGGATCACCGCCAACCGCTTGCGCTGGTTGGGCACCGCGTCCTGCAGCGGCTCGTTGGCCAGCGCGATCGACTTGGGTCGCGGGTCGTAGCCCGCCAACCAGAAGAACACCGACGCCGCTCCGAGCAGGTAGCCCGCGAGCACGTCGGAGAGGTTGTGCACGCCGAGGAAGATCCGGTCGGCTCCCACCAGCAGGGCGAGCCCGACCGCGAGCGCGGTCGCGACCCGGCGTACGCCGCGACGGCGCACCAGCATCGTGGTCAGCACGATCGCCACGCCTGCCGCGGCCGCGATCCCCGAGGAGTGTCCCGAGGGGAAGGAGTAGCTGCTGAGCACCTGGACCGGGTCGTCGAAGACCGGCCGGTCGCGGCCGATCAGGTGCTTGAGCCCGGTGGTGGCGGCCGCCACCGTCGTCATCACGGCCACGGTCCAGCTCGCGGCGCGGCGGTAGCCCTTCGCGGCCAGCGCCACCGCGGCCAGGACGGTCGCGATCGTCTCCGGCAGCGTGGTGGTGGCCAGCGCCAGGTAGCGCCAGAAGTGGTAGAGCCCGTCGTGGGCGCGGGTGTAGCTCTCGGGCCACCGGCCCACCTCGGCGTCCAGGTCGAGCAGGGGCGCCCATGCCGCCATCACGAGCGCGGCGAGAACACCGAACACCACCAGGCACGCCGCGCCCCAGACCACGTGGGTGCGCCTATGGGTCGATTCCGTCACGCAGGGAAGTATGCCGGTGCCTGATCGTGACCGAGGATTCGTGTCCTCAGATGTGGTCTGTGGGACGATGAGGAGCCGCTCACCGTCATCCCCAGGGAGTTCGCAGATGCGTCAGCACTCGACCGGTAGCCGTCTCTCGGCCTGGAGCGCAGCAGCCGCCGGACTGCTCCTGCTGAGCAGCGCTTGCGGTTCCGACGGCGCCTCGGCCTCGGACCCGGAGCCGAGGACCTCCTCCTCGACGCCCTCCGATGACGCCGCCGACACCAGCCTGGGCGAGGGCAACTGGCTGCTCGGCATCACCAGCGCCGGCGGCGCCGACGGCGAGACCACGCTGACCTCCTACGTGACCTTGAACCCCTCCACCGGCGAGGCCACCGCCCGCAAGATCCCGGGCGTGAGCGCCGCCAGCAGCACCCCCCGGGAAGCAGCGCTGCTGGTCAGCAGCGACCGGCTGTGGGCGATCGGCGACACCGGCATCTCCACCAAGGAGGAGAAGAGCGGACAGCTGAGCGTCTACTCGCTCAGCGACGACTCCACCAGGACGATCGACATCCGCGAACGCACGGGGAAGAGCGACGTGAAGCCGATCGGCTGGGCCTTCGACCCCGAACGGCCCGACACCCTGCGCGTCGTCGACACCGACAACCGGGTCTGGGCGGTCGCCGTCAGCGGCGACACGGCCACGCAGGAGTCCACCCTCCCCGACGGGCCGTGGGTCTTCACCAACGGCTTCGACCCCAACACCGGCGAGCCCTGGGTGGAGAGCATCGACAGCGACAAGACCTTGCCGGCCGACGAGGGTGCCAACGACACACGTCCGATCACCCGCGACGGTGGGACGGTGCTCCCTGCCGGGTCGACCGGCCTGAGCAGCCTGCCGCCCGGCCCCTGTCGACTGGGTGCCGGCTATGCCGATCCCTCCGGCGTGACCTGGATGTTCTGCGCCGACCAGGCCTCGATCAGCACCCACTACCTGCCCGAGGGATCCGACGCCTGGGTGGAGTTCGGCACCCCGGGCAGCCCGGTGGCCCCCGTGGCCAGCGGCTTCGCGCTGGTCCTCCCCCCGGCTGAGTAGTTCCGCGCCAGACGTGACGGTTAGTCTCGGGCGGTGATCGATCCACGCCTGCTCCGCGACGCCCCTGACCTGCTCCGAGCCGCCCAGGAGAAGCGCGGTCTGTCCCCCGACGTCGTCGACCGGGCACTCGAGGCCGACGAGGTACGCCGTACGGCGATCGCCGACTACGAGCAGCTGCGCGCGGAGCAGAAGCAGCTCGGCAAGCTGATCCCGCAGGCCACCGGCGAGGAGAAGGCCGACCTGCTCAAGCGCACCAAGATCCTCGCCGCCGACGTCAAGACCGCCGAGGCCGCACAGAGCGGGGCCGAGCAGGACTGGCGCGAGGCGATCTACGCGATCCCCAACCCGGCGGCCGAGGAGTCCCCGGCCGGGGGCGAGGACGACTACGTGGTGCTCTCCGAGCACGGCACCCCGCGCGACTTCGCCGCGGAGGGCTTCGAGCCGCGCGACCACGTCGAGCTCGGCAAGCTGCTCGGCGCCATCGACGTCGAGCGCGGCGCCAAGGTCTCCGGCTCGCGGTTCTACTACCTCACCGGCCCCGGCGCCGACCTCGAGCTCGCGCTGGTCAACATGGCGATGGACCAGGCCCGCAGCGCCGGGTTCACCACGATGATCCCGCCGACCCTGGTCAAGCCCCGGGCGATGGAGGGCACCGGCTTCCTGGGCCAGGCGGCCGACGACGTCTACCGGATCGAGGGGCAGGACACCTATCTCGTCGGCACCTCGGAGGTGCCGCTGGCGGCGTACCACTCCGACGAGATCCTCGACGGCGAGACGTTGCCCCGTCGCTACGTCGCGTTCAGCCCCTGCTTCCGCAAGGAGGCAGGCTCGCACGGCAAGGACACGCGCGGCATCATCCGGGTGCACTGGTTCGACAAGGTGGAGATGTTCTCCTACACCACCCTCGAGGAGGCGGCAGCCGAGCACGAGCGCCTGCTCGGCTGGGAGCAGGAGTGGCTCGGCAAGCTCGAGCTCGCCTACCGTGTGATCGACGTCGCCGCCGGTGACCTCGGGCTCTCGGCGAAGCGCAAGTTCGACTGCGAGGCCTGGGTGCCGACCCAGGGTCGCTACCGCGAGCTCACCTCGACCTCGAACTGCACCGACTTCCAGAGCCGGCGCCTGGACATCCGTCGCCGCTTCGACGGTGAGGTGAAGCCGGTCGCCACCCTCAACGGCACCCTGGTCGCGATCCCCCGCACGATCGTCGCGCTCCTGGAGACCCACCAGCAGGCCGACGGCTCGGTGCGGATCCCCGAGGCGCTGCAGCCCTACATGCAGGGACGCACCGTGATCGAGCCGCTCGGGACCCCGGCTTGAGCGCCCCCTACCCGCGCCCCTCCCGTCCGGGCCCTTCCGAGGAGGGCTGGCAGCCCCGGATGATCGCGCTCGACATCGACGGCACCTTGCTGAAGTGGGTCGAGGGTGAGGGCCAGACCTACGAGAAGATCTCCCCGGCCGTCTACGACGCGGTGCACGCCGCCGTCGACGCCGGGGCGCACATCGTGCTGGCCAGCGGGCGCTCGCCCCACGGTATGGACACGATCGCCGACCTGCTCGACCTCCCCCGCGCGGGCCAGGACCGGCTCTGGGTGGTCGCCTCCAACGGGGCGGTGATCTGCCGCTACGCGCCGCTCGAGGTCGTGCACGAGGAGACCTTCGACGCCCGCGCCGCGGTGCACGCCGTCCTGGAGCAGCACCCCGAGGCACTGGTCGCGGTCGAGGAGCGCGGCATCGGCTACCGCGTCAACCGCCCCTTCCCCGCGGGGGAGCTCTCCGGGGCGATGATCGAGACCGAGCTCGACGAGATCGTCGGCGGCCCGGTCAGCCGGGTGATCATCCGCGACCCCTCCGCCTCGGCCGACGACTTCGTCGCGATGGCGGCAAGGCTCGGCCTCCAGGGCACCGACTACGTCGTGGGCTGGACGGCCTGGCTCGACCTCGCCCCGGTCGGGGTATCCAAGGCCTCCGGCCTGGAGTACGTCGGCCGCGAGCTCGGCCTCGGCCCCGAGCACACCCTGGCGATCGGCGACGGCCGCAACGACATCGAGATGCTCCAGTGGGCCGCCCGCGGGGTCGCGATGGGGCAGGCGGTCCCCGAGGTCCACGAGGCGGCCGACGTGTCCACCGGGTCGGTCTACGACGAGGGCGCGGCGACGGAGCTGCGTCGCTGGTTCCCGTGACCTCGACCGACGACCGGACCTACCCGCCCCTGCCCGTGGAGGTCGGTACGCCGCGGCTGCGGCTGCCACTGGTCAGCGTCGAGGACGCCGAGGGCATGCTCGCCGGCCGGCGGCGGGTCTCCTGGCACCCCGACTACCCCCGCAAGGACGACCAGGACGCCGTCGCCATGGTCCGTCCGGGCCGGAACCTGAGCACCTGGGGGCCGCGGCACATCGTGCGGGCGGTCGACGGGCAGGTGGTCGGCTCGATCGGGTTCTTCGGTGGTCCGGACACCGGTGACGACGACGTGGCGGAGGCCGAGGTCGGCTTCGGCCTGGTCGCCGACGCGCGCGGGCACGGTGCGGTCAGCGAGGCGCTCGCGGCGCTGCTGGCCCACGCCGACCGGATCGGCGTACGCGTGCGGGCGCACGTGCAGCCGGAGAACCGGGCCTGCCTGCGGGTGCTGGCCAAGTGCGGCTTCACCCGACTGCGCGGCACGGCGGAGGGCGGCGCGCTGGTGATGGTGCGCCCGCTGCCGCGACCTGCCTAGAGGTACATCCCGTTGGACGTGCCCGGGCCGTCGTGGGGCTCGTCGTCCTGTCCCTGACCGTGTCCCTGTCCGTGTCCCTGTCCGGGCATCCCCGGCATCGCGCCGGGCGGCAGCGCGCGCATCTGCTCCAGCTGCGAGCGCGCGGCCATCTGCTGGGCGTAGATCGCGGTCTGGATGCCGTGGAAGAGGCCCTCGAGCCAACCCACCAGCTGGGCCTGGGCGATCCGCAGCTCCGACTCGGTCGGGGTCTCGGCGTCGAAGGGCTGGATCAGCCGGTCGAGCTCCTCGTCGAGCTCGGGGGCGAGCCCCTTCTTCAGCTCCTGGATCGAGGAGTGCAGGATCTGGGCGAGTCGGGTGCGGCCCGGCTCGTCGACGGGCGCGGACTTCACCTCCTCCAGCAGCTGCTGGACCATCCGGCCGATCCGCATCACCTTGGCGGGCTGCTCGACCAGGTCGGTGACGTTGCGCTCGCTGCGCTCGTCGTCCTCCCCGGGCGCGGCCATCGCGATCGGGTGCCCGTCGGGACCGATCACCATGATCTGCTCCTGGGAGCCGCCGTGGGAGGCGCCTTCGGCGGCAGGCTCGTCAGTGGGCTCGTCAACGGAGTTCGACATGGCTCCGACCCTACCGAGAGGCGCCCACAGCGTCGCCGTGGGTCGGGAGGTTCAGTCGGCGACCTGCAGCAGGATCTTGCCGGTGTGCGAGCCGGACTCCATCAGCTCGTGGGCACGGGAGACCTGGTCGAGCGGCACCCGCTCGTGGACCAGCGAGCGCACCTTGCCCTCGCCGATGAGCGGCCACACGTGCTCGACCACGGCCGCGCAGATCGCGGCCTTCTCCTCGGTGGGCCGCGAGCGCAGCGAGGTGGCGATCACGGCGCCGCGCTTGCGCAGCAGCCCTGCGATGTCCAGCTCGCCGCGGCTGCCGCCCTGCATCCCGATGATCACCAGGCGGCCCTCGGTGGCCAGCGCCTGCACGTTGCGGCCGAGGTACTTCGCCCCCATGTTGTCCAGGATCACGTCGGCGCCGCCTGCCTCCTTGAGCACCTCGACGAAGTCCTCGTCGTGGTAGTCGATCGCCCGGTCGGCGCCGAGGGACTCGCACAGCTGCCGCTTCTCGGCCGTGCCCGCGGTCGCGAAGACCCGCGCTCCCACGGCCTTGCCGAGCTGGATCGCGATGTTGCCGATCCCGCCGGCGCCGCCGTGCACGAGCAGCGTCTCCTCGGGCCGCAGGCCGGCCACCATGAACACGTTGGACCACACCGTGCAGGCGACCTCGGGGATCGCGGCGGCGTCCTCGAGCGACATGCCGGGTGGCAGCGGCATCACCTGCCCGGCGGGTACGGCGACCTTCTCGGCGTACCCCCCGGCCGCGAGGAGCGCGCAGACCTCGTCACCCACGGTGAAGGTGTCCACGCCCTCGCCGAGCGCGGCGATCCGGCCCGAGCACTCCAGGCCGAGCACGTCGGAGGCACCGGGAGGTGGCGGGTAGAAGCCCTGTCGCTGGAGGGTGTCGGCGCGGTTGACCGCGCTGGCGACGACATCGATCACGACCTCGCCGGGACCGGGCTCCGGGTCGGGCAGGTCGGCGACGGTCAGGGCCTCGGGGCCACCCGGGTCGGGGGCGATCACAGCGCGCATTCGCCCACCCTAGGGGGAGCTGGTCAGGCGTCGACGACGACCTCGGAGTCGTCGGGCACCTCGACCTCGATCTCCTCCACCTCGTTGCCGACCTCGTCGGGAGACTTGTCCCAGCGCAGCGCCAGACCGGTCGCGAGGGAGGCGAGTCGCTCCACCTCCTCGGGGTTGCCGCCGGCCTGTGCGGCGGCGTACCCCAGCAGGTAGGTGGTGATCGGCGCCGACTTGCGTTCGACGTTGTGCGCCGCGTCCCGGGCCAGGTCGAGGATCAAGGCCTCGTCCACCTCCACCTCGAGGTCGAGGACGTCACAGAGCTCATCGATCCAGTCGTGGATGTTCACGGGGCCCAGTGTTCGCTGCCAGCCGGACAGGTGCAAGGGGGGGCGCCTACTGGTCCAAGTGCTCGCGGACCGCGAGCAGGTCCTCCCAGCTGTCCACGTCGCGGGACTCCCACGGCAGCGCCGCGACCCGCGCCAGGTCGAGACCGCCGACCAGTCGACGCATCGGCAGACCGTGCTCCTTCTCCGGCGCCGGCGCAGCGGCGAGCAGCGCCTCGGTGCGGTAGACGGCGCAGAGGTACTGCTCGCGCCCGCTCTCGTCGACGAGCAGGGCACCGTCGACCGACGCGGACAGCATCAGCCGGCGCACGGTCGCAGTCGTCACCAGGGGCATGTCCACGGCCACGACGGCCACCAGCCGAGGCGGCGTCGGGAAGCCGCGCAACCCGGCCAGCAGTCCCGCGGCCGGTCCACCGCCGGCGGGGTCCTCACGCCGCCAGGTGACCGGGCGGCTGGTCGTCACCTCGGTGCCCACCACGACCACGTCCGGCACCTCGCTGAGCGCACCCAGGACGTGCTCGAGCATCGTCACGCCGGCGATCTCCGTCGTGGCCTTGTCGGCGCCCTCGAGCCGGACCGCGCTGCCCCCGGTGAGCACGATCGCGCCCAGCTCGCCCGAGCCCCCGCTGGCAAACTCTCCGGCGACCTCCCCGGCAACTGCTGCAGCCTCGTCTGGGATCACGGCTCGCAGTCAACCACCCTCGGCTGGCAGGGTGGACACATGAGTGACCAGCCCCAGGATCAGCCCCGGGATCAGCCCCTCGATCAGTTCCGCGTCCGACTCGTCCAGCGTGCTTCCGGCCTGGACCCGGCAGAGAACCGCGCCACCCTGGAGGCGCTGGGCTCACTGGGCCACGACGCCGACCTCGTGGTGCTGCCCGAGGCGTTCGCCCGCGACTTCGGCGAGGCCGGCTCGGCCCTCGGGCCGTACGCCGAGCCGCTGGACGGGCCCTTCGTGGAGACCCTGACCGGGCTCGCCGCGAGCACGGGCGCCGCCTGGGTGGCCGGGATGTTCGAGCGCGCCGATGACCCGGACCGGCCGCTGAACACCCTGGTGCTCGCCGGTGGCGCCGGCGCCGGCGGTGCCGGCGGTGTCTCGGCATATCGCAAGATCCACCTCTACGACTCCTTCGGCTACCGGGAGTCGGCGACGATGAGCCCCGGCCAGGTGCAGCCGACCGTGGTCGAGGTCCGCGGCCTCAAGGTCGGGTTGATGACCTGCTACGACCTGCGTTTCCCCGAGCTGGCCCGCGATCTCGTCGCGCGCGGGGCCGACGCGCTGGTGGTGCCCGCCGCATGGGTGGCCGGCGAGCTGAAGGTCGACCACTGGCGCACGCTGCTGCGGGCCCGCGCGATCGAGAACACCGTGTGGGTGCTCGGCGCCGGCCAGCCCGGGCCCCGCTACACCGGCCACTCGATGGTGGTCGCTCCCGACGGCGAGGTGGTCGCCGAGGCCGGGACCCAGGACGCAGTCGTCGAGGCCGTGGTCGACCTCGCCCGGATCGAGCAGGTCAGGCGCACCAACCCCTCCCTGGCCAACCGCAGGATGTGAGCGCGCCGTTGGTAGTCTCCCGGCGTGGCCAGGGTCGAGAAGGTGCCGGGTCGGCGCCGAGCTGAACCTGCGTCCTCACGGAAGCCCGCCAGCGCAGAGGACCACCCCGCCGACCAGCCCGCCGAGCGCGCTGCCGAGCGGGCGGCCGAGCGGCCTGCTCGTGCCCGGGCCCGGGCCCGGCGTACCCCTGACATCGCCACCGGCACCCGACCGGTCCCCACGGTCCTGAACACCCCCGCCAGCGCCAACCGGGGCGCCCGCGTCGTCCGCTGGGTCTGGTTGGCCGCGTCCCTGCTCACGGTCGGCGGACTGGTCACGTTGCAGGCGACGGACGGCGCGAGCCTGCTGCGGCAGGGCCTGGCCGCGCTGCTCGGCGTCCTGCTCACCGTCGGCCTGGCGGTGCGCACGGGCGGTCGTCCGCTGCTCGCCGGGATGATCGCGCTGGGGCTGGGTGCGACGGCAGTGGCCAGCCAGTGGCCGCCGCTGCTGGCGGGCGCCGCCGTGGCCACTGCGGTGGTCGCGGCCTGTCTCGGCGTGCTCGGCACCGTCCCCGCGCCGTCGATGCGGATCGTGGTGCGTGAGGTGGTGCTCGCGCAGGCGGTGGCGACGTCGGGCGCGCTGGCCGTCGCGGGATTCGTCGTCGACATCGACCCGACCAGGTTCGCCTACCTGGTGCTCGCGGTCGCCCTCGCCGCCACGATCGCGATGGTCTACCGCCTCGGTGCCGGCCTGCACGGGCTCGGTCGCCGGGGCCTGGTGCTCGGCATCACCGCGATCGTGATCCTGGCGATCGCGCTGGCCTACAGCGAGGCGCTGGGCCGCTGGGGGTCCCCGCAGCTGACCGGTCAGGTCGACACCGTCCGGATGTGGCTGCGCGACACCCTCGGCGCCGTGCCGCACCCGATCGAGGTGCTGCTCGGCATCCCCGCCCTGTCCTGGGGGGTGTTCATGCGAGCCCGCCGGCGCCAGGGCTGGTGGGTGATCGCCTTCGGCGTCGCGGCCACGGCGCCGGCCACCAGCCGGCTGATCGACCCCGGGATGACCGCGACGAACACGACCCTCGCAGCGGCGTACAGCCTCGTGCTCGGGCTGTTGCTGGGCTACCTGCTGATCCGGGCCGAGCAGGCCTTCCAGGGCACCCGCGGGGCACGCGCCCGACGCAGCGAGGAGGCCGCGGCCCACCGCCCCGAGCCCACCCGGCTGCGCGCTCTGCACTGATCGGCCCCGGGCGGGTCCGCAGCGGGGGCTGACCAACCTGATCTGTTGCTGGAACGTCCCAGCAAACGCGATCTTGATCAAACGTTCCAACAACACGATGGACCGGTCCCGCTCGGGCAGAGTCACGACCACGGGATCTGTGCAGCGGTGGCGGCATCAGCTCAGCAGAGGGGGCGGGATTCGAACCCGCGGCTGACACTTCTGCCAGCGACCGCTTTCAAGGCGGTTCCGATCGGCCACTCCGGCACCCCTCCAGGTCCTCACGGACCGGGGCCGAGTCTAGGGCGTGGCCGGGCCGGCGCTACTCGGAGCCACCGAGCTCGAGGGAGACCGAGTCGTAGACGAGGTCGTGCATCCGCTGGAGGTGGTGCTCGAGGTCGCCGGTCAGGCGGGCCAGCTCGCCGGCGATCGCCTCGGTGTCGAGCCGTTCCAGCACCATGGACGAGAGCGCCGAGACCCGCGCCTGCAGCTGGCGGCGGTCTCGGTTGGAGGTGTTGGCGCGCGCGGCCAGCCAGGCGTCCCAGTGCTTGGTCTGCTTGGCGCCGAGTGCCTTCTTGACGTCCTTGAGCGTCCGGCGGACCTGCCATCGCCACTCGGGCGAGGTGCGGTCGGCCGAGAGGGTCTGGCGCAGGTCACGGATTGCGGTTTCGAGAGGAGCCATCTCGACCCACCCTTCAGCACGTGGTGCAGCAACGGGGGAACTTCGAGTGTGACCCAGGCCACGTCGATCAGACAAGGCCCGATTTGGCCCGACCCCCCCGCCCCGGCTGTAATCACCCGGTGAGCACCCCCCATCAGCCCCCGCTCGACCAGGACCGGGAGTTCGCCCTGGCCCCGGCCCTGCGGACCCGCCTGCTCGGCACCGGTCTGGCTGCCGTCGGCGTGGTCACGGCGGTGGTGGTGCTGGCCGGCTCGCTGCTCGGCGGCGGGCCCTGGGTCTCCGGGGTGGTGCTGCTCGCCGCGGTCATGGTGAGCGCGCTGGGACTGCTGCTGGGACTGCGCCACTGGGTCGTGCGGCTCGACGACCTCGGCTACCGCGTGCGGGCGCTGCGCTCAGCCGAGGTGAAGAACGCGCGCTGGACCGACGTGCTCGACCTGCAGACCAGCACCGTGGGCGGCGCGCGCTGCGTGGTGCTGCGCCTGCGCGACGGGCGTACGACGACCATCCCGGTGGACATCCTGGAGGGCAGCTCGGAGAGCTTGATCGAGGCGCTCGGCACCCACCTGGACCGTGGTCACGGGTACCGCCGGCTGAGCTGACCCACCCGCGCACCCGCCCTGAGGGGAGAGCCGGATTTTCCGGCGCGGCCGGGCATGGGTAACCTGTGCTCTGCTCGACGGGGAGGTGTCGCCTAGTCCGGTTTATGGCGCCCGCCTGCTAAGCGGGTTGAGGGTTGTGCCCTCTCGCGGGTTCAAATCCCGCCACCTCCGCAGGGCGAACCGCCCCGGATCCCTCGCTGGGTCCGGGGCGGTTTCACGCCGCAAAGTTGCATGAAGATGCAATGCACACTTCTGCGCGGCCCCGGGCTGTTACCGGGCATCGCGAGGGGGCACCCTGACTGTGCCCCCTGACGAAAGGAACCTCGATGAAGTTCTCTCGCCTTGCCCAAACAATCTCCGCCACCCTGCTCGCGGTCGGCCTGCTCGCCTCTGCTGGTGCCGCTGCTGAGGCCGCCAACGCCGGCGGCACCATCCCGACCAGCACGGTCACCGGCAAGGACACCGGCTGGGGCTGAGCCCCGGCCCTCCTGGAAGTGACCGGTCGAGAATCTCGGGCCTCGACCGCAACTTCCCACTGCTGACCAGCCTGGGCAGCTGGTCACTCAGGTTCGGCGCTCGACTCCGCACCCCCGTCGGAGTCGGGCGCCGAACTGCGTCCCGCGTCCTGCTGCCCCATGGCGTAGCCGAGCTGGAACCTGGTCTCCACGCCGTACTCCGCCTTCAGCGCCGCCACGTAGCTGGCGTAGGTCCGCGTGCTGACCCCCACCCGCTTGGCGCTGGAGGGGTCGCTGTGCCCCTCGCTGAGCATCCGCACGGTGAGCTGGCGCACCTCGTTGGCAATGTCGCTGTCGGTGGCCTCGCCGCGGTCCTCGTACTCCCGTGCCCGCTCCCAGGAACGTTCGAAGAGATCGGCGAGGTAGGAGATCAGGCTCGGGTCGTGGATCGCGATGGCGACATCGGCCGAGTCCCCCGGGATCAGCGCGAGCCGGCGGTCCACGACGATCAGCCGGTTGAAGAACTCATCGAGCGTACGGACGTGTCCGCCGTGCTCGATGATCCTGCCGACGTGCTCACGCGTGGCCTTGCTGCGCCGGGCGGTGTGTTGGTAGAGCGTGCGCATGTGCACACCGCGCTGCAGCGCCCGGATGTCTCGGTCGAAGGCCTGCTCGAGCACCACGGCCTTGCGGGCGCCGAGCGGTTGCGCGGTGAGCAGCTCGGACTGGGCGTCGTCGACGGCGGCCTCGAGGAAGCGGTTGATGTTGGGCAAGCCGCGGATCTCCGAGAGCGGCTCACGCTCGGGCGCGGTACGCCGGAACGACTGGGCCAGCGAGCCGAAGGTGTCGGCCCACGCCGCCGACTCGTTGAGCAGCTCCAGCACCTGGCGCCCCATCGGGGCCACCACCCCGGCCTGCACCGTGGTGGGATCCATCGCCACGTGACCGCCCAGGCTGCTGTCCTTGCGGAGCAGCCCCAGATCGACCAGCAGCAGCACCGCCGGGTGATCGGGGTGCTCGGGAGCCATCCTCGGGTCGTCGGCCGCCAGGAGGCCGCTGGCGGCCACCTCACGGAAGATCTCGCCGGCAGCACCGCCCAGGAGCTGACGGTGGTGAGGTCCGCGCTCGAGAGTCATGAAGGGCATCATGCCCACAAATGTCGGGGACCCACACCCCGAGGGGGTGTGGGTCCCAACGTAGAGACTCAGCGCGAGGCTGGGTCAGTCGTTCACACGCCGAGGCGCGCCTTGAGCCCGTCGAGCTCGGTCCAGAGCACGGCCGGGAGGTCGTCGCCGAACTTCTCGAACCACTCGGTGATCTGCGGGATCTCGGCCTTCCACTCCTCGACGTCGACGTCGAGCACCTGCGCGAGCTGCTCCTCGGTCATGTCGAGGCCGTCGATGTCGAGGGCGCCCGGTGCCGGCACGTGGCCGATCGGCGTCTCGACCGCGGCCGCCTGGCCCTCGATGCGCTCGATGACCCACTTCAGCACGCGACTGTTCTCGCCGAAGCCCGGCCACAGGAAGCCACCGTCCTCGTCGCGGCGGAACCAGTTGACGTAGAAGATCTTGGGCATCTTCGCGGCGTCGTTTTCCTTGCCCATGTTGATCCAGTGGCTGAAGTAGTCACCGGCGTTGTAGCCGATGAACGGCAGCATCGCCATCGGGTCGCGGCGAACCACACCGACCGCGCCGGTGGCGGCCGCGGTGGTCTCGCTGGACAGGGTTGCGCCCATGAACGTGCCGTGGACCCAGTCGCGGGCCTCGGTCACGAGCGGGATCGTGGTCTTGCGGCGACCGCCGAAGAGGATCGCGTCGATCGGGACACCGCGCGGGTCGTCGTACTCCGGCGCCAGGATCGGGCACTGCTTGATCGGGGTGCAGTAGCGGCTGTTGGGGTGGCTGGAGAGCTCCTCGGACTCGGGGGTCCAGGGCTCGCCCTTCCACGAGGTGGCGTGGGCCGGGGTGTTCTCCAGGCCCTCCCACCAGACGTCGTTGTCCTCGGTCAGCGCGACGTTGGTGAACACCGAGTTGCCGATGTTGATGGTGCGCATCGCGTTGGGGTTGGTGTCCTCGTTGGTGCCGGGGGCGACGCCGAAGAAGCCGTACTCGGGGTTGACGGCCCACAGGCGACCGTCCTCGCCGATCCGCATCCAGGCGATGTCGTCGCCGATCGACTCGACCTTCCAGCCCGGGATGGTCGGCGCCAGCATGGCGAGGTTGGTCTTGCCGCAGGCGCTGGGGAACGCGGCCGCGACGTACTTGGTGACGTTCTGGGGGCTGGTGAGCTTGAGGATGAGCATGTGCTCGGCCATCCAGCCCTCGTCACGCGCCATCGCGCTGGCGATCCGCAGCGCGTAGCACTTCTTGCCGAGCAGGGCGTTGCCGCCGTAGCCGGAGCCGAAGGACCAGATCGCGCGCTCCTCGGGGAACTGCACGATGTACTTGGTGTCGTTGCAGGGCCACTTGACGTCCTCCTGGCCCTCCTCGAGCGGCATCCCGACCGAGTGCAGCGCCGGCACGAAGTCGGCGTTCAGCTCGGTCATCTTGTCCAGGACGCTGGAGCCCATGCGGGCCATCACGCGCATCGAGGCGGTGACGTACGCCGAGTCGGTGACCTCGATGCCGAACATCGGCTTCTCGGCCTCGAGGTGGCCCATCACGAACGGGATGACGTACATCGTGCGCCCCTTCATGCAGCCCGCGTAGAGCTTGCGCATGATGGCCTTCATCTCGTTCGGGTCCATCCAGTTGTTGGTGGGCCCGCAGTCCTTCTCATCGACCGAGCAGATGTAGGTGCGGTCCTCGACACGCGCCACGTCGGTGGGGTCGGAGGCCGCGTGGAAGGAGTTCGGCTTCTTCTTCTCGTCCAAGCGGGTGAAGGTGCCGCTCGCGACCAGCGCGTCGGTCAGCTCGACCCACTCCTCGTCGGAGCCGGTGCACCAGTAGACCCGGTCCGGGGTGGTGAGCTCGGCGACCTCGTTGACGAAGGCGAGGATGCCTTCGTGGGTCGTCGGCGCATCCGAAGTGATGGTGGAAGTGTTCGACGTGTCGGCAGTCATGCCTGTTCCCTCTCGAGCATTTCGCGGCCTCCCCGGGAAGGGGCCGACCGGCCGTCGAGCGCGTCGACGGTGAGTGTCCTTGAGTTGCGCAGTACCCGGGAGAGCGCCGTTGCTTCGCCCGATGTGGTCCCTCAAGTTACGCCGCACAACGACCGTGGGGTAACCGAGGTTGGCTGCGAACTTACTGGTCGACGGCGATTGGGCCTATTGGATCGATCCACTGGGGAATCGTGTGTCCGGGCTCACTTTCTCTAGCGCCGCAACCCGGCCCCCAAGCTTCCCGGGCAGGATGATCAGAGCAACCCGAAAGAGGTGACCAGCCGACATGACCCAGCAACGCGTCCCGTCCCCGTCGTCCGGATCAGGCACGGCGACCGCGATCGGCTTCGTGCTGGTCGTGATCGCCTACGCCGCCCTCTCCGGCGTGTGGACCGACACCAGCTCCAGCTGGTACGACGACCTCGACAAGCCGTGGTTCCAGCCGCCGGGCGTGGTCTTCGGCATCATCTGGCCGCTGAACTTCCTGGCCCTGGGCGTCGTCGGCGTGCTGCTGTCGAGGAACAGCCCGGACCTGGCCCGCCGCGCGCTGGCCCTCTTCAGCGTCTCGGTGGTCTTCGCCCTCGGCTGGGCCTACCTCTTCAACCAGTCGCGCGAGCTCGTGGCCGCAGCGGCGGCACTCCTCCTCGCCGCGCTCCTCACCTGGGCGCTGCTGGTCCTGGTGGGCCGCGCGAGTCGGGCCTACGCCGCCGGACTGCTCGTCTACGCCGTGTGGATGACGCTGGCCGCATCGTTGTCCGTCGCGATCGCGGCGCTGAATTGAATCCTTCGTTGACGCCCGATTTCGGGGCTGCGGCGTACGTCCGCTAACATTGCGCAGTCCTCACGGACGGGCGCCTGTAGCTCAACGGATAGAGCATCTGACTACGGATCAGAAGGTTTGGGGTTCGAATCCCTACAGGCGCGCAGATCGATCAAGCCACTCACATCAGCTCGCGAAAGATCGCAGGCCTTGCTCACGAGAACGCACTGGCGTCCGGGACATCGACCGTCCGGAGCATTCTCCCCGGTCGGACTTCATCCGCTCCCGCCGGACCTGCGTGACGCGGTCGTAGTGGTCGCCGGCCCGTCGCCATACCGAGGTGACGTCAGGCAGGCTCCGCATGACGGCCGCCGCCTGCGCCGGTGATCCAGGCTGCCTGGGGCTTGGCGAACCGCAGGTAGAGCGAGGGCACGACCAGCAGGTTCAGCAGCGTCGAGGTGACCAGGCCGCCGAGGATCACGATCGCCATCGGGTGCTCGATCTCGTGGCCCGGGATCGAGCCGGCGATCACCAGGGGCACCAGGGCGAGGCCGGTGGCGCCGGCGGTCATCAGGATCGGGTTGAGCCGCTCGCGGGCACCTCGGAGCACCAGGGCAGGGCCGAAGGCCTCGCCCTCCTCGCGTTCGAGGTGCTGGAAGTGGCTGATCATCATGATGCCGTTGCGCGCAGCCAGGCCGAAGACCGTGAAGAAGCCGACCAGCGAGCCCAGCGAGATGATCCCGCCTGTGGCCAGCGCCGCGAGGATGCCGCCGACCAGCGCGACCGGCAGGGTGAGGAAGAACAGTGCGGCCAGCCGCAGGCTGTTGAACGCCGCCTGCAGCAGCAACAGGATCGCGAGGAGGGCCGCCACGGCCAGCAGCAGGATCCGCTGCTGGGCCGCCTGTCGCTCCGCGTGCTCGCCCAGCACCTCGATGCCGTAGCCCTGCGGGAGGTCCATCGCCGCGACCCTGCGGGCGACCTCGTCGGCGGTGGCGCCCACGTCGGTGTCCGTGACACCGGCGCTGACGTCGATGCGGCGGGTGCCGCCCTCGCGCACGATGGCGTTCGGCGTCGGTGTCACGGTCACGTCGGCCAACTCGTCCAGTCTGACCAGCCCACCATCGGGGGTGTCGATGAGCAGGCCGCGGATGCTGGACAGGCTCTGGGCGGCCTCGGGTACGCCGTACACGTTGATGTCGTAGATCCGACCCGTCTGGTAGACGTCGGCGACCTCGACGCCGGCCACCAGTGTGGCAGCGGCCCGCCGTACGTCACCGGGCTTCACGTCGTACTGCTGGGCCTTGTCCAGGTCGACGACGACCTCGATCTGCGGAACCTCGGTGAGCAGCTCGGCCTGGGGGGACTCGATGCCGGGCGTGCCGTCGATGGTGCCCTGAACCTGCGCGGCCAGCTCTCGCAGCGTCGCCAGGTCGTCCCCCGTGATCCGCACGACGATCGCCTCGTTGGTGCCGGTCAGCACCTCGCGGATCCGCTCCTTGAGGTAGGTCTGCACATCGCGGTAGAGGCCTGGGTAGCCGTCGACCGTGCTCTGCACGGCCGCCAACGTCGCGTCGTAGTCGGCCTCGGGGTCGACGCTGATCCAGTTCTCACCGAACTCCGGTCCCACGACCTCGTCGGAGTTCGTCGCCTGCCCGATGTGAGCGCCGAAGTTTCGCACCCCCGGGATCGCGATCAGCTCCCTCGACGACACCGTCGTCACCCTGACCTCCTCACGCAGGGAGGTGCCCGGCTTGGTCACCCAGTGCATCAGGAAGTCCCGCTCCTTGAACGACGGGAGCAGCGACTGACCCAGGTTGGGGGTGGCGACCACCGCCAGCACCACCAGCGCGCCGACCGCGAAGTACGCCGGCCGCGGGGTGCGCACGATCCGGGTGAGTGCGGCTGAGTACCAGCGCACCAGCACCGTCTTGAGCGGGGAGTCCGGGCGCGACCCGTTCGAGTGCCGCAGCAGGATCAGCGCCATGGCTGGGGTGATCGTGAGGGCCACGGCCATCGAGGCCAGCAGGGCCAGGGCGTACGAGGCGGCCAACGGTCGGAAGAACGCCCCCGAGAGGCCCTCGAGGAAGAACACGGGCGTAATCGCCACGATGTTGATAACGGTGGCGTAGACGATCGCCCGCCGCACCTCGATCGACGCCTCCAGGACGATCCGTGCCGTCGACACCGCGGACCCGGAGAGCCGGGCCTCCTTGAGGCGTCGCCAGATGTTCTCGACGTCGATGATCGCGTCGTCGACCACCACGCCGACCGCTATGACCAGGCCCGCCAGCACCATCGTGTTGATCGTGGTGTCGCGGTAGTGCAGGACCAGCCCGGCTGCCACCAGGGACAGCGGGATGGCGACCACGCTGATCAGCGCGGTGCGCCACTCGTAGAGGAACATCAAGAGCACCAGCACGACGAGCAGGCACCCCAGCAGCAACGCCTCGGTGAGGTTGTCGATCGACATCTCGATGAAGGTGGCCGGCCGGAAGATCGTGGGATCGATGTCGACCTCGGTGAGGCCGGGCTGGATCCGCTCCAGGACGTCCTCGACGCCGCGGGTGACCTCGAGCGTGTTCGCCCAGGGGAACTTCTCCACGATCAGCAGCAGACCGGGCCCGTCGTTGACGACGGCGTCCCCGATCAGCAGCTGGTGGCCGATCCCGACGTCCGCGATCTGGTCGAGCCGGAGGGTCTTGCCGTCGCCGTCGGTGATCGAGACCTTGCCGAGGTCCTCTGGCCCGCTGACGGGCAGGACGTGCTCGATGCCGAGCCGTTGGTCGCCGTTCTCGATGAAGCCACCCGTGATCAGCTCCGAGCCCGGCCGGTACTTGAGCAGGCCGGCGTCGACCGCGTCCGAGGCGGCATCCATCACCTGGTTGACCGTCACCCCACGCTCGTTCAGCCGGGGCGGGTCGACCCGGATCTGGTACTGCGTCTTGCGGTTGCCCCACACGGCCACGTTGGCGACGCCCGGCACTCGCATCAGGTTGTCGCGGATCTTCCAGCGGGTCAGGTGCGAGAGCTGGATGGTGTCGAGAGTCTCGGAGGAGACCCCGATCTTCATCACCCGGCTGGTCGAGGACAGCGGCGGGATCATGTGCGGCGGGGCGGCCCACGCCGGGAGGACGGGGGTGACCGAGGCGACCCGCTCCTGCACGAGCTGGCGGGCCTTCATCACGTCGGTGCCCGACTCGAACAGCATCGTGATCGAGGAGAGCTGACCCACCGACTTCGACCGCAGCACCTCCAGCCCGGGTACGCCGGCCAGCGACTGCTCCAGGGGAACCGTGATCAGCTCCTCGACCTCGGCGGCGGACAGGCCGATGCAGGCGGTCTGGATCTCCACCTTCGGTGGCGCGAACTCCGGGAACACGTCGACCGGGGTGTTGCGCATCTGGAAGGCGCCACCGGCCATCAGCGCGACACCCGCGAACACGACGAGCACCCGGAACTTCAGGCTCACCGCGATGATCCAGCGCATCATCTCAGTGCCCGACCCCGGACTCGGTGCCGTAGAGCTCGGCCGAGCCGACGCCCACGACCCGGGTGCCGACAGGCGGGCCGTCTCGGAGCACGGCATCGGTGGCGGTGATCGTGTGGACCTTGACGACCTCGCGCTGGAAGGTGAGCACCTTCGGCCGCTCGACGTAGACCCACGTGGTGCCGTCCACCCCGTAGACCAGGGCATCACCTGGGACGACGGTCCGGCCAGCGATCCCACCGGCGCGGACCTCGACGACCTGCAGCCCGATGCGCAGGGCCGCCTCCTCGGTGATCGTCACGTGGGCGAGGTCGGTCCCCGGGACCGCTTCCACGTGCGCGGGGCTGTGGTGCGACTCGGCGGCATCTCCCGGTCCGCCAGCGCTGACCGCCCAGACCGCCGTGAGCACGACCACTGTGACCGCGACCAGCCACCCGAGCCGACCGTGCCGCGGGCCGCTGCTCAGGCGGGCCAGGACGGAGACCATGCCTCACACCTCCTGCGGCGTCGGTCGGTCGGGACCGAGGAGGTTCTCGGCCGGGTCGGGAGCAGGGTCGCTGGTTCTCGAGTTCAGAACGGGCAGCACCAGCAGCGACACCAGCGTGGCGGTGATCAGCCCGCCGACCACGACGATCGACATCGGGTGCAGAATCTCGAGACCTGGCCTGGCCCCAGCCACCACCGCGGGCAGCAGGAGCACCGCCCCAGCCGCACCGGCCACCACTGTGGGCAGCTGGCGTTCGTGCCGGCTCTGCACGAGGGCGTTGCGGACGAAGAGCGCCAGCACAGCGAGGAAGCCGAGCATGGTGCCGACGGTGACGGTCCCACCGGCCAGAGCGGTCGCGAGCAGGCCACCGCTGAGCGCGAACGGGAGCAGCGCCGTGACGGCGAACGCTCGCCGCCAGCTGCCGAGTCCGACCTGCAGGAGCAGCAGCACGCCGACCAGTGCCCCGATCCCGACGACGGCGAGCCGTCGGTCGTCCGTGGCGCGCTGGGCGACGTCACCGATCACCTCGGCGTGGTACTCCAGGGGGAAGTCGATGCTGGCGATCTGTTGCTCGACCCGGTCGACGGCCTCGTTCCGATCCCCTTCGATCGTCGCGACCAGGTCGAGGCGACGCGAGACCGACTCCCGGTTGATCACCGACAGGGACGAGCCGACGTTGACCGAGGCGACCTCGTCGAGCCGCACCGAGCCACCGCCGGGGGTGTCGAGAAGCAGGGCGCCGATCCGGTCAGGGCTCTTCAGCGAGGGTCGGTCGCCGACCACGACCACGTCGAAGACCTTCTGGGCCTCGAAGAGGCTTCCCACCCGGAGCCCGCTCACCAGCGTCGAGGCCGCACGCCTGATGTCCCCGGGCTTGAGTCCGTACTGCTCGGCGGCATCGAGATCCACCTCCACCTCGACGTTGGGATGCGCGGCCGGTGCATCGACGCTGACCTCGGACACCGATTCGAGGTCGCCGAGGTCGGCCGCGACCTTCGCGGCCTGCTTGCGGAGCACGGCCAGGTCCTCGCCGTAGATGCGGATCACGACCTCGTCCTTCGCTGCTGCGACTCGGCCGCGGTCGAACCCGGAGAACAGCCCGCCGACCTCCTCCAGACGGTCACCGAGATAGGAGCGGACCTCGGCGTCGGTTCCTTGGTAGTCCTCGGTGACCTTGTGGACCTCGGCGACCGTGCGCTCCCGGTCGGCCTCGGGGTCCAGGGCGACCCAGAGCTCGCCGACACCGATCCCGTTCACCCGGTCCGACAGCACGGCTCGGCCGACGTGCCCGCCGACGTTCCGCACGCCCGGCACGGACCGGAGCAGGCTGCCGAGATCTGCGGCGACCTCGGTCATCGCGGATCGGGAGACCCCAGGCGTGCCCTGCCACCGCACCACGAGGTGGGACTCCTGGAAGGACGGGAGCATCGCCGGGTGGTCGGACTGCTCCATGGTGGGCACGGTGGCCAGTCCGGCCACCGCCACCAGCCCCAGCACGGCGAGGGCGGGACCGGGGCGCGACGACGTACGGCTCGTCCAGCTTCCGAGCCGAGCGGCGGCCGCGGAGGGGCGCGCCCGACCCGCGCGCTGCCGGGGGTGACCCTCCAGCAGCAGCGAGGCGAGGGCGGGCGTCACGGTGAGCGCCACCACGAACGAGAGCAGTACGGCGACCACGAAGCCGATCGCCGCCGGTCGGGTGAACTCGCCGGCCAACCTCCCGGTGACGAGCAGCGGGGTCGCGGCCAGCATGACGATCGCGGTCGCGTAGCCCATCGAGCGCCGTACCGGCACCACTGAGCGCCCGGTACTGCTCGCGTCGACGTCGACGACGACGTCGTGCACGATCACGCCGATCGCCAGGACGAGACCGGCCATCACCATCGCGTTCAACCCGGTGCCCCACCGTTCGAGGACCAGCACGGCCGCCATCAATGCGGTGAGGCCGGAGACGAGCGCGACCGCCGTCGCTCGCCACTGGCGGAGGAGCAGACCCAGGAGGAGGGCGGCCAGGGCGAGTCCGGTGCCGACGATCACCATGACGTTGGCGCGGGCCTGCTCGATGAAGCTCGCGGGGCGGAACAGCTGCGCGTCGACCTCGATGCCGCGAAGCCCGGGAGCGAGCGTGGCCAACGCCTCCTCGACGGCCTCCGTGACCTCGACGGTGTTGGCGCCGGGAAGCTTCTCGATCACCATGACCAGCCCGGGGCCGTCGTCGACCACGGCATCCCCGATCAGGGGCTGGTGGTCCTCGACCACCGTGGCGACGTCGGAGAGCGCCAGCGCGGAGGCCTTCCCGTCGGCGCTCTCGAGCGCGACGCGGCCCAGCTGGTCGGCGGTCGAGATGGGGGAGACGTGGCGGATCTCCATCCGGGTCCCGAAGGTGTCGACGAAACCCCCGGTACCCGGAGACGAGGCGTTCAGATAGCTCAAGGGCGAGACCCACAGGGCGTTGCCACTGGTGTTGATGACCTGCTGGAGCGTCACGTCGTGCCTCGCCATCGCCGGGGCGTCGACCTGGACCTGCAGCTGCCGCTCACGCTGTCCGAAGATGGCGACGTTGGCGACCCCCGGGACCCCCAGGAGCTTGGGTCGGATGCTCCACCGGGCCAGGACCGACATCTCGATCGGCGATACCTCCTCGGACCGGAATCCCACCGACATCACCCGGCTCGACGAGGACGTCGGCTGCAGCATCACCGGCGGATCGATGAGGTGTGCGAGCAGCGGCGCCTGGGTGAGGCGTTCCTGGACCACCTGGCGGGCGGTGAACAGGTCGGTGCCCGGCTCGAAGACCAGCGTGATCGAGGAGAGACCGTTCACCGACTCCGACCGGATGTTGTCGAGATAGGCCACCCCGTTGAGCAGGAGGTTCTCCATCGGCGCCGTGATCAGCTGCTCGACCTCTTCGGCGGACAGGCCGAGCGCCTCCGTCTGCACCTCCACGTAGGTGGGCGAGAACTCAGGCAGCAGGTCGGTCTCACCGTTCCGCAGCTGCAGCGAACCCAAGGCGATCAGCACGGCCGCGACCGGCAGGACCAGCAGTCGCGCCCGCACCGACCACGCCACCACTGCTGCGAGCATCCGAGCCCCCTTGTGTCCCAAGTGGGCTACTGCAGATCCGCCTGGGAACCCCGAGAGTCGAGAGCCCACACAAACTGTTCAGTGCCTCTCACTGTGCAACTGCTGTCACGGACTGTCGAGGAGAGGCCCGCGATCCAGTGCGCCAGCAGGGGAGACGACTAGTCCGGAAAGCCGTCCTGGTCGGCACGGTTCGGACAGCGGGGTGGTGCCGGCAGAGCTCGCGGAGTACAGATGGAAGGTGTGGGCCGTCGACGTCGCGGTAGCCCTCGTTGGTCCACCCCATGTGCTTGGGGAGCATGCCCGAGGTGAGCACGTCGACCACGATCAGCACGACCTTGGTGGGCTTGGGCGGTGGCTTCGGCTTGGCCGCGGCACCGCTCAGAGTTCCGGCGACCGCGAGGGTCCCGGCCACGAGACCGGCTGCGATGGTGGTGAGAAGACGGCGACGAGCCATGGTGCACCCCTTGTCACGCGCGGACGAACCCGTCACCCGATCTGGGCCGCCCTGCACCGGCCCGAACGGCACCATGCCGTCGAGGCGCGAACTCATGCCCAGAAACTTCGGGCTCGAGGTCCCACTCTCGGCCCCCCTCCGGCGCTACGCTTCGGCCGAAACGCGAGACATGTGTCCTGCGTCACACTGCGGGTCAGACCGCACGAGCGGAACGAGGCAATCGCATGGGAATCATCGGGGTCATCGTCGCTGGACTGATCATCGGGCTGCTCGGCAAGTTCCTCGCTCCGGGCGACAAGGACAACATCCCCCTCTGGCTGACACTGCTGTGCGGCATCGGTGGCGTCATCCTGGGCTGGTACATCTACAGCGCCTTCGGCGGCAGTGGGGACACCGACGGCGTCGACTGGGTGCGCTGGATCGTGGCCATCATCACCGCTGCCGTCCTCGTGGTCATCGCCTCCACCGTGACCGGCAGGAACACCGCCGCGCGCCGCTGATCGCGGCGTACGGCCGCACCACCGAGCGTTCCCGTAGGTCGCCTGCACACGTCGGCCGCGCCCTTGAGCACCGGGTGACCGTGACCTCGCGAGGACGGTCGAGTAGACATGAGGGGTGACTGTCGACCGCACCCCCGAGCCCCGCGACGCCTCCGAGCTCAGTTCCACCGAAGCCCGGGAGGCCTGGGCCGAGGCGGCGCGTCCTGTCCTGCTGCAGGCTGCCGGCCGCTACCGAGCGCTGGTGACCTATAAGGATCTGGCCGCCGCCGCGCAGAAGGGCAGCGGCGTCACCACCGCCCAGCCGATGCACGAGTGGCTCGGCGACGTGCTCGACCTGGTCATCGCGGACTGCGAGTCGCGCGGCGAACCCCTCCTCTCCGCGCTGTGCGTCAGCGTCCAGGGCAGCGTGGGCGAGGTGTACGCCGACTCCGTCGAGCGCACCCGTGGTGAGCGCCCGGCCGACCCCGACGACCACGCAGCCAACGAGCGGCTCGCCTGCTACCGCCACTGGCAGGCCGAGGGCCTGCCCCGTGATGGGGGTACGCCCCTGCGCACCGCCCACTTCAAGCCAGCCAAGAAGGCGGCCGCGAAGAAGGCGCCGGCTCGCGTGCCGGGCACTCGGGCGGCTGTCACTCCTCGGAAGGCCGCGAACAAGGCCGCCGCTCGCGTCCCGGGCACCGCACACGTGCCGACCGTCCCCAAGCCGGCCGCCGCGGACGCACCCGAGCCCCGGCCGGCCCCGATGTGCCCGAAGTGCTTCACCCAGGTGCCGTCGACCGGGATCTGCGACTACTGCGACTGAGGCCGGTCGCTCTGTGGCCGCCTCACCGCGATTCGCAGGCGATGCCGTCCCTGTCACCGTCCAGGCCCCGGTTCTTGCTCATGGCGATCTTGTACTGCTTGGTGCTGTGGAAGAAGTTGGTCACCGGCGTACCGCTCGTGTGGTCGCGGGCACCGGACCTCCCGACGCCGTGAGGCCACTTCTTGTGCAGCGCCGTGCAGTTGCGGTAGATCCCCGTGGCCGCCGCATCGGCTGCGGGCGTCGTGACGACAACCCCCGTGACTGCGATCGCCAGGCTTGCCATGGTCATGCTGAAGGTCTTGGACGTGGACATGCTTCCCCCGATTGATGATCCTGCGCCCGCTGGACAGCGGTCCGCCAGACTAGGGCCCCGAGTCGGCCGACGCCTGAGTCTTGGCAGCGTTCCCGCGCGGCGCGCCGCCCAGCAACGACACCTCGCACATCGCCGCCCGCAGCGGCGAGCTTCCGCTGATCGGGTCGCTGGGGGTCTGGGTCAGCACCAGGTTGAGGTTCGCGCTGCCGGGGCCGTACGCCGGGTAGCCGGGCAGTCCCAGCTCCTCGCAGGCCTCCCACCAGCCGTGCTGGCCGAAGACCACCAGCGGGTCGAGATTGGCGTTCAGCTTGGCGCGCGCCCGGACGCTGCCGTGGGGAGTCTGCACGCAGACCCAGTCACCGGCGGCGATGCCCCGGGCCTCGGCCGTGGTGGGGTGCAGCTCGAGCTGCGGGTCGGGCGCGCTCTTGCGCAGCGCGGCGACTTGGCGGTGCTGGGTCTCGCAGAAGAACAGCGACTTCGCGCAGCTGAGCACCAGCGGGAACCGCTCGGCGAGGTCCGGTCGCGAGCGCGGGCTGATCAGCGGTTCCTCGTACGCCGGCAAGGGGTCGTAGCCGTGGGCGCCGAGGGTGGTCGAGCGCAGCTCCACCTTGCCCGACGGCGTCGCGAACCCGGTCTCGACGTACTTGCGGTGCCGCGTGGTCAACGGCACCCGCACTCCCTCGGGGTGCGCGCGCAGCTCCTCCAGGGTGATGCCGCTCGGCGCGAGCTGGTGGCGCCACGCGGCCTCGATGTCGCCGTCCCAGAAGTACTCGCCGAGGCCGAGCCGCGTGGCGAGGTCGAAGACGATCTGCAGGTCGGATCGGGTCTCGCCGCGCGGGGCGACGAGCGGCTTGCGCAGCTGGACGAGCGACTGAGCCTCCTGGCTGACCTCGAAGCCGACCTTGAGCGCCTCGGACTCGAACGGCGTGGCCACGGGGAGTACGACGTCCGCGAGCTCGGCCGTCGGCGTCATGAACAGGTCGGCCTGCACGAAGAAGTCCAGGCTCCGCAGCGCATCGCGTCCCCGGGCGCTGTCGCCGTGAGCCATCACCGGGTTGCCGCCGAAGCTGACCAGCGTCTTGACCCGCCCCTCGAGCGCTGCGGTGTAGACGTCCTCGCCGGTGACGAAGCCGAAACGAGCAGGGCCGAGCGGGCGCTGGTCCACCCCCAGCGCCCGTGACCCGTCCCGTGGGATCAGCTCGATGCCGTCGATCCGGTTGGTCGGGACCGCCTCGAAGAGCACGTTGCCGCCGGGCGCATCGAGGCAACCGATCAGCGCGTAGAGCACGTTGATCGCACGGGTGGTCTGCGTTGTGCCGTTGTGCTGCTCCAGCCCGCTCCAGGTGTAGAACGCCACCGGCCGCTCCTCCCAGAGCGTCTTCGCCACGGCGAGGATCTGCTCGGCAGGCACGCCGGTGATCTCCGACGCCACGTCGGGAGGGAACTGCGCGCATCGCTCCGCGAGCAGCTCCCAGACAGTGCGGCCCTCGACCAGCTCGGCGGCGTTGGTCCAGTCGCGCACGAACTCGGCGTCGTACCAACCGTTCTCGATCAGCACGTGCGTCATTGCCAGCGCCAGTGCGGCGTCGGTGCCGGGCCGCACCCGCAACCAGTGGTCCGCCCTGGCGGCGAGACCGGCCTTGCGCGGGTCCACGACCACCAGCTTCGCGCCACGACCGACCGCGGCGACGGTGCTGGTCGCGTGGGAGAGCCGCGCCACCGACGGGTTGTAGCCCCAGAACAGGATGCAGCCGGCGTTGTCGAGATCGGGCAGATAGGTGCCCGGCACCGAGGCACCGAAGGTGTAGAGCGGCGCGAGGTAGCGGCCCCAGCCGCACAGCTCCATGTAGGCGCTGAAGTTGGGGCTGCCGTAGGCCCGTACCAACCGTTGGATCCAGTCGATCGCGTCGCTGATCGCCGAGGTGGAGGGTGAGCTCGAGCTGAACACCACCGACCCCGGGCCGTCGGAGGCGGCGGCCAGCCTCAGCTGCTCGACGACCGCGCCCAGCGCTGAGTCCCAGGTGATCTGCTCCCAGCCTGGGTCCGCGGCGTCCTTGGGGTTGGTACGTCGCAGCGGGTGCAGCAACCTCGACGGGTGGGCCACGATCGCCGGCGCCGCCTTGCCCTTCAGGCACAGGGCCCTGCCCGTGGGATGGGACGGGTCCGGCGACAGCGCCACGAGCGTCCCGTCCGCGACGGTGGCGCGGGCCCCGCAACGCGAGACGCACAGTGGACAGAACGTCGGGACGGTGTCCCCACTCATCCCAGGATTGTCACTCCGGGTGCGGGCTGAGGCAATGACCCGTCTGAGCCACAACCTATTCGGCATCCGCGGCGTCACACCTGTGTGGGCCCGACCAGCGGGCCCCGGATCTCGGGAGACGCTCATGCACACACCACGACTGCTTGCCGCTGCCATCACGATCGCCACTGCCCTCTCCGGGACGGCCCTGGTCGCCGCTCCGGCCGACGCCCATGGCTCCGGCGTCGCCCGCGGCCGGGTCATCGCCCACGGCGGACTGGTCGCCCACCAGGTGCCCACCGTCGACTCCCCCCGGCACGGCAGCTTCGCCCGAGGCCGGGTGCTTTCGCTGAACTGCAAGGTGCGTGGGTCGACGGTCCGCGGCAACGACCTGTGGTACTCCGTCCACTCCAGTGACAACCAGTGGGTGTCGGCGCGGTACGTCGACAATGTCGGTGCCGCGCCACGCTGGTGCGGCGACGGTCTCGTCCGGCACGGACGCGTGAGCGCCTCGCGACTCAACCTGCGGGTGGGACCCAGCCTGGCCTCGGACCGCGAGGGGACGCTGACTCGGGGCCGCCGGGTCGACGTCGTCTGCCACCTGCCCGGGCTCGCGCGCGACGGCGTCGTGGACTGGTACCAGCTGGCGCACGGGTCATGGGTCTCGGCCCGATACGTCACCGGGCTCAACGGCCGGGTGGCGCTCTGCGCCTGACCATCCCCTGCCCGAGGTCGAGTGCTGAGGTGGTCGTCAGGGCAACCGCCTCAGCACTCGACCTGACGAGGGGTCAGCCCGCCTCGGCCAGCCAGGCGTCGAAGTCCACGGTGCCGACCCGCCACGGGTCCTTCGCGATCAACGCCCCGCCGGCCATCGCCCGGCCCGCAGAGGTGGGGAGCGGGAGCTGGAGCACCCGTCGCCGGCTACCGCGGACCCGCAGCAGCCGGCGCACCATGTCCGCCACGAGCTCCTCGCACGGGCCTGACATCTCCAGGGTTCCGTCGTGGGCGGCGCCGGTGGCCACCTCCACCAGGGTGGTGGCGACCTCGCGCGCTGACACTGGTGCCGAACGCATCCGCGGCACCACGGTCACCGGACCTGCGGTACCCCGGTCGACCATCTGCTGCGCGAACTCGTGGAACTGGGTCGCGCGCAGGATCGTGAACGGCTGCCCGGACGCGCGCACCACCTCCTCCTGCGCCACCTTGCCCTGGTAGTAACCGAAGGCGATGCCGTCGATCCCCACGATCGAGAGCGTGACGTGATGGCGTACGCCGGCCTCGCGGCCGGCCTCGATCAGGTTGGACGTCGTACGCCGGAAGAAGTCCTCGGCCACCGCCCGCCGGGTGGTGACCACGCTGAGGGTGTCGATCACGGCGTCCACGCCGTGGAGGCGCTCGGCCAGGCCCACGGGGGAGGTCACGTCGACGCCGAGGCTGCGGGAGAGCAGCACGGCCTCATGACCACGATCGGCCAGGTCTTCGGCGACGTGGTGACCCACCACGCCGGTGGCTCCGGCAACCGCTATGCGCATGTCCCCATTCTGCCCAGGATCAGGGCCAGAGAAAGCCCAGGGCTAGGCGGAGACCCGCTGCTTGTCGGCATCCTGGTCCTCGCGGTTCCGCGCGTAGAAGTGCCGCCCCGGCGCGGAGGTCAGCCCGAAGGCGACGATGCTGGCGACGACCGCCAGGCTCCCGGCAGCGAACATCCGGGGGTCGGTGACCCCTTCGTGGCCTGCGAGGGCGAGGTAGAACACCGCGCTCACCCCGATCGGCCCGAACCATCCGGCGAAGGCACCTTGGCGTCGGTCGAGGCCCAACAACCGATGTCCGGCCAAGACAGCGGGCACTCGACGGAGCAGCAGCACGACTGCGACGAAGACGACAGCACCCGGACCCAGCTCGACCCAGTCGGACCATGGCAGCACCAGTCCGAGAACGAGGAACAGCGGGAGCACGGCAAAGTTGTTGACGGCCTCGTCCACGCTCTCCTGCGGGCCACGGTGGCCCTTGGCGACCATCCGGTTGTAGGCGAGGCCCGCGACGAACACCGCCAGCACCCCGTCGCTGCCCACGACCCGCGCGACCCCGAGCACCGCGACGGCAAGCACGAGGGTGAGCACGAGCTCGGGCCCGTGGCCCAGGCTGTCGTCCCTGGTCGCCCAGTCGACTGCGCGACCGGACAGCAACCCGATGAGCACGCCGACGACGACCGCAGCCAGGATCGACCACACCATCCTTCCCGCCTCCTCGCCCACCGAGGCGGACTCGACGGCCCAGGCGGAGGCAACCGCCACCAGCGGGAGCGCGAGTCCGTCGTTGGCGCCGCTCTCCACGGTCAGCATCTGACGCAGCCGCGCGGGCAGGTCACGTACGGCGGCGTCGCCGGAGACGACCGACCCGGCGAGCACCGGGTCGGTCGGCGCCACGCAAGCACCGACAACGGCCGCCAGGGCGAGGGGTAGGCCCAGCAGCAGCGCCGCGGCGCCGGCAACCAACGCCATCACCGGCATCACCACCACCAGCAGCAGAGCGACCGCCCGGGTCAGGGGTCGCAGCTCGGTAGCCGGGAACCGGAGCGCAGCGGCCATCACCGAGACCGCCAGCAGGATCCGCGCGAGCTCGAGCAGCACGGTGTCGCGGCTCCCGGACGGGATCTCCACCAGACCCAGCACCTGCGGCCCGATCAGGACACCGAGAACCAGCGTCACCAGCGGCGGGCTGAGGGGCAGCTCGGTGATCCGGCGGCTCAGCAGAGCGAGCACCAGCCCGGCGATCCCGAGCACGGCGTAGCCGACGTACAAAGAATCCATCGATCCTCTCCTGGGGTACGAAGACAATCTCTCGTCGGTTATGCCCAGTCCTCGCCATGGCATGCAGACCTTGTCGCAGCCGGTTTGCGCGCGGCACCCCGTCGTACTGTGGCGGTATGCCACACGTCGGCGGCGTCCTGCTGCGCACCAGCGAGCACCGTGCCCGACTGTCCGGGCCGATGACCGGGCAGTCGCGATGACCGAGCAACAGCCCTACGAGGTGCTGGCGCAGCACCACGGGTTCGAGCTGCGGCGTTACCCCGACCACCTGGTGGCCGAGACCGAGGTGGGCGGGCCCTTCGACGCGGCCGGAAGCCTGGCCTTCCCGCGGCTCTTCGGCTACATCGGAGGTCGCAACCGGTCCTCGCGCAAGCTGGCCATGACCGCCCCTGTCGTGCAGCAGGGCGCCCCTGGCGGCAAGGGTTTCGTCATCGGCTTCGTGCTGCCGGCCGATCTGCACGCCGGCGACCTGCCGGTCCCGACGGACACCGCCGTGCGCACCCGCCGGGTGCCTGCGGAGACAGCGGCCGCGGTGCGGTTCTCCGGTCGGTGGTCGCGGGGCGCCTACGAGGCGCGGACCGCGCAGCTGCTGGCCGATGTCGGGGCGGCCGGCCTCGAGGTGGTCGGTGCCCCGAGGTACGCGCGCTTCAATCCTCCCTGGACACCGTGGTTCCTGCGACGCAACGAAGTCGTCGTCCCGGTCGCAGCCTGACTCGGGAGGTCGGGCTCAGCTTCCGGAGCCGGCCAGCACAGCGCGGGCGTAGGCGCTCTCGGCGTCGAGGTCGACGTGGCGCTCCTCGGTGCCGTCTCGCTCGATGCGTACGGCGAAGCCTCCCGGGATGCTCTCCAGCGACACGAAGGTCCTTCCCAGCATCGTGCGCAGCTGCTCCTCCGCCGGCAGCCACACCACCTCGCCCTCCTCGACGTCGTCCAGCGCCCACTCGGTGGTGCCGTTGAACGCGAGGATCCGGCCCGTGGGCAGGTCCATCACCTCCACCACCATGTCGCTGACGGCGAAGACGTGGTCGTCCAGGTCGCGGTCCAGCACCATGAACCGGTCTCCCGAGGCAGGAGTCCACACCACACCGGCCTCCTTGAGGCGCAGCGCGAGGTCGATGCTGATCATGGTCTCCAGTGTGCAACCCCGCTCCAGCGACGCCCCTGGTCGGCCGGACGTGGGCGGTAGGCACGTGCGCGACAGGTGTTGCAGTGCTGCCGCTCGGCCACGACCTGCATCGGGGTGACCCTGCGCACCTACTGACCCCCGCCGTCAGCGGACCTCGGCCTCCTGGATCGCGTCGAGGTCCGAGCGGCGTACGGCGAGGGTGCACACCGCCGTGATCGCACCGACCACCAAGAAGTAGGCGATCACCAGCGTGCGCCCAGGACCGACGTCCAGGAGGTAGACCAGGATCAGCGGCGTCAGTCCGGAGGCGAAGACGCCGGAGAACTGGTAGACGAACGAGATGCCGGTGTAGCGCACGTTGGCCGGGAACAGCTCGGCGAAGAACGCAGCCTCAGGCCCGTACATGATCGGGTAGAGCACGCCGAGCGCGACCACGATGGCGAGGGTGATCCACCCGGCCTCACCCGTGCCCAGCAGCGCGAACGCAGGGATGGTGAACAGTGCGCTCACCACCGCCCCGAACGCATAGACCCGTCGACGGTCGAACTGGTCGGAGAGGCGGCCGAAGACCGGGATCATGAACAGCAACACCACTGCCGCGAGCATCACCGCGATAGAGCATCGTCTGCCGCGTGACGCCCACGGTGTCCACGCCGTAGGCGATGGCGAAGACCGCGAACGCGTTGAAGATGACGCCCTCGACCCACCGCGCACCCATGCCCAGCCAGATGTGCCGGCGGTTCATCCGACCACGGAAGAGCTCCACGGCAGGGACGGCCGCCTTCTCCTCGCGCTCCTCGAGCTTGCGGAAGGCCGGGGTCTCCAGGACCTTGAGCCGGATGTAGAGACCGACGAAGACGAGCACGGCGCTGAACAGGAAGGCGATCCGCCAGCCCCAGACGAGGAAGTCGTCGTCGCTGAGCGCGGTCTCAAGGAGGGCGAAGACACCGGTGCCGAGGATCAGGCCCAGCGCGAGCCCCATCTGGGGCAGGCTGCCGAACAGACCCCTGCGGTTGGGCGGGGCGTACTCCACGGCCATCAGCACCGCACCTCCCCACTCGCCGCCGATCGCCACACCCTGGAGGACCCGGAGCACGATCAGGATGATCGGCGCTGCGACGCCGATGGAGGCGTAGCTGGGGATCAGCCCGATGGCGAAGGTCGCGACGCCCATGATCAGCATCGTCATGATCAAGGTGCGCTTGCGCCCGATCCGGTCACCGATGTGACCGAAGATCAACCCGCCGACCGGGCGGGCGACGAAACCGACCGCGAAGGTGGCGAAGGCCAGCAGGGTGCCCACGACCGGGTCCTGGCTGGGGAAGAAGAGCTGGTTGAACACGATGCCGGCGGCGACTCCATAGA
This sequence comes from uncultured Actinomycetota bacterium, assembly GCA_963782215.1. Lineage (GTDB taxonomy): Bacteria > Actinomycetota > Actinomycetes > Propionibacteriales > Nocardioidaceae > Marmoricola. The sequence goes on along the minus strand of CAWAJE010000042.1, from coordinate 27,373 downwards.
GGAAGAAGTCGTACCACTCCACGGTTGTCCCGACGATGCAGGAGATCATCACCGTCCGGATCTCCTTGCGCGTGACCTGGGAGGTGGGGTCCTCAGCGGTAGCGGCGCTGACCCGGTCCGTGGCCATCAGAACGACTCCCGGTAGATGCCGGCCAGTGCCTCGGCCGTCACCGGCCGCGGCACCACCGCGAGCTGACGGGTCTGCTTCATCGTGCCTGCGACCAGGGTGTCGATGTCGTCGGGGTCGTAACCGAAGTCGTGCAGGCTCGAGGGGATCCCGATGTCCTTCATCAGCTCCTTGATGACGTGAGCCAGCGCATCGGCGCCGTCGACCTTCGTGAACGTCTGGCCCGACAGCAGCTCGGCGGCGCGCAGATGCCGTTCCGGATCACCGGGATAGGTCCAGCGGAAGACCTGGGGCGCGGTCACGGACACGGCCTGGCCGTGCGGGACCATCGGCATCTTCGGGTAGCCCACGGCCTGGTAGTCCTTCACCGCGCCCGCGATCGGGTAGGCGTTGGCGTGCGGGAGGTGGGTGCCGGCGTTGCCGAACCCGGTGCCGGCGTACGTCGAGGCCAGCGCCATCTGGTGCCGCGCCTGACGGTCGCGACCGTTCATCACCGCGCGCCGCAGGTTGGCACCCACCAGCCGCAGCGCCATCTCGCACCAGACGTCGCTGATCGGGTTCGAGCCGCAGAAGGCGGGCCGCTTGCGGGGGTCCTCCGGTGCCGGCTTGGCGTCATAGGCAACGCTGGTGAAGCTCTCCAGCGCGTGGGAGAGGACGTCCATCCCGCTCGCCGCGGTGACCTCGGGGGGCAGGGTCAGCGTGGTCGTGGGGTCCACGATCGCCAGCACCGGCCGCAGGGACGGGTGGCTGATGCCGGCCTTCAGGTGCAGCTGCAGCATGTCCACGACGCAGATCGTGGTGGACTCCGAGCCGGTGCCCGCGGTGGTGGGGATCGCCACCAGCGGCTTGAGCGGCAGCCACGGTGCCTTGCCCGCGCCGATCGGCGGTGTCACGTAGTCGAGCAGCTCACCGGGGTGGGTGGTCAGCAGGTTCACCGCCTTGGCGGTGTCGATCGCTGAACCGCCGCCGATCGCGACGTAGCAGTCCCAGTCCTGCTGGCGGGCGTGGGCCACGGCCAGCTCGATGCTCTCGTCGGTCGGCTCCACCCCGACCCCGTCGAAGATCTCCGCCTTGATCCCGGCCGCCTGGAGCTGGGCCGCAACCCGGTCGGGGATCCCGGTCTCACGCACTCCTGGGTCGGTGATCACCAGGCAGGACTCCCCGCCGAGCCGGGCGACCTCGTCGGCCACCTCGTCCAAGGCCCCGTCGCCGAACTTCAGGGGCGGCGCGGCCCAGGTGAAGACTGACTCGTTCCTGATCTGGCTCATGCGCTCGCCTCTCCTCGGATCCTGGCTCGATCTCGCCACCATATGGTCGGCACCACCACATTGTGAAGAGCATCACGGACGTTGATTCTTCATCGAGTCATGGTGCGTGCCGCCCACCCGCAGCAGACCTCGTGACGTTCCACGTGTTGCCGGATGCCGCCACATGTGGCACGCGCGTAGGATCCGCGCCGTGACCCCCTCGCGCCCGGCCGTCGCTTCCGCATCACCCTCGACAGCGCTTGCCGGGGCCGAAGCGCCGCACGGCACGCAGTCCATCCAGCGCGCCGTCGCCGTGCTGAAGTACTTCGCCGACCACGACGGAGAAGTGGCCTCCACGACGGTGGCCAAGGAGCTCGACCTCTCCCCCGGCACGGTCCTGCGCATCGTCAAGGCCCTGGCTGCGACCGGGCTGCTTGCTCGCAACCCGGTCACCGAGTCCTACTACCTCGGCCAGGGCGCGGTGCTGCTCGGACAGGCCGCACAGCGCGCCTTCGGGCTCGACCGGGCGCTGCCCGTCCTGGAGCAGGTGAACCTGGAGACGCAGGAGTCGGTGAACCTCTCGGTGCGCGAAGGCGCGGAGTCGGTGGTGATGCTGCGCGTGCAGAGCACCCTGCCCCTGCGCTTCGAGCAGCGCACCGGTGCCCGGTTCCCGCTCTACACAACCGCCTCCGGCAAGGCGATCCTCGCCTTCTCCCCCGATGCGGAGCAGTATCTCCAGAGCCTGCCGACGTCCCTGCCCAAGCTGACCCCGCACACGCTGGAGAGCGCGGACGCCGTGCGCCAGCAGCTCGCCCAGGTGCATCGTCGCGGCTACAGCATCGACGGCGAGGAGAACGTTGCGGGTGTGCGCTGCGTGGGAGCTCCCGTGGTGGACGCTGCCGGGCGCGCCCACGCAGCGGTGGTGATCCAGGTGCCCACCGTGCGGATGAGCCGCGACCGGGAGCGCGAGCTCGCCCAGCGGGCGATCCAAGCCGCACGCGAGGTCGGGCACGCCGTGCCGGTCAATCGCACGATGTCGCGCTGAGGTCGATCTCCTCCGCCCTGGTCACCGTGGAGCCCCGGCTGAGCGGGGCCCCACGGTGACGGTGCGTCAGACGTAGTCCTGGTACTTCTCCAGGAGCCGCACCGGCTTGGAGAGCGCGTCACGACGGAAGGGGTCGCCGAGCTCGCGGGTGCACATGATCTCGATGACGCAGGTCTTGCCTTCGTTCATCTGCATCTCGATCGCCCGCTCGAGAGCGGGGCCGACCTCCTCGAGCTTCTCCACCACGATGCCCTCGGCGCCCATGGCCTGCGCGATCCCGGCGAAGCTCTCGCTCTCCAGCTCACCGGCCACGAAGCGGCGGTTGTAGAAGTCCACCTGGTTCTTCTTCTCCGCACCCCACTGCCGGTTGTGGAAGACCACCGCGGTCACCGGGATGTCATGGCGTACGGCGGTCATCACCTCACCCATGCTCATTCCCCACGCGCCGTCGCCGGCGTACGCGACGGCCGGCCGGTCGGGAGCGGCAGCCTTGGCGCCGATGATCGTGGGCAGCGCGTAGCCGCAGTTGCCGAACGACATGGGTGCGAGGAAGGAGCGCGGCTCCTCGAAGCGCAGGTAGGAGTTCGCGACCGAGTTGATGTTGCCGATGTCGGTGGAGACCATCACCCGCGCAGGCATCGCCTTCTCCAGCTCGCGCAGCACCTGGCGGGGGTGCAGCCAGTTGCCCTCCTCCTGCTCGGCCTCGGCGATCACGTCGAGGCTGTAGTCGTCTCGCTCGTGGGTCCACTCGTCGAGCTCGCTCTCCCAGGCGTCCTTCTCGGCCTTCGTCCGCTCGGCCCGCTCCTCGCGGGTGGCGTCGCAGGCGAGCTCGCGACCGGTGAGCCGCTCGGTGAGCGCGGCGGCGGCGTCCCGGGCGTCGCCACAGATGCCGACCGTGATCCTCTTGACCAGCCCGAGCATCTTGTGGTCCGCGTCGATCTGGATGATCTTGGCGTCCTTGGGCCAGTAGTCCATCCCGTGCTGGGGGAGGGTTCCGAAGGGCCCGAGCCGCGAGCCGAGAGCGACCACGACGTCGGCCTGGGAGATCAGCTTCATCGCGGCCTTCGAGCCCTGGTACCCCAGGGGTCCGCACCACTGCGGGTGCGAAGCCGGGAAGGAGTCGTTGTGCAGGTAGGAGTTGACCACCGGCGCGCCGAGGCGCTCGGCCAGCTCGATGCACTCGCGTACGCCGTCAGCCATCACCACGCCGCCGCCGGAGATGATCACGGGGAACTCCGCGGAGGCCAGCAGCTCGGCGGCCTCGTCCAGGCTGCGAGCCCCACCGGCTCCCCGGTCGAGGCGACTGGGAGTCGGGATCTCGACCTCGATCTCGCCGTAGAAGTAGTCGCGAGGGATGTTGATCTGCGTCGGCCCGATCTCCGACATGGCCCGGTCGAAGGCGCGGCCGGCGAGCTCGGCCATCCGCTTGGGGTTGTTGATGTGCGCCTGGTACTTGGTGAATTCCTGGAACATCGGCAGCTGGTTGGCCTCCTGGAAGCCACCCAGACCCATCCCCATCGTCCCGGACTCGGGGGTGACGATGACGACCGGGCTGTGCGCCCAGAAGGCCGCCGCGATGGCCGTCACGCAGTTGCTGATGCCGGGGCCGTTCTGCCCGATCACGACTCCGTGCTCACCACTGACCCGGGCGTAGCCGTCGGCCATGTGCCCGGCGCCCTGCTCGTGGACCACGGGCACCAGCCGGATGCCGGCGGGGGCGAAGATGTCCATGGCGTCCATGAACGCCGAGCCCATGATGCCGAAGATGTCCTTGACGCCGTTGGCGACGAGCGTCTCGACGAACGCCTCGGACGGCGTCATCTTCTGCACGCCCTTGACCGCGGAGCGCTCCTGCTGGGTGTCGGTCATGACACTCCCCTTCCTGACCTGGTTCCGGAAACCGGAACGCGACGTTCGTGAATTCAAGATCTCCCGCAGCCTAGGTCCTGACATCACGAGGGGTCAATGATAGATTCCGGAAAATAGAACGTCTGATTACTTTTTTCGAGACATGCCTGCAGGCAGACCGTTGTCGCAGTCGAGGAGACGCATGAACGTGCAGCTGACCGAAGCCCCGCGCCGGAGTGCTGAGAACGGCCCGGGAAGCAGCGTCGACCTGGTCACGGAGTCCGGGGAGTCGACCATCGAGTCGATCTCGGGAGAGACTCCAACGCTCCGGCTGTTCGCGCTTCTGGAGGTGATCGCGGCCAAGGACGCCTTCGTCTCACTGCAGGGCCTCACCGAGGAGACCGGGCTGCCCAAGCCGACCCTGCACCGGATGCTGCAGCAGCTCGAGGGTGCCGGCCTGCTGATCCGGCAGGCCGATGGCCGCCACTACGGCACCGGGGCCCGGTTGCGCCGCCTGGCGGAGAACCTGCTCCTGAACGCCACCCAGCACGGCGCTCGGCACGCGGTCCTGCGCAACCTGGCGGAGGAGCTCGGCGAGAGCTGCAACGTCACCGCCCTGTCCGGCAACGAGATCGTCTACCTGGACCGGGTCGAGACCACCGAGCCCCTGCGGTTCCACCTGCATGCCGGCTCGCGGGTGCCGGTGCACGCCTCGGCCAGCGGGAAGATGATCCTCTCCCAGCTACCGGCCTCGCAGCGCCGCAAGCTGCTGGCGCACACCCCGCTGCAGCCCTACACCCCGCGCACCATCGTCGACCTCGAGGTGCTCGAGGCTCAGCTCGAGGAGGTGCACCGCGAGGGGCACGCCCTCGACAACGAGGAGTTCCTTCCCGGCCTCGTCTGCCTCGCGGTGCTCGTCCCGAACCCGTCGGGTCGCTCCAACCTGTGCGTCGCCGTACAGGCTCCCGTGCTCAGGGTGAGCCCGGACCGGGTGCTCGACCTGTTGCCACCCCTGCAACGTGCGGCCCGCGCGATCGCCGACATCGACTCCGAAGGCTCTCCCGAGTGATGATCGACGACGAGCTCACCCAAGGGTCTGGCCTGCCCGACACCACGGTCGACGTGCGTACCTGCTTCGGCATCGACAGTCCGCTGCGTGTACCTGCCTTCACCAGCTCCGGCCCGCACGTCCCGGAGATCGACCCGGCCTACCGCTTCAACGCCGACGTCACGCTCGCCGTGCTCGCCGGCTTCGCCCACAACCGGCGGGTTCTCCTCCAGGGCCTGCACGGCACCGGCAAGTCCACCCACATCGAACAGGTCGCGGCCCGCCTGAACTGGCCGTGCCTGCGGGTCAACCTGGACGGACACCTGACCAGGCTCGATCTCGTGGGACGCGACGCCGTGGTGCTGGAGGACGGGCAGCAGGTGACCCGTTTTCAGGAGGGGATCCTGCCGTGGGCGCTGCAACGCCCAGTGGCCCTGGTGCTCGACGAGTACGACGCCGGCCGACCGGACGTGATGTTCGTGCTCCAAAGGGTGCTGGAGCACCATGGCCGACTGACCCTGATGGACCAGAGCCGGGTGCTGCGCCCGCACCCCTCCTTCCGCTTCCTCGCCACCGCCAACACCGTCGGGCTGGGCAACCTCAACGGGCTCTACCACGGGTCCCAACGCCTCAACCACGCCCAGCTCGACCGCTGGAACATCGTTGCCTCGCTCGACTACCTCCCGGCGGAGGAGGAGACCGAGATCGTGGTGGCGCGGGTGCCTGCGCTCGACCACGCCGAGGGGCGTGAGCTGGTGCGAGCGATGGTCGCCGTCGCCGCGCTCACCCGCACAGGCTTCCACGCCGGTGACGTCTCGGTGCTGATGTCCCCCCGCACCGTGATCACCTGGGCGGAGAACCTCGAGATCTTCTCCGACCCCGCGCTGGCCTTCCGGCTGACGTTCCTGAACAAGTGCGACGAGGCGGAGCGTCCGGTCGTCGCGGAGTACTTCCAGCGGTGCTTCGACCGCGACCTCGAGGAGGCCTTCGCCCCCCAGGCACTGGTGTCGTGAGCACCACCGCTCAGCGCCGGCGCCACCTCGAGCGTGTCGAGCACCTCTGTGCCGCGACCTTGCGCGCCTTCACCGACCGGCCGGGGCTTCGCTTCAAGGGTGGCGTGCTCCACGACGAGTCCGGCGCCGTCCAGGCAGCCGCGCCCCACCTGCGCACCGACGCCGACAGCGACTACTCGTCCGCGCGCGGTGCCGCTGACGGGCTTGCCCTGCGACTGGTGCACTCCGACCCGGTGCTGCACGCCTCGCTGCGCAACGCGCTGGATCCCGACAGCGACGTCGCGGCGCTGGTCTTCGAGCTGCTCGAGCAGTTCCGCACCGAGGCGCTTGCGGGCCCGGCCCATCGGGGGATGACCGCCAACCTGCGACACCGTCACGAGACCTGGTCCGCGGAGTTCCAGACCTCTGGCCTGCTGGAGACGATGGAGGGGCTGCTGCTCTACACCGTGGCCCAGGTCGCCAGGTCGAAGGTCACCAACCAACCCGTCGTGGCAGCCACCGAGGACCGTCTGGAAGCGACCAGGTTCGGCCTGGCCCCGGTGATCGGTGCCGATCTCGCCCAGCTGCGCAGGCTGCGCTCCCGGCAGGCGGCGTACGCCGAACCGGCGCTCCGGATCGCCACGGCGGTAGCCGGTCTGCTCGCGGACGAGGTCGGGCGGGACTCCGCGAGCACCGCCAGCTCCACGTCTCGCGCGCTGCGCCGTCAGTTCGCCCTGCTGCTGGGCGAGCAGACCCGGCTGGATCGTCCCGAGGACGCCGACGGCCGAGGTGGCTGGCTCCCTCGGAGGGAGCAGAGCGAGGCTTACTCGGTCTACACCCGCCGCTACGACCTGGAACGCACCATGACGCAGCTGTGCCGGCCCGCACAGCTGGTGCGACTCCGGGAGCGACTCGACGAGCTCGTGGGACTTGCGCAGGTCAACGTGCGGCCGCTCGCCCGCGCCTTGCGGGCCGCCTGCGCGAGCCCCGCCCCGAACGGGTGGCTCTTCGGTCAGGACGAGGGCCTGATCGACAGCGGTCGACTCTCCCGGCTGGTCACGAGCACAGGCGACGCCCGCGTCTTCCGGCTCCCCGACCAGGAGGACCGGGTCGCTGCACAGGTCACCGTCCTCCTGGACTGCTCGGGGTCGATGCGCCGTCACCAGGAGCGACTGGCCACCCTGATCGACCTCTTGGTGCGCACGCTCGACCTGGCCGGCATCGACAGTGAGGTGCTCGGCTACACCACCGCGGCCTGGAACGGCGGCAGGGCGATGCAGGACTGGCGCAGCCACGGGCGGCCGGCTCGGCCCGGGCGCCTCAACGAGCGCCTGCACCTCGTCCTGAAGACCCCGGACCAGACCTGGCGCCACTCCCGGCGCTCGCTCGCCGGGTTGCTGCGCAGCGACTACTACCGCGAGGCGCTGGACGGGGAAGCCGTCGAATGGGCTGCCGCCCGGCTGTCCGAGCTGCCGGACCTGGAGCACCGGGTGCTGCTGGTCGTCTCCGACGGGAGCCCGATGGACAGTGCCACCGCGATCGTGCACGGACCCGACTACCTCGACCAGCACCTGTCCGCGGTCGTGGACCGCCTCGAGCACGACGGCGCCGTGCACACCCTCGGTCTCGGCGTCGGACTCGACCTCAGCGCCTTCTACCCCCGTCGGCACGTCATCGACGTCGACCACGACGAGCGCACCCAGCTGCGCGAGATCGTCGGGGCGCTCGTCGGTGTCCTGGCCCGCCGATGATGCTGGGCCTGGCCTCCCTGGCGGTGCTCGCCGGCGGGCTGCTGCGTGGGTACGCCGGTTTCGGCGCCTCGATGTTCTGGGTGGCCAGCCTGTCGCTGATCTACGCACCGGCCGAGGTGGTCCCGACGGTGCTGGCTCTCGAGGTGGTCGCCAGCCTGATGCTGCTCCCGGGCGCGGCGCGGCACGTCGAGTGGCACTCGATGTCCTGGATGCTGTCGAGCACGCTGCTCACGATGCCGGCCGGGGTGCTCCTGCTGACCGTGGTGCCGGAGCGACCGATGCGAATCGTGGTGGCGGTGGTGATCCTGCTCGCCACCGTGGCGACGGCGCGCGGGGTCGACCTCGCCGTCGGGGGCGGCCGCCGCTCCGAGCTCGTCGCCGGTGCCCTGAGCGGGGTCGTCAACGGCAGCACCGGCATCGGCGGACCTCCGGCCGTGCTCTTCTACTTCTCCCCCACGCGGGCGGTCGCCGGGGGCCGCGCCACGCTGGTCGCCTACTTCCTGGCCATGGACGGTGCCGGTCTGGTGCTGATGGCCGTGGCAGGGCTGGTCGACTGGAACGTGCTCGTCCACGCGGCGGTGTTCACCCCGCTCGCCGTGGTCGGGGTCCTGGCCGGGAAGCGGCTGTTCACCCGCCACGGCGAGCGCGGCTTCCGCAAGGTCGTGGTGGTGGTCCTGCTGACGTTGTCGGTGGCGATGCTGGTCCGCGCCTAGGACACCGCCCCCGCGCGCTCGGCATCGGGCTCGGTCTCGTGGATGGCGTGCCGCACCCGGTCCACCAGCTGGGTGTAGGCCGGCAGTGCCCGGATCGCCTCCGCCTCGATCGTCTCTCCGGGGGCGGAGAACATCGCCGGCTCGTCGAGCACGATCCGGCCCGGACGCGGGCTCATCACCATCACCCGGGAGCCGAGGAAGACGGCTTCGTCCACGCTGTGGGTGATGAAGAGGATCGTCTTCCCGGTGGCCCGCCAGATGTCGAGCAGCTCGTTCTGCAACCGCTCACGGGTGAGGGCGTCGAGGGCACCGAACGGCTCGTCCATCAGCACGATGTCGGGGTCGTTGGTCAGCACCCGGGCGATCTGGCAACGCTGCTGCATGCCACCGGAGAGCTGGTAGGGGCGGTGCCGGGCGAAGTCGGAGAGCCCGACCATCTCCAGGTAGCGATCTGTGTCCTTGGCTCGCTTCTCCGCCGGGACCCCCCGCAACTTCGGACCCAGCTCAACATTGCCCCGCACGCTGAGCCAGGGGTAGAGCATCGGCTGCTGGAAGACCACTCCCCGCTCGGCGGACGGCTTCTCGACCAGCTCACCGCCCACCGAGATCGAGCCCTCGGTGGGGTGCATGAAGCCCGCTATCAGCCTCAGCAACGTGGTCTTGCCGCACCCCGAGGGGCCGGCGAGACACACGAACTGACCGGGCTCGATGCGCATGTCGATCGTGTCGAGCGCCTGCACCTGGTCGTTGCGCACCTCGAAGTGGTGGCGCAGCCCCGAGATCTCGACGTGCCGCTCGTGGCTCACTGTGCTGCGCTCTCTGCCGGGGTCACGTCGACTCCGTCGGCGTACGCCGTGGCAGGACCGACGGCGTCGATGCCACCCTGGCCGAAGAGGAACTTCGCGGTCACGAGGAGGTCCTTGCCCATCTTGCCGCCGAGGTGGTCGCCGTCGGCCTGCTGGGCCGCAGGGAGGTACTCGTAACCCTTGAAGAGGGTCTCAGCCGTGCTCGGCTCCACGCCCAGCTCGACCGCGATGCTCTCCGCGGCCTTGGCCGGGTCGTCCTGGATCATCTTCACGGCGTAGTCCTGAGCCTTGCCCCACTGCTTCATGAAGTCGGGGTTCGCCTCCATGAACTTGTCGGACGCCGTGCCGAGGTCGTAGGTGGGCTTGCCCGCCTCGGCGGTGTCGGCGCTGCTGAGGACCACCTCTCCGGTCTTCTTCAGCTCGGTCAGCACCGGGTCCCACACCCACGCGGCGTCGATCTGCCCGCCCTGCCAGGCCGAGGGCATCTTCTCCGGCTCGAGATTGATCAGCTTGACGTCCTTGCCGGAGTCCATTCCGGCGTCCTGCAGCGCCTGCAGCAGCGAGAAGTGCGCGGTCGAGCCGTAGGGCACCGCGATGGTGCCGCCCTTGAGGTCCTCGAGGCTCTTCACCGACTTCTCGCGCACCACGAGCGACTCCGCCGTGCCGATCACGTCGTGGATCCAGATCACCGACATCGGCAGGTTCAGCGGCGCCGACAGCGCCTTGGTCGCCGGGGAGGAGCCCATCAACCCGATGTCCACGCTGTTGGCCCCGTAGGCCTGGACCACGTCACCGCCGGAGGCGAAGTTGGACCACTTCACCTTCGCCTTGGGCATGCACGCCTCGAGCAGCCCCAGGTCCTTGACCACGAGGTCGGCGTTGGGGATCTTCTGGTAGGCGATCCGGGCGGTCGTCGTCACGGACCCGTCCGGCGTCCAGGGGCACTCGCTGTTGACCGACGCAGTCGCGGACCGGCCGGACTCGACGCCGCAACCGGTCAGGGTGAGGGTGAGGCCGAGCGTGGCAGCACCGAGGGCCAGGGTGGTGGTTCGCAACATGTCGATCCTTCTGTGTGGGTGGGGGGGTGGAGGAGGTCAGGCTTTGCCGCGCCAGGGCACGAGCAGCTTCTCGAGGGCCTTGATCACGCCGTCGAGGGCGACGGCGGCCAGACCGATCACGACGATGCAGGCGATCGTCAGTGGCGTGTCCAGCTCGGTGCCGGAGGCGTAGGCCAGGCCACCGATGCCCGGGATGCCGTTGTTGAGCTCGGCCGCCACGACCGTGGTCCACGCGAACCCGGTGGCGACCCGGATCCCGGTGAGCACCTCGGGAAGGGTCGCGGGCAGCATCACGGTGGTCAGTGACTGGCGGCGGCTGGCCCCCAGGGTCAGCACGGCGTTGATCTGGTCCTCCCGCACGCCTCGCACACCGCTGATCGTCGCCATCGTGATCGGCGGGAACGCTGCCAGGAAGAGCAGCCAGATCTTCGAGGTGTCGCCGATGCCGAACCAGACGATCAGCAGGCCGATGTAGCCCAGGGGCGGCAGCGCACGCAGGAAGTTGAGGTAGGGCTCGATCACGATGCCGACCCACTTCACGGTGGCCATCACCAGCCCGAGCGGGATCCCGACCAGGATCGCGCCGCCCACCCCGATCCCGATGCGCTGCAGGCTGGCGACCAGGTGCTCCCACAGGTAGTAGCCCTGTTCACCGCGCACCACCCGGTCCACGCCTGTGGCGATCGGGTGGTCGCTGTTGGCTCGCACGAAGGCGTCCCAGACGGCTCCGGGTGAGGGCAGGTAGAGCGGGCGCACCAGACCCAGCCGGGTGATGGCCCACCACGCCGCGAGGGTGAAGGCGAGCACCAGCGCTCGCAGCAACCAGGGGTTGATCTCCTGTGGGCGTCGACGAGCCCTGGGACGCGATGCCTGCCGGGACGGAGTGCGTACGGGATCACTCTCAAGGACTGGGTGGACCATTGCTGCTCCCAGGGGTGGGACGAGGTGGGGCCTCGCCTGATCGGGTTGGATGACGGGGGCTCAGGCGGGTTGCGACTGGTGCGCCAGGGCCTGTGAGCGTGCCTGCAGCGCGCTGATCACGGCCACGTTGACCACGTCGTTGGCGGTGCATCCCCGAGAGAGGTCGTTCAGTGGGGCCGCCAGTCCCTGGATGATCGGTCCGAACGCCTGGGCACCACCGAGCCGCTGCGCGATCTTGTAGCCGATGTTGCCCGCAGCGAGGTTGGGAAAGATCAGCACGTTGGCGCGGCCGGCCACGTCCGAGCCCGCCGCCTTCGAGCTGCCGACGGCAGCATCCAGGGCGGCATCGAACTGCAGCTCCCCGTCGACGTGCAGGTCGGGTCGTCGCTCGCGCACCAGGTCGGTAGCGCGGCGTACGTGTCGGACCGACTCGTGGTCGGCACTGCCGTGGGTGCTGAACGACAGCATCGCGACGTAGGGGGTCGCGCCGGTGAGGGTGCGATAGGTGTCGGCCGTGGCCGCAGCGATGTCCGCCAGCTGCTCGGCCGTGGGTTCGGGCACCACGGCACAGTCGCCGAACCCGAGCGGGACTCCCGCCTCCCGCTGGAGCAGGAAACTGCTGGAGAGGAGCCCGGCCGCGGCAGCGAGCCCGAGCACGTGCAACCCCGCGCGCAGCACCTCGCCGGTGGGCTGGTTGGCTCCGGCGACGCCTGCCTGCGCAAGCCCGGTCTCGACGCAGGCCGCGGCCAAGAAGGCGGGGTCGCACCGGCGTACGTCGATCGTCGCCTCGGTCCATCCCCGTTGCCGCCCGAGCTCGGCCACGCGGGTGCCCGGCGCACCGGCCGCGAGCTCCTCGACGCGGATGGTCTCGACCCCCGAGGCGGAAGCCGTGCCACCGTCCTCACCGATCAGGAGCGGGTCGACCCCGAGCCCGGGCAGGGCGTGCGCTGCCTGGCGTACGCGCGGGTCGTCCCCGTCGGCGAACGCCACCCGCACCCGGCTGCCCGAGCTGGCGAGTCTGTCGGTCCAGCTCGCCAGCAGCGGGCTGACGGAGGTGGAAAGGATGGCATCGGTCATCGCATCAGCCGATCGCCTCGGCGAGCGTGCGGCACGACAGGCCGTGGGCCTCGGCCACCGGGCCGTTGGTGACCTCACCGGCCACGGTGTTCAGGCCCCCGGCCAGGACCGCGTCGTCGCGCAAGGCCTCGCGCCACCCCTTGTCCGCCAGCGCGGCCGCGTAGGGCAGCGTCACGTTGGTGAGAGCGTAGGTCGAGGTGTGCGGCACCGCGCCCGGCATGTTCGCCACGCAGTAGAAGATGCTGTCGTGCACCGGGTAGGTCGGGTCGGCGTGCGTGGTTGGACGCGAGTCCTCGAAGCAACCGCCCTGGTCGATCGCGATGTCGACGAGCACACTGCCCGGTCGCATCCGGCTGACCAGCTCGTTGCTGACCAGTCTCGGCGCCAGTGCCCCCGGGATCAACACCGCCCCGATCACGAGGTCCGCCTCGAGCACCGCCTTCTCGATCTCGAAGGAGTTGGCGGCGACCGTCTTGACCCGCCCGTTGTAGCGCCGGTCCATCGCGCGCAGCTTGTCCACGTCGGTGTCCAGCACGGTGACGTCGGCCCATGCCCCCGCAGCCATGGCCACCGCGTTGGACCCGGACACTCCTGCCCCCAGCACCACGACGTTGGCCGGTTTCACTCCCGAGACCCCACCGAGCAGGAGCCCGCGCCCGCCGTTGGCCCGCTTCAACGCAGCGGCACCCTCCTGCGGTGCCAGGCACCCGGCGACCTCGCTCATCGGGTACAGCAGCGGCAGGGCGCCGTTGGGCAGCTGCACGGTCTCGTAGGCGATCGCGGTGGTCCCGGCATCGAGCAGCGCCCGCGTGCAGGGGGCCGAGGCGGCCAGGTGCAGGTAGGTGAACAAGGTGAGGTCCCCGCGCAGACGGGAGTACTCCTCCTCGATCGGCTCCTTGACCTTCAGCACCAGCTCGGCGTCACCCCAGACGGTGTCAGCGCCCTCGACGATCTTGGCTCCGGCCGAGGCGAACTCCTCGTCGCTGATCGAGGAGCCGGCGCCGGCGCCGCTCTCGATGCTCACCTGGTGGCCACGGCCGACCAGCTCGTGGACCCCGGCGGGCGTGATCGCCACCCGGTACTCGTGGTTCTTGACTTCCTTGGGGACACCGACGCGCATGCGGGCTGCCCTTTCTGTGTGTGGGGGGAACTGGAAGAGGGTCAGGCCCGGACGTGCGCGTCGACGGCGCTGACCACCGCGTCGACACCGTGGAGGAGCTCGTCGAGCACGTCGCGGTCGGCGACCAGCGGAGGCGAGAGCATCAGCAGGGTCGCCCCGCGGTCGTCCGGGCGGGTGATCAGGTTGACCTCGCGCATCGCGCGGGGCATCACCTCGCGGACCAGCTCGACCTGCTGCTGCTCGGTGAGCTCGCGGCCGGTGTGGCGGTCGCCGGTGAACTCGATCGCGTAGAAGAAGCCGGTGCCGCGCCACTCCCGCACCGAGGGGTGGGCGTCCCGGATCGCGTCGAGCCCGCTCTGGAAGTGGGGTTCTAGGGTGCGCACGTTGCCGAGCACGTTCTCGTCGCGCATGGCGCTGATGTTGGCCACGGCGACCGCGGTGGAGACCGGGTGACCGCCCCAAGTGGCTCCGTGGGTGAAGGCCCCGGCCTGCGGGGAGCTGAGCAGCGAGGAGGCGAGGTCCTCCCGGATCAACACCCCGCCGAGCGGGGCGTAGCCGGAGGTGGACCCCTTGGCGAAGGTCAGCAGGTCCGGCGTCACGCCGTACTTCGCGCTGCCGAACCACTCGCCGAGGCGACCGAACGCGCAGATCACCTCGTCGGAGACCAGCAGGATGCCGTACCGGTCGCAGATCGAACGCAGCTCCTGCCAGTAGCCCTCAGGGGGCACCAGCGCGCCGCGGGAGTTCTGCACCGGCTCGGCGAAGATCGCCGCGACGGTCTCGGGGCCCTCCTCCTCGATGGTGGCCACCATCGTCTGGAGGCTGGGCAGGTCCGCGGCGCTGCCGCCGGGGGGGACCATCTCGCCGACGGTGTTCGGGACGTGACGCACACCGGGCATCAGTGGCCCGAAGGGGGTCTTGAACTTGGGAATGCCGGTGACGGCCAAGGCCCCCAGCGTGGTGCCGTGGTAGCTCATGTCACGGGAGATGATCTTGGTGCGCTCGGGCTGGCCCTGGCTGACGAAGTACTGGCGCGCGAACTTGATCGCCGACTCGACGGCCTCGGAGCCGGAGTTCACGAAGAAGACCCGCTCCAGGTCCCCGGGTGCGAGCCCGGCGATCAGCGTGGCGGCCTCGACGGACGCCGGGTGCGCGGCGGACCAGTTGGTCCAGTAGGCCAGCTGCTCCATCTGCTTGGTGGCGGCCGCCGGTACGTCGGAACGCCCGTGCCCCATGTTGACGCAGAAGAGCCCGGCGAGCCCGTCCAGCCACCGTCGGCCGCGCTCGTCGTAGAGGTGGCAGCCCTCCCCACGCACGATCACGGGAAGGTCGGCGTCGTTCCAGACATCACCGCGCGTGAAGTGCGGGAACAGGTGCTTCTGGGCCAGCGCCCTGGTGTCCTGGATGTCCGAGCTGGTGCTCACGATCTGCCTCCCGCGGTGACGACTGCTTGTCGCACCACTGTGGGGCAGGTCACAGGACCCCTTGAAGAGCCAGATTCAGGGAATTTCGAGGTACCAGATCGGGGGCTCGGCGCCCGCCCGCAGCGCTACTGTCGCGCGATCAGCTCCGCCAGGATCGCCACTCCGGGCTCGATGCGCGCCGGCTCGATCGCCGCGAAGCCCAGGCGGAGGTGGTGGCGGTTGGCGGCGGGGTTCGCGAAGTAGATGTCCCCCCGCTCGATCACCACCCCTCGCTCCAGGGCCGCAGCCGCGAGCTGGACGCCGTCGACCCCTGCAGGCGCGGGCACCCAGATACTGACGCCTCCGGGCGGCGGGTCGAGGTCCCACTGCAGGTGGTCGTCGAGTGCCTGCCGGAGGATCTCCCAGCTCCGGGAGAGATGGGTCCGCCGCCGTCGGACCGTGCGGTGGTACTGACCCGAGGCGATCAGCAGTGCCATCGCTCGCTGCGTGTGGCCCGAAGCGTGCCTGACCCGGTAGCGCCGCTGGCTGCGCAGCTCGGCGATCAGCTCGGGCGCTGCCACCAGGTAGCCCAGCCGGATGCCGGGGGCGAGGAACTTGGAGAACGTGCCGAGGTAGATCACGCGCTCATTGGAGGGCATCGCCTTGAGCGCCGCGGTGGGGCTGCCCTGGTAGCGGAATTCGCTGTCGTAGTCGTCCTCCACGATCAGGCTGTCGTGCTGCTCGGCCAGCGCGAGAAGCTGGCGTCGCCTGGCAGCCGAGAGCGTCACGTTCGTCGGACTGTGGTGGCTCGGGGTGAGCGCGAGCAGGGACACGCCTGCGAGGTCGGGGGGCGGGATCACCCCGGCACCGTCCACCGGCAGGTAACGGATCCGGGCCCCGGCCCGGGTGACGATGTGGCGCGCATCCGGGTAGCCGGGGTCCTCGACCGCGACCGTGGAGGAGGAGTCCAGCAGCGCGTGCGCCAGCAGGTCGAGGCCCTGCTGGGAACCCGAGGTCACCAGGACCTGGGAGGGGTCCACCTCGATACCGCGTCCGGGGAGCACGTGCCGGCACAGCTGCTCGAGCAGCGCGGGATCGTCCTCGTCGATGCCGTCGCGCAGGCTGTAGTGCAGGTGCGGCGGTTCGAGCGCCTCGCGCAGCGCACGTGACCAGGCCAGCCGCGGGAAGGACGAGGTGTCCACCTGACCGGCCACGAAGGGGTAGGGGTAGCGGTGCCAGTCCCGCACCTTGGCGATCTCGGGCATCCCGGCGTCGGGGCGGGCGTTGACGTGCCGCAGCCAGTCGACCGGCGCCGACCGCGGTTGGCGCTGGGAGCGGACGGCTTCCTCGAGCATCTCCCGGTTGACGAACAGGCCGCGGCGTTCCTCCGCCTCCACGAAGCCCTCGGCCTCGAGCTCGGCGTACGCCGTGTTCACGGTGTTGCGCGACAGGCCGAGCTCCCGGGCGAGCTCACGCGAGGACGGCAGCGGCAGCTCCGGGTCGAGGGCTCCGGTCGCGATCTCGTGCTCCAGCGCCTGGCGCAGCTGGCGGTACAGCGGGACTGCGCTCTCCCGGTCGATCGTCACCCGAGTGGTGATCACCGGTCTCAGGCCTCTTCGACGATCTTTCCCTCGACGGCCTGCTGGACCTCGGGGGTCAGCTCGGTGATCCCGTGGTCGGCGGCGGCATGTCGGCCGACCTCGGCCATCAGCTGGTCGCGGTCGGTGTTCTCGAACCGTGCCGAGCACCCCGGCATCACATCGCCGCAGGCGAGCTTGAACGTCATGATGTGTCCCCTCTCAGCGATCAACCGGTCGATCAGACGTCCTCTGCCGGGTCGCGATCCGGGTGCAACGGCACCCGGACCCACAGCGCGGCAGAGTCTTCATCCTGCTCCACCCCGATCGTGCCTCCGTGCGCCACGGTCAGTGCGCGAGCGAGGTAGAGGCCGATCGTAACTCCGGTGTCGTCGTCGTTGCGGTCGAAAGGCTCGAACAGCGCCTGGAGGACCTGGGTGTCGATCGGGTCGGCTGCGCGGATGATCCGGAACTCCACCCACTCACCGACGGTGCCCGTCTCCAGGCGCACCGAGCGGGGCTCGGGCAGCGCGGAGATGGCCGCCAGCCAGAGGTCACGCAGCACGAACGCGAACAGCTTGGGGTCGACGTCGACCTCCACCTCACCTCCGGAACCCCCCACGTGGTCGAGGCCCGGCAGACCCGCACACAGCGACCCAGCGGGAACGACCTCGGGTGCCAGCCGCATCCGGCCCAGCGAGGCCATCCCGACCAGCTCCATGTCGTAGACCCGCGCCGTCAGAGCGTCCAGCGCATCGTCGAGCCGGGCGAGCGTCCGCCTCGGCAGCGGCGCGGCCGGATCTTCGTCCCCCAGCATCGCGACCCACCCCTGAGCGATCGCGAGCGGTGAGCGCAGCTCGTGCGCGAAGGCGGCCAGGAACCGGTCGCGAGACTGGGCCGCCTGGGGGTCGGGGCGGTTGGTGACGTGGGCGGTGCCGGCCTCGACGAAGCCGCGCACCCAACGATGCAGCAGGGTCGGCTCCAGCGCCCAGCGCTCGGCCACCACGGCGGGGCTCTCCCCGCTGAGCACCGCCAGGACGGCAGCCACCCGTACGTCGGGGTTCCCCGCTGCGCGACCACCCTCGAGGACCCGTGGCGCGAGCGAGCCCTTTCCGATCACCGGCTCACCTCTCCCACCTCTGGTCGGCTGCGTGCAGCGTAGAGCCACGCTACTAGCCGGGGGCCTTGTGCAGCAGGGCCTGCGTCGGACATTCGAGCACTGCGGGGGGCGCACCACCAGCCGGGTCGCCGCCCCGGCCTCCCAGTTGTGCGGCCATACCGGAACCCAGAGGTCCAGACCAGTCCGGAATGCCCTCTGTCGCCGGACCCGGTCTGAGGTCAATCTGGTCCATGGACGCTCGGGAGGTCCTCGGGCTGAAGGGGGAGCCATGCCAAGCACGGACGAGACCGGTCAGGAGAACGCGCACCTCAAGCACGGTTCGGAGACCTTCTTCATCGAGGGCGAGGGCGTCCTTGTCACCCAGGTCGGTGGGCGCTCGGGCGAGGCGAGCGACCCGATGGGGGCCTCGGAGACCCCGGAGGCCCCAGCCCCCCGGGCGCTGGCCGCCGACGAGGCGCCACCGTTCCGCTTCTCCCGCGTGGGCCCCCAGGGCAGCAGGCTCAACGCCAAGATCGTGCGCAAGCTGGCCAACGCGATGGTCTCCGGCGGCGGAGGCGAGGGCAGCATCCCGGCGGGGTACACCTACCTCGGCCAGTTCGTCGACCACGACCTGACCATGGACCGCACCGACGTCATGCTCGGCGCTGACGTCTCCCCCACCGACCTGCTCCAGGGTCGCTCACCACGCCTCGACCTCGACTCGCTGTACGGCGCCGGACCCGGCAGCCCGGCGTCCGCACAGTTCTACGAGGCCGACGGCTTCCACCTCAAGGTCGGGACCACGATCGCGGCAGAGGGTGTCGGTCCGAAGGCCGGCCACGACCTGCCCCGGGTAGGCAAGGGCGGCCCCCGGGCCAAGCGGCGCGCGCTGATCCCCGACCCTCGCAACGATGAGAACCTGATCGTGGCGCAGACCCACCTCGCGATGATCACCTTCCACAACAAGGTCGCCGACAAGCTGCCCAAGGGACTGTCCTCCGCGCAGAAGTTCAACCGCGCGCGCAAGCAGGTGTCCCTGCACTACCAGTGGCTGCTGCGCCACGACTTCCTGCCTCGGATCGTCCAGCCCTCGGTGGTCGACCAGGTCTTCAAGAACGGCCGGAAGCTGGTCGAGCCGGACGCCGCCCCGACCGACGTACCGACGATGCCGATCGAGTTCTCGGTCGCTGCCTTCCGGCTGGGGCACAGCATGATCCGCGACAGCTACAACTGGAACTCGAAGTTCGCCGGGACCGACGGCGGACTGTTCTACATGTTCGCCTTCTCCGCACTCGGCGGCGACCTCGGTGGCTCCAACCGGCTGATCAGCAGCTGGATCGCGGACTGGCGTCGGATGTATGACTTCCCCGCCGCCGGGAAGCCGGCGATGGTCGCGCCCTCGAGCGGGGTCAACCACGCGATGCGGATCGACACCCGGCTGACCAACCCGCTGGCCGACCTGCCGCCGAGCACGTTCGGTGGCGGCGACTCGACACCGACGATGGCCCGCAACCTGGCCTTCCGCAACCTCACCCGCGCCAACATGGTCAAGCTCGCCAGCGGTCAGCAGATGGTCACCAAGCTGCAGAGCGTCGGCGTCAAGGTCACGCCGTTGACCAAGGCGCAGATCCTCAACGGCAAGAACGGCGCCAAGCTCGACCACCTCACCACCGCGGAGAAGAACGCGCTCGCGGCCCGGACGCCGCTGTGGTTCTACATCCTGCGTGAGGCCGAGCTGAACAACGGCCGGCTCAACGGCGTCGGCGCGCGGATCGTCGCGGAGACCTTCCACCGCGCGATGGAGGGCAGCAAGTTCTCGATCGTGCGCGACCCGTCCTTCCGACCCACGCTCGGGCCGCGCAAGGGGACCTTCGAGATGACCGACCTGCTGATCACCGCGTTCGGTGCGACCAAGCCCGCGATGGCGCCGGCCGGCTGAACCCGCTCAGGGCAGGTACTGCTCCCAGTCCAGGTCCATCAGGTCCTCGGGGGCGTCGACGACGAGCGCGGCGCCGGCCTCGGTCAGCTCGGCCTCGCTGTAGCCACCTGAGCGCAGTCCGAGGCACTTGAGCCCGGCGCGCGCAGCGGACGTCACGTCGTACGGCGTGTCCCCGATCATCACGCCGCGCCGGGTGCCGATCGCCTCAAGGGTGACCTCGATCAGGTCGGGCTCCGGCTTGGAGCCATCGACGTCCTCGGAGGTCTTCAGCACCGTCACCACGTCGCGGATCCCGAGGTCGTCGAGCGCCTCGTTCGCGAACTCCGGGTCACCGGAGGAGGCCAGTGCCACCACGAAACCGGAGTCGGCCAGCGACCGGACCAGCTCGCTCGCACCCGGGAGCGGCAGCACCTCGGCCTTGATCGCGACGTACTCCTCGCGCCAGGCGTCGCGGAGATCGTCGCCCAGCCGCTCCTCGACCTCCTCGCCGGCGACCTCGGTGACCAGCTTGTCGCCTCCCATGCCGATGGTGCGGTGGATCCGCCACAGCGGCAGCGTCACGTCGTGACGGTCGAAGGCGCGCTGCCAGGCGAGCGCGTGGTGGTAGGTCGAGTCGACGAGAGTGCCGTCGATGTCGAAGAGCACGGCGTTCTTGGTCTCGGTCACCCACGCACCGTGCCCTTCTGGGCGGCGGGCAAACGGCCCGGTTGGGGCCCTTTTCCGGGTCGGTCCGGGGTCAGTCGCCTGCGCTGAGGTACCCGCGCGCCCCGGCCGTGGTCACCGCGGTCGCCGCGAGCTCACAGGCGTCCTCGGTCGCGGCCACCAGCGTGGCCCCCTGGCTGAGCCGGGCCGCGATCACGCCGACCAGCATGTCGCCGGCACCGGTGGTGTCCACGGGTACGACGCTCGGAGCAGACACGCGCTCGACCGTGACGGCACCGGCTGTCGCGTCGGCGTACGCGACCACCGCTCCGGCCTCGCCGAGCGAGACCACGACCGAGCGGGAGCCCAGGAGGTCGAGGAGCGCGCGCCCGAGATCCTCGGCCCGGGTGTCGGCATCCCCCTCGTGCTCACGCAGCAGGTCGCGGGCCTCGTGCTCGTTGACGACCAGCGGGTCGCAGGCGCTGAGCAGGTCGCGCGAGAGCCCTGCCGTGGGCGCTGCGTTCACGACCAGCCGCAGCGAACGCCGCACCGCCTCGCGCGCAGCGGCCTCGGCGGCACCGGTCCCGGGCTCGGTCTGCACCAGGACGACGTCGACCGGCCGGATCAGCGCCGCAGCGAGGTCCTCGGCACCGAGGAGCGCGTTGGCCCCGGCTCCCACCACGATCGAGTTCTCACCGTCCGGGGTGAGCACGATCAGGGCGGCCCCGGTCGCGTAGCCCTGCGCCACACGCACTCCGGTGACCTCGACGCCCGCCTCACGCAGCTGGGCGAGCTGCTCCTGCCCGGCACCGTCGTCGCCGACGACTCCGCAGAGCAGGACCTCAGCACCGGCGAAGGCGGCCGCGGCGGCCTGGTTGGCACCCTTGCCGCCGGGACTCACGCTCGGACCCTCGCCGACGACCGTCTCCCCGCCCGCGGGACGACGTTCGGCCCGGACGGTGACGTCCTGGTTGATGCCTCCGACGACCAGCACGCTGCCCATCACGTCCAACCTCTCCTCAGTCGACGACGGCGCGGCTGCGACTCACCGCAGCGTGACGACCGACTTGCCCAGCGTCTTGCGGTCGGCCATGTCCTGGAGCGCCTGGCCGAAGTCCTCCACGGCGTACGTCGCACCGATCGGCGGGTCGATCACACCGGACTCCATCATCGGCAGCAGCTCGGCCCACTGCTCGCGCATGTAGCCGGGCCGGCCCATCGCGTAGGCGCCCCAGCCGACGCCGCGCACGTCCACGTTGTTGAGCAGCAGCCGGTTGACCTTGACCGCGGGGATCCCACCGCCGGCGAACCCGACCACGAGCAGCCGGCCCTGGGTGGCGAGCGAACGCAGCGAGTCGGTCATCAGCTCACCGCCGACGACGTCCATCACCAGGTCGACACCCTTGCCCCCCGTGAGCTCCTTGACCGCCTCCCGGAAGCCCTCGACGAGCACCACCTCGTCGGCCCCTGCCTGCCGGGCGACCTGGCCCTTCTCCTCGGTGGAGACCACGGCGATGGTGCGAGCGCCGTACCCCTTGGCCACCTGGATGGTCGCGGTGCCGACGCCACCGGCCGCACCGTGCACCAGCACGGTCTCACCCTGCTTGATCTGGCCGCGCTCGGCGAGGGCGAACTGCGCGGTGAGGTAGTTCATCGGCAGCGCCGCGCCCTGCTCGAAGCTGAGCGAGTCGGGGAGCGGGAAGATGCTGTCCCCGCCGAGACCGACCACCTCGGCCGCACCCCCGTGCCCCAGCACGGCCGCGACCCGGTCACCGGCGCTGAGCGCCGAGCCGGTGGGTGCGGAGCGGACCACGCCTGCGAAGTCGACGCCGAGGGTGAAGGGGAGCTCGGGCTTGAGCTGGTACTCGCCCTTGCTCAGCAGCAGGTCCGGGAACGAGATCCCGACCGCGTGCACCTCCACCAGCACCTGGGGCCCCCAGGGTCCGTCGGCGCTCGGCTCCGGCACCTCCTCCACGGTGATCGCGGACGGGCCATCGAGTCGGGTCACCTGGACTGCGCGCATGGGACGCAGGCTAGCCGGGGTGGGGTGGACTGCCCGTGCGGGGAGTCCTTGCCTGCAACCACCGCTCGTCGTCCGGGAGCGTGGTCAGGACGCGGAGTACGTCGGTGGTGCCGAGGCCCGAGGGGCACTGGAGCATGTGTTCCAGGGTCGGCACCTCACCCTCGAGGTGGTGGCATTCTGCCCCTGACCGGTGATCTGGTCGGCCTTTCGGGAAGTTGTGGGTGCCCTCAGCGGGTTTCCGAGCCAGGAGCAGCCGGACGACGCCGGTGCCCCGAGGGAGAGGTAGGGCCTGTGACCCGTTCCGTGGTGCTGCGAACAGGCCTGCTCGTGGCCTTCATCCTCGGGCTCTTCACGGCCGTGCAGCTGGGCGTCGTACCCGACGTCGAAGCGCTGCGGGACCGCGTCCGATCCACCGGCACCCTCGGGTGGCTGGTGTTCGTCACGGCGTACGCCGTCCTGGTGCTCTTCCCGACACCGGCGGCGGTCCTGACCGTCACCGGTGGCGCGCTGTTCGGCGTCGCGGGCGGGTCGGCCCTGGTGCTGGTCGGAGCCACCCTCGGGGCCGTGCTCTCCTTCGAGATCGGTCGGCTCCTGGGCCGGGGTGCGGTCTCGCGGTTCACCAAGGGGCGCCTGGCCCGGGTCGAGCAGCTTCTCGACAACCACGGGCTCGCGGCGGTGGTCGCGGTTCGGCTGGTGCCGCTGGTGCCGTTCATGGCGATCAACTACGGAGCCGGCCTGTCGGCAGTGAGCCGTCGCGACTACGTGCTGGGCACGATGGTCGGCATGGTGCCCGGGATCGTCGCCTACTGCGCAGTCGGTGCCTACGGGACCGATCCCCTGATGCTCGTGGTGTCCCTCGCGGCGCTGGTCGTGCTCGTGCTCCTCGGCGGCGCATGGGGACGCCGGATCCTGGCGCGAGAGGGCGTCGACGTCGAGGGTCCGCAGGCCGAGCGGGTGTCGATCTCGCGCTAGGGGTCGGACCTCGCGGGTGGCGGGACTCCGGGCTCTGGAGTGGGGTGGAGGGGTGCCGGTCTCCCAGGTCAGGAGGTCACATTTGCCGGGGCGTCTCGACCTCACACACGAAACTGCCTCTTCACACACCGCGCAGCCTCAACAAACCGCCCAGCCCGACCCCCAGACCGCAAGACCGACCCGCCCGAGACACTCAGACCCCTCTACCGGGCGGCCACGAGCTTCGAGAGCTCGAAGTGCATCGGATCGGTGTAGTTCCAGTCGCCGCCCCAGGCGAAGCCCCAGCGCTTGAAGATCGCGACCACGGTGCGGTCGATGTCGCCGGGGATGCCGCGGTAGTTGGTCGAGGCGTTCAGGTCGATCGCGGTGCCGAAGGTGTGGAAGCTCAGGCCGCGGGAGGGGTCCTTGGCGATGAAGCGGGGGACGTAGCAGCCGTCGTAGGTGTGGATCTTGTCAGCCAGCCCGCGGGTGACCACCTCGCTCAATGCCGCCCGGAGCTGCGGCAGCATCACCCGGTGGCCGGTGACCGAGCCGATGATCGGCATCACCTCGGTGCGGATGTTGGCGCGCACCCACGAGGCGTCTGGCAGGACGGTGCCGTCGGGGTTGGCCCGGTAGCTGAAGGAGCCCACCGCGGCGGCCACGTTGCCGCCGGTCAGGTAGGCGGTCTGGGTGGCGTTGATGTCGAGGTCCGGGCCCAGGATCTGCACGCTCGCCTTGCTGCCGGCGTACTGCTTGAGCTGCTCGCGGATGTCCTGCGGCGAGCGCGAGCCCATCGCCACCAGCATCGCGTTGTGCTCACCCATGCCCAGCTTGGCGGCCCACTTGTAGTTCACCACCGCGTCGATCCGGCGCGCGACGGTCGGCGGCAGGATCTGGGCATAGGCGCCGATGTGGATCCGCGGGGAGGACGCCTCGTTGCCGACGCGGACGTAGCCCTTGTCCTCCTCCAGCCGCCGCCCCAGCGCAGGCTGTACGGCGATCTCGCCCTGGGCCACCCGGTCCCACACGGCCGTGGTCTGCGCGGTGCCCTGCACCGTGAACCGGCGGAAGCTCGCCGGGTCGACCGCGGCGTAGGTGACCTCCTGGTCATCGACGTAGAAGGAGCCCATCGAGATCAGCTCGACCTTGGTGACCCCCCGGATCGCCTTGATCTTCGCCACGGTCGACTCATCGAGGGTGTCCTGGCTGTAGACCAGCACGTCGGAGGAGAGCAGGGGATCGGTGAGCTTGCCGGGCGGGTCGACCGCCACCGCCTTGTCGACCGATGCCGTCGCGGCGCCGGGCTTGGCGCTGCTGCCTTCCGACGCCTCCGGGGTGCCCGAGGCAGAACCCGTCTTCCCGGTCTCGGAGCCCGTGCTCGGCCCGCTCTGCCCTCCGGGAGTCGTGACCGCCGGGCTGCCGCACGCAGCGCTGAGCAGGAGTACGCCGCAGGCAGCAGCTCGTGCCCACCGCATCCGCGCGCCCATCGCATCCCTCGAAACGTCCCCGGCCCGGTCGGCCTCCCCTGCGTCGAGGGTATCGACCGACCCCCCGCCCGCGCCGGGGTCTTCCCGAACCCGATCCCGATCCGGGCCAACCCGAGACCGAGCCAGGGGCCCGAGCGCTACTCGGCCAGCACCCGCGCCGCGATCCAGGACACCGTCTCGGCGGTCTCGGCCGGGTCACCGCTGGGCTGCATCACGTGGCTGAGCACCAGCCGCACGACCATGTCGATCAGCACCTCGACCCGGTGCCCCTCGAGATGCACCGGGTAGGTCGCGACCCGGGCGCGGATCATCTGCCCGGCGACGTCGAGCAGCGCCTCGGAGTTGGTGGTCAGCAGCGGCAGCAGCTCACTGTCGGCGCCCTGGCGGTTGCTCAGGATCGCGTGCAGAAGCGGGTCGCGTCCGGCGAGCTCCAGCACGCGGTACGCCGCGGTCCGGATCGCCTCGACCAGGTCGTCGGGGTTGTCCTCGAAGGCGGAGTCCACCAGTCCGAGGAACATCTGCAGCTCGCTCATCACGATCGCCTCGGCGAGCTGCGGCTTCCCACCGACCTCGTTGTAGACCGTCTGGCGGCTCACGCCGACCAGGTCGGCCAGCTTGGCCATCGTCAGCGAGGCCCAGCCGTGCTCGGCGGTGAACCTGGTCGCCGCGGCCAACAACCGGTCACGGTGGGTGACAGGTGGCGCGGAGACGACCGAGTTCATGCGCCCCAGCCTAGACAGGACCCCGGCAACGGGCCCCACCGTCGCCTCAGCCCACGAGCCGCAGCGCCAGCACCGGGCAGGACTGGACGGCCGAGTCCACCTTGTCGCGGTCAGACTCCGGCGGGTTCTCCTCGAGGATCTGCATCACGTCGTCGTCGTCGACCTCGAAGTACTCGTGCGCCATCGACTCACACATCCCGAGACCCTCGCACTTGTCCCGGTCGACCTCGATCCTCACGAGGCCACCGTCAGGCTGCTCGGGTCGACCGGCACGAAGTCGACCTTCTCGCGCACGCCGCAGTCGGGGCAGCACCACGAGTCGGGTACGTCGGACCAGGCGGTGCCCGCGGCGAAGCCCTCGTGCTCGTCGCCGCGCTCGACCTCGTAGGTGTAGCCGCACCCGGGGCAACGAGCGGCGAGCACCTCGACGTCGGCAGCAGCACGCGCCGCCGCCTCGTCGATCGCCGCCTGCTCGGCCGCAGCCGTCGCCGCGGCGGAGCCGGCGCCGTACCTGGCCAGCACCTTCTCGCGCTTGCGCGGCGAGATGTTGGCGCGGGTGATGTCGCCCTCGAAGTGGGCCAGGACGCGGGGGTCCATCACCCGGCGCCACAGTGGCGGGAACATCGCGAGCACGATCATCCCGGCGTACCCCGTGGGCAGCACCGGCGACTCCTCGAAGTCACGCAGCGTCTGGTAGCGACGGGTGGGGTTGGCGTGGTGGTCGCTGTGCCGCTGCAGGTGGTAGAGCAGCACGTTGGTGGCGATGTTGTTGGAGTTCCAGCTGTGGCTGGGGTCGACCCGCTCGTAGCGCTGCCGCTCCCCGGTGTCGACCTTCTGGCGGAGCATCCCGTAGTGCTCCATGTAGTTGACCACCTCGAGCAGCGAGAAGCCCATGATCGCCTGGATCACCAGGAACGGCAGGATGCCGAGGCCGAGCACCGCGATCATCACGCCCCACAGCACGGCCGACATCAGCCAGGCGTTGAGCACGTCGTTGCCGATCCGGAACGGGTGCTGGCCCTTGCGGGCGTAGCGCTTCCTCTCCACCCGCCAGGCGCTCTTCACCGACCCCGCGACCGTGCGCGGCCAGAACTCATAGAGGCTCTCGCCGAACCGGCTGCTGGCGGGGTCCTCGGGGGTGGCGACGCGGACGTGGTGGCCGCGGTTGTGCTCGATGTAGAAGTGGCCGTAGAAGCTCTGCGCCAACGCGATCTTGGACAGCCAGCGCTCGTTGGCCTCCTTCTTGTGGCCGAGCTCGTGGGCGGTGTTGATGCCGATGCCGCCGATCGCGCCGATGGAGAGCGCGAGGCCCACCTTGTCGATCGTGTCCAGCGGCGCCATCCCGAGCCACTCCGGCCGGGCCAGCCAGACGAAGGCACCGACGAAGCCGACGTACTGGATCGGCAGGAAGAGGTAGGTGATCCAGCGGTAGTAGCGGTCCTGCTCCAGCCGCTCGATCGCGTCGTCCGGCGGGTTCGACCGGTCCAGACCCGCCACCAGGTCGATCGCCGGGACCACGACCAGGATCACGATCGGGCCGATCCACAAGAACACGCTCATCTCGGTGAGCTTGAAGAGGCCGAAGGCGATGAAGGCCAGCGAGGGGACCACGAGTCCGATCAGCCACAGGTAGCGCTTGGAGTCCTTCCAGCCCTCGCTGGACCCCGGGGGACCGTGGAGTTGGCGATGGTCTCGCCGCTGTTCGTCGTGGTCATGGCGACCTCTCCTTCGTGTCTTTACATCTGGCGACCAGATGTCAACGCTTGACACGACG